>CAKTPV010000017.1 GCA_934591815.1 uncultured Oscillospiraceae bacterium
CACAGAAAAGTTGGAAGGAATCGCTCGGTCGAAATGGGGCTTAAATTAAAAAATCCCACACAAAACTTGGAATAACCCAGATGCATTGGGTGTTGATTTATCCGCAGAATTTCGATATACTAACTGATAATAGAATTACACGGCAATTTTTTGTCAAATAAATCGTTATTACTGAGAAAGTGGGGATACAGTGAGCAACTATGCCTGCCTTGAGCGATACATTCCTCTGGTGGAATTCATGGGGAAGATCTGCGGAAAGAATTATGAGATCATCCTCCACGACGTCTCCACGCCGGAGCGCTCGGTGATCGCCGCCTGCAACGAGCATCTCAGCGGCCGCCGCATAGGCGACCCTATGACGGAGCTTGCCAAGGAGCTGCTGCGTACCGGAGCCTATAAGGAGCACGACTATGTGGCGAACTACGAGGGCCGTACCCGCGGGGGAAAGCGATTTGTCTCCTCTACCTTTTTTATTAAGGAAAAGGGACAGCTGGTGGGGCTGATCTGCGTGAACCACGATGTGGAGGATATTCTGGTACTTTCGGAGCATCTTTCCAACCTGCTCCGTGACTTTTCCCTGCCCCAAGAGGAGGAGCGCTCCGCTTATACGGAGAATCTGGACGACTCCATTCCGGAGCTGTCCAGCAACCTGATCCATTCCACTATCTTGGGCTATGGCATCCCCTCCACTGCCATGCACGCATCGGACAAGCTGGATATACTCCGCTCTCTGGAGGCACAGGGCGTGTTCCAGACCAAGGGTTCTATCGGTCAGGTCGCCAAGGAGCTGCACATCTCTGAACCTACGGTCTATCGTTATCTGCGGCGCATACGGAATGAAACGGCGTGAGCCTTACGGCTGTACAACAAGACCCCCCCTCTGAAATCAGCGATTTCAGAGGGGGTTCTTGTTCCGGGTGAGGCGACTCAAACGCCCAGCTTCCATGGTTCCCTTGCGGTCCCCTCCGCAGTCTGACGCAAAATTATCCCGGCTGAAAAGTAAAGAAAAACCACCAGTTTCTTACGAAACCAGTGGTTTTTATGGTTGCGGAGGCAGGACTTGAACCTGCGACCTCCGGGTTATGAGCCCGACGAGCTACCAGCTGCTCTACTCCGCGATATATTGTTGTACCGGTGGTGCCGGTGACCGGACTCGAACCGGTACGGCATTGCTGCCGGGAGATTTTAAGTCTCCTGTGTCTACCATTCCACCACACCGGCGGATTCGGCATGAATTAGAATACCACACTCCTTGCAAAGTGTCAACACCTTTTCTAAAAAAACATTTGCCATAATATTTCGGCAGCGACCCAAATCGACGCGGTCGACAGATTTTCCCTCCGCAGGGGAAATAATCCGTGGGTTTTCCGCCGCTTCCGTGTATAATAGGGCAGAGAGACACGAAGGGTGGTGGGACAGTGGACGATGTATCCCTGATGGACAGGATCGCCTCCGGCGACGAAGCGGCCTTGCAGACGCTGCTGCGCCGTCACGGTGCCCTGCTGCGCTATGTGATCGCACCCATCCTGCCGGATATGCGGGACAGGGAGGAGTGCTTTGCCGACGTATCGGTGAAGCTGTGGCAGGCGGCGGGGAGCTTTGACGGGGCGAAGGGCTCGCTGCGTGGATGGCTGACGGCGCTGGCACGCAACTGTGCGCTCAACCGCGCCCGCGGCCTGCGGACGGAGACGGTGCTGACAGACGATATGCCCCACGGCGCGGGCAGCGCCGAGGATGCCCTGCTGCGGCAGGAGCGCTCCCGGTTGCTGGCGCAGTCGGTCAAGAGCCTGACCGACGGGGAACAGACGCTGTTCTACCGAAAATATTACTACTGTCAGTCCACCGCCCAGATCGCCGCCGAGCTGGGACTGACGGAGCGAGGCGTGGAGGGGCGGCTGTACCGCCTGCGGCAAAAGCTGCGGGAGCTGTTGGGAGGTGACTTCTGTGAGTGACGACCTGCGCTTTGACGCGCTGCTGACAGAGGGCGCTGACGCCCTGCCGCCGCCTGCGGATGTCAGCCCGTGGCGCAGCGCCATGAGCTGCACAGTGTGGGGCATCGCCCTGAAAACGCTGACGCTGCAGCTCCTGTACCTGCACTACATCCTGCCCACGCTGGGCTGCATTCTGTTGGTGCTGGGCTTCCGCACCCTGCGGCGGGAGAACCGGGCGCTGCGGTGGGCCTATGGCTTGTCCATCGCCGCCGCCGTCCTGCGCGCCGCTGCCATGGTGCTGGCGGCGCTGCCGGTGGAGAGGGGGGCGGCGTTTGCCTATGCGGATATGGCGCTGATGCAGGCAACGCTGATCGCCCTATGGAGTGGCATGGTGGGCGTCTCCCGCGCCGCCGGTGCGGAGAAGCCGTCCGCGCCTGCCGCCGGGGTGCTGGCTGTCTTTTACGCGGTGCTGATGGCGCTGGCCGTGATCGGTCTGGAGGGCTGGCTGCTGGTGCTGCCGGTGCTGGCGGTGTACCTTGTGATCCTGCGGAATCTGGTGAAGCTCTCCCGCTCGCTGGCGGACACCGGCTACGCCATCCACGCCGCGCCGGTGCGCCTTTCGATGGCGGCGGTGCTGTGGGGGTATCTGGGCGTGACGCTGGCGGCGGTGATACTGGCCATGCTGTTGGGGCAGCGGTATCCCATGGACTGGCAGCCCCGCGGCGACGCGCCGCAGGACGAGACGATCCGGGCGGAGCTGCTGGCGCTGGGTATGCCGCGGCGTGTGCTGGACGACCTGACCGCCGAGGAGGTGGCCGCGATGTCCGGCGCGAAGGCGGTGTTTGTCAACGAGGACAAGCTGTACAACCAGACAAAATACCGGGAGATCGTCCTGGAGCACTACTTGGGCGAGGACCCGCTCCGTGTGCTGCGGTACTACCGCACCATCACCACCAAGCACGACGACGGCACCCGCTCCTATACCTACGTCTACCGGGCCTTTGACACGCTGGAGCAGACCATGACCAGCGTGGCGGTGGAGCTGGCGGGCGCAGACGGCGAAAAGCATTATATCGTGATCCACCACCTGTACTACGACACCCAGCCCGGCTCCCGGTATACCGAGGGCATGACCGTCTGGCCGGTGTGGAAGATGGAGAACAGCTGGCGGCCCGGTACCCTTTGCAGCGGACGGGTGCTGTGTACCCGGCGGGGGACGGCGCAGACGGCGGCGCTGCACGGCCTGGCGTATGATGACCGGCAGGTCACGGGCTTCTTCGGTACAGACCGGCGGGCGTCCTTCGATGCACAGTGGTCGAGGCCGTCCGGCGCAGGCGATGTCCGGATGTATATGCTGTACGATGCGTTCTGCGGCGACGACGCGTGGGTGCTGACCAGCTATGGCAACTATACCCGGCAGAGCAAGCCTGTGTACCCCTTTGACGGCTCCATGCTGCGCTGGGGAATGGGAGATCGCGGCGCCTGCACCCGGTATATGGGCTACGTCCAAAAATTCTGGTAGTTGGGGGCGGCGAATAGGCGCATATAAGAAAAAGAGAACCGCATAGCGGTTCTCTTTTTTGCACTTATGGCTGATAATGATGGGCGTCCTGCAAGACCATATCCTTGACCTTCATCAGCCGGGTGGTGTTGCCGCGCTCGTTCTCGTCCAGCTTCATCGTGATGTAGCGGATGTTCTTCTCCGTCTCCGGGATCATCACATACTCCAGCGCGTTGACGCGGCGGCGGGTCTTTTCGATGTCCTGTGCCAGCAGCTGCATGGATTTCTCCACCTGCGCCAGCTCCAGCATATCGGCGAACACCGCCTGCATCTTCTCCAGCGCCGCATCCAGCTCACCGCTGGTCTGGGCGAAGCCGTAGGGCAGGAGGGAACCCTCGCCGCCCTCGGTGTGGAACGTGAACACCGGCACGTTGACGCTCATGATGTTCCGGGCGTCCACGTCCAGCGACACGGAGCGCTGGGGCCGCAGCAGCGACTGCTCCAGCATCTCCGGCCCCATGACGGCGGCGGCCACGGTGAAGGCGTCGTTGGCCTCCTTCAGGCCCTGCTCCACCTTGGCGCGGAGCTGCCGGTTGCGGCGGACGATCTCCAGAAACTGCTTCATCAGCTCGTCCCGCTTATCCTTCAGCAGCTTGTGACCACGGCGGGCCGTCTTGAGGCGGCCCTTCAGCCGCGTCAGCTCCATGCGGGTGGGATTGACAGTCTTTCCGGCCATAGGCGGTCACTCCTTTTCCGGCAGGTATTTGTCCAGCATCTCCGGCTTGATGCGCTTGAGCTCGCTTCTGGGCAGCATCCGCAGCAGCTCCCAGCCCAGCTCCAGCGTCTCCTCAATGGTGCGGTTCTCGTCGAAGCCCTGCGAGACATAGCGCTTTTCAAACTCGTCGGCGAACTTGGCGTACAGCAGGTCTGTGGGGCTGAGGGCGGCCTCGCCCAGAATGGTCATCAGCTCCTTGGCCTCCTTGCCGCTGGCATAGGCGGCGAACAGCTGGTTCATGGTGGGGGCGTGATCCTCCCGGGTCTTGCCTGCGCCCACGCCCTTGTCCTTCAGGCGGGACAGGCTGGGCAGCACGTCCACCGGCGGCAGGATATTCTTGCGGTACAGGTCGCGGCTGAGGATGATCTGCCCCTCGGTGATATAGCCGGTCAGGTCGGGGATGGGGTGGGTCTTGTCGTCCTCCGGCATGGTCAGGATGGGGATCATGGTGATGGAGCCCTTGCAGCCCAGCTTCCGCCCGGCCCGCTCGTACAGGCTGGCAAGGTCGGTGTAGAGGTAGCCGGGGTAGCCGCGGCGGCCGGGGACCTCCTTCTTGGCAGCGGACACCTCGCGCAGCGCCTCGGCGTAGTTGGTGATGTCCGTCAGGATCACCAGCACGTGCATTTCCTTCTCAAACGCCAGATACTCGGCGGCGGTCAGCGCCATGCGGGGGGTGGCGATGCGCTCCACGGCGGGGTCGTTGGCAAGGTTGGTGAACAGCACCGTGCGCTGGATGGCGCCGGTACGCTTGAACTCCCGGACGAAGAACTCCGACTCCTCGAAGGTGATACCGATGGCGGCGAACACCACGGCGAAGTTGGAGGTGTCGTCCAACACCTTGGCCTGCCGGGCGATCTGCGCCGCCAGATTGGCGTGAGGCAGACCGGAGCCGGAGAAAATGGGCAGCTTCTGACCGCGCACCAGCGTGTTCAGGCCGTCGATGGTGCTGATGCCGGTCTGGATAAACTCATTGGGATAGTCCCGGGCGGCGGGGTTCATGGGCAGGCCGTTGATGTCCATGTGCTTGTCGGCCAGCAGCGCGGGGCCGCCGTCGATGGGCTCGCCCATGCCGTTGAACACGCGGCCCAGCATATCGGCGGACACGCCCAGCTGCAGCGGGTGCCCCAGAAAACGGATCTTGGCGTCCCGCAGGTTGATACCGGCGGAGGAGTCGAACAGCTGCACCACGGCGCGGTCACCGTTGACCTCCAGCACCTTGCAGCGGCGCACCTCACCGTTGTGGAGCTGGATCTCCGCCAGCTCGTCATAGGTGACGCCCTCCACGTTCTCCACCACCATCAGGGGGCCGGAGACCTCGTGAATGGTGCGGTATTCCTTCATCATACGTCCTCACCTGCTTTCTTGACCAGATCGGCGATCTGGCTGTCCATCTCGGCGTATACCTGCTCATAGTTGGCGGCGTATTCCTCCGCGGCGGCGTACTTGGCCCAGCCCAGACGCTCCCGGGCGGGGATGGCGTACAGCGCCGGCAGCGCCGCGCCCTTGTCGATGGCGTCGCGGCACAGATCCTCGTAGTGCAGGATCAGCGCCAGCAGGCGCATCTGCCGGTCGAAGCTGGAGTAGGCATCCACGTCCATAAAGGCGTTCTGCTGGAGGAAATCCTCCCGCAGCATACGGGCGATCTCCAGCGTCAGCTGATCCTTGGGGGACAGGGAGTCCTTGCCCACCAGCTGGACGATCTCGTTGAGCTCGTTCTCCTCCTGCAAAAGATGCATGGCCCGGTTGCGGTTACGGATGAAGTCGGCGCCCATGTGCTCGTCGTACCACGGCGTCACCGCGTCCAGATAGAGGGAGTAGGAGTTCAGCCAGTTGATGGCGGGGAAGTGGCGGCGGTAGGCCAGCGACGCGTCCAGCGACCAGAACACCTTGACGATGCGCATGGTGGCCTGCGCCACCGGCTCGCTGAGGTCGCCGCCGGGAGGCGACACGGCGCCCACCGCGGTGAGGGAGCCGGTACGCTCATCCGTGCCTACGCACTGCACCATACCGGCGCGCTCGTAGAACTGGGCCAGGCGGGAGGCCAGATACGCGGGGTAGCCCTCCTCACCGGGCATCTCCTCCAGACGGCCGGACATCTCGCGCAGCGCCTCCGCCCAGCGGGAGGTGGAGTCGGCGATGACCGCCACATCGTAGCCCATGTCCCGGAAGTACTCGGCAATGGTGATACCGGTGTAGACCGACGCCTCCCGGGCGGCCACCGGCATATCGGAGGTGTTGGCGATGAGCACCGTCCGCTTCATCAGGCTCTCACCGGTGCGGGGGTCGGTCAGCTCCGGGAACTCCCGCAGCACGTCGGTCATCTCATTGCCCCGCTCGCCGCAGCCGATGTAGACCACGATATCCACGTCCGACCACTTGGCCAGCTGGTGCTGCACCACGGTCTTGCCGGAGCCGAAGGGGCCGGGTACGGCGGCGGTGCCGCCCTTGGCGATGGGGAACATGGTGTCGATGACACGCTGACCCGTTTGCAGCGGTGTCTCCGGCGGGAATTTCTTCTTATAGGGACGGCCCACGCGGACGGGCCACTTCTGCACCATGGTCAGCTCCCGCACCGCGCCGTCCGCCGTGCGGAGGCGGGCGATGGGCTGGGTAATGTTGTACGACCCGGCCTCCGCCAGCCACTCCACTGTGCCGGTGACGCCCACCGGCACCATGATCCGGTGCAGCACAGACGGCGTCTCCGGCACGGTGCCCAGCACGTCGCCGCCGGTGACGGCAGCGCCCACGGCGGCGGTGGGCGTAAAGTCCCACAGCCTCTCACGATCCAGCGCCGGCACCTGAATGCCGCGGGTGATGTTGGCGCCCACCCGGCGGACGATCTCCTCCAGCGGGCGCTGGATGCCGTCGTAGATATTTTCGATCAGGCCCGGCCCCAGCTCGACGCTGAGGGGCGCGCCGGTGGTCTCCACCTCCGCGCCGGGGCCGAGACCGGACGTCTCCTCATATACCTGAATGGAGGCCCGGTCGCCGGTCATATTCAGGATCTCTCCGATCAGATGCTGGGGGCCTACGCGCACCACATCCGCCATGCTGGCGTCCGCCATGCCGTCGGCCACCACCAGCGGGCCGGAGACTTTGATGATCTTACCCATTCTCTTGCTCCTTTCAGGAAATATCCGCGCCCACGGCGCGTTCCACCGCCGCGTGCAGCGCCCGGTCCGCCAGACCCAGAGCGCCGCCCTTGCCGGGGATGAGGATGACGGCGGGCAGCATGTCATCCTGATAGCGGGCGATCTCCGCCGCCATATCCTGCGCCAGCTGCTCCGTCACATAGACCACGGCGTAGCTCTCCTGTGCCAGACGGTGCAGGGTCTTGCGGCCCGTCTCGGCATCGTCGGCGAAGAACACGTCCAGCCCCAGCGCCCGGAAGCCCAGCACACTGTCGCGGTCGCCCAGTACGGCGATCTTATACATATGCATCACGCAGCCTTTCCCGTATGGCGTCGGCGCTCAGACCCGCCAGACGCCCGGCCATGACGATGCGCACAGCCGTCCACTCCGCCTCCTTGGCGATGAGGTAGCCCAGCGCCACCTCCACCCCGAAGGGTACCTGCCGTGCGCCGGCGGCGGTTTTCAGCACCGCGTTGTCGCAGGCCTTTTCAAAGGCTGTCAGGCTGCCGCCCTTGACGGCTGCCTCGCCCTCCTCCGCCGCCTCCCGCAGCGCCGTGCTGCGGAACAGGGCGGCCACGCCGTTTCCAACGCCGGCACGGAGGGTGTCCACCGGCACGCTGCCGCCCTCAAACAGCACCTCCTGTAAAAAGCCGGGGTCCATGTGCAGCCGCTCCGTCCGTACCAGTGAGCGGAGGTTGGCGGCGTCGATCATGGCGCGGACATAGCGCTGGAGGTAGCCGCAGCGGCTGTCTGCCGCCAGCTTTTCCAGCTGTGCAAAGCAGGCGCGGTCCAGCACACAGTCGCTGCGCTGGGCGCTGCCCGTCTCCGCCAGAAGCTGGGCGGCCTTTTCAGCGGCGGCAGCCATGTCGCCGGGGAGGAACTGCCAGCTGCCGCTGTCGGCGTACTGCCGCTGCAAGTCCCCGGCGGGGATGGTGCCCGCGTCCATCAGCAGGCGCTCCGCGCCCTCCGGCGCCTTCAGCAGCACCTTGATGTTGTGGTAGTCGTATTTGATGCGGAACACGTCCAGCAGCTCCTTCTCCGGCATGAACCGTTCCAGCTCGGAGAATACGTCCTCCCGCTGCTTTTTCAGGCTCGCCTGTAAGGTGGCCTCGTCCCGGATGGGGTCATACCCCAGGTCGGACAGCAGTTGGGAGCAGCTCTCCGCCGACGGCGCCTGCAAAAGCTGCTCCAGCCGCTGGGCAGTCAGCAGGTTTCGCTCCAGACTCCGGATGCGGGCGGAGAGGAACAGGTAGTCCGTATCCTTTCTGCGCTTAGTCAAAGGGTCGCCCCCTTTCAGTCAAATAACAGCTGTGCTACGGCGGAGGACTCCTCCTGCCGCAGCTGGCGAAGCTTTTCCGTGAAGCTGCAATTCAGCTCCACCCGTCCCCGCCGCAGCACCAGCCCGCCGCCGGTGTCACGGGTCTCCTCGGACAGACGGAAGGCGGCGCCGGGCTTTTTGGCGTTGGCGGCCTCCACCACCGCCGCGCCCACGGCGTCCCGGTCGGTCTTGGACAGCAGCAGCTCCTCGTCGCCGCTGCCGTTTTCGGCGGCCAGCGACGCCAGCAGGTCGATGTACGCCGCTTGCGGCAGCGCGGTCAGCGCCTGCGCCGTGCGGGCGAAGGCCTCGTCGATGAGCTGCTGCTTGGCGGCCAGCACACGCTGGCGGCAGGCCAGCTGGCTGCTGCCGTTGAGATGCTCCAGATGCTCGGCGGCCTGAGCCGCCGCACGCTGTGCACTGTCCTGAGCCGCCGCGTCCGCCTGTGCCTGACAGTCCCGGAGGATGGCGGCGGCATTTTCGGCGGCGCTGGCAGCCAGCGCGTCGCACGCCGCCTGTGTATCCGCCTCCATGCGGGCAACGATCTTTTCCAGTCCGTTCATAGCGGCACCCGCCTTACTTCAGAATGTTCAGGGAGATCATGATGGTGGCCACCAGCGACAAAATGGCGTAGAACTCCACGATGCCGCAGTAGATGATGCCCTTGGTGGCGGCCTCCGGGCGCTTGGCCACGATGTTGATGGAGGCGGCGGCCACACGGCCCTGGAAAATGGCGCTGAGCCAGCCGCCCAGCATGATGGGCAGACAGGCGGCGAAGAACGCCATGCCCTGCGTCAGCGTGATAGCCGCGGTGCTGCCGCTGAGCAGACCCACCTGCCCCAGCACGATGAACAGTGCCACAAAGCCATACAGACCCTGGGTGCCGGGGAGCACCTGCAAGATCAGGCACTTGGTGGACTTGTCGGGATCCTCACTGGTCAGACCGGCGGCGGCCTCACCCACCATACCGGTGCCCTTGGCAGAGCCGATGCAGCACAGGCCGGCGGTCAGCGCCGCGCCCAGAATGGCGAAACCCAGTCCGCCGATGGATTCAAGAATACTCATTGCTCATGTTCCTCCTTCACGATCTCTACATAGTTGGATTGCATACACAGGGGACGGAAGGCCTTGCCGCCGTCCTTGTAAAAACGCCCGAAGAATTCCAGAAATTGCAAACGCATATCGTGGACATAGCAGCCCAGCAGGTTCAGCGCCAGATTCAGGGTGTTGCCCACCAGCGAGATGATGATGAACGTCACGATGTTGCCGGTGGTGGCGCCCAGCATATTGAACACCTGCGCCAGCACCGCGCCGGACAGCATCAGCGCCATCAGACGCACATAGGACAGAATGTCGCTGAAAAAGCCGGTGACGCCGTTGTACACGGCGGCCACCACCCCGGTGACCTTGCCGAAGCCCTTTTTGCCCCGGCCCGCGCCGTACAGCAGCATCACGCCGCCGATGCACAGCACCACCGGTACGCCGCCGACGCTGCCTACATCCAGCAGCGCCATGGCCCCGCCGGCCAGAATGATCCACCATGTGATCTCATCGAACAGCGCGTCGGGGAAATGGCCGTTCCGGCACTTCTCCACCACGCTGACGGCCATACCGGTGAACACCTGAATAGCGCCCAGCACCAGCGAGCCCACCATGATGGCCATGGTGTCGTTCAGCGGGTCGAACAGCGACGGCAGGGCAACGGTGCTGGCGGGGTCGATGAGCTTACACAACTGGGGAATGAAGTCCCCCAGAAAGCCGCCGGTCAGCGCACCGAAGATAAAGGTCATGATGCCGCACCAGAAGATCATCTCCATGAAGCTCCTGTTGTCGGGCCGCTTCTTCTTCAAAAACAGCAGCGAGCCGACGATCATAGCCAATCCGTAGCCCATGTCCGCCATCATCATGCCGAAGAAGAAGATGAAAAACGGCGCCATGATGGGATTGGGGTCCACGCCGTCGTAGGCGGGCATGGAGTACTGCTCCGTGATGCAGTTCATGGAGCGGGTCAGCACGTTGCCGCGGAGCTGCACCGGCACGTCGGGGATCTCCTCCGCCGTGGGGTCGCTGACATCGTAGGCACAATCCAGCGTGTCCAGCCACGATGCCAGCCGGGGCAGCTTGGCCGCCGGTATCCAGCCGTCAAACGCCACGATGCAGCCGTCGGTCAGCAGCCGCTTCCGGTTCTCCTCCCGCATGAGACGGGAGTTCAGCCGGTCGCTGCACAGCTGGAGGTCGGGCAGCTTATCGCCCAGCGCTGCCAGCGCCTGACGGGCGTCCTCCTTCTCTGCGGCGGTCTGCCGCAGAGCGCCGTCCAGCGCCGTCAGGTTCTCCTCCGGCGTGCCGCGCCGTCCCTTCAGCTGTCCACCGGCGAAGCCGAAGCTCCGCAGCAGCTCCAGCGCCGCTGCCGTAACGGTCTTGTGGGTCAGCAGCAGTATACACTGCTGCTCCCGGTCGGCGTACAGCAGGTACGCCTCCGCCTCCGGGATCTGCGATGCCAGTGCGCCCTGCACCTCGTCCCAGTGGGCGAAGGGAGGCAGCGTGCCGGTGGTGATATCGCACCACCGCGTCTCCGTCAGCTCCAGCGGCACATCCAGACTGCGCCACGGACGCAGGGCGGATTGCTCGCTGCGAAGCTGGGTCTCCTTGGCGGTCAGACGGTTGATATCCGCCGCCAGTTCATTGATGCGCTGTGCCGTCTCCAGCTCCGCCGCCAGCGACGCCTCATCCAGATAGTCCCGCTCAGAGATGCGGGGGCGGGGCGTCAGCAGACCCGCCTTGGGCGGCGTCGCCGTGCGGCGCAGGGTGTCCATGGCCGTTTGCAGCTGCCGCTGCCGCGCCAGACAGTCCGCCGTTGCCGTGTCGCACCGGCGCAGCGTATCGGGCAGCGCCCCGGTGTCCGGCTCACTGATCTCCAGACAGCCCATGTGCTGAAGCCGCCGGAGTATGGCGTCGTGGTCACGCTCCAGCGCCAGCACCTGCAGGCGCTTCATTTTCACAATGGCCATCTACCGCTTCACCACCTTTTCCAGCAGGTAGGCCACGGCGCCGTCCATCCGGCCCAGCGCCGCTTCACGGAGGTCCTGGCAGTCCGTCTCGGTGCGCGCCAGCATAGCCTGCCGCTCCGAGTCGGCCTGCGCCTCCGCCTGACGCAGCGCCTCTGCGGAGGCACGCCGTGCTGCCTCCTGCGCGGCGGCGATCAGCGCGGCGCCGTCCTTTTCGGCCTGCCGCACCTGCTCCGCCGCCGCATTCTGCGCGGCGGTCTTCTGCGCCAGCAGACGCTCCTCCGCCGCTTGCAGGGTGTCGATCTTTTCCCGGTACAAGTTCACTCACCGCCTTTCCCAATGTATGCAGGCAGGGGGAGACCCCTCTGCGCGGCCTCCCCCCTGAGAAATACACCATATAGTTACCAGAGGGGCTGGCCCCTGCGTTATGTTGGATTCAGAATAACATAAAAGCCGGTGTCCCACAACGGGCAAGCCGTAGAAAATGACTACCTGCTTTTTGTGGATTTCGTCAAATGGCGGGCGGCCGCGGGACGCCCCCGGCGGAAACTTTCACACACCCGCGCCAACAGCCAAATTCCAGTGGCATTTTTCCCGTATTTGTGGTATAGTATCCTTGTTATGGAAACCGAGGCGATAACAAAAAGAATTATTTCGACAAAATATGACGATTTGTATTCTATTCTGACGTGAGGTACTGCTATGACATATTTGACTGCCTTTCTGCTGGGACTGGTACAGGGTGTGGCGGAGTTCCTGCCCATCTCCAGCTCCGGCCATCTGGCCATCGCCCAGAACCTGCTGCATATCGAGGGCGCCGGCAGCGTGCCGGAGTTCTTCGACGTGCTGCTCCATCTGGGTACACTGATCGCGGTGTTCGCCGCCTATTGGAAGGATATCTGTGAGATGGTGGTGGAGTTTTTCCGGGGCATCGGCGATCTGGCCCACCGCTCCACGCCGTCGCCGGTGCCGCCGGCCCGGCGGCTGATCCTGCTGATCATCGTGGGTACGCTGCCGCTGTTCGCGGTGCTGCCCATCCGCAAGGCGGTGCAGGGTCTGGGCGACAATATGGTATTCGTGGGGGCGGCGCTGATCGTCACCGGCTTTCTGCTGTTTCTGTGCGACCGGGTGCGGAAGGGCCGCAAGACCGAGCGCAGCGCCACGTGGCTGGACGCCCTGCTGGTGGGCGTGGGACAGGCGGTGGCCACGCTGCCCGGCGTGTCCCGCTCCGGCATGACCATCACCGCCGGCTGCTTTGTGGGCTATGAGCGGCGGTTCGCCGTGCGGTTTTCGTTTCTGCTGAGCATCCCCGCCGTGCTGGGCGCCAACATCCTGTCCATCGGCGACGCGGTGAAGGCCGGCATCAACGGCGCGGAGGTGCCTATGTATCTGGTGGGCGTCGTCACCGCCGCCGTGGTGGGGTATCTGTGCATCCGGCTGCTGAAATATGTGGCGGATAAGGGGCGCTTCGGCGCGTTCGCCTATTACTGCTGGGCAGTGGGTATCCTGACACTGGTGCTGCAGGCCGTCAAGTGAGATGAAAAGTGAGGAAAACTATGGCATCGACACAGAAGAAAACAACGAAAGGGAAAAAAGCGCCGCCCAAGCCGGAGCCGCCCGCCTATAACGGCATGGCGCGGCTGGTCGGCGGCATCGTCTGCCTGCTGCTGGCGCTGTGCGTGCTGGTGAGCTATTTCAACGTGGACGCACTGCTGCTGACCTTCATCGCCAGGGCGCTGAAGGGGACGCTGGGCTGCGGCTACTACCTGGCCGCTCCGGCGCTGCTGGGCGTGGCGGTCATCCAGCTGCGGCATCAGGGCCGCCCGGTGATCCTGCGCACCGCCTGCACGCTGCTGGTGCCGCTGCTGGCGGGTGTGCTGTGGCATCTGATCTTCTGCCGCGCCGCCTATGAGCTGGGCGGCGGGCTGCTGTCCCTGCTGTGGAAGGACGGGCAGACGCTGGACTGCGGCGGCGTGGTGGCCGGCGGTCTGGCGCTGGGCAGCGAGGCGCTGGTGAGCAAGGTGGTGTCCATCATCATCTTCGTGGTGCTGCTGCTGGCGGCGCTGCTGGGCGCGCTGCATATGACGCCGCAGCAGGCGGTGGATAAGATGCGGGAGTACCGGGACAGCCGCTGGGACGATGAGGACGGCGAGGACGACCTGCCCGACGATTTCGAGCCGCTGCCCCGGCGGAGGGCGTCCTCCGTACCGGAGAAGCCGGTGAAGGAGAAGCCCGCCCGGAAGCGTGCCGGTATCGATATCCCGCTGGACGGGGAGCCCTCCGCCATGGAGAGCGGGACGAAGAAGGAGTTCTTCACCCGCAAGTCCGACGCGGTCCGGACGCCGGACCAGGTGCTGGAGCAGAAGGCCGCGCCGGAGCCTGCGCCCGCGGCACAGGAGGCCGCACCGGTGAAGGAGCCGGTGCCCGCCAAGACGAAGAAGGCCCAGCTCCAGCAGGAGGTGGAGTCCGCCGCGCAGGAGGTGAGCCAGGCCATCGAGCAGGAGCTGGCCCAGGGCGAGGAGGCCTACCACTATCCGCCCATCACCCTGCTGGAGGAGAACCACGCCGACAACTGCACCGAGGTGGGGGCGGAGCTGCGCAACAACTCCCGCCGTCTGGCGGAAGCACTGCGCTCCTTCGGCGTGGACGCCGCCGCCGGAGATGTGGTACACGGCCCCAGCGTCACCCGCTACGAGTTCACACTGGAGCAGGGCGTCAAGCTCAGTAAGATCACCAACCTGTCCGACGATATCGCACTGGCGCTGGGCGCCAGCGGCGTCCGTGTGGCGCCGGTACCCAACAAGATCTCCGTGGTGGGCATCGAGGTACCCAACCGCACCGTCACCGCCGTGCGTATCCGGGACGTTATCGAATCCCGGGAGTTCACCCGGCACCCGTCCTCCGTGGCCTTTGCCGTGGGCAAGGACATCGGCGGCAACAACATTGTGGGCAATATCGCCAAGCTGCCCCATGTGCTGATCGCCGGTACCACCGGCTCCGGTAAGTCCGTATGCACCAACTCCCTCATCGTCAGCATCCTCTATAAGTCCACGCCGGACGAGGTGCGGTTCATCATGGTGGACCCGAAAATGGTGGAGCTGGCGCCCTACAACGGCATTCCACACCTGCTGATCCCCGTGGTCACCGACCCCAAGAAGGCCGCCGGTGCCTTGCAGTGGGCGGTATTCGAAATGATGAAGCGCTATAAGATGTTCTCCGAGAAGGGCGTCAAGGATCTGGCGGGCTATAACGCGCTGGCCGAGGTGGACGAGGATGTGAAGAAGCTGCCCACCGTGGTGGTGGTCATCGACGAGCTGGCCGACCTGATGCTGGTGGCCGCCAAGGAGGTGGAGGAGTCCATCTGCCGCGTGGCCCAGATGGGGCGCGCCGCCGGTATGCATCTGGTGGTGGCCACCCAGCGTCCCTCCGCCGACGTGATCACCGGTCTGATGAAGGCCAATATCCCCAGCCGCATCGCGTTTGCCGTGGCCAGTTCCATGGAATCCCGCATCATTCTGGACACCCCCGGCGCGGAAAAGCTGGTGGGCAAGGGCGATATGCTCTACGCTCCGCTGGGTGACAGCAAGCCCACCCGCGTGCAGGGCTGCTTCATCACACCGGAGGAGATCGAACGGGTGGTGGCCTTCGTCAAGGACGCCGCCGGCGAGGCTCACTACGATCAGGACGTTATCGAGAAGATCCAGCAGGCGGTGGACGCCAAGTCCGACAAGGGCAAGGCGGCCCCGACCGACGGAGCAGCCGATGGCGACGACGGCGACGAGCTGCTGCCCGCCGCCGTGGAGGTGGTGCTGGAAACGGGACAGGCCTCCGTGTCCATGCTCCAGCGCCGCCTGAAGCTGGGATACTCCCGGGCCGCCCGTCTGGTGGACCAGATGGAGGAGCGGGGCTACGTCGGCCCCTTCGAGGGCTCCAAGCCCCGGCAGCTCCTCATCACCCGGGAGAAGTGGCAGGAGCTGCAAATGGCCAAGGGCGCTGCACCGGCGGAAACGCCGCCCGCCGCTGACCGCTACGGCTCCATCCACGACGTGTTCGAGAGCCACGACGCACTGGACTGACCCGCGCCACCGATACGAAAAAAACACCCGCAGTCATGTGACTGCGGGTGTTTTTTTGTGATTTACAGGCCGTCCGGCGTGTTGACGCCGAAGCCCTCGCCCAGTATCTCGTAGGCGTCGCACATGATGATAAAGGCGGTGGGGTCGATCTCCTTGACGATGGATTTGATGCTGACGATCTGGGAGCGGCTGAACGCGCACAGGATCACGTTTTTCTGTCTGCCGCTGAAGCCGCCCCGCCCCTCCAGCAAGGTGACGCCGCGATCCAGCTCCAGCAGCTTGGCGGTGATGTCCTCATAATGCTCGGAGATGATGTACGCCATCTTGGCGCCGTTGCCGCCGTAGACCACCCGGTCAATAGATTTGGAGATGAGGAACAGCGCCACCATGGCGTACAGCGCCTGCGTCAGGTCGCGGAACACCGCGGCGTAGGAGACGACCACGATGGCGTCGATGGTCAGGCACAGCGTACCGATGGACAGGCCGGGCAGCTTCAGCTTCAAAAGCCGCGCCGCCAGCTCCGTGCCGCCGGTGGTGGCACTGTACCGCAGCATCAGACCGCAGCCGAGGCCTGCGGCCACACCGCCGCAGATGGCCGCCAGCAGCGGCTCCATGGGCTGGAAGGTGTACAGCCCCGCCAGCAGGTCGATCATGCCGGAGCTGACCAGCGTGGCGTACAGCGTGGCGTACAGCCACTGGTGTCCCACGTGCTTCCAGCTCAGAATAAACAGCGGCAGATTCAGCACCACGATCACTGCGCCGATGGGCGCTTGGGGAAGGAAGAAGTTGGCGATCTGGGCGATACCGGTAAAGCCGCCCACACTCAGGTGGTTGGGGTCAAAGAACCAGTTAAAGGCGACGGCATACAGTGCGCAGGAAAGGGTGATCATGGTGTACTGCACCACGATCCCCTTGATCTTCTGATCCATAAATGGCGTCCTCTCTTTTTCTCTCAAAAATGTATATACAGTATACTATGCAAAGCGCCGTTTGTCTACTGCGGTTTCTTCGTTCGCCGCCGCTTCCGGCTGCGGCAGATAGAAAAGCAGCGTGCGTACCGACAGGTACGCACGCTGCTCTTTTCGTTTCAGCGGTGATGGTGGTGATGATGGTGGTGGTGGAACAGGTGATGGTGATGCTTGTGCTCCGGCAGCTCCGGCTGGGGGTCGAATCCGTCCTGCCAGTTGGAGAACAGGAAATAGAACAGGTAGATCACCGAGCTGATGGCCCATGTGATGGGGTAGGCCCAGTAGACGTAGACGATCTCGTGCCGCCAGTGCATGATGGCGGTGATGTACAGGATACGGAACACGCACCAGACGCCCAGCATAATGGTCATGGGCACGAAGGCCTTACCCGCGCCACGGCACACGCTGGCGATGGCGTGGGAGAAGGCCAGCAGACAGTAGAACAGACAGATGGTCCGCGTCTCCAGCACGCCCAGCCGGATGACCTCCGGCGTGCGGGAGAACAGGGACACCAGCCACGGCGCCGCCAGATAGGTGATGACGCCGATGATCTCCGCGATGACGGCTGCCGCCGCGATGCCGAAGATGGCACCCTTTCTGGCACGGGGCTTCATGCCCGCGCCCAGATTCTGCCCCACATAGGTGGTGATGGCCATGGTGAAGCTGGTGACGGGCAGGAAGGCAAAGCCCTCGATCTTGGAGTACGCACCGTAGGCGGCGGTGGCCATCTTGCCGAAGGAGTTGATGTTGGTCTGCACCACCACGTTGGCGAGGCCGATGACGGAGTTCTGGATACCGGCGGGCAGGCCGTAGCGCAGGATCTCCCGCAGCAGCGGGCCGTCGATCCGCAGGGCGGACAGCTTCAGCTGGTAGATGGTGCCCTTCTTGGCAAGGTGCATGACGCACAGCACGGCGCTGAGCGCCTGGGAGATGATGGTGGCCAGCGCCGCCGACCACACGCCCCAGCGCAGCACCGCCACGAACAGCAGGTCCAGCACTACGTTGGTCAGGGAGGAGACGATCAGGAAGTACAGCGGGCGTTTGCTGTCGCCCAGCGCGTTCATGATACCGGTAAAGGTGTTGTACATCACACCCGCGCCCACACCGGCGAAGTAGCACCGGAAGTAGGCGATGGCGTCGGGCAGCACCTCCGGGTCGGTGTCCATCCACCGCAGCAGGGTGGGGGTGAACAAAACGCCGACGACGGTGAGGATCAGGCTGCTGATCAGTCCCAGCAGCACGGCGGTGTGGACGGCGCGGGACACCTTATCGTAATCTCCTGCACCGAAGTAGCGGGAGATGGCCACGCCCACGCCGCTGGCGGCGCCGGCGAAAAAGCTGATCAGCAGGAAGATCAGCGGGCCGGAGGCACTGACGGCGGCCAGCGCATTGTCTCCCAGAAAGTTGCTGACGATCAGGGAGTCGGCGGTGTTGTAGAGCTGCTGGAACAGCTGACTCAGGAAAATGGGGATGGCGAATCCTGCGATGAGCCGCCAGGGTACGCCGTGGGTCATGTCCTTTGTGTTGGCAGCGGCCATAAAAATGCACTCCTTCCTCTGGTGTATGTCCGGCGTGGTGAAAACCGATGCTGAAAAACGTCCCCGACAGCTCGGGAGCGGTCGGGGTAACGTATGATCCGGCGGGGAAAGATGCCTGATGCCATGCGGTGTGAACCGCATGGCATCGTTCAGGCTTTTCTGGCGCAGTGGGAGGGATTCGAACCCTCGTGCCGCTTTTGACGACAACACGATTTCCAGTCGTGCTCGTTATGACCTCTTCGATACCACTGCATATATTCAGTTCTGTGACGAACAGCACTGACTATTATAACAAAAAAAGCGGTCTTGTCAAGATGGAATTTCCCGAAAAAACCGGCTTTTTTGCACAGAGCAGCGGCGGAGGGAGCCGTTTCCCTCCGCCGCCTGCATCTGCGATCCCTCAGTGCAGCATGGATGTGACGGTGACCAGCGCCGAATCCAGAGCGTTACCCATCCGCTGCATGGCCTTGCCCACAGCGGTTTTTCTGGCCTTCGGGTAGGGGTGCGCCGCCATATCCGCCGCCGCGCCGGCCACCATGCCGACGCAGACGCCCCGCAGAAACGCGGTCATGTTCATCTTGCATCACTCCTTTTCCGTACAGTGGCAGTATCTCCCGCCGGGGCAAAAAAACACGCGGTGTTTCTTGCCAAATCACCCCGCGCCGCGTTATAATAAACTTTAATATATTTTTTGCGACACAAAAGGAGGACGTCACCATGTCCGTTACCGTCTTGCAGCAGCGTATCCGTGAAAAGAAAACGCCGCTGGCACTGGGTCTGCGTCCGGAGCTGGACAAGCTCAGCCCCAAAATTCTGAAAAACTTTGCCGATATGTTCGGCCCCGGCGCCATGGCTGACGCGGAGGCGCTGCGCTACCACGGCACCATGCTGCTGGATGCGGCGGCGGAGAAGCTGCCCGCCGTCATGCTCCACGGCGCCAGCTACCTGCGCTACGGCTCCATGGGCGCGGATGTGCTGGCCAATCTGGTCAGCGCCGCCCACGCCAAGGGAATGTATGTCATTCTGGGCATGGGCGCGGAGGCGCCTGCCCTGTGGCAGAGCTACGGCGCCGACGCCATCACCGTGGATCCCTACATGGGCAGCGACTGCTGCGACGCCGGGGAACAGGCGCCCTTCGCCTTGGTGCGCACCTGCAACAAAAGCGGCGGCGAGGTGCAGAGCCTGATGGCCGGCGACCGCCCGCTGTATCTGGCGGTGGCGGAGCAGATGGCCCGCCGGGGCGCGTCTCTGGTGGTGGGCAGCGGGTACAGCCTGGATATCCGGGATGTGCGCCGCTTGTGTCCCAAGTCCTTCCTGCTGCTGCCGGAGTGCGACGGCGAGAACGCCGTCCCCGCCTTCGATGAGTACGGCCACGGCGCGATGACCGTGGATTTCGACCTGCAATTCGCCCCGGATGCAGCGGAGGCCGTGGACAGCGCCGTCCGCGAGATGAAGCAGTGGGTGACGGTGGTATGACGAAGATCTATCTGATCCGCCACGCGGAGGCGGAGGGCAATCTCTACCGCATCGCCCATGGCTGGCACAACGGACTGATCACCAACTACCGCGGCTACCAGCAGATCGACGCCCTGCGTCAGCGGTTTCAGGATGTGGACATCGATGCGGTGTACGCCAGCGACCTGTACCGCACGCAGATCACCGCCCGTGCCCTCTGGCTGCCCAAGGCGCTGCCGCTCCATCTGGAGCCGGCCTTCCGGGAGATCCACATGGGCGTATGGGAGGATCATCCGTGGCACGAGCTGAACAAGCTGCACCCGGAGGAGATGTACCACTTCAACCGCCGGGTGGATCTGTGGCGCGTGGAGGGCGGCGAGACGGCGCAGGACGTGCTGGATCGCTACATCCCCGCCCTGCACCGCATCGGCGCGGCCCATGACGGCGGCACCGTGGCGGTATTCTCCCACGGCGCTGCGCTGCGTATCGTGCTGGGTACCTTACAGGGCGTTCCGCTGTCCGGTATCGGCGACACGCCCCACGGCGACAACACCGCCGTATCCCTGCTGACATGGGACAACGGGGAACTGCGGGTGGAGTACCGCGACGACAACAGCCACCTGACGGAGCGGGGACTGTCCACCTTTGCCCGCCAGAGCTGGTGGCGCAGCGCCAGGATGGTGGATCCCGGCGAGGACTATGTCCCCCTGCCGGAGGAGCTGCGCCGGCGCTTCCATGTCCCCGACGGCGGCGAGGCCATCGGCATCCGCTGTGAGGAGGACTTTATCGGTGCGCTCCAGCTGCTGCCGGACGAGGAGCCGGGCATCGGCTGGCTGGGCTGGTACTGGCTGGATCCCGCGTATCGCGGCACCGGCCGTGCCTTTACCCCTATGGGCCGCGTGCTGCTGTACTACCGGCATCGCGGCGTGGAGTTCCTGCGCCTGCGGTGCGGCGACAAGAGGCTGCGCCGGTTTTTCGCCCGTCTGGGCTTCTACCCGCTGGAGGGCGACGTGATGGAAAAGGACATCCGCGTCCAGCTGCCGCCGATCCCGGCGGAATACCGTCCCTGAAAGGAGCTGCCCCATGACAAGAGGCGAGATATTTCTCCCTGTCAGCCGCGAGGAGATGATCGAGCGCGGCTGGTATTACTATGATTTTCTGGTGGTCACCGCCGACGGCTACATCGACCACCCCAGCTTCGGCACCACCCTCATCGCCCGCCTGCTGGAGGCGGAGGGTTACCGCGTGGCCATCCTGGCCCAGCCGGACTGGCACTCGGCGGAGGCGTTCCGCGCCATGGGCAAGCCCCGGTACGGCGTGCTCATCGGCGGCGGCAATCTGGACTCCATGGTGGCCCACTACACGGTGGCCAAGCGCCGCCGCACACGGGATCTGTACAGCCCCGGCGGCGAGATGGGACACCGTCCCGACCGTCCCACTATCGTCTATACCAACCGGGCGCGGGAGGCATTTCCCGACACGCCCATCGTCATCGGCGGACTGGAGGCGTCGCTGCGCCGCTTCGCCCACTACGACTACTGGGAGGATAAGGTGCGCCGGAGCATCCTGTTCGACGCCCCCGCCGACCTGCTGGTCTACGGCATGGGCGAGAGCGCCACGGCGGAGATCGCCCGGCGTCTCGCCAAAAAGACGCCGGTGCAGGAGATCACCGACGTACCCGGCACGGCCTATATCGCCGCCGACGACAGCGGCTGCCGCTTCCATAAGGCACCCTGCCCCTCCTACGAGGAGGTCTGCGCCGATAAGGAGGCCTACGCCCGGGCCACGAAGATCGAATACGACGAGCACGACCCCATCCGGGGCTGCGCCGTGCTCCAGCCCTGTGAGGGGCGGCTGCTGGTGGTGAATCCCCCCGCCCGCCCCCTGCGCCGGGAGGAGCTGGACCGCCTGTACGCCCTGCCCTATACGCGGGAGGTACACCCCATGTACACCGCGGGCATCCCTGCCATTGAGGAGGTGCGGTTCTCCATCACCCACAACCGGGGCTGCTTCGGCGGCTGCAACTTCTGCGCACTGGCGTTCCATCAGGGGCGCATGGTCACCAGCCGCTCCATCGAGTCGGTGGTGGAGGAGGCGCGGCTGCTGACGGAGGACCCACAGTTCAAGGGCTATATCCACGACGTGGGCGGCCCCAGCGCCAACTTCCGCCACACCAGCTGCCAGAAGCAGAAGAAGTGCGGTATGTGCAAGAACCGCAGCTGCCTTGCGCCGGAGCCCTGCCCCAATCTGGACGCCGACCACTCCGAGTACACGGAGCTGCTGCAAAAAATGCGGCAGCTTCCCAAGATCAAGAAGGTGTTCGTCCGCTCCGGCATCCGCTACGACTATATGTTGCAGGACAAGAACAAGGACTTCTTCAAGGAACTGGTGCAGTACCACATCTCCGGCCAGCTGAAGGTGGCGCCGGAGCACTGTGTCAGCTCGGTGCTGGATTACATGGGCAAGCCCCACTTCGATGTTTTCCTGAAGTTCTGGCGGCAGTATAAAAAGCTCAACGAGCAGGACGGCACGGAGCAGTATCTGGTACCCTACCTGATGTCCAGCCACCCCGGCTGCACCCTCGGCGACGCGGTGAAGCTGGCGGAGTTCCTACACAAGAACGGCCGCACGCCGGAGCAGGTGCAGGACTTCTACCCCACCCCCGGCACTCTGTCCACCTGTATGTACTACACCGGTATCGACCCACGGGATATGTCGCCGGTGTATGTGGCGCGGGATCCCAAGGAAAAGGCCATGCAGCGTGCGCTGCTCCAGTGGTCCCGCCCGGAAAAACGCGCGCTGGTGGTGGAGGCACTGGAGGAGACGGGCCGCACCGACCTGATCGGCTACGGGAAGGAGTGCCTGCTGCGCCCCCGGAAGGGCGAGCCCTACGGCCAGCCTCCCGCCAAGCCGGAGAAGCCGGAGCGTCCCGCCCGCCGTCCCCGGAAGGAGACCACGGGCAACCGGGGCCGCCGCGGTACGCCCACGGCGCGCCAGCCGGCGCAGAAGGGCAAGATGTCTCCGCGCAAAAAGGCGGCATTTGCCAAAAAAAGGAAATCATGATCCGACGGGAGCCTGCGGTATCCGCAGGCTCCCGCTGTTTTTGGACATTTTCCGCTGCTTGTCCCGTTTTCGGTGAAAAAAGAGGGAGTGTTTGGACAGACCTGACGAAAAAATGCTTGTGTTATAGGTGGGATTTCATTATAATAGAGAACGTAGCGTCAAGATGGTGACTCGTCGTGTAAAGATTCCGTTAAAAAACCACGGTGAGGCATGGTCGTGCCGCAGGTGCCGTAAATACGACGCAGCGGCACAAAATCCCGATCGTATGTGAAGGTGATAAAGGAATGGAAAAAAAGAAGAAAACAAGGTTCATCGTGGGGTGGCTGCTGATCACGGCGGCTCTGCTGGCCGGTTCTCTGCTGGTTCCCGGACACGGGAAGTCGGAGTCGGTGCAGGAGGCCATGCGTGACGCAGTGCTCCACGGGACGAACCGCGTCAGCCTGTTCGGGCTGAAGGACGTGAATCCCGCGTACATCTCCTCGCTGGTGGTGGTGGGCGTCATCCTGCTGACGGCGCTGCTGCTGCGGCTGTTCGTCATTCCCCGCTTCAAGATGGTTCCCGGCAAGCTGCAAATGGTTGTCGAGACGGTGGTGGGCATGTTTGACGGACTGGCCAAGGGCAACAGCCCCCACCGCAACGGCTTCCTGGGTGCGTATGTGTTCGGCGCCGGTGTGTACATCTTCATCGGCACGCTGTTCGAGCTGTTTGGCTTCCAGACGGTGACAACGGCGGGACACTCCATCGCGCTGCCGGCGCCGCTGTCCGATGTGAACGCCGCCATCTCGCTGGGCTGCCTGTCCTACGGCGTCATTCTGGTGGGCGGCATCGTGGCCAATGGCGCCAAGGGCGCGGGACAGGCCCTGAAGGACTTCTCGCTGCCTCTGTCCATGAGCTTCCGTCTGTTCGGCGCGCTGCTCAGCGGTCTGCTGGTGACGGAGCTGGTCTACTACTATATCAATATGAGCTTTGTGCTGCCGGTGATCATCGCCGTGCTGTTCACCATGCTCCACGCGCTGATCCAGGCGTATGTGCTGACCATGCTGACCTCCATGTTCTACGGCGAGGTCACGGAGAAGCACCCGCCTAAGCCCAAGAAAGCCAAAAAAATCAAAACAAAAGCTGTCAATACTGTAAATAACTGATGGAGGAACGAGAGATCATGAAAAAGACCAATAAGAAGGCTGTTGCCCTGCTGCTGTGCCTGGTGATGGCACTGACCGCTATGCTGACCGTTACCGCTTTTGCAGACACCGAGCCTGTGGACGGCGCTGCCGCTGTCACCCAGACGGAGGAGGCCTCCGCCGACACCGTCACCAGCTCCAAGGCTACCGCCTCCGCCATCGCCATCGGCATCGCCGCCGCAGCCGGCGCCATCGGCATGGGCATGGCCATCGCCAAGTCCGTGGAGGGCATCTCCCGCCAGCCGGAGGCCGAGGGCAAGATCCGCACCACCATGATGCTGGGTCTGGTGTTCCTGGAAACGGTCGTTATCTACGCGCTGCTTACGGTCATCCTCATCATCTTTGTGCTGTAAGGAACGGAGAGAGTCACTATGAATAATATCCCACTGAATATTGATTGGCAGCAGATCCTGCTGCATCTGTTCAACTTCTCCATTCTGGTGGGCGGTCTGTACCTGCTGCTGTTCAAGCCGGTGAAGAACTTCATGGATAAGCGCACCAAGCACTATCAGGACATGGAGTCCGCCGCCGTGGAGCGGGAGAAGGCCACCCGTGAGCTGGAGACGTCCATGCAGCAGCGTCAGGCCGCGCTGGACGCGGAGCTGGACGAGAAGCGCGCCGCCGCCGCCAAGGAGGCGGAGGTCTACGCCCAGCAGCAGCGTGACGCCGCCCGTGAGCAGGCGGACAAGATCGTGGCCGCCGCCCGGGAGAATGCGGAGAATGACCGCAAGAAGATCGTGGCAGAGGCCAACCGCGAGGCCGTGTCCATCGCGGAGGCCGCCATGGAGAAGCTGCTGGCGGAGGAGACTTCCCACGCCTATGACGCGTTTGTAAACGCAGCCGAGGGGGAGGAGAAGCATGAGCACGAATGATCCCCGCCTGACCGCCAACCTGTTCAGCGTCTGCCCGCCCGACAGCGCGCAGAGAGCCAAGTTGGAGGAAGTGCTGGCAAAGAAATACGGCCGGCCGGTGGAGCTTTCGTGGCAGGAGGATAAGACCGCGTCCGGCGGCTTCCGCATCGAGATCGGCTCCGAGGTCATCGACTGGACGGCGGAGGGCCGTCTGGGCCAGCTGAAGGAGCGCCTTGCCGCGCTGAAGGCCGGCGAGCAGTCCGTGATCCCGCTGATCCGCGACACCGTCCGGGACTGGGTGCCGGAGGTCTGCGCCCGCGAGGTGGGCAGCGTGCTGTCCGTGGCGGACGGCATCGCCTATGTGGGCGGTCTGGAGGACGCGGCCTACGGCGAGATCCTGCTCTTTGAGGGCGGCATCCGGGGCATGGTGCAGGAGCTGCGGGGCCACCGCATCGGCTGCATCCTGTTTGGCCGGGTGGAGGAGGTCAGCGAGGGCAGCGCCGTGTACCGCACCGGCAAGACCGCCGGTATCGGCGTGTCCGACGCCATGATCGGCCGCGTGGTGGACGCGCTGGGCGCGCCCATCGACGACGGCGGTGAGATCCCCGCCGATGACTACCGTATGATCGAAAGCCCGGCGCCCGGCATCATCGACCGCCAGCCGGTGAATACCCCCATGCAGACCGGCATTTTGTCCATCGACTCCATGTTCCCCATCGGACGGGGCCAGCGTGAGCTGATCATCGGCGACCGCCAGACCGGTAAGACGTCCATCGCCATCGACACCATCCTGAACCAGAAGGGGAAGGACATGATCTGCATCTATGTGGCCATCGGCCAGAAGGCCAGCTCTGTGGCGCAGATCGCGGAGATGCTGCGCAAGCACGACGCCATGGCGTATACCATCATCGTCTGCGCCAGCGCCGGTGAGTCCGCCTCCATGCAGTATATTGCGCCCTATGCCGGTGCGTCCATCGGCGAGTACTTTATGAACAAGGGCAAGGACGTGCTGATCGTCTACGACGATTTGTCCAAGCACGCCATCGCCTACCGCGCCTTGAGCCTGCTGCTGGGACGCTCTCCCGGCCGCGAGGCCTACCCCGGCGACGTGTTCTATCTGCACTCCCGCCTGCTGGAGCGCGCCGCGCGCCTCAGCGACGAGCGCGGCGGCGGCAGCATGACCGCCCTGCCTATCGTGGAGACACAGGCGGGCGACGTGTCGGCCTACATCCCCACCAACATCATCTCCATCACCGACGGCCAGATCTTCCTGGAGAGCAGCCTGTTCTTCTCCGGACACCGCCCGGCGGTGAACGTGGGTCTGTCCGTGTCCCGTGTGGGCGGCGCGGCGCAGACCAAGGCCATGAAGAAGGCCGTGGGCACCCTGCGCCTCGATCTGGCGCAGTACCGCGAGATGGAGGTGTTCACCCAGTTCTCCAGCGATCTGGACGAGGAGACGAAGAGCCAGCTGGCCTACGGCCAGAGCCTGATGTACATTCTGCGTCAGGGGCGCAGCGCACCGCTGAGCCAGGCGCAGCAGATCGTCACGCTGGTGACGGCTATGGCGCACATCTATCAGCAGGTGCCGGTGGCGCAGGTGTGCCAGCTGCGGGACTTCCTGCTGGGCGAGTTCGCCGTCAGCCGCCAGACGCTGATGCTTCAGCTGGAGCAGGGCGCGGCGCTGACCGACGAGCTGCGCGGGCAGATCAACGACTTTGCAAAGACGGCGCTGGAGAAATTCAAGCGCACAGGCGGGCGGTGAGCGCATGGCGAGCACCAGTGAGATCCGCCGGCGCATCGGAAGCGTGCGGCAGACCCAGAAGATCACCCACGCCATGTATCTGATCTCGCAGGCCAAGCTGCGCAAGGCCAAGCAGGAGCTGGATAACACCCGCCCCTACTTTCAGGCGCTGCAAACGGAGATCGGCCGCGTGTTCAACGCCGACAGCACCATCGAGAGCCGCTATCTGATCCCGGCAGACCCCAACGCAAAGCCCCTGCCCGGCGTGCCGGCGTGCCTGCTGATTACGGCGGACAAGGGACTGGCCGGCGCCTATAACCAGAATGTCATCCGCCAGGGGCAGCAGCTCATGGCGGAGCATCCGGGCACGGCGCTGTATGTGGTGGGCGAATACGGCCGCCGCTGGTTCGCCCAGCGGGGCGTGCCCGTGGAAAAGAGCTTTCTCTACACGGCGCAGAACCCCACGCTGGACAGGGCGCGGCATATTGCCGAGCTGCTGCTGGATCGCTTTGACGCGGGCGAGATCAACTCCGTCTGGATCATCTATACCGACATGAAGAACGGTCTGGAGGCCACGGTGCATCAGGCGCAGGTCATGCCCCTGCACCGGGAGCGCTTCCACGCGGCAACGGCGGCGACCGCCGGCGACGCGGTGTATGAGTTCGTGCCCAGCGCCAAGGCGGTGCTGGACAACGCCGCCCGCAGCTGCCTGACCGGATACATTTACAGCGCGCTGGTGGACAGCTTCTGCAGCGAGCAGAGCGCCCGCATGACCGCCATGAACGCGGCGGATCAGAACGCGGAGGAGCTGCTGAAGGATCTGTCCGTCCAGTTCAACCGGGCGCGCCAGGCCGCCATCACCCAGGAGATCACCGAGGTCTCCGCCGGTGAGCGCGCCCAGCGCAGCAAGAAAGAAAAGGAGGGCTGACCTCAATGAAACAAGGTATTATCACGGGTATTTCCGGCCCCGTGATCGACGTACAATTCCCCGAAGGGAGCCTGCCCGCCATCAACGAGGCACTGACCGTGGAAGCCAACGGCCAGCGCTACACCATGGAGGTGGAGCAGCATCTGGAGAACAAGACCGTCCGCTGCGTCATGATGGCCGGCAGCGACGGTCTGGGACGCGGCCTGACCGTCACCGCCACCGGCCACGGCATCGTGGTGCCCGTGGGCGAAAAGACGCTGGGGCGCATGTTCAACGTGCTGGGCGATCCCATCGACGGCGAGCCGCCGGTGGACGAGAGCGTGCCCCGGTGGGAGATCCACCGCGCCGCTCCCACCTTCGCCGAGCAGATGCCCGCCGCCGACATTCTGGAGACGGGTATCAAGGTCATCGACCTGATCGAGCCGTACCCCAAGGGCGGCAAGATCGGTCTGTTCGGCGGCGCCGGCGTGGGCAAGACCGTGCTCATTCAGGAGCTGATCCACAACGTGGCCATGGAGCACGGCGGCTATTCCATCTTCACCGGCGTGGGCGAGCGCAGCCGCGAGGGTAACGACCTCTGGGGCGAGATGCGCGAGTCCGGCGTGTCCGACAAGACCGCCCTGGTGTTCGGCCAGATGAACGAGTCCCCCGGCGTCCGTATGCGCGTGGCGCTCAGCGGCCTGACCATGGCGGAGTATTTCCGCGACGAGGAGCACAAGGACGTGCTGCTGTTCATTGACAACATCTTCCGTTTCGTGCAGGCGGGCAGCGAGGTGTCCACCCTGCTGGGACGTATGCCCTCCGCCGTGGGCTATCAGCCCACGCTGGCCGGTGAGATGGGTGCTCTGCAGGAGCGCATCACCTCCACCAAGAACGGCTCTGTCACCTCCGTGCAGGCGGTGTATGTGCCCGCCGACGACCTGACCGACCCCGCCCCGGCTACCACGTTCTCCCATCTGGACGCCACCACGGTGCTCAGCCGTAAGATCGCCGAGCAGGGCATCTATCCCGCCGTGGATCCGCTGGAGTCCACCTCCCGCATTCTGGAGCCGGACATCGTGGGCGAGGAGCACTATAACATCGCCCGCGCCGTCCAGTCCACCCTGCAAAAGTACCGGGAGCTGCAGGACATCATTGCCATTCTGGGTATGGAGGAGCTAAGCGACGAGGACAAAAAGACCGTCGCCCGCGCCCGCCGCATCCAGCGCTTCCTGTCCCAGCCCTTCTATGTGGCGGAGAAGTTCAGCGGCGCACCCGGCGTGTTCGTGCCCCTGCACGAGACACTGCGCGGCTTCAAGGAGATCCTGTCCGGCAGCATGGACGAGTATCCCGAGGCGGCCTTCTTCAACGCCGGTACCATTGACGACGTGATCCGCAAGGCGGAGCAGATGAAGAAAGGCGGCATGTGATGGCGGCCCCGTTCCATCTGGATATTCTGGCGGCCAGCGTTCCGTTTTACCGGGGCGAATGTGTGTCGCTGGTGGTGCCTACCTCCGACGGCGAGTTCGGCATACTGGCCAACCACAGCAACGCCGTGGGCGCTGTCTGCGCCGGTGAGCTGCGGTTCGAGACGGCGGAGGGCGAGCATCGCCGCGCCGCAGTGGCCCCCGGCCTGTTCAAGATCGAGGACGGCCGCGTGCTGCTCCTGGTGGACGCCGCCGAGCGCCCGGAGGATATCGACGTGAACCGCGCCCTCCGCGCCCGCGAGGAGGCGGAGGAGCAGCTGCGGCAGAAGCGCAGCATGGCGGAGTACCAGCTGGCGCAGGGCAATCTGGCCCGCGCCCTCAACCGTCTGCGTGTCAGCGGCAGAGGATAAGTGCATAGAAAAAGAGCTGCGGCAGCGCCGCAGCTCTTTTTTGTGCGCGTTTTAGGTTCAGATGCCCAGCTTTTCCAGGGCCGCCAGCTTCAGACAGGTGCAGAACACGGCGATGGCCTGCTCCAGCTCCGCCACCGGCGGGAAGGAGGGGGCAATGCGGATGTTGCTGTCGTTGGGGTCGACGCCGTAGGGGAAGGTGGCGCCCGCGCCGGTCATGGTGACGCCCGCCTCCTTGCACAGCGCCAGCGTCCGCTTGGCGCAGCCGGGCATGGCGTCCAGACTGACGAAATAGCCGCCCACGGGACGCTTGTAGTCCGCAATGCCCAGCGGGGCGATCTCCCGGTCCAGCGCGTCCAGCACCGCGTGGAACTTGGGGGCCAGCACGGCGGCGTGCTGCCGCATCAGCGCCAGCGTGTGGGCCTTGTCCTGCAAAAACAGCACATGGCGCAGCTGGTTGATCTTGTCGAAGCCGATGGTCTGGACGTTGATGAGCTTGGTGAGATAGGCGATGTTGGCCTCGCTGGCCGCCATCACAGCCACGCCCGCACCGGGGAATGTCACCTTGCTGGTGGACGCGAACTCGTATACCATGTCGGCGTTGCCGTACTGGGCGCACAGGCTGATGATATCGGGGAACGGCACGAAGTCGCCGTCAAACTCGTGGATGCAGTAGGCGTTGTCCCACATCAGCATGAAGTCCGGCGCGGCGGGCTTCATGGCCGCCAGACGGCGGATGGTATCCTCACTGTACACCACGCCCTCCGGATTGGCGTATTTAGGCACGTTCCACATACCCTTCACCGCCGGGTCGCGGATCAGCTCTTCCACCATGTCCATGTCGGGGCCGTCGGCGGTCATGGGGATATTGATCATCTCCACGCCGAAGCTCTCCGTCACCTTGAAGTGCCGGTCATAGCCGGGGACGGGGCAGAGCCACTTCACCTTGTCCAGCTTGCTCCACGGCTTCTCACTGCGGCGCATACCGTGGGTGAACGCTTTGGAGACGGTGTCGTACATCAGTTGTAAGCTGGCGTTGCCACCGACGAACACCTGCTCGGGCTTGCAGCCCAGAATGTCCGCGAACAGCCGCCGCGCCGCGGGGATGCCCGCCACCTCGCCGTAGTTCCGGGTCTCCACGCCGTCGGACAGGAACTGCTCCGACCGGGTCAGCACGCCGAGAATGGGCATCACCAGTTCCAGCTGCTCCCGTCCCGGCTTGCCCCGGGCCATATTCAGCGCCAGATGGAGCGCCTTGGCGTCTTCGTATTCCTTCTGCACGGCGGCGTATTCCGCCTGCCGTTCCGCCGCTGTCATCTCTGCATATTTCTTCTTCATCATACAGGACCTCCGCCGTATTTTTTTGCGATTATACACGCTTTGCCATGCCTTGGCAATCACTTTTTCCGGATCTCATAGATGTCTGTCCGCCGTGCCGACAGAATGGGGAGCTGTCTGCGTACTGCGGACACCTGCGCCATATCCAGCTCCGTTACCGCCACCTCCTCGCCGGCGCCGCACTGATGGAGGACGGCGCCCCACGGGTCGCAGACGATGGAGTGGCCCCACGCCACATAGGAGGCCGCCTCGTCCCGGGCCGGGGAGACGCCCACGGTGAAAAGCTGGTTGTCCACGGCCCGCTGCCGGAACAGCAGCTCCCAGTGGGCGGGGCCGGTGGTCATGTTGAACGCCGCCGGTACCAGCAGCGCCTGTGCGCCCGCCAGCGTCATCAGCCGCGCCAGCTCCTGAAACCGCAGGTCAAAGCAGATGCAAAGCCCCATTTTGCCCCAAGGCGTGTCGAACACCGTCACGTCGTCCCCAGCGGTCAGGGTGTCCGACTCCCGGAAACGCTGGCCGCCGTCTACGTCGATGTCGAAAAGGTGCATCTTCCGGTGCCGCGCCGCGCACCGTCCGTCCGGCGCAAAGACATAGCTGGTGTTGTACACCCTGCCGCCGTCCAGCTCCGGGATGGAGCCGCCCACCACCCACAGGTGGTTTGCCGCAGCGGCGCGGGACAGCATCTGATACGCCGCACCGCCCTCCGCCTCGCCGTAGGCGCGGAAGCAGCCGTTGTCGTAGGGGCAGCAGAACATCTCCGGCAGCACTGCCATGTCAGCCCCCTTCACGGAGGCCAGCAGCGTCTCCGCGCGCCGGAGGTTTTCCGCCTTGTCCGCCGTGACTGCCATCTGTATCTGTGCAAGCCGCATACTGCCACGCCCCTTCTTAGTATTCCCGCAGCACCAGCTCGGTCACGCCCTCGCTGATGCTGACCATGCGCTTGACCTGACTGCGATGCCCGTAGGTCAGCCACAGCATATCCCGGATGGCTGTGCCACCGCGATAGCCGTGGATCAGCCGCAGCCGGTAGGTGCCCAGACCGGCCCGGCGCAGGGCGGCGTCCACCGCGATCTGCGCCTGATAGGTATTCATGCCGTGGAGATCCAGCTCCACCACACCTCCTGTCATGATACCGCCTCCTTTCACTCCCTACCATCATACGGGAAATGAATTGTATTTTCAACCGTTTTGTGGTAAGATGCCCTCTGAGAATACAGACTGCGAGGAAGCTATGAAGATTTTAGTGGTATCCGATTCCCACGGCAAGGTGGATAACCTGATACGGGCGGTGGAGCTGACCCACCCCGGCTATGTGCTGCATCTGGGCGACTGTCAGCGGGATCTGGAAAAGCTGCGGCAGACGTTTCCCATGCTGCCTATGGAGGGCGTGCCGGGGAATTGTGACTACGGCAGCTGTGACCAGCCGGAGCGGCTCATTGAGCTGGGCGGCGTGCGCATCCTGATGCTCCACGGCCATACACGGGGCGTGAAGTCCGACGTGATGCGGGCGGTGTGGGCCGCCCGGGAGTGCGGTGCGCAGGTACTGCTGTTCGGCCACACCCACCGCCCCATGGTGGACAACGACGGCGCGCTGCTGGTGCTGAACCCCGGCGCTGCCGGCGACCCGCTGCGCCCCACCTGCGGCCTCCTCACCATTGAAAACGGCAGAGCGGACGTAGGGACGCTGGCCATCTGAAAGGAGCAACACCATGCTGACGATCGGCTGTCACCTCTCCGCCTCCGACGGCTTTCTGGCCATGGGGCGGACGGCGCTGGATATCGGCGCCAATACATTCCAGTTTTTTACCCGGAACCCCCGGGGCAGCAAGGCCAAAGCCATCGACCCCGACGACGCGGCTGCGCTGAGGGCGCTGTTGGCGGAAAACGGCTTCGGGCCGCTGGTGGCCCACGCGCCCTACACCATCAACCCCTGCTCCAAGACAGAGCGCACCCGGGAGTTTGCCCGGATGACGCTGGCGGACGACCTGAAGCGCATGGAATACCTGCCGGGGAACTACTACAACTTCCACCCCGGCAGCCACACGGAGCAGGGGATGGAGACGGGCATCCGCCAGATCGCGGAGACCCTCAACGCCATCCTCCGGCCGGAATACCGCACTATGGTGCTGCTGGAGACCATGTCCGGCAAGGGCTCGGAGGTGGGCGGCCGCTTCGAGGAGCTGCGGGAGATCATGGACCGCACAGAGCTGGGGGAAAAGGTGGGCGTCTGTCTGGATACCTGCCACGTCTCCGACGCGGGCTACGACATCGCCGGGGATATCGACGGCGTGCTGACGGAGTTTGACCGGGTCATCGGCCTTGCAAAACTGAAGGCGGTACATATCAACGACAGCATGAACCCACTGGGCGCCCACAAGGACCGCCACGCCCGTATCGGCGAGGGGTATCTGGGGGAGGCGGCCTTCGGCCGCATCGTCAACCACCCGGCGCTGCGGGAGCTGCCCTTTATTCTGGAGACGCCCAACGATCTGGCGGGATACGCCCGGGAGATCGCGCGGCTGCGGGAGCTGAGGGTGGAATGATGCTGGGTATATCGGCGATTTTCCTTTTTCTGCTGGGTGCGGCGGGGCTGGTGTTCCACTCCACCCTGCCCGCCACGGGTCATATCCGTCCCGGCTTTTTCGTATTCTACACCAATTTGAGCAATCTGCTGCTGGCGGTATACCAGCTGGCGCTGGGCGTCAGCAGCTTCTTTCCCGATAGCGGCGTGTTCCGGCTGCTCAGCGCCCCCGCCACGGCGCTGAGCATGACGCTGTGCATCTTCGTGACCCACCTGATCTACCAGTGGGTGCTGGTGCCGTCGGCCACCAAGAGCGGCAAGAGCCTGTTCGATATTGGCTTGAGCAGCTTCGGCAACCTGTGCGTCCACTATATCGTGCCATGGCTGACGGTGGTGCAGTGGCTGCTGTGGCAGGACAAAAGCGGCCTGACGGTGCGGCACGCCCTGTATTGGCTGGCGCTGCCGCTGGCGTATTTCGCCTTCGGCATGGCGCGGGGCGCCACGGGAAAGCCCATCGGCCACACGAAACACTGCTACCCCTACCCCTTTATGGATCCGCAGGTCATGGGCAAGCGGTTCTGGCCGGTGGTGCTGCTGCTCATCATCGCCTTTTTCGGACTGGGCTGCCTGTTCGTGGGCGTGGGCAGACTGCTGTGAGTGCAAAAAAGAGAGGCGTTCCGGGAGGAACGTCTCTCTTTTTTTGTGTGTTGCAGGGCGGCTCAATAACCGATCTTGCGGTCCACATACCGCTTCAGCGGGCGGCCTGCGGCGTAGTTTTCCAGATCCTCGCAGAACAGGGCTACGTTTTTGTCGCGGGTGTAGCCCAGACTCATCTGGCCGGAGATGTGGGGCGTGATGAGCAGGTTCTTGGCGTCCCACACCGGGCCGCCCGCGGGGATGGGCTCCTTCTCAAACACGTCCAGCGCCGCGCCTGCCAGCTTCCCGGCGTTCAGCGCCTCCACCAGCGCGGACTGGTCAATGGCGGTGCCGCGGCCTACGTTGACCACATAGGCCGTCTCCGGCAGCAGGGCGATGCGCTCGCGGGACAGAATGCCCACGGTGTCCGCCGTGGAGGGCAGCGCCATCACCAGAATGTCGGTATCCGGCAGCAGGCTGTCCAGCTCCGCGTGGGTGTACACCCCGTCAAAGGCCGGGTCGGCGGCCTTCTTGGTGCGGCGGACGCCCCGGATCTCCTTGGCGCCCATGGCCTTGGCGCGGCGGGCAAACTCCGTGCCGATGTCGCCGGTACCCAGCACCGTGATGGTGCTGCCAATGATGGAGCGCATGGGCATCACCGGCCCCCAGCGGTGGGCATCGGCATGGCGCAGATAGGCGCCGGCGTGGTGCAGCAGCATCAGCGTGACCATGATGAGATGCTCGGCGATGGTGACGCCGTAGGCGCCGGAGGAGTTGCTCAGGATCACCTCCGGCGAGGGGTACAGGGCGTCAGCCAGATAGGAGTCCACGCCGGCAAAGCTGCCGCAGAACCACTTCATGCCGGTGAAGGCCTTCAGGTCGCCGGGCTTGGGCATCCCGTGCACCACCTCATAGGTGCCGGCCAGCTCCGCCGGCACCTGGCCGTCGGGGTAGTAGTCCACCGCAAAGCCGCAGCGTGCGGCGGTGCTGTCGATGAGCGCGTGGTGAGACGGCTCCAAATAATCTGCGAGAACGGCAATTTTTTTCATCTGTATACCTCCAGTATTTTTTCTGCGCAGCGCATCCCGTCAGCGGCGGCGGATAGGATACCGCCGGCATAGCCGGCGCCCTCGCCGCAGGGGTACGCACCGCGGATATTGGCCTCATAGTGTTCATCCCGCACCAGCCGCACCGGGGAGGACGAGCGGGTCTCCACACCGGTGAGCAGGGCGTCGGGGTCGTCGTAGCCCCGGAGCTTTCGCCCCAGCTCCGGCAGCGCCAGCGCCAGCGTCTCGCTGATAAAGGGCGGCAGACAGCGGTGCAGATCGGTGTAGGTGACGGCGGGCAGATAGCTGGGCTGTACATTCCCCGGCCCTACGGAGGGGCGGCCCGCCAGAAAATCCTCCACCCGCTGGCAGGGGGCGCGGTAGTCGCCGCCGCCCAAGGCGAAGGCGGCGTCCTCCAGCTGCCGCTGGAGCCGGATGCCCGCAAGAGGGTGGTCGTCCGGGAAGTCGGCGGGGGTGACGTTTACCAGCAGCGCGCCGTTGATGTTTTCCCGGCCACGGGCGTACTCGCTCATGCCGTTGGTGACCACGCGCTGCGTTTCCGACGCGGCGGCCACCACCTGTCCGCCGGGACAGACGCAGAAGGAAAAGGCGCTGCGTCCGTTGGGCAGGTGACAGGACAGCTTGTAGGTGGCGGGGGGCAGGGAGGGGTGACCCGCCAGCTTTCGGTAACGGGCGGCGTCCACTGCTGACTGCCGGTGCTCGATGCGCACCCCCATAGCGAAGGGCTTCTGCTCCATGGCAAGACCCGCGCCGTACAGCATCTCAAAGGTATCCCGGGCGCTGTGACCCAGCGCCAGCACGACCTGCCGGGCGGGAATGGTGTAAAGCTGTCCCCCCTGCCGGACGGTGACGGCGGCGAGGGCATTGTCCTGCACCGTCAATCCCTCCAGCCGTGCGCCGAAGCGGATGTCCGCGCCCAGCGCCAGCAGTTGCCGCCGCAGGGCTTGCAGGGCGATGTGGAGCTTGTCGGTGCCCACATGGGGCAGCGCGTCGGTAAGGATGCTCTCCGGCGCACCGCAGGACACCAGCTCCTCCATGATGAAGCGGTGGCGCAGGTCGCGGGTGCCGGTGTTCAGCTTGCCGTCGGAAAACGCCCCGGCACCGCCCTCACCGAACTGGACGTTGCTCTCCATATCCAGCTGGCCGGTGGCCCAGAAACGCTGTACGTCCCGCTGCCGCTGCTCCACGCACTGTCCCCGCTCCAGCAGGATGGGGCGTGCGCCGCATTTTGCCAGCACCAGCGCGGCAAACAGTCCGGCAGGCCCCGCGCCTACTACGATGGGGCGCACCTCCGGCGGGGAGACGGGGGCGGGGAGCGCGTACCGCTCCGGCGTGTAGGCGGTGACACGCTTGTCCCGGCAGCGGCGCAGCAGCGCGGCCTCCTGCGGGGCGGACACCGCCACGGTGTACACGAAGGTCAGGCTCTCCCGGGCGTCGATGGCGCGGCGCAGCACCGTCAGGCCTGTCAGCGCCGACGGCGCTACCCGCAGCAGCCGGGCGCACTTGTGCAGCAGCACGGCTTCCGGCTCATCCGGCAGCAGCCGCAGCTGGTCGATCCGCAGCATGGCGTTCACCTCGTTTTCAAAAAGTTAAAATTTCCAGCGAAAACTTAAAGCTTGGATTAAGGAAACTGTTTATCCTAATAGACATAGAAAAGAAAACAGTTTCCGGCGGCGGTATCATACCACGATTTGCCCGCCGCTACAAGCCAAAACACAGAACTTGCCGAAAAAGGAGGCATTCTTTATGTACTACAACGACGATTTCAGAAACAGCGACCAGTACCGCTATACAAACCGGGATCAGCTGCCCCACGACGACTACGCCCCCGATCCCAACCGGGTGCCGGTGCAGCCGCCGGTGCAGCCGAAAAAGCAGGGCTTCTTCCACCGCGCCGCCGTAAAGGTGACGGCACTGATCCTGGCCTGCGCCGTGGCAGGCGGTCTGGCGGGCTGGGGCGGCGCGGCCATCGCCAACAGCGGCAGCAACAGCGGCAAGACCACCATCCAGCAGAGCGACCGCCAGCCGGTGACGGTGCAGGTCAAGAAGGTGGACGGCCAGACGAAGATGGATCCGGCGACGGTGTATGCCTCCGTGGTAAACAGCGCCGTGTCCATCAACTGCTCCGCCACCAGCACCAACATCTTCGGTCAGACCACCCAGTCCGCCTCCTCCGGCAGCGGCTTCATCATCACCGAGGACGGCTATGTGGTCACCAACTACCACGTGGTCAGCGGCGCCAGCTCCGTGCAGGTGACGCTGTACAACGGCGATACCTACGATGCCACCGTCGTCGGCGGCGACAGCGACTACGATGTGGCGGTGCTGAAGATCAACGCTGCCGGCTTGCAGCCCGTGACGCTGGGCGAGAGCGCCGACGTCAACGTGGGCGACACCGTGCTGGCCATCGGCAACCCGCTGGGCGAGCTGACGTTCTCCATGAGTCAGGGCATCGTGTCCAGCTGTGACCGTGCCATTAACGTGGACGGCACCCCCTTCAACATGATCCAGGTGGACTGCTCCATCAACCCCGGCAACTCCGGCGGCCCGCTGGTCAACCTGTACGGCGAGGTGGTGGGCATTGTGTCCGCCAAGTACTCCAGCTACTCCAGCACCACTGTGGAGGGACTGGGCTTCGCCATCCCCATCAGTGACGTGCGCAGCATCATCACCGATATCATGGAAAACGGCGCCGTGACGGATAAGGCCTACATGGCCATCACCGCCGGAACCATGAACGAGCAGATGGCGGCGCAGTTCAACATCGACGTCACAGAGGGCGTGTTCGTCTACTCCGTAGTGGAGGGCGGCGCCGGTGACAAGGCGGGTCTGCGTCTGGGCGACGTGATCACCAAGATGGGCGACAAGACCCTGACCTCCCGGCAGGATCTGTCCGCCGCCATGAAGGGCTACCGCGCCGGTGACACCGTGACCCTCACCGTCTACCGCGGCGGGCAGTATATCGAGGTGGAGCTGACCTTTGACGCCCAGCCCCAGAACACCGGCTCTGAAGAGGACAACACCCAGAGCGGCGGTAATAGCGGCAACGGCGGCAATGGCGGCGGCCAGATGCCCGGAAACTGGGATAACTGGCAGGATTTCTACAACTACTTCTTCGGCAACCGCGGTTGACTCGGAAGCGAAAATAAGGGAGGCGGAGAGCGGCATGACCTGCCGCTCTCCGCTTTTTTCAACACTGCGGCGGGGCGCTGTGAAATTTCTCTTGTACTCCGGGGGAAAGTAGTATATAATATACGGTATTAAATTGCGCCTATATTTAATTTGTTACTATTTCCGAAGAAAGGAAGTCAGCTATGATAAAAGTTCCCACTGAACACGGTGAGATCACCATCAGCGACGCGGTGTTCACCACGATCACCGGTGCGGCCGCCACCAACTGCTTCGGCGTCAAGGGTATGGCACAGCGCAGCGTGACGGACGGCCTTGTCCACCTGCTGCGCCCGGAGGCCATGAGCAAGGGCGTCAAGGTCACCTACAACGACGACGGTACCGTTTCCATCGAGCTGCATATCATCGTGGAAAACGGCGTCAATATCGCCACTGTCTGCCGTTCCATTATGAGCGAGGTCAAATATGTGGTCAATCTCAACACCGGCGTCACCGTCAAGGCGGTGAACGTCTGCGTGGATTCCGTCACGGTGTGACATCGCTAAGAAGGAGAAAATACGACATGACAGATAGGATCAGCGGCGGCGCCTTCAAGCAGATGGTCGCCTTTGGCGCCGCGTGCATTGCCCAGCAGAAACAGACCATCAACGATCTCAACGTGTTCCCGGTGCCCGACGGCGACACCGGCACCAATATGTGCCTGACCATCCAGACGGCGGTGAACGAGCTGCGTAAGTGCCAGCCCGCCACGGTGGACGAGGCCGCCAAGGTCACGGCCTCCGGCCTGCTGCGGGGCGCCCGCGGCAACTCCGGCGTCATTTTGTCCCTGCTGTTCCGGGGCATGAGCAAGGTGCTCAAGGGTACGGCGGAGGCGGACGGCACACAGCTGGCCGCCGCCATGCAGGAGGGCGTTGCCACCGCCTACGGCGCGGTGATGAAGCCTGCGGAGGGTACGGTGCTCACCGTGTCCCGTCTGGCCGCTCAGCGCGCGCTGGAGGCGGCAGGGGAGCAGAACTCCGCCGAGTATGTGCTGGAGGAGGCCATCAAGACCGGCTACGCCACGCTGGCGGAGACCATCGAGATGAACCCGGTGCTGAAAAAGGCCGGTGTGGTGGACGCCGGCGGCAAGGGCTACCTCATCATTCTGGAGGGTATGCTCCGCGCCCTGCGGGGCGAGGAGATCCCGGAGGTGGAGGAGCAGACCGAGGAGAAGGCGGACTTTGCCGCCATCGGCGACGAGGACATCACCTTTGCCTTCGACACCGTGTTCACTGTCCGCAAGACCACGGATCGCCCGCTGGACGGCCTGCGCGCCTATCTGGGCAGCATCGGCGACAGTCTGGTCATCGGCGAGGATGACGAGTCCTTCAAGGTCCATGTCCACACCGACACGCCGGGCGACGCCCTGAACGAGGCCCAGAAGTACGGCACGCTGGAGCTGGCGAAGATCGAGAATATGCGCACCCAGGCGGCAGATCTGGCGGCGGGGCGGAAGGCCCAGTCCACCGACGATCTGGACGCCATCGAGGCGGAGCTGGAGAACGGCGCCTGCGCCGTGGCAGCGCCGGAGAAGCGGTACGGCTTTCTGGCGGTCTGCGCCGGGGACGGCCTTGCCGCCGTGTTCCGTGATCTGGGCGTGGATCGCATCGTGTCCGGCGGCCAGACCATGAACCCCTCCACCGAGGCCATCCTGCGGGAGATCGACCAGACCCCCAGCGAGGTGGTGTTCGTGCTGCCCAACAACAAGAACATCATTATGGCAGCCCAGCAGTGCGTGGGCCTGACAGAGAAGGAGGTCATCGTTGTCCCCACGGCCACCGTGCCGCAGGGCATCTCCGCCATGATGTGCGTGGATACGGAGGAGCCGGACGCGCAGAATATTTTGCAGGCCATGACCGACGCCGCGGCAAATGTCACCACGGCGCAGATCACCTACGCGGCGCGGAACTCCGACTTCGATGGCTTTGCCATCAACGAGGGGGACTATCTGGCACTGTGCGACGGCAAGCTACTGGGTACCGACCGCAGCCTCGACGTGCTGCTGGAGCGTCTGGCCCAGCTGGCAGTGGAAAAGAGCGCCGAGTTCATCACCGTCTATGCCGGTGAGGGCGTGTCCGATGAGGACGCCGACCGCGCCGCGCAGCTGTTCCAGACGGCGTGTCCCGATGCGGAGGTCAGTGCGCTGCCCGGCGGACAGCCGGTGTACTACTACATCGTGGCCATCGAATAACGACAACAAACTGTATAATTCGGCAAAAAGAACACCCTGCGTATTCGCGCAGGGTGTTCTTTTTCGTATATATGGCGGCTCAGGTGATAGACGCCAGCTCCTCGTTGACCTGCGCCTCGCAGCTCCGCATGGCGAGGATGGTCCTCTCCATCAGCTCCTCCAGCGTCCAGCCCAGACGCTCCGCGCCGGTCTGGATGACATCGCGGGAGCAGCCGGCGGCAAACTTCCTGTCCTTGTATTTCTTCTTCAGACTGCTGACCTCCATGTCCATCACGCTCTTGCTGGGGCGCATACGGGCGGCGGCGCCAATGAGCCCGGTCAGCTCGTCGGCGGCGAACAGCACCTTCTCCATCTGGTGGGTGGGCTCCACGTCGCACACGAGGCCGTAGCCGTGGGAGCAGACGGCATGGATGAACTCGCCGCTGCACCCTGCCTTTTCCAGCAGCTCCGGCGCCTTGAGACAGTGCTGCTCCGGCCACATCTCAAAGTCGATATCGTGGAGCAGACCTACCGTGGCCCAGAAATCCGCGTCCTCGCCGTAGCCCAGCTCGTTGGCGTACCAGCGCATGACGCCCTCCACCGTCAGGGCGTGGAGAATATGGAACGGCTCCTTGTTATACGTCTTCAGGGCGGCCAGCGCCGCTTCGCGGGAGATGCACTCTTTCATCTTCACAGACCTCCTTCGTGCATTTGAATTGCCCCCTATTTTAGCAGGTTATTCCCGGATGTCAAGCAGTTTTCCAGCAGGTGCAGCAGCATGGCGGCGTGACCGTATTCCGCCCGGCTCAGACGCTGAAAAAGCTCCCGCAGACACACATCCTCCGTGTCCTCCGATGCCTGCGCGTAGGCCGCGCCGCCGCAGGTCTCCTCGTGGTACAGCTCCCGCAGCAGCTGGCACCAGGGCAGGGACGGCTCCTGCCCCGCGGCGGCGGGGGGCTGATAGCACTTGCCGGTCATCAGGTAGTGGGCGGCCAGCAGCGTCCGGCCGTGGGAGAGCTCCTCCTCCGCCATGCGCAGCAGCGCCCGGCGGGCGGCGGGGGGTGCGCTGCGGGCGTGGCACCGGTAGGCGCGGGCCATGGACACCTCCTCATCGATAAAGCGCCGCAGCCGGGCAAGACTGTCCTCCGTGGGGACAGCCATGCAGCAGGCGGTCTCGTCCGGTTCGGACAGCGGGGCAAAGGGCGACAGCTCCGGCAGCACCCGCCGCCAGACGGCCTCCGATAGCTTTTGGTCATAGGGTAAACGCAGCTCCTGTTCCATGTTTGAACGCCTCCTTCTCACGGCATACTATGCGGGAGGGCGGGGCAAGGCGCCTGTCTGCGCCGCCTGCGCCGGAAACATACAGGAAAAGATTGCTTTTCTTCTGGAAATCTGTTACACTGACACAGTTGTAAAGCGCTTACGCTTTTCTGGAGGGCTGTTGCATATGTCACATCACCTTGGCAGCACCTCTGGTATACTTCAGATAATACCTCAGAGAGAGGAGAGCTATCCATGCTGGAACTGCAAAATATCTGTTACCGCGTGTCCACTCCCGAAGGGGAACAGGACATTCTGAAAAACGTGTCCGTTACCATTCCTGACCATAAGCTGGTGGTGTTCACCGGCCCCAACGGCGGCGGCAAGACCACGCTGGCCAAGATCATCATGGGTCTGGTGCGGCCCACCTCCGGCCGCGTCCTCTATAACGGCGAGGATGTGACGGAGCTGTCCATCACCGAGCGCGCCCGCCGGGGCATCAGCTACGGCTTCCAGCAGCCGCCCCGGTTCAAGGGCATCACCGTCCACGACCTGCTGCTGCT
>CAKTPV010000018.1 GCA_934591815.1 uncultured Oscillospiraceae bacterium
CAGGCGGGCATCAATGTCACCGCCAGCCACAACCCCAAGGAGTATAACGGCTACAAGGTCTACTGGTCTGACGGCGCCCAGCTGCCGCCCCAGCACGCCGACGCCATTGCCGCCCAGCTGGAGAAGATCGACATCTTCACCGGCATCAAGCGCATGGACTTTGACGAGGCAGTGAAGGCCGGCCTCATCGAGCTCATGGGCGAGGAGACGGACCGCGCCTTTATGGAGAATGTCATGGCCATGGTCAACGACCGGGAATCCATGGCGAAGGTGGCCGACACCTTCAAGGTGGTCTACACCCCGTTCCACGGCTGCGGCTGGAAGCTGGTGCCGGAGGCGCTGCGGGGTCTGGGCGTCAAGCACCTGTACTGCGTGGAGCAGCAGATGGTGCTGGACGGCAACTTCCCCACCGTGGACTCCCCCAACCCGGAAAATCCCGAGGGCTTCTATCTGGCCATCGAGCTGGCGGACAAGGTGGGCGCCGACTTTATTCTGGGTACCGACCCCGACAGTGACCGCGTGGGCATCATGGTGCGCGACTACTCCGGTAAATTCATCGCCGTCACCGGCAACCAGACCGGCGTGCTGCTGCTGGATTATCTCATCGGCGCCCTGCGCCGTGCCGGCAAGATGCCGGAAAAGCCGGTGTTCCTCAAGTCCATCGTCACCACCAACATGGCCCGCAAGGTAGCGGAATCCAACGGCGTCACCTGCTATGACACCTTCACCGGCTTCAAGTTCATGGCGGAGAAGAAGGGTGAGCTGGAGTCCGCCGGTGAGGGCGAGGTCATCATGTCCTACGAGGAGAGCTACGGCTATATGCTGGGCGACTATGTCCGCGACAAGGATGCCGTCACCGCCTCTCTGCTCATCACGGAGATGGCGGGCTGGTACGCCGCCCAGGGCATGACCCTCTACGACGCGCTGCTGACGCTGTATACCAAGTACGGCTGGTACGGTGAAAAGACCCACAACCTTGTGATGCCCGGCGTGGACGGTCTGGAGAAGATGGCGGCGCTGATGAAGCGTCTGCGCCAGACGCCGCCCGCCGAGATCGCCGGTGTCACCGTCGCCGTCCGCAAGGACTACGCCGACGGCACCGCCGAGGACTGCGCCACTGGTGCCGTCACCCCCATGGAGCTGCACGGCAGCAACGTCCTGCGCTACGAGCTGGCGGACGGCACCACTATTCTGGTCCGTCCCTCCGGCACGGAGCCCAAGATCAAGGTCTACATCCTGACCCTCGGCAAGGACGCGGCGGAACGGGATGCCAACCTCGCCAAATACTCCGCGTGGGTGGAGACGCTGAGCAAGTAATTCTCCGCGCTGCAACGCATAAAAAAGTGACCGGGAAGCCTCCCGGTCACTTTTTATACTCGTATTTACGCGGAAACCGTCACCGCCATGTCTCGCTGTAGAAATATACCGCCAGCATTCCCGGCCCCACATGGGCGCCGGTGACCGGCTCGTGGCACACCGTCAAAATCTCGCCGGTACAGCCCACCTGCCGCAGCCGCGTGGCAATGTGCAGCGCATCTGCCGGAGAGCTTGCGTGGGAGATGCCCACTGGTGCGCTCCTGTCCTCCACCATCCGGTCATAGAGTGCCACCAGCTCCTCCATACCGGCCTTCCGGCCCCGCACCTTGGCGAGTTGGACGATCTTGCCCTCCTCGTCGCCCTGCAGGATGGGCTTGATCTGCAGCAGCGTACCGGCCAGCGCCGCGCTGCCCGAGATACGCCCGCCCTTACGCAGGAACTTGAGGTCGTCCACCATAAAGTGCTGGCGCATCTTGCCGCACAGTTCCTCGCAGCGCACCACGATCTCCTCGATCACGCGGCCCTCCGCCGCCAGCTTGGCGGCCGCCAGCACGATCAGTCCCTCACCCAGGGAGGCGCCGCGGGTATCCAGCACCCGGATCTTCCGCTCCGGATACTGCTCCGTCAGCTCACGGGCCACCAGCCCTACACCCCAGCAGGTGCCGCTGACGCCGCCGGACAGCCCCACATACAGCACATCCTCACCGTTGATGAGATACGGCTCCATGCCCTTCTGGGCGGCGTCGGGCGTGACCATGGAGGTCTGCACCGACGCGCCACGCCGCAGGGCCTCGTAAAACTCGCGGCCATCGAACTCCTCCGAGGTGTCCGCCGGCACGCCGTCCACCGTATAGGTCAGGCAAAGCTCCTCAATACCGTACTGCTCCCGCAGTGCCTTGGGCAGATTTGCCGCGTTGTCTGTGATGATATGTACCATAAGTGTCTCCTTTTACTCCCGCTGGCGCGGGCCGCCCTTACAGCTGAGGCGTGACCCACTGCGCCAATGTGTCGAATAGCTGCCTGTATCCCAGCATGGTCAGGTGGATACCGTCCGCCGCGATCATCTGCGGCAGCTCCCGCAGCGGTAGGAATCGACGGCGCACGTCGATCAGCGGCAGCCCCTCGCTCAGGGCAAAGGCGGCCACCGTGTCGGAATACAGCTCCTGATGCCGGTAAATACGGCCCTCGTCGCCCAGCCACTGTAAAATACGCTCCCGGCTGAGCCCGTCTCTGCAAATATAATCCAAATAACGCTTCCCGTCAATAGGCGGCAGCGTCATCAGCACCGGCTGCACCCCGGCCCGCAGCAGCTCCGTCACCGTCTGCTTCAGCTTCGCGCGAAAATCCGGCAGCTCCGTGCGGGGCTTATGCGTCCCCTCCGGATCGGCGGCGACGCCTGCCCAGTCAAAGTCGCTGTCATTGCCGCCGTAGGCCACCAGCGCCCAGCGTGCGTCCATCCCCCGCTGCACGTCGTGCTCCACCAGCGACAGCCCCTTACTGATGGTGGACCCCATCTTGGCGCGGTTCACCACCTCCAGCCGCTCCGTGGGGTACTGGGCCATGATCTCCGCCAGATGGAAGTGATACCGCATCGTCTCATCCGGCATGGTGGCCTTCAGCAGAGAATCTCCGTATACATACGCCCGTTCCATCGTACACCCTCCTTGGCGTTTTTACATAATATAACATATTAGGTGTAACGCGTCAAGATATCGCATCATGTTTTTCTTGTCAAAAAAAGCGCCTTGTGATATAGTATATTATGTCTACAAGCAAGGAGGCAATGAAATGCAATATGACAAGGACTTAGTGGCCCACAAGCTGCGGCGCTGGGACAAGTTCATCACCGACTACCACCTGCCGGAATGGGAGGCCATTCCGGATTTCGGCCTATATATGGATCAGGTCATCGTGCTGCTGGAGCAGTATCTCAGCTTCATCCCCTCCCCCGTCGGGACGAAGGAGCATTTTGTGACCTCCTCCACCATCAACAACTATGTGCGCCTGAAGATCATGCCCGCACCGGTAAAGCGCAAGTACCACCGGGTACACATCGCCTACCTCATCATGATCCTGACCATGAAGCAGAGCCTGAGCATCAGCGACGTGCAGAAGGTCATCCCGCCGGACAGCAGCGAGGAGGAGGTGCGGGCGGTCTACGAGAACTACTCGGAGAAGTTCCGGCGGCTGGCGCTGTTCTTCAACCAACAGGTGCAGTCCGGCGCGGAGGGTATCCACACGCCGGGACAGAGCAGTGACAACGCCGTGGAGCTGCTGGTCATCGAGAGTGCGCTGATCGCAGGCTTCTCCAAAATTCTGGCGGAAAAGCTCATCCGTCTGTGCGGCGCCGACACAGAGGACGTGCTGGCGGCGGAGGGCGAGCCGACGCCGGAGCGATAATGCGGCAAAAGCAGCCATTTCCAAGAGGAAATGGCTGCTTTTTTACGTTTTAGCCCCGCTCCTGCGCGGCCAGTGTCAGCGCAGCGGCGATGACCTGATCCATATCGTAGTAGCGATAGGCGCCCAGCCGTCCGCCAAACAGGGTATGGGGCTCCTTCTCCGCCAGCGCCGCATAGCGCCGGTACAGCGCGGTGTTCCGCTGGTCGTTGACGGGGTAATACGGCTCGTCTCCGGGCTGCCACGCGGCGCTGTACTCCCGGGTAATGACCGTCTTGGGCTGCGTTCCATAGGTAAAGTGCTTATGCTCGATCACACGGGTATAGGGCGTCTCCGCATCGGTGTAGTTCACCACGGCGTTGCCCTGATAATTGTCGGTGTCCAGTACCGCCGTCTCAAACCGGAGGCTGCGATACTCCAGCGCACCCAGCCGATAGTCAAAATAGGCGTCAATGGGGCCGGTATAGACCACAGTTTCCGCCAGCGCCGACAGCTCCCGCCGCTGCCGAAGGAAATCCGTGTCCAGCCGTACCTCGATCCCCTCCAGCATCCGCTCCACCACAGCCGTGTAGCCGTCCTCGGGGATGCCCTGATACCGGGCGTTGAAGTAGTTGTTGTCATAGGTGAAGCGTACCGGCAGCCGCCGGATGATAAAGGCGGGCAGCTCCGTGCAGGGGCGGCCCCATTGCTTCTGGGTGTACCCCTTCACCAGCTTTTCGTAAATATCCCGCCCCACTAACCGGATGGCCTGCTCCTCCAGATTTTGGGGTTCTCCGTCCCCGACTTCCTGCTGTTGGCGGAGGATCTCCTCACGCGCCTGCGCCGGTGTGGTGACGCCCCACATCTGGTGGAACGTGTTCATGTTGAACGGCAGGTTGTACAGCTCACCCCTGTAATTGGCGATAGGGCTGTTGGTAAACCGGTTGAAGCGGCCGAAACGGTTGACGTACGCCCACACCGCATCATCATTGGTGTGGAAAATATGGGCGCCATAGCGGTGAACGGCGATTCCCTCCACCGTCTCGGTGTGGGCATTGCCGGCCACATGGCCGCGTCTATCCACAACGAGACAGCGTCTGCCCGCATCGGTCATTTCCCGGGCGAATACCGCTCCGAACAGACCCGCGCCTACGATCAGGTAGTCGTACTCCCTGCTCACAGCTTCTCCTTTCCATCCAAAAACCGCTGATACCGATCACAGATGCCCTGCACGTCATCGCCAAAGGCGATCTGCTCCCCCTTATGGAGCCACAGGATCTTGCTGCACAGGGCGCGCACCTGCGGCAGCGAGTGGGATACCAAAATAGTGGTCGCGCCGCCTTCGATGATCTCTCGCATCTTTTTCTCACTTTTTTTCCGGAAGGCGCCGTCGCCGACACTCAAAACCTCGTCCAGGATCAGGATATCCGGCTCCACCAGACTGGCGATAGAAAATGCCAGACGACTCTTCATACCGGAGGACAACTGCTTAAAGGGGCGATCCTCAAACTCCCGCAGATCTGCGAAATCGATGATCTGATCATACGTCTCGTTCATAAATTTCCGGGTATAGCCCAGCATAGCGCCCCGCAGATAGGCGTTCTCCTTGACAGTCAGATCGCCGTCAAAGCCGCTGGCCAGCTCCAGCAACGCGGCAATCGTCCCCTGTCGACGGATGGTACCCTCTGTAGGCTCCATAATGCCGGAAACAGCCTTCAGCAGCGTAGACTTTCCCGCGCCGTTGGTGCCGATGATGCCCAGCATATCGCCGTGCTCCAGCGTAAACGTCACATGGCGGTCAGCCCAGAACTCCCGCACCTTATAGTTGCCCCTGATACGCCGCATGACGTATTCCTTCAACCCAATGTCCTTGAAATCGCCGGTCATGTAGCGGATGGAGACGTCCTTCACTTCCAGAATACTCATATAACGCCTCCCTTACACGTAGTACAAAAACCGGGTATTGTACTTCTTGTACATCCAGCAGCCCAGTCCCGCCACAACAGCCACATCTGCCAGCATCAGCAGATGGAACCACGCAGAGGGGATCGTCGCCTCAATAACGATCTTCCGGAAATAGCGGATAAACAGATAGATCGGATTCAGTAAAAACAGGTTTTGTACGTGCTCTGGATACGTCTCGATGGAATAAAAGATGGCTGACATATACATCAGCAGCCGTGTGAACACCGACCAGAGATACTGGATGTCCCGAAAGAACACAAACAGCGCCGACAGAACCAGCCCCACGCCGATGTTGAACAGCAGCAGCAGGCAGGCGGGGTACAGCAGCAGCAGGAACCTCCACGTGAACACGATATGGTCGAGTGCGCAAAAAATGAAGAACACGACCAGTGTGATGAGGAAGTTCAGGAACGTCTGCACGTTCTTGGAGAGCAGGAACAGGTACTTAGGCACATTGGCCTTGGTGAAGATCTTGGCGTTTCCCATCAGGGAGTTCATGCCCTCCTTCGTGGCCTCGCCGAAATAGCTGAAGATCAAGTTTCCGCAGAACAGATAGATGGTGTAGTGCGGAATGGACTTCCCGAAGAAATGGGTAAAGACCAGCTTCATCACCAGCAGCATCAATAGAGGCGACAGCACGCTCCATGCCACGCCCAGTACCGTGCGCTTATATTTCTTTTTGAAGTCGCGCTTTACCAGTTCCTCAAACAGGAACTGGTAGCTGCGCAGCTTGTGCATTGTTTTCATTCAGTCACAACCATTTTTGTTTTCAAGTTTGTCCACAGCCGAGCAGCCCCGGCAATGATAAGCCTGAGCAGAAGATCAAAGAGCACGCTGCACACCATCACCACGGTGAGATACAGGAGGAGGTGCCCTTCCATCATGACCTGCTCCGGGTAGAGCCGGCGGAACACGGTCACTATCGGATAGTGGACCATATAGACCGACAGGCTCAAGGCGCCCAGATAGGTAAACGCCTTCTCGCATCGGAATACCCTGCCGCTGGAGCTCTGCCCGCTGAAGCAGATCATCAGCGCCACGCAGAACAACAGCATATTGATATATCGGAAATATCGGCTGTCAAAACGATCCATATTGATAATCGCCAGAGCGAGGCAGCCGAATTCACAGACCGTCAGCAGACCTCGCGCCAGCGCCGTCAGCCGCTCTCCCACCGCCGCCAGGCGCTTCGCCGCCTCGTAAATGAACAGCGCGAGGCAATAACAGCAAAGCACCCGCAAAACGCCGAATGTCGTCCAGCCGAGCCAATCGAAATGCGTCACCGTTTCGGAATTTCTCCAGTATCCCAGCACGAACAGGATCGCAGCCGGTGCAAGCACCGTGCGAAACAGCTGCTTATTCCAGCGGTACAGCCCCCAGATCAGCAGCTCGCAGATCAGCATGGCGCTGATAGTCCAGAGCGGGACATTCAGCATCACCTTCTCCGCGTTTAATCCGTTCATCGACACCAGCAGATAATCCCAGATATCCCGGGAAAACCACTCGTATAGCTTGCCAAGGGAGAGTATGCCGCCATCACCGGTATAGATCCATATTCTTTTCACCAAAAACGCCAGCAGCAGCCCTGCCGTGGTGTAGGGGAAGAAGCGCAGAAAGCGTTTTTTGATATAGGCAACGCTGTCCATACCGCCGTCCGGTGCAGCCATTTCCCGCTCCAGCTTTTGAAAGAAGAACAAGCCCGCCGCCATCACAAAAAATTCCACACCGCCGGCGCCGCCCAGCATATGCGCATCACTTTTTTCAAAAAAATGATACACCGCAATGACGCAGCAGAAGATGAATTTGTATGCGTCCATGGCGCGGTTTCTCATATTGCTTCTCTCCCTCCAGTCTTTCTTTGAAACCCCGCCTGCATACGGCGGAACATCTCTGAAAGCGCCGTCTCCGGCTGCCATCCAAGCGCCTCCAGCCGCTGTACATCCAGCTTCAGGCAGCCCTCCGGCCGATAAAACGCAGCGCCCTCCTGATCTGTATTTGTCAGCACCGAAACAGCACCATTGCCCAATTCCCGTGCCGCGACGCTCACCATTTCCTTGACGGAGCAGTATGTGGCCGGATTTCCCGCGTTATACGCCGTATTCCGCTCTCCTCGTACCAGCGTCAGCAAAATTGCGGCCACCGCATCCGCGGTGTAGAGATACATATTTTTCTTAGCGCCGCTGGTTTTCAGGCGAATATCCTCGCCCAGCAGCGCACAGCGCGCCGCATAGGCAAAAACACGTCCATCCTCCCACTCCACACCGGGGCCAAAGGTCTGCGCCAGCCGTACCGTCGTTACCGGGACGCCGTACTCGCTGCCATATGCGCAGCAGAGATTCTCTGCCAGGCGCTTCCCGGCCGGATAGCTGCTTCGCGCAGCATACAGCTCTACATATCCCAGATCGCGTTCGCCGCGCGCCGTCTCGCCCGTGACCTCGCCGTATACCTCCATGCTGGAGAGATAGGACACCCCGAGCACCCGCTTCTCACGCGCCAGCTCCAGCACGTTTTTTGTACCCTGCACAACGGCCGTGATCGTCTCCACCGGTCTTTCGGCAAAAAATGCACTGCCGGTAGGGGCTGCGCAGTGAATGATGTAGTCAACGTCTCCCTCGATCTCCGGCAGAGCTTCGACTGTACCCTGTACAAACGTCAGCGCAGCGCCATCGGCTATCTGCCCGGCATATTTCTCCTGCGCCTTTTTCACATCCCGTGCCAGCACCAATACCGGGATCGAGACGTTCCGCGTCTTCGCGTAGTAACAAAGGGCGCTGACCAGCGTGTAACCGATCAGCCCTGTGCCGCCTGTTACGAATACCCGTTTATCGGTCAGCGCGTCCCACGGAATGCAGCGCAGATCCGCCAGCTTTTCCAGGTCCTCCCGGAACACAGCATTCTCCGTCCACATATCATAACCCCCAGATCTGCGAATTCTCCTGTGCCTCATAGATCGCGCGGAAAATGTAGTAGTCCGGCGGCGTCGTGATCTTGATATTCTCCGCAGGGCCGTCCACCGTGTGCAGCGTGAAGCCGTAATGGGACATAAGCATGGCGGAATCGATCATGTTCTCCAGATGCTCCGTCTCCGCCTTTTGATGCGCCCCCACAATATCCCGCAGGCGGAAGGTCTGGGGTGCTCTGGCTAATTTGCAGGCACTTCTATCCAAAATTGCGGCGACCTTATCATCCGGCGTCACATTGATGACCGTCTCGGTAGCAGCCGTCACCGTGATCGCATTCCCGTTTTCCTGTGCACACGCAATGCAGCGAGAGATCGTCTCCCCGTTGATCAGCGGGCGCACGCCGTCATGGATCAGCACCAGCCCGTCCTTTTCCACGGTGGGATCGTTCCAGAGTGTATACAGGCCGTTACGAATGGAGTGCTGCCCCGTATCGCCGCCGGGCACCACCCATTTTACCTTTTTGATGAAAAACTTTTGAAGCAGCTCCCTCATATAGGGAAGCCACGCCTCCACGCACACCACCACGATGGCGTCAATGAGCGGGTTTTCCTCAAATTTATCAAGGGTATGAATAATGATGGGCTTTCCGTTCAACTCCAAAAACTGCTTGGGCTTCGTTTTGGTGTTCATTCGCTGGCCTGTTCCGCCGGCGAAAATCACTGCATAGTTCATGTATTGTTCCCCCCGATGATCTCCTTCATCTTCGCCACGATACGCTCTGCCGCATGACCATCCTCCACGCAGCCCTTATCCTGCAGAAACGCATCGATTTTTTTCTGATACACATCATCGTCAAATGCCCGCACATGCGCCAGCAGCTCATCACTGCTCTGCGATACAGGGAACGGGGTGCTCTCCAGCGGATAATAGAGCCCGCGTTCCGTGTTGTACTGGGCCAGATCCGTTGCAAAAATAAACATGGGGCGGCGGGTCAGCACAAAATCATAGGCCCAGCTTGAATAGTCGGTCATTCCCGCATCCGCGATCATCATCAGCTCCTGCATATCCGGATAGCTTGTTGCGTCTGTCAGATACGGCTCCTCCGCCAGCGTCACCTGCTTTTTCCGATCATGGAAGTGCATACGCAGAAATATCCGCCAGCGGCCGCCGAATTTCTCCTGCAGCGCCTGATGGAGCGCAGAGAAATCCACATTCTGATACTCCTCATACCCGTTATCCCGAAACGTCGGCGCATAGAGAAATATCTTCTCCTCCGGGGAATACCCATATTGCTCCGCCACGGAATGCCGCAGAGCGGCGATCTCCTCCGGGCAGAATAAGCAGTCATTGCGGGCGTGTCCATACATCAATATCTCCGTGTCCGGCCAATGTGTGGTGCGAAATACCATATTTTCAAATTGGCTGTTGGAGATACAGTAATCCGTCACCTTGCCGGAACGCTTCGCCGTCCGTGCCCAGCGGCGGTTTTTTACATCGTCCTTTCCCACGCGCTTGATGCCCATGGAACCGTGCCAGGTTTCAAAGTACGCCTGGCCTTTTTTCTTTCGGATGCTTCTGTCCCAATAGAAATTGATGGCATTGTCCACCCATATTCTGGCAGACGCGATCGCCTTGATCGCTTCCATACTCCCATTTTTATACACCGCGATCTCTTCGGGAATATCTGCCCTCTTTACTTTTCCTTTGCCCGGCGGCCCGATCCAAACCAATTTCCACGGCAGCTGCTGCCGCACGATCTCCTCCGCGATATATTTGGGGTTGCAAAAATACGTATTACCGTATGTCATGAATACCACTTCATCCGGTTCGATCCTTGTCGTCAAGCAGACGATCCGCTTGCAGACGAATCCAATACACTTGTCCACTTTTCCCCAAACAGGTTTGATCTTCTGGAGGGTCTTTTCGATGAAATTTCCCTCGATCAGCGCTCGCTTGATGCTCCCCTTCTTCACGCCAGTGTCCCCTTCCGTGTGCTCATCTCTCCCATGCTCCTTCGTCACCCAACGATCGTCTTTTCCAGATCCGCGTGGCAGCACCGCTGCGGCAGCGGCGGGATCTGCATATAGTCCCCGTAAAGCTGGGTCAGCATCTGCTCACTTTCCTGCGGCGCGGCCATAGCCTGTCCCTCAAACCGCAGCATACGCGGCATCCCGAACCATTCCCCCGGAAATATTTCCCTTCGATATCCATACGCCCCGGCATAGGACGCCATCGTCCTGCCATCGCTCAGCCGCTTGCTCAGGCGCAGCAGACGCCGCCGCGCCCGCACCAGCCCCTCCGGGGTATATAAACGCAGAAATGCGTACCCTATCTTCCCCGCCAGCTCCGTGTAGGGTCTGTACGCCTCACCGCTGTCCACCTGACCGCGGTAGTTCATCACCGCCAGCATATTGAACAGCAGGTGACACACCGGCCCCTTGGGCGGGCAGAAGTCCAGCGGGAAGATATCGATAAAGACCCCCTGCGCGAACCGGGCGTCACGAAAACGCTCCTCGCAAAAATACGTACCTTTTTTACGGATCTTGGCGTAGGTCAGGAAGTAGTGTGGGTCCGTATCCGGACTCTGGTAGAAATAGTCCGCCCCCAGCTCCGCCTGCGCGATCCGGGCAAAGCGGTCATAGTCCTCCCGCGGCATGGCCACATCAATGTCGTCATCCCACGGTATAAAGCCGCCGTGACGGACGGCGCCCAGCAGCGTACCGCCTACCAGATAATAGCGCAGGCCCAATCGGTCACAGACATCCGTAAAAACGCGCAGGATATCCAATTCGCACAGCTGCAGCGCCCGCAGCTTCTCCTTACAGTCCATAGCTGCACAGTCCCTTCACCCGCGCCCGCAGAACGCTGCCCGGCGGCAGCAGATGATACAGCAGACGGGTTTTCCACCGTTCCGCCGCCGTACCTCCGAAGCCGTCGAAATGCACCCGGGGCAGCTCCAGTGTCCGCAGCTCGTCCTTCCGGTGGGCATAATACACACCGAACATGCGCTCGGCCAGATAGCCGTCCACCCGCAGCGCCTGCGTACCGTAGCCTGTGACGTCGGCGCGGCGGTCAAACTCCGCCAAAATGGTAAACAACCACTGGCAGTAATCCTCGAACACCGGCCGGGCCATGACAAAAATATTGCCGAAATAGCACACCGATCCGCTTAGATACCGCTCCATCGTCGGCACATAGGCCGGGTACAGCTCTCGGATGATCTGTTCCACCAGCTCGAGATCCTTCCTGTAATGAAACGGCGCGGCGGCATAGTGTTCCCGTACAGAGACATGCATATCCTCTCCGACCGGCGCCGTCAGATCGTACTGTGATACCAGCTCCGGCAGTCGGTCAAGCTCCAGACGCGCCAACGTTTCCGCTTCAGGCAAGGTACGGATGAGGTAGGGCCGCCTCGCCCTCGTGTCCGGGCTGAGATAACGGCGATAATGGAAAAAGCCGTAGTACTCGGCCTCCACGTTTTTCCACACCCAGTACTGCCCGGTCAATTCACAATAGCGGCGGTTCAGCGTGGAGATGTTCTCGCCCGTGTCATCCCGCAGAAAGCCGGGAATCACCTGCTCCGTCAGTCCGGCTCCCACATGAATCGGGTACAGCCACGGCAGCTTCGCCACTTGGAATTCCTTGTGGCAGGACACAAATATCCTCACATCCGCCACGCCCTTTCCACTCCTTTCGCCGGTTACCGTTACGCAGGCAGCCACCCTTTTTCGCCAAAAAACGATGCTTTCGGCATATTCCTTAATTTTACAAGAATATCATATTCCCTCTATATTTGCAATAGTCCTCCTCTGGGGTTCACGACGTTCTTTGCAGGTCTTCCGGCCTTTCCCGGGGCTTTCACTCCACACGCCTGTCGGTGCGCCGCCTGTGGTCAGCGTCCGTCCGCACACACCGTTCAGCGTTTCTCGTCACCCGTCTTTTTGTCCCGGCGGGAGTTGATCTTCTCCTTGTTGAACATACAGAATACCGTCATCAGCAGGATCCGCAGATCGAACGCCGGGGACCAGTTCTCAATGTAGTACAGATCGTACTCGATGCGCTTTGTGATGGACGTATCGCCCCGGAAGCCGTTGACCTGCGCCCAGCCAGTGATGCCGGGCCGCACCTGATGCTTCACCATGTAGCGGGGGATCTCCTCCCGAAACTGCTCGACGAAGAACGGCAGCTCCGGCCGGGGTCCGATAAGGCTCATATCTCCCTTGAGCACGTTGAAGAACTGAGGCAGCTCGTCCACCGAGCACTTGCGGATGAGGGAGCCAAACCACGTCTTGCGGTCGTCCTCGTTCTTGCTCCACCCTGTATTCTGGCTGCTATTCACCTTCATGGAGCGGAACTTATACATATAAAATGTCTTTTTGTCCTTGCCCACCCGCTCCTGTTTGAAGATAACGGGGCCCGGCGAGGACAGCTTGACGCCGATGGCGGCGATAAGCATCAGCGGTGAGGTCAGTGCGATCAGCAGCAGGGCGCAGACAATGTCCGCCGCCCGCTTGATGAAGGCGTTGCCCAGATTGTCCAGCGGAATACGGCGCAGGTTGATAAGCGGCAGGCCGTTGACGCTGTCCACCTGCGGGTTAGCAGGCATATACCTGACATAGGACGGTACCACGGACAGCTTGGTGCCGTCCTTTTCGCAGGCGTTGATGATATTTTTCATCCAGCGCCCCTCCTCCGTGGGCAGGGCGACCACCACCTCGTCCGGCTTCTTCTGCCGGAAAATCTCCTCCAGCTGGTCGTATGTACCGCAGTAGGGGAGCTTCCCCCACCTGCTGTTGTCCGCCACATATCCCAGCATCTGATATCCCAAATTCCGATCGTTCGCTACCCGCTTGACATAGGCCTCGGCGCTCTCGCCATGCCCCACCAGCAGCACTCGCTTCTGATTGTAGCCCATGGCACGGTAGCGGCGCAGCAGCAGCCGGATACAGGCGCGTTTGCCCAGCAGCAGCAGCGTGGCGGTGCCATAGAAAAACACCACCGACCAGCGGGATGTCTCACCCAGCCGCAGCACGAACATGGCGGCCATGATGATCAGCGCCACCAGCAGCTCCAGCACCACCACGCGCCCGGCCTCCACATGGAAACGCACGGCGCGGAAGGACTCATACAGTCCCGCCACGGCAAATACCACCAGCGTCAGCGCCGCCGCCGCCACGCCCAGCCAGACGTAGTAGTTGAAGGGCAGCCCCTTGATGCCGTGGAACAGGCTGAAGCGCAGCCAGTAGGACACCAGCATGGCCAAAAAGACTGCCACCGCGTCCGTAAAGACGTTAAATTGATTGAGCACTTGCTGATTTTCCCGTATCATATCTGCGTCCCTTTATCCCCTGTCACAGACAGGTATTGCTCCATCACCTGCGGCAGCACTGTATCCAGTGCATACCGCTGCATTTTCTCCCGTCCGGCCTGTCCCATCCGCACCCGCAGCCCATCGTCGGCCGCCAGCTTTCTTACTGCGGCGGCAAAGGCCGCCGCGTCCCCTCGCGGGAACAGGAGCCCGTTCTCCGGCCCGATCAGGTCGGTATGTCCCTTTGCGTCGCTGGCAACCACCGGCAGACCGCAGGCCATGCTCTCCATGACGTTGAAGGGCAATCCCTCCGACCGGCTGGAGGATACGGCGATATCCGCCGCGCCCAGCCACACGGGGATGTCGCGGACATGGCCGGGAAACCACACACGCTCTGCCACGCCCAGCTCATCGGCTAAGGCGCGGCACGGCGCCAGCCGTGCGCCGCTGCCCGGCAGCAGCAGCTTGATCTGCGGCGGCAGCAGCGGCATGGCCCGCAGCAGCGTGGCCTGCTCCTTCCGTCCGGAAAACTCCGCCGGATAGACCAGCACAACATCCTGCTCTGCAAGCCCCAGCTTGTCCCGCATGGCCTGCCGTGTTTCACCCGCCGTCTGAAAACGGCGGAGCTCCACGCCCATACCGGGGATCTCCTCCACCCGCGCCGCCGCATGGTGCGCCTCGGCCCACCGGGTATCCCACGCGTTCATGGTCAGCACCAGATCGGTCTTCGACGCCAGCAGCAGCTCGGCACGGGTCAGCAGCAGCTTTTTGATCGCCGCCGTCTCGTCATCGAACAGATAGCCGTGTACCACGTTGATGACCTTGGGCCGGTCGCGCAGGCCGCAAACCGCCAAGCGTGTGAAGAAGGCTGCCAGCGAGGTATGGCTGATGACAAGGTCGTAGCGTTCCCGCTCCATCACAGCTCGCAATATCCCTGCCGCCCGGAAGTTGGCCGGGGAGGACATCTTCTTCTCCAGCGGCAGCACCACCGTCTCATCCGCATAGGGAATATCCCGTCTGTCGCCGCCGCAGGCCACGACGACCCGCCAGCCCAGCTCGCGGAAGCGCCGCAGGTAGGGCAGGTGGAAATTGACGATATGGGAAAATGTAGATGCCGTACACAGCACAGATGGCATGGCTGTTCCTCCTCTGTTGCATTCTCCGCCGCAGGTCACGCGGCACCCAGCCGCCCGGTAAGATATGCCGTCACGTCCTTGGACAGACTGACAGCGCCCAGATTCTGCTGGTTCCAGCGCTCCAGCTTTTCCCAGAGCTGCGCTATGCCCTGCCGGAACGTCTCGCTGCCGTCGTCGTATTCCAAGATGATGCCGAACGCGCCGTTCCACGCCTCCGGATTCGACGGCACATAGTCCACATACTGATTCAGTACTTCGAAGGCCTTGTCTATATTGCCCATGCTGAAATATATCTTCGCCAGATATCTGGGTACCGAGTTGGAGTGCAGCTTCTCCAGATCCGCCAGATACTTTGTCATCGTATTCTGCATGGAGGCGGGCAGTTCCTCCTCTGCCGCGGCACTGTACACATAGGCAAGCTCGTGATCCATCCACTCATAGGGGTCCAGCGCCGCTGCCTTCTCCATCGCGGTGTAGCTCCCCTCCTCCGCCAGCGATGCCGCCCGCAGATTCATACCCAGAAGCACCGCAAATACCAACAGTCCCAGTGTCTCCGCCCACACCATACAGCGCCGGACGGTTTTCCCGGAAAGGCGCAGCGGCACCATATCGCCGCAGAACAGCTCGATCACCGCAAAGGCTCCGAAGCCATAGGGCAGGGAGTAGCTGCTGGAAAAGTCCACCTCCACCGCTGCGTGGATCATGATGAACAGCAGCATGGCGCACAGTGCCGCGCCCATTGTCCGCTCCTCTGTCCGGCGGCGCCACAAACGGATGACCGCCGCCGCGCTGGCTCCCAGCAGGCCCAGCCACAGGGCAAGGCCGAGTATTCCGGTGTCCACCATCGTCTGTACATAGTGATTGTGGACATATTTCGTCTCGTAGTGATACGCCTGCACGCTGTAAATGCCATTCTCGAACGCCCCCATGCCAAGGCCCGTAACAGGGCTCTTCCTGAACAGCTTCATCGCGTCAGAGATATAGACAAAGCGCTGCACCACATTCCCCTCCGAGCGCAGGTTCTGGATACGGCCTGCGATGGCCTCCGGCAGCAGCTTGTACTTCAGCTTCAGTCCCCCGGCCGCATCGCCCTCATAGCGGATGGAGGAAATACACACCGGTGTCTCGGCGCTGATGCAGAACGTCGCAGAGCGGTTGCCCTCCGGCAGCGTGAACACCGCACCGTCCGCCTCGCCCTGATAGACCGTCTGCTTCCGGTTCATCACAGCATCCTCATCGGTTTGCGCCTCGATCTGCACCGTCACCGGGCCGCTGGCCTCCACATAGAGCGTGTATGTCCCTGCGCCCAGATAGGCGCCTCGCGTGACCCCCTGATCTCGCTTAAGCTCCAGCTCACCCGTCCAGTTCACCGCCACGACAACGCCGACGATCGCTGCGCCCAGCGCCGCCAGCAGCACGATGTTCACCGTTTTCATGCGCCGTGCCATGCACTGCGCCAGCGGGCGGCCCGCAAAAATATCCAGCAGGCAAAGAGCCTCGGCGGCGATCACCACTGCCAGCAGCGGCAGCAGCTGTATACCCTCACCCAGATGTGGGTAGGCCTGCAGCACCGCCAGCGAGGATGCCGCCGCCAGCAGCAGCGTCTCCACCATCAGCACAAAGACGCGGGCGCGCCGCTCATCCCGCTCCAGCAGGAGATACGCCAGAAATGCCGCTGCGATGGCGCCTATGGCGCCGCGGCTCATCGCCAGCAGGAACACCGTACTGTTCAGCAACAGGCACGACAGATGCACGCACCGTTCCTTCCGGCTTTCCGCGCTGACCGCCAGCCCCAGCGACAGCAGGATCACGATACCGGCCGCGCCGGCGAATACATTAGGATTGCCGAAAATGGTTCTCAGCCGCTCCTCCTGCAGCGTGCCGCCCACCACAACAGGCGTGCCCACCCAAGCGGTGATATCGCACAGTACGCGGTAAAACCACCGGGTCGCCACCATATCCAAGCTGACGAAGGATGCCAGCGCAGCGGATACCTCCAGCACTGTGGCGGCGCAGCGGCCCGTTCTGCCGGCATCCCGCCGGGGCTCCCACGCCACCAGCAGCAGCGCCAGACAAGCCGCCAGCATCACCTTTAGAAATTCGTACAGTGCAAACTTTCCGGAGGGTGCGTACAGCGTGGAGATCCCGTCCATACACACGTACAGCCCCAGCAGCAGCGCCGGCCATGTCATGCGCCGGGTCAGCTGGGCGGCGCGCACCAGCGCCGTCAGGATCGCCGCGATCAGCAGTGCCATTACCGTCGGCTTATTCATGCCGTGGCGGCTCAGGCTGACCACCAAAAAATAGAGAACGCCCAGCACCGGCACCAGCCACGGGTGCCGCAGTTCTCGCGTTATTTCCACAGCAGGAGCCTGCTCTCTACGTCCCATTCTTCTTCCCATGCGGACCCCCTATGAACTCAGAATATCCTATTTAGTATACTCTTTTCCGTCATTCTCTGTCAATGTGCAGGGGAAATATTCCGCCGCCTCCACGCATAGAGTGTGGACAGGGAGGTGACGGCTCATGCGCTGTCTGCGCTGTTTTTTCGCGCTTCTCACCGCCGCTGTATGCGCGGTGCTGCTGTACTGTCTGTATCTCAAAGCCCCCGATCCGCTGACGCGGGCACTGGCCCCGTGCAACGGCAGTCCGTGGGAGCAGGGAAAGCTGGCGTTCTGGGCCATGCTCCCCGCGGCGCTGACTCTGCATCATCTGGAGCCGGATAGCTCCCGCAGCGGGCTGTGCGCCGCTGTATTGCTGGCAGCTGTGCTGGCCGCCGCGCTGTCCCCGCTGGGTCTGTCTCCCGTGCTCCTGTACCTGCTGTCCTTTGCCGCCGCACTGACGGCCTATGCCCTGCTGCTGCGCCGCATACGAGGCGGCGAACTGCTGTGGTACGCCGCACTGCTCCTGCTGGCTGTCGCCTGCATCCTGTTCAGCATCCTGCCCCCTGCCGGTGCGCTGTTCACCGACCCCGCTGACGTGTCTGCCATCGCCCCTATCCCCTTCTGAGCTGCAAAAAGGAGGACGCCCATGGGCGTCCTCCTTTTTGCTTATCTCCCGTCGGTCAGGGCATAGTGACCCGCAGACCAAAGGTATTGTATTTGGCACTTAGCGTCTCGCCATCCGCCGCCACACCACGCACAGTGTAGGCGTACATCATACCGGACTTGCCGGTAGTATCCTTGAAGCTCAAAGCATTGACCTTCTTCCCCACCAGCACCCAAGCGGAGGCCGGTACATCTCTGGACGGCGGATTGACCGCCCGATAGACGTTATAGGTCTTGGCATTGGCAGCCGGCTTCCACGTCACCTGAATGCCCTTTGTCCCGGTGGTGACCTGCTCGGCGCCCACCATCGCCACCTTGGCAGGCTTGGGGAGCGTAGCGCTGACGCCGGTCTTGTCGAAGCCGGAGCTGAGGGCTCCGTTGGCGTTGATACCGCGGACGGTGTAGGTATATTTCACGCCCGCCTTAGCGGTCTTGTCCGTCCAGCTTGTGCCGGTCACGTTCGCAATACCCTTCCACTTGGTGTTCACCGCGTCCTTCCGGTACACGCGGTATTTTTCCGCACCAGCCGCTGCCTTCCAAGCAACGGTAATGCCGCTGCTGCCGACTGTCGCGCCGCTCAGTGTCACATTGGCGGGTACGGGTGCCGCACCGGGGATCGTGGCACTGACGCCGGTCTTATCGAAGCCGGAGCTGAGGGTACCGTTGGCGTTGATACCGCGGACGGTGTAGGTATATTTCACGCCCGCCTGAGCGGTCTTATCCGTCCAGCTGGTGCCGGTGACATTGGCGATGCCCTTCCACTTGGGGTTGGCGGCGTCCTTCCGGTACACGCGGTACTGTGCTGCGCCATCCGCCGCATTCCACGTCACCACGATCGCGCTGCCGCTCACCGTGGCATTGCCGAGGGTCACATCAGCGGGTACGGCGGGTACCGCGCCGGGAACCGTGGCGCTGACACCGGTGGCGTCAAAGCCGGGGCTGAGGGTCTTACCGTCGCTCCCGATGCCGCGCACCGTATAGGTGTAGGTCACACCCGCCGCAGCGGTCTTGTCCGTCCAGCTGGTACCGTCCACGTTTGCAAGGCCCTTCCACTTGGGGTTGGCGGCGTCCTTCCGGTACACGCGGTACTGCGCTGCGCCATCCGCCGCATTCCACGTCACGGTAATGCCGTTGCTATCGCCCGTCGCACCGATCAGCGTCACATTGGCCGGCGTGGTGGGCGCAGGCGTGGGCGCTGCGGGCATGGCGGCGCTGACGCCGGTATTATCAAAGCCAGGGCTGAGGGTCTTGCCGTCGCTCCCGATGCCGCGCACCGTATAGGTGTAGGTCACACCCGCCGCAGCGGTCTTGTCCGTCCAGCTGGTACCGTCCACGTTTGCAAGGCCCTTCCACTTGGGGTTGGCGGCGTCCTTCCGGTACACGCGGTACTGTGCTGCGCCATCCGCCGCATTCCACGTCACGGTAATACCGCTGCTGTCGCCTGCCGCGCCGATCAGCGTCACGTTGGCCGGTGTGGCGGGCTTAGGCACAACGGGTGTGGCGCCACCCTCCGCCACCCTATAATCCGTGGTGGAGACCTTGGAGGCGTATTCATTCCAGAAGTAGGTGTATTCGTTCTCCGTCCTGACCGCGTGATTCTTACTGAATTCCGTTAGGCCCTTGAGGAAATAGCTGTGACTGCTCCTTCCCTCGTCCCACGTGACATCCACGCAGTAGTACTTGCCATCGTCCATCTGCACGATGTTCCAAGCGTGATCTATCCAACCGCTGCCGCTGTTGCCCCTGCCCGTAATGATGCGGCAGTCAATGCCCGCGCTGTTGGCCAGACGGTAGAACAGGTTGGCGTAACCCTGACACACTGCCTTCTTGTCAATGGCTGCCGCATAGGCGGTGTACTTCAGCATATAGTCGCCGTCATCCAGGTTGTCATAGTCGTATCTGACATTTTTTGCGATCCAGTCATAAATGGCCGCCGCCTTCTGATAGGTGGTCTTGCCATCCAGTGCCAGCTGGGGCAGGATCGTGCCGTGAATGTAGTTTGTCAGCTCCTGCTCCTGTGCGGCAGTGGTGTACCATAGGGTGCTGAACTTTGGGTGATGCTGATAGGTTACGGTAAAGACTTGGCTTGCGCCGTTATCTGTAGGATACACGAGGAAAACCGGGCAGTAATACCCGCCGTTATGGTAGCGCAGATAGTCTCCAGTGGCGCCGGTACCCTTCATGTGCGCCATTGCGCTCCGCCAGATCCGCCCCACCGCCTCGCTGGCATCTGCGCCATAGGCCTGCTTGACATGCAGCGTGATCTCATCCTTGCGGGCAAGCATCTGCTTATGCAGCTCCTTGGCTGCCTCCACCTCGGACAGACACTCGTCTGCATTCGGCGGCTGCTCCGCCAGATCCGCCGTCGACAGTGCCTGCGCCCACAGGCCGGTCTTGTCCCTCTGTGTACCGGCATACAGCGGGTTGATATATACCGGTGCCTGAACGCTTCGCGCCTCGCCCTTTTCGGTCAAGCCGCTCTCCATCGCCATAGCCTGTACCGGCAGCAGCGTCAGTGACATCACCAACGCCAATACCAATGCCATCAGACTCTTTCTTACCCGTTTCATGGATCTCCTCCTCATGTCATCACGTCCTCTTCCCGGGAGCCTTTTGCGTATGCCCTCAGTTTACCATGCGAATTTGGAAAAGTACATTGCTTTTTCATGCCTTGGGATAACTATTTTTCCGCATAGCAAGCCTGTGATCTTCTCCTGACGTAAAAAGAGACGGCTGCGCCGTCTCTTTTTACGTGGTCAATTTTTCTTGCCGCCGTGGGTGGCCTTCATCCGCTTCTCGTGGTTCAGGATGGTCTTGCGCATCCGCAGGCTCTTGGGCGTGACCTCCAGCAGCTCGTCGTCCGCCAGAAACTCCAGGCACTGCTCCAGGCTCATCTTCCGGGGCGGCACCAGACGCAGCGCATCGTCGGAGCCGGCGGCGCGCATATTGGTCATCTGCTTTTTCTTGCACACGTTGACCGTGATATCCTCCTGCTTGGGGGAGACGCCCACGATCATGCCCTCGTACACCGGCACGCCCGGCCCGATGAACAGCGCACCGCGCTCCTGGGCGTTGAACAAACCGTAGCCCACGCTCTCGCCCGTCTCGAAGGACACGAGGGAGCCGGTGTTCCGGCGAGTCAGGTCGCCCTTGTAGGGGGCGTAGCTGTCAAACACGCTGGCCATGATGCCCTCGCCGCGGGTATCGGTCATGAACTCGTTGCGATAGCCGAACAGGCCGCGGCTGGGAACGAGGAACTCGATCTTCATGCGGTTGCCCACCGGAGTCATCTCCAGCATATCCGCCTTGCGGCTGCCCAGCTTCTCGATGACCGCACCCACGCTCTCGCTGGGCACGTCCACCACCAGACGCTCGATGGGCTCGCACTTCTTGCCGTCGATGGTCTGATACAGCACGCGGGGAGGCGACACCTGGAACTCGTAGCCCTCCCGGCGCATGGTCTCAATAAGGATGGACAGGCTCATCTCGCCGCGGCCCGCCACGTTGAAGGCGTCGGTAGCGCCCTCGATCTCGGTGACCCGCAGGGACACGTCCTTCAGCGTCTCGCGGAACAGCCGCTCCCGCAGCTGGCGGGAGGTGACAAACTTGCCCTCGCGCCCTGCGTAGGGGGAGTCGTTGATGGAGAAGGTCATCTCCACGGTGGGGGCGCTGATCTTCACGAAGGGCAGCGGCTCCACACAGGTGGGGGTGCAGATGGTATCACCGATGGTGATATCGCCGATACCGGACATGGCGATGATGTTGCCCGCCTCCGCCTCGGTGATGGGCACCTTGCCCAGACCGGCGAACTCGTACATGCTGACGGCTTTGGCACGCTTGGCCGGCGCGTCGGGATCGTGGTAGTTGCACACCGCGATCTCCTGATTCTGCTTGAGCACGCCGCGCTCCACACGGCCAATGGCGATACGGCCCACGAACTCGTTGTAGTCGATGGCGCTGACCAGCATCTGGAAGGGCTGATCCAGATCGGCCTCCGGCGCGGGGATATAGTCCAGAATGGTGTCGAACAGCGGCTTGAGATCCGTACCTACCACGTCCGGGGAGTAGCTGGCGGTGCCGTTGCGGGCGGAGCAGAACAGCATGGGGCTGTCCAGCTGCTCATCCGTGGCGTCCAGATCCAGCAGCAGCTCCAGCACCTCGTCGATGACCTCGTGGATACGCTGGTCGGGACGGTCGATCTTGTTGACCACCACGATGACCCGGTGACCCAGCTCCAACGCGCGGCTGAGGACGAAGCGGGTCTGGGGCATGGGGCCCTCGGCGGCGTCCACCAGCAGGATGACGCCGTTGACCATCTTCAGAATACGCTCCACCTCGCCGCCGAAGTCGGCGTGGCCCGGGGTATCCACGATGTTGATCTTGGTATCGCCGTACTGGATCGCGGTGTTCTTGGCCAGAATGGTGATGCCGCGCTCCCGCTCCAGATCGTTGGAGTCCATGACGCGGTCCACGGTATCCTGATTTTCACGGTACACGCCGCCCTGCTTGAGCATCTGATCCACCAGCGTGGTCTTGCCGTGGTCGACGTGGGCGATGATCGCCACATTTCTCAATTTCTCGTTCTGCAAAGGTATGACCCCCTTCTCTCGGGTAAATTCACTAACCTTTGTATTATATGCTCTTAAAGTGTCGAATGCAAGCCTTTTCCACAACTTTTTCTTTCCGCCGCCGTTGACAACCGCCCGTCTCTGGGGTACAATGGCGTTTGTACCGGTTAGCGATTTATATACGCCTCCGTACCTCACCGGGATAGAGGGCCCGCCCCTTAAGCGGTCGTTCAATCCTCACTATTTACAATTTCATTTGATATACGCGCCAATAGCTCAGTTGGATAGAGCGTCCCCCTCCTAAGGGGAAGGCCGGGGGTTCGAATCCCTTTTGGCGCGCCAGATAATAACGCCGAAAGCCTTTGTTTTCAAGGGTTTTCGGCTTTTTTATTGAGCAGTAAAAGAAAAAATAATCAACCTTCGCTTGGAGAGGATTTTCTCTTTTATTGCTGCAAGGGAATCATGGTTACGCTGTCCTCTTTTCACCGCTGCCCCAGCTGCTCCGTCACGGCAAAGTGGTTTTTCTCATATCGGATCAGCCCGTCCCGCTGCATGAGGGACAGCTCATTGCTCAGCGCGCTGCGCTCCACGTTCAGGTAATCCGCCAGCTGCTGGCGGTTGTAGGGTATGTCGAATTCGTAGCTGCCGGTGCGCTTGATGCACTCCGAGAAATAGGACAGCAGCCGCTTGCGGATGGACTTGGGCGAGGTGTGCAGCACCCGGCGGGAGAGCTGCAAGTTCTTCCCGGCGGAGAGTGTCAGCAGGTTTCGCAGCAGCCGGAGGTGGCGGGGACACACCTTGGCGCAGGGCTCCAGCACCTGCCCGATGTGCAATAGCAGCACCTCCGTGTCCTCGGCGGCGGTGACGTTGACCATCAGCGGCTCGCCCGGCACGCAGGCATACGCCTCCGCAAAGATGCCGCCTGCGCCCACGCTGCTGAGGACGCTGTTGTTGCCCCACACGTCCCCCATCTCGATGATGACACGGCCGGACAGCACCACGCCCAGCTGCTCCGTGGGCGTCCCCTCCGGCAGGATGACCGCGCCCTTTTTATAGTTGCGCTCTGCGGCGCGCAGGCAGCGCAGCATTTCCTCGATGTCCGGCACCGTCATGCCGCGAAAAAGTGGGGTGTTCCCCAAATTGATCCGCATATTTTTCTCCTTTTCGTTGGCGTGCCAACAGACTTTCATAAATTATGATAGTAAAATGAAGCCACAAAGTCAAGAAGAACCGCAAGGAGGACAAAAATATGGTACGGAGAATCATTGAGATCGACAGGGACAAGTGCAACGGCTGCGGCGCCTGCGCCGAGGCGTGTCACGAGGGCGCCATCGCCATGGTGGACGGCAAGGCGCAGCTGATGCGGGACGACTACTGCGACGGGCTGGGGGACTGCCTGCCCACCTGCCCCACCGGGGCCATCACCTTCGTGGAGCGGGAGGCCGCCGCCTACGATGAAAAAGCCGTCATGGAGAACAAGCAGCGGAAAATGCGGGAGCAGGGCATGACGCTGCCCTGCGGCTGCCCCGGCAGCCAGTCCCGGAACATTCAGCGCGAGGCCGCGCCCGCCGCGGAAGCATCCCGCGCTGAGCAAGCGAGCCGCCTGTCCCAGTGGCCGGTGCAGATCAAGCTGGTGCCGGTGAACGCGCCCTATTTTGACGGGGCGCGGCTGCTCATCGCCGCCGACTGCACCGCCTACGCCTACGCCGCCTTCCACGAGCGGTTCATCAAGGGACACATCACGCTGGTGGGCTGTCCCAAGCTGGACAGCGTGGACTATGCCGAAAAGCTGACGGAGATCATCCGGGAAAACGACATTAAGAGCGTCACCGTCGTCCGCATGGAGGTGCCCTGCTGCGGCGGGCTGGAGCTGGCGGCGAAAAAGGCACTCCAGCAGAGCGGGAAGTTCATCCCGTGGCAGGTGGTCACCGTCACGGTGGACGGCCGGCTGGTGGAGGAGTAAAACACAGGAGAACACGAAAGGAGAAGTATTATGAAATACGTTTGCACCGTTTGCGGCTGGGAGTACGACGAGAGCGTGGGGTATCCCGAGGGTGGCATCTCCCCCGGTACGCCATGGAGCGAGGTGCCGGAGGATTTTGAATGCCCCCTGTGCGGCGTGGGTAAGGATTCCTTCGAGGAGGCGTGAGCCTTCTGAAGGGCAGGAGTCAAGTGACAAGCGATAAAGCCCGAAAGCGGCTGCGCGGCTGCGGGGAGAACGCTCTCCGCAGCCGCGCAGCTTTTGGGCTTGGTCCTTTTTCGCAGAGGCTTTCTTCTTGCTGCCCCTGCCTCTTTGCCCCAATCGCTTTATTTTCAGCGAATTTAAGATATATTTCCATTAAATTTCCGTTCTTAACAAAGATTTTAACCCATTCGCTTTATTATGGTAATAGAATGCAGCGTGTCTGTCCCACCAGCGCCGCCCTCTTCCGCTGCGGCTGTGGAGACAGTAAAAATAAACGATCCTTGCGGCAGAAACGCCGCAGAAGAACGACGACAAAGATCAAGGAGGAACGAACATGAACACGAAGAAACTAATGACATTGCTGTTGGCAGTCGTGCTGGTGCTCTCTCTGGCCGCCTGCGGCGCAAAGGGCGGCGATCACATGGGCGGCATGGACAACGAGCCGAAGAACGCCGAGGAGGCAGCCGCCATGCACAAGGAGCTGACAGCGCAGGAGGCTGCTATTCTGGCAGAGAACACAGCACTTTGGGAAAAGGTCTTTATGGCAGCGGACAAGGGTAAGATCATGATGGAGGACGGCAAAAACTACGGCGACTTCCTGTTGGAAACCATCAACGCCGCCAAGGATCAGTTTTCGGCAGACGAGCTGAAGCTGCTTCAGAGTGAGGCGGAGAAGATCCGCGACATCGGAAACAAGCTGGCCGCACTGGAGGAAAAGTATCCCGAGATCGTGCAAAAATCTCTGGACAGCGATATGAATATGCCGGCGGACAAGGATATGGACACGATGCCCGACAGCGGCAATAAGGACAATAAAACCGACGGCGGCAACACAGGCAACAAGACCGATAGCGGCAGCACGGGCAACACCCCCGACAATGGCAGTACGGGCAACAAGACCGATAGTGGCAGCACGGGCAACAAGACGGATGACAGCAGCCTGCCGAAGTTCCCTGCCTTTGAGGGCAAGGATCTGGACGGGAATACGGTAAAGAGCAGCGATCTGTTCTCCGGCAATGCCGTCACCGTGGTGAATTTCTGGTTCACCACCTGCGGTCCCTGTGTGGGCGAGTTGGGCGATCTGGACGCGCTGAACAAGGAGCTTTCCGGCAAGGGCGGTGCGCTGATCGGCATCAACGCCTTTACGCTGGACGGCAACGAGGCGGCTATCTCTGACGCCAAGGATGTGCTGACTCAGAGCGGTGCCACCTATCAGAACGTGTACTTCGATTCCGGCAGCGAGGCGGGCAAGTTCGTGGAGAGCATCTACGCCTATCCCACCACCTACGTGGTCAACCGCAGCGGCCGCATCGTGGGTGATCCCATTGTGGGGGCTATCACCAGCAAGGCGCAGGCCGATGCACTGCAAGCTCAGATCGACAAGGCACTGGCTGCCGATATGGGCTGATCCAATATCTTCAAAGGGAGGCTATTATGAAGAAAAAGAACTGTAAGCTGACGAGCATTCTGCGCGTCATTGCCCTGCCCCTGGTGGGCAGCGCCGGAGGGTGGCTGTACTACCGCTATGTGGGCTGCGCCACCGGCACCTGCGCCGTTACATCCAGCCCGTGGCTCTCCACCGGCTTCGGCTGCGTCCTTGGGTCGCTGCTGTATACCGTCCTGCGGCCCGGCCGCGGCAAGAGACAGGACGGCGACGGCGCGGAGTGACCCTTGCTCCCCCTGAAAGGAGGAAACGCCATGTATCGAAGCGTATTGGCCCTTCTTTTCGCCTCGGTACTGCTGCTCAGCGGCTGTGCCGCAGAACGGCAGCGTGTACCGCGGGAAAAGGACACGCAGGGAACGGACATGGCCGGACAGTCCTTGGATATGTCCGGCGAGGAGGGTATGTATATGGACACCACGGAAAATGTCATCTATCTGGCGGGCGGCTGCTTCTGGGGCATGGAGCAGCTCATGCAATCCATCCCCGGCGTCATCGACGTCCAGAGCGGCTATGCCAACGGCACCTGCGAGGCGGACGCCACCTACCAGACCGTCTGCAAGGGCGGCACCGGCTTTCGGGAGACTGTGCGGGTGGAGTATGACCCTGAGCAGGTGAGCCTTGACGCGCTGCTGCTGGCCTACTTCTATGTCATCGACCCCACGGTGCAGAACCGGCAGGGCAACGACCGGGGCAGCCAGTATCAGGCCGGCGTGTACTACACCAACGACAAGGCCAGGGAAACGGTAGAGCGCATCGCGGACATTGAGCGGGGCCGCAGTGAAAAATTCTTTGTGGAGCTCGGCCCGCTGAGGAATTACTATCCCGCCGAGGAGTACCACCAAAACTACCTGGAAAAGAACCCCAACGGCTACTGCCACATCCCCCGGGCGGAGATGGAGCTGTTCTCCAGGCTTCGCATCGATCCGGGCGACTACCGGAAGCCCGCGGCGGAGACCATCCGGGACACGCTGACGGCGGAGCAGTACCGCGTCACGCAGGAGAGCGGCACGGAGCGCGCCTTCACGGGCGAGCTCTGGGACAAGTTCGAAAAGGGCATCTATGTGGACATCGTCACCGGCGAGCCGCTGTTCTCCTCTACGGATAAGTTTGAAAGCGGCTGCGGCTGGCCTGCCTTCACAAAGCCCATCGAAGGCCCTGTCGTGGTGGAGAAAGAGGATTTGAGCCACGGCATGCGCCGCACAGAGGTGCGCAGCCGCGCCGGCGACTCCCATCTGGGTCATGTGTTCACCGGCGATCCGGAGTCGCCCAACGGTGTGCGCTACTGCATCAACAGCGCCGCCCTCCGCTTCGTGCCTTACGCGAGGATGGAGGCCGAGGGCTACGGATACCTTCTGCATTTGTTTGAGGGATAGGCCGGGCACGGATATGTTGACGCAGCAGAAAAGAAAGCCCCTGCTCGACTGAGCAGGCCACACAAGCCAACTGACCCTCCGTATGCTTCAGTGCATACGGAGGGTCAGCTGCTGTTCGTAATGAAAGCCTTTTGCTCTGAAGGAGCTTTTTCGGTTTGATAAGTGGGAAACCGCTCAATTAGTTTCCTGTTTGCGTTCCGTGGATATATTCCTGCTGCGCTGTCATTTTCGCAGCTGCAAGCGCCATCAGTTGGCTCTCACCCTCGATCTCGCTGGGATAGGGATAGGATTTTGCGCATTGGCGAAACTGCGCCATGAGCTTCTCTGCCTTCTTCGGGTTTTGCTCGACCAGCAGTGCATGCACATATTCCGTGCGCAGCACCGACGGGTATTTTTTCATAGCCTTCATGCCCCTCAGCTGATCCCTTGTCCGCATTTCGTCCAGGATCTCCTTTCGGTTTTCCGAGATCATTTCCACATACATCTGATCGCATACCATCAGATTGCGATATAAGCCAATGATCCCATTTTTCTGAGAGAGAAGCCGTTTCATCAGCGTGTCCGCTTCATCAAACCGCTGCTGATCCATCAACCGGTTGCACGCCAGCACGCCGGTCGTGGCTACGATCCCGTTTTTCATCGACTCGTCAGAGGGGACTTTGAACCACTCATCGGGCATATCCTTTAAGCGAAGTCCCTTTGCGATTTGTTCATTTACCTTCATCTGGATCCAGAACGCCCGGGTTGCCTCTTCACTGCGGGAAAGCTCCAGTGCGTTCCTTCCATCATTGTTTACCGGCCCCATTTTAATGGGCAGACCGTTTATCAGGGCGAAGGCCAGCCCGATAACCGCAAAGATCATCAGGATCGTCCAGCCCAGCGAACGGGCGGAGCAGAGGAAAGACAGTCCCACACAAAGCACGGCTGTGGCCAGGTTTATGATCACACCGCCGAAGTTATACAGCATTACCGGCATTTTCCCATCCTTCAAATCGGGTGGTATCATCAAGCATTGGCCGCCGGTTCCGGCGATATGCAGCTTCCTGCATTGTATGCGGCCGTCGAGCTTTACCCACATCAGATTTGCGATCCGAAAGGAGCTGAAGCGGTAGCCGGTCATCAGGCCAAAGATCAAATGCCCTGCCTCATGGATAATGAGCTGAATCAGCATGGCGGCGTATGTGCCGATAAGCATCAGCGCAAGGGGTATAATCTCCGAAAAAAGCCCTTTTTCAGACTGGACCGCCGTATCCATATACATCAGATCGAATATGCCGCAGGCAGCACCAAGCAGCATGTAAACCACGTAAGTAATCCATTGTCCCTTGTTCTGTGCCGTTTTCTCTTTCTTCTTTTTTGTCATGAGACCTCCATTATTGGTTCTTCTGCATCTCCCATCATACCGGAATTATGAAAACAAATTGACAGCTACTGCCCATAAGACAAATCTAATCTTGTCCATTGACCAACTATTTTTAAGTTTAGCATATCTTTTTGCTTTTTTCTACCGCTTTTTCATCTGGCATTTGCCGCTGCCTTTTTGCCGCCGAAAACAGAGCGCGGATCATTCCGCTCTGCCGCAGCCCATTTCAGCGGAGCAGACACGATCCGCGTTGACGGTTAATTTGCGACGAATTTGCATATTGACATCGGGGCGGCATCATGTTATGCTAAATTGCAAATGAATTGCAAATTGGAGGCGTGGTGACTTGTCCAGTTACAGCACGCGGCAGAGGAAGGCTCTGCTTGCCTATTTGAGCCGGCACCCGGATGAACTGCTGTCCGCACGGCAAATTGCGGACGCGCTGGCGGATGAAAAAATCAGCCTCAGCGCCGTATATCGGAACCTTGCACAGTTAGAGGCGGAAGAAAAAGTGCGGCGCAGCAGCAAGAGCGGCACGCGGGAGGTCTACTATCAGTACCTTGACGCCGAGAGCTGCAAGGGTGCGCTGCACATGAGCTGTGTAAAATGCGGCAGAACCTTTCACATGGCAAGCGGCAACGCCGCCCTGTTTGCAAAGCACCTGGCGCAGAGCGAGCAATTCACGCTGGACGCCGCCGACACAGTTCTCTATGGCACCTGCGCGGACTGCCGGGAAGAATAATATTTGGAAGGAGGACAGACCATGACAAAGAAATCTCGTTTGATCACAGGCTTGCTGGCAGCCGTGCTGGCGGCTGTCATGCTGTCCTCCGCTGTCTATATTGCGGTCGAAGCCAACCACAACTGCTCCGGCGAGGACTGCGCCATCTGCCACCAGCTGCAGGTCTGCGAAAATCTGCTCAAGAGCATTGGGCTTGCCGGTGCTGCCGCGTTTTTCGCCGCGGCGGTCAGGTGTGCCCCGTGCAGAGTCATTCCCTCCTGCGCGGAGCTTGTCCGCACGTTTACTCTGGTTTCACTCAAGGTCAAACTTTCAGATTAAATAAGAACGATTTACAAGGGTGTAGTCTATCCGTTTTCGGATAGGCTTTCGCGGCGTTGCCGTCACCCTTGTATTTTTGCGCCCATTTTTACGTTCTTATCATAATCTGGAGGTACATATAGCCTATGAAAAAGATAACTGCGCTGCTGCTTGCGCTAATGATGCTGACCGGTGTCCTTGCCGGCTGCGGAAAGCCGAAGGATGCCGGAAACGCCGGCAAATTGAAGGTCGTCACGACCATCTTCCCCGAATACGATTGGGTCAGGGCGATCCTGGGCGACAAGGCGGATAACGCCGAAGTCACCATGCTGCTGGATAACGGCGTTGACCTGCACAGCTATCAGCCCACCGCCGATGATATTGTCAAGATCTCCGATTGCGACCTGTTTGTCTATGTGGGCGGCGAGTCCGACGGGTGGGTGGAAAATGCTCTGAAAAACGCCGCCAACAGGAATATGAAGGTCATCAACCTGCTGGAGGTGCTGGGTGATTCCGTGAAAACGGAGGAGACCGTTGAGGGTATGCAGGAGGACGGTCACGGTCACGGTCACAGCCACGATGAACAGCTCACGGAGGATGACATCAGGGATCGCACCCTCTCGGATTTCGCCGGTGCGTGGAAGTCTCTGCACCCCTATCTGCTGAACGGCGACCTGGACAAATTCTGCCAACACAGGGCGGAGGAGGACGAGGACAGCTCGACCACAAAGGACACCTATTGGGAGAAGTACAAGACCTCGTGGCAATGCGACGCTGAGAAGATTTCTATCAACGGGAACACGATCACCTTCACTTATGCAGACGGAAAAACCGTTTCCGCTGAATACACCTATGCCGGTTATCAGCCGAAGCGGAATGACGAGGGCAAGATCCGCAGCGTCCGCTATCAGTTCGAAACCACCAGTGCCGATGCGCCCAAATATGTGCAGCTCAACGACCACGGTCACGAGCCGGGCGAGGCGGAGCATTTCCATATCTACTTCGGCAACGACGGCTTCGATGCCCTGATGAGTGGCAAGACCAATCCGTTTTTTGTGAAGGACGCGCTTTCCGCAGAGGACATCCTTGACGAGCTGATGGGGCATGACCATGGGGAGGAAATGGACGAGCACGTCTGGCTGTCCCTGAAGAACGCCCAAGTACTCTGCGTGACGCTTGCGGACGCGCTGTGTGCCATCGACCCGGACAACAAGAACACCTATATCGCCAACGCCGCGGCGTATAGGGACAAGTTGTCTGCTCTTGACGCAGACTATAAGGCGGCTGTGGACGGTGCGGCCCATAAAACCGTTTTGTTTGGCGACCGTTTCCCGTTCCGTTATCTGGTGGACGATTACGGTCTGCGCTACTACGCCGCCTTTGCGGGCTGCTCCGCCGAAACCGAGGCCAGCTTTGAAACCGTTTCGTTCCTTGCTAAGAAGGTGGATGAGCTGGGGCTTCCCTGCGTGCTGACCATCGAGGGCGCACAGCACAGGATCGCGGAAACCATCGTTCAGAACACCGCTGGGAAGAATCAGAGGGTGCTGACCATGGATTCCATGCAGTCCACCACCTCCAAGGACGTGGCAAACGGCACTACATACCTTTCCGTTATGGAGAAGAACCTCTCCGTGCTGAAGGAAGCGTTGGGGTAAGGAGGTAGGTCTATGGCTCAGCTCACTTGTCAAAATCTCTGTGCCGGCTACGATGGACGACCCGTTCTCCAAGATCTCAACTTTGAGCTCCTGGCAGGCGACTATCTCTGCATCGTAGGGGAAAACGGTTCCGGCAAGAGTACCCTTATGAAAACGATCCTCGGCTTGCAGACGCCCATCAGCGGCAGAATTTTGACGGGCGATGGGCTGAGGAAAAACGAGATCGGCTATCTGCCGCAGCAGACAGTGGTACAAAAGGACTTCCCGGCATCCGTGAGAGAGATCGTTCTCTCCGGGTGCCTGGGACGCTGCGGCAGCCGCCCATTTTATAACAAAGAAGAAAAGCAGCTTGCAGCGGAGGCTATAGATAAGATGCAGATCACCCGGCTCGCAAGGCGGTGCTATCGGGAGTTGTCCGGCGGGCAGCAGCAGCGGGTGCTGCTTGCCCGCGCACTGTGCGCCACGCAAAAAATGCTGCTTCTTGATGAGCCTGTTTCCGGACTTGACCCCAAGGTGACGGCGGAAATGTATACGCTCATCGAAAAGCTCAACCGTGAGGACGGCATCACCGTGATCATGATCTCTCACGATGTGGCTGCCGCCGTCCGATACGCCAGCCATATTCTGCATATTGGCGACACGGTTTTCTTTGGGACAAAGGCGGACTATCTCCAAAGCCCGCAGGGGCGGTTGTTTGACGTGAAGAAAGGCGGTGACATACAATGACCGCTATCTTGGAAAAGCTGACTCTCTATTGGGCATATCCCTTTGTCCGCTATGCGCTCATTGTCGGTGTGCTGATCGCGCTTTGCTCCTCCCTGCTGGGCGTGACGCTGGTGCTGAAACGGTTTTCCTTCATCGGTGACGGTCTGTCCCACGTGGCGTTCGGCGCAATGGCGATTGCCGCCGTGCTGCAGATCACCAACAAAATGCCCCTTGTCATGGTCATTACCATCCTCAGCGCCGTGCTGCTCCTGCGCACCGGGCAGAATACGAAAATCAAGGGCGATGCCGCTATCGCCATGATCTCGGTGGGAGCGTTGGCTGTCGGGTATCTTCTGATGAACATTTTTTCCACCTCGTCCAATCTTTCGGGCGATGTGTGCAGCACGCTGTTCGGCTCCACCTCCATCCTGACGCTGTCCCCCGTAGAGGTGTGGCTGTGCGTGGGAATGTCGGTGCTGGTCGTGGCGGTGTTCATCCTGTTCTACAATAAGATCTTCGCCGTGACCTTTGACGAGAGCTTCGCAAGGGCGGCCGGCACGAGGGCGGGACTTTACAACCTGCTGATCGCCGTCGTCGTTGCGGTCATCATCGTGCTGGCGATGAACCTTGTGGGTTCCCTGCTGATCTCCGCACTGGTGATCTTCCCGGCGCTGTCCGCCATGCGGATGTTCAAGAGCTTTTGCAGCGTGACCATCTGCGCGGCAGTCCTTTCGGTTTTCTGTGCGCTGCTCGGCATTCTGGCGTCCATTCTCGCCGGTACGCCGGTAGGCTCCACCATCGTCGCCGTTCAGATCGGTGCTTTCGGTCTGTCGTGGCTGGCAGGCACGGTATTGGGAGGTGTTCGCAGATGAAAAAACTATTATGCGTTTTGCTGATTGCCTTAACTCTTGTCCCTCTCGCCGCCTGCGGCCGTGAGGACAACGCACAAAAGCCCGCCGCGGAGGATGCGGAAGGCACCGCCGCGGTCGACATTGACCTGACCGCACTCAGCAGCATCATGGTCTATTCCGAGGTCAACAGCATGATCTCCTTCCCGGATAACTACATTGGAAAAACCGTCAAAATGCAGGGGCAGTTCACCATATACCAGGCCACCGACGAAAACGGTGCTTTTATCCCGGACAAAATGTTCTTCGCCTGCATGATCGCCGATGCCACCGCCTGCTGCGCACAGGGGCTGGAGTTTGCCCTCGCCGGAAAGCCCGTCTATCCCGATGAGTATCCGGAGCTAGGGGCGGAGATCACCGTGGTGGGTACGTTTGAATGGTACGAGGAGGACGGCTGCCGGTACTACCGGCTGGGCAACGCATCGTTTGTAGACTGAGGAGGCGTGGGTCGTATCAACCGGAAATTCCGTGCCGCACTTCGAGTACGATATAAGCAGCAGTCCCCCGGACAATGAAACGTCCGGGGGACTGCCGCTTATCGTTAGATATCCATTGTCAAGAGGTATGCGGCGTCTGTCGCCCTATCGTATACGCATAGGGAAACATTTGTGTATGCGCTCGTTCCCGGGTTTCGATCCACCATTTTCCAGTAGCCGTCCGCGATCGAGGGCAGCTCCACATAGGCGGAAAGGCTCTCCAAAAAGCACTCAGCCTCTTCGGAGAAGGGAAAGCGTTCCCATTGCAGGAACGCCTGACGCACGTCCTCCCCAATGGTCAGCTTATATAGTGCGATTCCCTCATAAGGAACCCCTTCGTAGTTATTGAAGAGTTCCTCAAGCACACAGTCTTTCTTTTCAATATGCAAGCCAAAATCCCGCATAAGCTGCGCCTTGGGATCACCAAGGCGATTTGCCCCACACGATACCAGAAGAATTCCGATACACACGAGAGCCATAACGCACATTAGCTTTTTCATTTTTATATTGACAACCTGTAACAGCAAAACCGTTTGGAGGTTTATGGATTTCTCTTCACGCCAAAGCTCCAGAAGAGGAGGAAAACGATTACTATCAACGGAACAAAAGCACCTGTGCTTATGACATTCAGAAGATATAGCGCAATTAGACCGGTCACAGCGACAGTGGCAAGCAGCCTTGCAATAAGGCTCCGTTTCATGAGCTTTTTCATGATTTACTCCTTATGTAAGTGTGTCATTTGGACAGCGGCATTGGCGCATAATTTAACGCCATGATGGCAAAGATCAAAGCCACAAACACGAGCAGGGCAACAGCGATGATTTTCAGCACGCGCCGCGTCCGATGGTTTCTGATGGCAAGCTGTGTATTGATGCGGGACAACTCTTCTGCCAACTGGTTCGGTTCCTCTCTGCCTTCAGCCCGGGTGCCCAGAAGCTCGCTTACAGTCGTTTCAAGAATGACAGCAAGCTTTATCAACTGCTCAGCATCGGGAACCGACTGACCTTTCTCCCATTTTGAAATGGTCTGCCGGACGACATGGAGACGTGATGCCAATTCCTCCTGCGAAAGACCTCGCTCCCTGCGTTTCAGTCGAAGGTTTTCATGAAGCACGGAAACACCTCCTCTAAAGACTTCATGCATAGTTTAGCAGAAACAGGGCCATTGTGGCAAGCAATGCAAAGTAACATTCGTGCACTTGCCCCGCTTTGGCTCAATGGCAAAAGGTGTTCACTGTACCTCGTTGGGCTTTGTACCGACCTCCACAACGTTATCGCAGCAGCTCTCGATCAGCTCCCTGTCGTGGGTGATCACGAGAATGGTTCTGCCGTTCCGCGCCTCGCTTTTCAGCCTTTCCGCGATCAGGCGCATATTCTGCCCGTCAAGGCCGCTGGTGGGCTCATCAAGAATCAGTATCCTGCGGCCGGAAAAGATGGCACAGGCGATGGCAAGCCGTTGCTTTTGCCCGCCGGACAGGGCGGACGGGTGCGCGTCCCTGTACTCGTAAAGACCAAACTCTTTGAGCAGGTTCCTTGCCCGGTCTTTGCTTTCTTCTGTCAATCTGGTATTCAGCAGCAGCTCCTCCGCCACGCTTGCCGTAAAAAACTGTGTTGACGTGTCGTTGCCGCAGTAATAGATCTCCCTGCGCCGGACTGCCGCTCTTGCTTTTTTCCCGTCTATCAGGATATGTCCCCTTGTCTGCCTTGCCAGCCCGCAGAGGATCTGCGCAAGGGTGGTTTTCCCCGCGCCGTTTTGCCCCGTTATGGCGGTCACCTTGCCTTCCGGAAAGGAGAGGGAAACATCATCGAAAATGACTTCTTTGCGTATTCTTTTCGAGAGCCCTGCTGTCCTCAAGACGGCAGGGCTTTCGTCCAATACGGAGGGGGCGGGAGGGTACTTTCCCTCGTGCGGAGAGCGCAGACCCATGCCCAAGATGTCTGCTTCCGGTAGGCGGAGCAAATCCTCCGGTGTATACTCGACCTCTATTCTGCCGTCCCGCAGATACAAAAACCGGTCTGCGATCCCCATCAGCCAGTCGATCCTATGCTCCGCGAGGAGCAGGGTAAAGCCCTGCTCCTTGAGCTGCCGGAGGGTCTGCGCAAGCTGCCTCGTCCCGGCGGCATCGAGGTTGGCCGTCGGCTCATCACACACAAAGACCTTTGGCTTCATGGCATATACGGACGCAATGGCCGC
>CAKTPV010000019.1 GCA_934591815.1 uncultured Oscillospiraceae bacterium
ATGTATATCGAGGGTCTTGACCAGTACCGCGGCTGGTTCCAGTCCTCCCTGCTGGTGGCCGTAGGCGCGCTGGGCCGCGGCGCTCCGTTCAAGGAGTGCGTCACCCACGGCTGGACGGTGGACGGCGAGGGCAAGGCCATGCACAAGTCTCTGGGCAACGGCATGGACCCCGCCGAGATCTTCGACAAATACGGCGCCGACCTGCTGCGTCTGTGGGCAGGCTCCGCCGACTACCACGTGGATGTACGCTGCTCCGACGAGATCTTCAAGCAGCTGAGCCAGAACTATCTGAAGTTCCGCAACACCTGCAAGTTCTGTCTGGACAATCTGGTGGGCTTCGACGCCGACCATCTGGTGCAGCCCGACGAGATGCTGCCGCTGGATAAGTGGGCTGTCACCCGCCTGAACACCCTGATCGAGAAGGTGTTCGCCGCCTACGACAACTACGAGTTCCACGTGGTATCCCACATGGTCAACGACTTCTGCGTGGTGGATCTCAGCTCCTTCTACTTTGACATCATCAAGGATCGCCTGTACTGCGGCGAGGAGAACAGTCTGGAGCGCCGCAGCGCCCAGTCCGCCGTCTGGATGATCCTGGACGCCATGACCCGCCTGTTCGCCCCCATTCTGGCCTTCACCTGCGACGAGGTGTGGCTGGCCATGCCCCACCGTGCCGACGATGACGCACGCAACGTCCTGCTCAACCAGATGGTGCAGCCCTATGCCGCCTACGCCCTCAGCGAGGAGGAGATGGGCAAGTGGGCGCGCCTCGCCACCCTCCGCACCGCCGTCAACGGCGCACTGGAGCAGGCCCGCGCCGACAAGACCATCGGCAAGAGCCTGGAGGCCGAGGTGGATCTGACCGTCACCGCCGAGGACGCCTTCCTGACCGATATGGATGCCGCCGATCTGGCAGACCTGCTCATCGTCTCGCAGGTTCGCGTGGAGGTGGGCGCGGAGCTGACCGTGGCTGTCCGCCCCGCCAACGGCGCCAAGTGCCTGCGCTGCTGGAAGGTGCTGCCCACCGTGGGCAGCGACGCCGGTCACCCCGACCTGTGCCCCCGCTGCGCCGCCGTGGTCAAGAATCTCCCCGTTATCGAATAAGCGTATCAAAAAAGAGAGGACACGCGATGCGTGTCCTCTCTTTTTGCGCTTTATGCCTTATTTTCCAGCTTCCGAAGCTGCGCCAGAAACTCCTCCGGCAGCGGACAGTGCAGCTCCACCATCTCGCCGGTACGGGGGTGGATGAACCGCAGCCCCACCGCGTGGAGGCACTGTCCCGTCAGACCCGGCACCGGCTTCTTCGCGCCGTACACCGTGTCTCCCAGAATGGGGTGGCCGATATAGGCCATGTGTACCCGGATCTGGTGGGTGCGCCCCGTCTCCAGACGGCACCGCACATGGGTCACCCCCGGATACCGGGCGACGACCTCCCAGTGGGTCACGGCTGGCCGTCCCCCGGCGATCACCGCCATCTTTTTCCGATCTGACGGGTGCCGTCCGATGGGTGCGTCCACCGTGCCGCTGTCCTCCTTCAGGTTGCCCACCACCAGACACTCATACGTCCGCGCCAGCGTGTGGTCGCTGAGCTGGGCGCTGAGCCCCAGATGGGCGGCGTCGTTTTTGGCGGCGATGATGAGACCGCTGGTATCCCGGTCGATGCGGTGGACGATGCCGGGGCGCTTCTCCCCGCCGATGCCGGACAGCGACGATCCGCAGTGGTGGAGCAGGGCGTTGACCAGCGTGCCGTCCGGGTGTCCCGGCGCGGGATGCACCACCAGTCCCGCCGGCTTGTTGACCACGATGACATCCGCATCCTCGTATACCACGTCCAGCGGGATATCCTGCGCCGTCAGCGCCGTGTCCCGCACCTCCGGTACGTCCACCGTCACCGCTTCGCCGCCGGTGATGCGGCAGCTCTTGACGGCGGGCTTGCCGTCCACGGATACCCGCCCCTCCTCGATGTACCGCGCCGCCTGCGAGCGGGTCAGGCCGTTGGCGCGGGAGGCCACAAAGGCGTCCAGCCGCGTCCCCGCGTCCTCTGCCTCAGCTTTCAGATGCAGCGTCATCCTTCGGCTCCTTCTTGTCGTACTTGTCGTAGAACCACAGGTAGTACACAGCGCCCAGCACCACGCCGATGACCACAAAGCAGTCCGCCAGATTGAAGATGGGATAGTCGATAAACAGCAGGTCGAACATATCCACCACATACCCCCGGCACACCCGGTCGATGACGTTGCCGATGCCGCCGCCCAGAATAAGCACCCCCGCCGTTACGCCCAGCGGATGGCGGACGATCCTTTTCACCAGCAGCCACGCCACCGCCAGCATCAGCACGATGGTGACGATGGCCAGCAGCCCGGTCTTGCCGGAAAAGCTGCTCCACGCCGCGCCGGTATTGTGCAGCCGCGTCAGCTGCATCACGCCGGGCAGCAGCGGCGCGGACTGCCCCACCTCCAGATGGGACACCACCCACCACTTCAAAAGCTGGTCGCCCGCCACGCAGGCCGCCAGCGCCACAATATACCACATAGGGCATCCTCCCTGTTTTGGATTCTCCCCCATCATATCCCATTTGCCCGCCGTTTGCAACTTTTATTCCGCGACTTTCTTGTATTGCACGGCGCCGCGTGGTATAATAGAGTATTCAAATATCGCCCCGCATCGACACGGGGCAGGGAGGCCCGACTTGGATAGAAAACAGGTATTGATCCCCGAGGAGCAGACGCTCCGCCAGCGGGATTTTGAACGGAAAATACGGGAGCTGCACACCCAGCGCGGAAAGAACGTCCGCGCTCTGGTGGATACCTTCGGCTGCCAGCAGAACGTGGCGGACAGCCAGCATATCATGGGTATGCTGGAGGCCATGGGCTGCACCTTCGTCACCGCCCCGGAGGAGGCGGACATCGTGGTGCTGAACACCTGCGCCATCCGCGACCACGCGGAGAAGCGGGTCTACGGCACGCTGGGCGCGCTGACCCATACGAAAAAGGCCAACCCGGAGCAGATCATCTGCCTGTGCGGCTGCATGGCCCAGCGCCCGGAGGTGGCGGAGAAGGTACGCCAGTCCTACCGCCATGTGGATCTGGTGTTCGGCCCCCAGGCGCTGTGGAAGTTCCCGGAGCTTTTATATCAGGTCTATACCCGCCGGGGCCGCGTGTTCTCCGTGGAGGACGAGCACGGCTCCATTGCTGAGGGTATGCCGGTGGTGCGGGAGGGCCGCACCCGGGCGTGGGTGTCCATCATGTATGGCTGCAACAACTTCTGCTCCTACTGCATCGTTCCCTATGTGCGGGGCCGGGAGCGCAGCCGCGAGCCGGAACGCATCCTCGAGGAGGTGCGCCAGCTGGCCGCCGAGGGGTACAAGGAGATCACCCTGCTGGGGCAGAACGTCAACTCCTACGGCAAGGATCTGGATACACCGTGGGACTTTGCCGACCTTTTAAGCGAGCTGGACAAGATCGAGGGGGACTATCTCCTCCGCTTCATGTCCTCCCAGCCCAAGGACGCCAGCTATAAGCTGTTCGACACCATGGCCCGCTGCAAGCACGTGGCCAAGCAGCTGCACCTGCCAGTGCAGTCCGGCTGCGACCGGGTGCTGCGGGCCATGAACCGGCCCTACGACCGGGCCAAATATCTGGATCTCATCACCTACGCCCGCAAGGTCATGCCCGATTTGGTGCTGACCAGCGATGTGATCATCGGCTTCCCCGGCGAGACGGAGGCCGAGGCCATGGAGACGGTGGCACTGGTGGAGGAGGTGCGCTTCGACGCCCTGTTCACCTTCATCTTCTCCCCCCGTCCCGGCACCCCCGCCGCCAAGATGGACGACCCCGTACCCCGTGCCGAAAAGCAGAAGTGGTTCGACCGCCTCTGCGACGCCCAGAACAGGATCTCCGAGGAGATCCACGCCGGATACGTGGGCGACACCCTGCGCTGTCTCATCGACGGCGAGAGCGACGACAGCCGCTGGCCGCTGACGGCCCGCACCGCCGGGGGACGGCTGGTGCATCTGGTGGGCGACCGAGCCGCCGTGGGTACATACCGCGACGTAAAGATCACCGACAGCAACACGTGGGCGCTGTTCGGCCAACTGATTTGAATTTTCCCAAGGAGGTATCCGCATGGCAGAGCTGACTCCCATGATGCGCCAGTACATGGAGATCAAGGAGCAGAATCCCGACTCCATCCTGTTTTTCCGTCTGGGCGACTTCTACGAGATGTTCGGCCCCGACGCCCGCACGGCGTCCCGTGAGCTGGATCTGGCTCTGACCACCCGTGACAAGGACAAAAACAAGTCCTTCGACGAGAAGATCCCCATGTGCGGCATCCCCTACCACGCCTCCGACGCCTATATCGCCCGTCTTATCGCCAAGGGCTACAAGGTGGCCATCTGCGAGCAGACGGAGGATCCCGCCGCCGCCAAGGGACTGGTGAAGCGGGATATCATCCGCGTTGTCACCCCCGGCACGGTCATCGACGAGTCCTGCCTCAGCGCCGAGCGCAGCAACTATCTGTGCGGCGTGTATCTGGACGATACCGGCGCGGGTCTGTGCGCCTGCGACGTGTCCACCGGCAAGGCGCAGGCCACGGTGTTCACCGGCCCCGACCGGGTCCGCGCCCTGCTCAACGAGCTGGGGCGGTTCGCCCCTGCCGAGGCGGTGATGAACGAGGCCGCCTATTTTGACGAGACGCTGCACCGGACGATGCAGGAGCGCTTTTCCTGCCACATGGAGAAGCTGTCCGCCGCCCGGTTCACCCCGGAGGACGCGGAGAAAAAGGTACGCACCCAATTCGGGCAGGAGGCGCTGGAGCGCCTGCCCCGGGACAACATGACGCCGCTGCTGGCGCTGGGCGGCCTGCTGGGGTATCTCTATGAGACGCAAAAGACCGATCTGGGTCACCTCGACCAGCTGACATGGTACCGCACCGGGCAGTACATGGAGCTGGATCTCACCGCCCGCCGCAATCTGGAGCTGACGGAGACGCTGCGTGGCAAGGAAAAGCGGGGCAGTCTGCTGTGGGTGCTGGACAAGACCAAGACCGCCATGGGCGCCCGCAACCTGCGGGCATGGCTCCAGCAGCCGCTGGTGGACGTGGCCGCCATCGACCGGCGGCTCAGTGCCGTGGCGGCACTGGCGGAGCACACCGTGGCCCGGGAGGAGCTGACGCTGGCTCTCAGCGGCATCGCCGATATGGAGCGGCTCATCGGCCGGGTGGTCTATGGCTCTGCCGGCGGGCGGGATCTGGTGTCCCTCCGCGCCTCCATGGAGCGGCTGCCCGCCGTCAAGGCGCAGCTGGCCGCCTTCCCCTCCGGTGCGCTGCACCAGCTGGATCAGCAGTTGGAGGATCTCAACGATCTGGCCGCCCTGATCGGGCAGACGCTGGTGGACGAGCCGCCGTTCTCCGTCCGGGAGGGTGAGATGATCCGGGACGGCTTCGACCCGGAGGTGGACCGCCTGCGGGGCATCCTCCACGGCGGCAAGAGCTTTCTGGCGCAGATGGAGGCGGAGGAGAAGGAAAAGACCGGCATCCGCACCCTGAAGATCGGCTACAATAAGGTATTCGGCTACTACATCGAGGTGTCCAACTCCTTTAAGGAGCAGGTGCCCGACCACTATATCCGTAAGCAGACGCTGGTCAACGGCGAGCGCTACATCACCCAGGAGCTGAAGGATCTGGAGCACGACGTCCTCACCGCCAAGGATCGGGACGCCGCGCTGGAATATGAGCTGTTCTCCGCCCTGCGCACTAAGCTGGCGGAGTCCGTCACCCGCGTGCAGCTGGCCGCGTCCCTTATCGCCCAGCTGGATACGCTCTGCTCCTTTGCCGCCGTGGCGGTGAAGAACAACTACTGCCGCCCCTGTGTGGACGAGTCCGGCGTCATCGAAATTCAGGCCGGACGGCATCCGGTGGTGGAGAAGATGCGCTCCGACGCCCTGTTCGTCCCCAACGACACCCTGATGGGCGCCAAGGAGGATCGGGTCAGCATCATCACCGGCCCCAACATGGCCGGTAAGTCCACCTATATGCGGCAGGTGGCGCTGATCGTGCTGATGGCACAGGTGGGCAGCTTCGTCCCCGCCCACGACGCCCACATCGGCGTGGTGGACCGCATCTTCACCCGTATCGGCGCCAGCGACGACCTGTCCGCCGGACAGTCCACCTTTATGGTGGAGATGACGGAGGTATCCGACATCCTCCGCACCGCCACCAAGAACAGCCTGCTCATTCTGGATGAGATCGGCCGCGGCACCTCTACCTTCGATGGGATGTCCATCGCCCGGGCGGTGCTGGAGCACTGCGCCGAAAGGCTGAAGGCCAAGACGCTGTTCGCCACCCACTACCACGAGCTGACGGCGCTGGAGCAGACGCTGCCCAACGTCCGCAACTACAATATCGCTGTCCGCGCCCGGGGCGAGGACATCATCTTCCTGCGCAAGATCATCCCCGGCGGCGCAGACCGCAGCTACGGCATCGAGGTGGCCAAGCTGGCAGGGCTGCCCGACAGCGTCCTCAAGCGCGCCCGCGCCATTCTGGAGGAGCTGGAGAGCCAGTCCGGCCGTCCCGCCCCCGTCGCCGCGCCGGACGACCAGCTGTCCCTGACCGCCATGGCCGAGAGCGAGGTGGCAGAGCTGCTGCGCCGGACGCAGGTGGACTCTCTCAGCCCGCTGGAGGCGCTGAATCTTCTGTACGACCTGAAGAAACGGCTGGGGAACGGCTGACGCCCCCGGTGTGCTGCTTTACGAAACCGAACTGTCCTTGAAAGGAGGCTTTTCCCATGCCCCAGATCCAACAGCTCCCGCCCCATCTGGCCGATCTGATCGCCGCCGGTGAGGTGGTGGAGCGTCCCGCCTCCGTGTGCAAGGAGCTTCTGGAAAACGCGCTGGACGCCGGCGCCTCCGCCATCTCCACCGAGCTGGAGCGGGGCGGCCTGACCTATATCCGCATCACGGACAACGGCTGCGGCATCGCGCCGGAGCAGCTGCCCACCGCCTTCCTGCGCCACGCCACCAGCAAGCTGCGCCGCCCGGAGGATCTGGCCGCCATCGGCACGCTGGGCTTCCGGGGCGAGGCGTTGGCCGCCATCGCCGCCGTGTCCCGCGTGGATATCTTCTCCCGGCAGACCGGCGCGGACTGCGGCGCCATGCTCCATCTGGAGGGCGGCGTGCCGGAGGCCGTCACCGAGGCGGGCTGCCCCGACGGCACCACCGTCTGCATCCGCGACCTGTTTTACAACACCCCCGCCCGGATGAAGTTCATGAAGAAGGACACCGCCGAGGGCGCCGCCGCCGCCGGTGTGGTGACCCATCTGGCGCTGAGTCATCCCGACGTATCCTTCAAGCTGCTGCGGGATGGGCAGGAGATCCTGCACACCCCCGGCGACGGACAGCTGCTGTCCGCCATCTACGCGGCGCTGGGCCGGGACTTTGCCAACAGCCTGCTGCCCGTGAGCGGCAGCGGCGGCGCGGTGCGGGTGGAGGGCTTTATCACCAAGCCGCTGGCCGGTCACGGCACCCGCGGCCGCCAGCTGTTTTTCGTCAACGGCCGGTTCGTCAAGAGCCAGCTTCTGGCCGCCGCCGTGGAGGAGGCCTACCGCAACCGGCTGCTGAAGGGCCGGTTCCCCGGCTGCGTCCTCCACATTACGCTGCCAGTAAACGAGGTGGATGTCAACGTCCACCCCGCCAAGACCGTGGTGAAATTCCTGTCCGACAAGGCCGTGTTTGACGCGGTACACTATACCGTCAAGGACGCGCTGGACCGGGAGGGGCAGCCCGCGCCCGCGGAGAAGAAGCCCTTCTACCAGACCATGACGGCCCGGGAGTTCCGGGAAACGGCTCCCGCCCCGCAGGGCGTGAAGCTGCCCTTTGTCAGCGGCAGACCCGTCGGCTCCGCCGGAGGCGACCGTCCCACCGTCAACCGTTTTGCGCCCGCCGCGCCGACGGTGCAGACGCCACGCGAAACGGTACAGCCCGCCGCTGCGCCGCAGGGTGACGTATGGCAGGTGCGGGACGCCGTACCGGAGGCCGGGAAGCCCTTCACCGTCCCCAGCGGGCGGGAGGGCGTGGTCTACCGCATCACGCCGCCGGACGCGCCGGAGGATAGCCCCGCCCGCGAGCAGGCTGCCGCCGAAACGGAGACAGTACCCGCCGCCGCGATGCCGGAGGCGGCAGGCGCGAACGATACGACCCTTCCCGCGCAGGAGGCAGCTCCCGTTCAGCAGGAGCTGGAGATGCCGGAGACGGCGGACAGCGGCGAGACGCCGTGGCGCATCGCCGGTGAGGTGCTGAAGACCTATATCATCTGCGAGGACGGGGAGCAGAACGTGTGGCTCATCGACAAGCACGCCGCCCACGAGCGCATCCGCTTCGACGCACTGAAGGCAGACCCCGTGCCGCCTATGGCCCAGCAGCTGCTGACCCCCGCCGCCGTAACGCTGACCGCCGAGGAGTACGGCGCGGTGCTGGAGTCGCTGGACGTGCTGGCGGGCTACGGCTTTTTGTGCGAGGATTTCGGGGACGGCGCCGTGCTGGTGCGGGAGATCCCCGACTACATACGGGCGGAGGACGCCGCCGCCACGCTGGAGGAGCTGGCGCGGAAGCTGCTTTTGCAGCGGGCCGACCCCGCCGGTGCGCGGGACGAGCTGCTGCACACCATGGCGTGCAAATCCGCCATCAAGGCGGGCATGACCACCGACGCCGCCGAGCTGGCGGCGCTGGTGCGGCAGGTGCAGTCCGGCGCTGTCCGGTACTGTCCCCACGGCAGGCCGGTGGCGGTGCAGCTGCGGAAATATGAGGTGGAGAAGATGTTCAAGCGGGCGTGACCCCTTGATGCACAGGAGGTGAAGCGATGGCACAGCGGGTGGTCTGCGTGGTAGGCCCTACCGCGTCGGGCAAGACGAAAATGGGCGTGGCGCTGGCCAAGCGCTTCAACGGTGAGGTGGTGTCCGTGGACTCCATGCAGATCTACCGGGGCATGGCCATCGGCACCGCCGCTCCCACGCCGGAGGAGACGGAGGGCGTACCCCACCACATGATCGGCGTGGCCGATCCGGCGGAAAGCTGGTCGGTGTCCCGGTTCACCCAGGAGGCCGACCGGTGCATACAGGATATCCTCCGCCGGGGAAAGCTGCCCATCCTGGTGGGCGGCACCGGCCTGTATCTGGACGCGCTGGTACGGGGCAATACCTTTGCCGCCGGTCAGCAGGGCGGCGCGGTGCGCCGGGAATTGCAGGCGCGGCTGGCGCAGGAGGGTGCGGCGGCACTGCTGGCGGAGCTGGCGGCGGTGGACCCGGAGACGGCGGCGCGGCTGCACCTCCGGGACGAAAAGCGCATCCTCCGGGCGCTGGAGGTCTACCGGGAGACAGGCGAGACCATCAGTGAGCATGACCGGAAAAGCCGGGAGACGCCCGACCGCTACGACGCCCTGTACATCGGGCTGAGCTTCCGGGACCGGCAGGATCTGCGCGACCGCATCGACCGGCGGGTGGACGTTATGGTGGAGCAAGGGCTTCTGGACGAGGTGCAGGCGCTGCTGAGCAGCGGGCTGCCCCGGGACGCCACGGCCCTGCAGGCCATCGGCTTCAAACAGTTTCTGGCGGTGGCCGATGGGACGGCCGCCGTGGCCGACGCCGTGGAGGAGGTCAAGCTCCGCTCCCGGCAGTACGCCAAGCGGCAGCTGACATGGCTGCGGCGCAATCCGGATATCCACTGGATCCTGTGGGAAAAAGAGCCTGATTTTCCGCAGGCTCTCCAAAATGCGACAGAATTCCTCACCGCCGCCGGCGTATGCTGAGAGCGGCGGACGGAGGACAGGCCTATCGTCCGCACACAGACATAAAGGAGCAGACGATATGCAAAAGACAAACAATCTTCAGGAGATCTTCCTCACCCGCGCCCGGAAGCAGAGCATTCCCGTGACCATCTTTCTGGTCAACGGCTTTCAGCTGCGGGGCGTCATCGCCGGCTTTGACTGCTTTGTGGTCATTCTGGACTCCGAGGGAAAGCAGCAGGTCATCTACAAGCACGCCATCTCCACCATCGCGCCGCTGCGCCCGGTGGAGCTGCGGGAGGGCGAAACGCCGGAGGCGTAAGCGTCCGGGCGTGCGGGACGGACATAGAACACAAAGGAACACACCATGAAAAAGACATCCCCTCTCATGAAAATACTGCCCATCGCCGTGCTGGCGGCGGTGCTGGTCTATTTCGCCGTACAGCTGTACAACTACCTGTCTGACCCGGTAAACACCACGCTGGTGACAGAGGGACAGGCGGAGGATACCATCGCCCTCAACGGCTGGCTGCTGCGGGACGAGGAGGTGCTGCCCGCCCAGAACGGCACCCTCAGCCGGGTGCGGCAGGAGGGCGAGCGGGTCGGCGTAGGACAGGTGCTGGCCCGGGTCTACGCCAACGACGGCGCTTTGCAGACCGTCAGCCAGATCGAGACGCTGGAGCTGCAGCTCCAGCAGCTTCAATTCGCCCTGACCTCCTACCTGAACCCGGACGCGGCGCTGAAGCTGGATACCTCTATCACCGGCGATATCCTGACGCTGCGGCAAGCGCTGACCGGCGGCGACTACACCGCCGCGGAGGGCGATATCGCCCCGCTGAAGGCCGCCGTACTCAAGCGGGACCACCCCTACGCCTCGCAGGAGGAGATCCAGACGGAGATCAAGTCGGTGGAGGGGCAGATCAAGTCGCTGGAAGCCTCCCTCTCCGGCACTACCGTCACCGCCCGGGCATCGGGAACATATTCCGCCGTCTGCGACGGGTACGAGACGGTGCTGACCAAGGCGTTCCTGGAGGAGGTGACGCCGGGAAAGCTGGCGCACCTCCAGCCCGTTGACGAGCAGAGCAACATGGGCAAGCTCATCTACGGCGACACATGGTACTATGTGGTGACGCTGCCGGAGGAGCAGGCGAGCTATCTCAAGTCCCAAGGCGCCGTGACGCTGCGGTTTGCCAAGGGCTTTGACCAGAACATCCGGATGCAGGTGGTGTCCGTGTCCGCGCCGGAGGACGGTCAGGCGGCGGTGACGCTGTCCTGCCGGAAGTATCTGGCGCAGACCACGCTGCTGCGGCATCAGGCGGCAGACGTGATCCTGCGCACCTATGAGGGGCTGCGGGTGCCGTCCAATGCCCTGCGGGTCAGCGAGGAGGGCGTCACCGGCGTCTACTGCGTGGACGGCAGCACCGCCGCCTTCCGCCCCGTGACCGTGCTGTATCAGGGGCAGGGGTACGCGCTGGTGCAGCCCGCCGAGGGAGTCTCTGACACCCGGACGCTGCGGGTCGGCGATGAGGTCATCGCCACAGCCGGTACGCTCAGCGACGGAAAGGTCATACGATAACGGACGACGATCCGGACAGAAATACAAGGAGGAGCATCCCATGTCTATTGCGGAGAATATTGCGGCGGTACGCCGCGCCATCGACGAGGCCGCCCGGGAAACCGGCCGCACCGGCGGGGACATCACGCTGGTGGGCGCCAGCAAGATGAACGACGCCGCTACCTGTCAGGAGGCCATCCGCGCCGGCATCGACGCGCTGGGCGAAAACCGCGTGCAGGAGATGACCGCCAAGCTGGCAGAAAACGGCTACGACGGCGCGCCGCTGCACTTTATCGGCCATTTGCAGCGCAACAAGGTCAAGCAGGTGGTGGGCAAGGCCGCCCTCATCCAGTCCGTCGGCTCTCTGGAGCTGCTGGAGGAGATCGAAAAGCAGGCGGACAAGCTGGGGCTCGTGCAGGATATCCTGCTGGAGGTGAACATCGGCGGGGAGGAAGCCAAGAGCGGCTTTGCACCGGAGGCGGTGTCCGAGGCCGCCGCCCACGCCAAGGAGCTGGCCCATGTGCGGGTGCGGGGTCTGATGACCATTCCCCCTGCCAGCGCCACGCAGGCGGAAAATATGGTATATTTCCAAAAAGTACACGCGCTATATGTTGACATAAATCAAAAAATGTACGATAATAAATTAGATTATCTATCCATGGGCATGAGCGGTGACTTCGCCGATGCCATCCGCGCGGGCAGCAACATGGTTCGCGTGGGTACCGCCATTTTTGGCGCCAGAGACTATACAAAATAACGCGGGAGGTATTTTTCGATGGGCTTCATGGACGAACTGAAAAAGATCATTCATCCCTACGATGACGAGGATTACGATTACGAGGACGATTTTGAGGAGCCTTCCAGAGACTCCCGTTCCCCCTTTGACGACCGTAAGGAGGATCGCCGCAGCGAGGAGCGGCGCGCCGATGACCGCCACAACAAGGTGGTGAACATCCACGCTACCACCCAGCTGAAGGTGGTGCTGGTGAAGCCGGAGCGCTTCGAGAACGCCTCCGAGATCGCCGATCACCTGAAGGAGAAGCGGACGGTGGTGCTGAATCTGGAGTCCACCAACAAGGATGTGGCGCGGCGGCTCATCGACTTCCTGTCCGGCGTGGCCTATGCCGGCGAGGGGAAGATCAAGAAGGTGGCCGCCAACACCTACATCATCACACCGTACTCTGTGGATATTATGGGCGACCTCATTGACGAGCTGGAAAACAACGGACTGTACCTGTAAGTACGGCGGATAAAGAAAGGGATCGGAGGGTTCATCCATGTTTACACCGCAGGAAGTTTCTGAGAAGGTATTCCCCAAGGCGTCGTTCGGCGGCGGCTACAGCATGAGTGTTGTGGACGAATTTCTGGACGCGCTGACGGAGGATTATTCCACACTGTTTAAGGAAAACGTCACGCTGAAGGCCAAGCTGAAGGTGCTGGCGGAGAAGGTGGAGGAATACCGCTCCACCGAGGATGCCATGCGTCAGACGCTGCTGACCGCCCAGAAGATGGCCGCCAAGCTGGTGCAGGAGGCGCAGGCCGAGAAGGACACGATGCTGGCGGAGGCCAGAGCGGAGGCGGCGCAGGAGGTGGCGCGGCTGGCCGATGAGACAAAGGCCGCCGAGCAGAAGCTGGCCATGGCGCAGGAGAAGCTGGCGGACTTCATCCGCCGCAGCGACGAGCTGTGTCAGGCGCAGTCCGCCTTTTTGCAGACGCTGCCGGAGCTGGAGCTTGTCCCGGCACAGCCGGCGGCGGACGCTGCCCAGTCCGATGCGGTGGTCAGCGGCATCGAGCAGGACATCCTGACCCAGTACGAGACGCAGGAACCGCAGCAGAAGGCCGCAAACGAGGAGCATGACGCCAAGCTCCCGCCGGTGGACGGCAGCGCCGCCCCCAACGAATTTGCCTTCGATCTGGGCGAGCTGAAGTTCGGCCGGAACTACGGCGGCAAGGAATAACCCGAAACTACAGAAAAGGCGGCCTCCGGCCGCCTTTTTTTCGGAGCGTGCGCCCCGCCCCAGACAGGAAACACAAGGAGGAGAGCAGAGATGACGGAGAAACCTATCATTGCACTGCTGTATGATTTTGACAAGACGCTGTGTACCACCGATATGGAGGACTACGCCTTTATCCCGGCGCTGGGCTACACCCCGGCGGAGTTCTGGAGCAAGGCCAACACCTTCGGCCGTGACAACCGGATGGACGGCCTGCTGGCCTATATGTACACCATGATCGAGGAGTGCCGCGCACAGGGTAAACGGCTGGACCGGGAGCTTCTGGTGCGCTGCGGCCACAATATAGAGCTGTTTCCCGGTGTGCGGGAGTGGTTCCGCCGCATCAACGAATTCGGCGAGACGCAGGGCGTGTCCATCGAGCACTATGTGATCTCCTCCGGCCTCCGGGAGATCATCGAGGGCAGCGGTATCGCCCATGAGTTCCGGGAGATCTACGCCTGTGAGTTCTTCTACAATGCGGAGGGGCTGGCCACATGGCCCAAGCTGGACGTCAACTTCACCAATAAGACCCAGTTCGTCTACCGCATCAACAAGGGCGTGCTGGACGTGTCCGACGATAAGACGCTGAACGACTCCATGCCCGATGACAGCAAGCGCATCCCCTTCACCAACATGATCTACGTGGGCGACGGACTCTCCGACGTGCCGTGCATGAAGATGATGCGGGCCTACGGCGGACAGGCCATCGCCGTGTACCAGTCCGGCAACCGCGCCGGTGTGGAGGATCTGCTGTGCAAGGGGCGGGTGGACTTCATCTTCCCCGCCGACTACCGGGAGGGCGGCGGACTGGACAGCACGGTGAAGAACATCATCCGCAAAATGGCCATCAGCGACGCGCTGGCCGCCGAAAATGTCCAGCAGCTCCAGATGATCGGACGGGGCGACCTGCCGGAGCAGGTGGGCCTGTTCGAGTGAAACAGACAACAGAGCAGAAAAGCGTCCGCGCACGGTGTGCGCGGACGCTTTTTTGTCCTATGCAAGCAGGTGGATGCCGTCCACCGAGCGCAGGTGCGCTTTCAGGTCATCCAGCAGCAGCTCCGCCCCTCACGAAGCAGCAGGGACGGACACCTGAGGTGTCCGTCCCTGTCCTTGTTTTCTCACTGCATGACCTGCCGGATCACGCGGATAAACCGCGCCCGGTCATAGATCACCGGCACGGGGTAGGTGGGATCGGCCTCCTTGGCCGCCCACGCCGCCATCTGCGGCAGATCCGCCTCCCGAATGCAGGTGAAGCCGGTGGGGATGCCCAGCCGGGCGTTCATGCCGAAGATCGCGTCGATAAAGGCGTTGGCTCTGGCCGCCTCGCTGTCACCGGACAGTCCCACCAGCCCCGCCAGACGCGCCAGCCGCCGGTGCGCCGCCGTACCGTAGTCCCGCAGAACCACGGGCAGCAGCACCGCGTTGGCGAGGCCGTGCCCTACGCCGTACAGACCGCCCAGCGTGTGGGCGATGGCGTGGACGTTGCCCACACCGGCGCGGGTGAAGGCTACACCCGCCTGATAGGAGGCGGTGAGCAGCGCCTGCCGCGCCTCCACATCGTCGCCGCGGGCACAGGCGCGCTCCAGCGTGCGGAAGATGGTGACCACTGCCTCCTCCGCCATGGCATCCGTTTGATGGGTGCGGTAAAACCTGCCGATATACGCCTCCACCGCGTGGGTCAGGGCATCCATGCCAGTCTCGGCGGTGGTGTGGGGCGGCAAGGACACGGTGAGCAGCGGATCCAGCACAGCGCAGCGGGGGATCAGGCACAGGTCGTTGATGGCGTACTTGTGGTGATCCGCGCCGGTGACCACGGCGGCGATGGTGGTCTCCGAGCCGGTACCGGCGGTGGTGGGCACGGCGATAAAGGGCGGGATGGCGCGGCGCACCTTCAGGAGACCCGCCAGCTGCTCCGGCGCCTTGCCGGGGCGCACCACCAGCGCCGCGGCGGCCTTGGCGGTGTCCATGGGACTGCCGCCGCCCACCGCCACCAGACTGTCGCAATGCGCCTGCCGATACAGGGCGGCCGCCGCTGCCACGGTGGACACCGGCGGGTTGGGCTTTATGTCGGAGAACAGGGTATAGCCCTCCAGCCGGGACAGCATCTGCTGAAAGGCGGGGTCGGCGCACTGGCGGCGGCTGGCCACCACCAGCGGGCAGCGGGCGCCGTACCGGGTCAACCGGGCGGGGATGTCCGCCAGACTGCCGGGGCCGGTGACCGTCTCCGGCTGACGCCACGGCAGCAGCCGTGTGCCCAGGACGAACACACACTGATAGGCGCGGTATCCAACATGGCGTAAATTCACGAAAAGTCCTCCTTTTATCGCTCTCCTTGCGCCAGAACGGCGGCGCTCCCGCAAGAAAAAGGGGGCGGCTGCACCGCCCCCTTGGGATCGTATATCGATTACTCCGCCGTCTCGATCAGGCCGTAGCCGCCGTTGTTGCGGTGGTACACCACGCAGATGGCGCTGTCCTCAATGCGGCGGAACACATAGAACGAGTGACCCAGCAGATTCATCTGCAAAATGGCCTCATCGGTGCTCATGGGCTTGACGGCAAAGCGCTTGGTGCGGATGATGTCGAAGTCGTTGTCCTCCACTACGTCGAACTCAGCAGGAACGGAGGAGACCAGCGCGTCGGGCCGCAGGTTCTTGGCCAACCGCGTCTTGTTCTTGCGGATACGGCGGTCGATGAAGCTGACAGCCTCGTCAATGGCGCCGCGCATATCGCCGTCGGGATCCTCCGTCTCCGCACGGAACAACGTGCCGTTGGTGCTGCGGATGGTCAGCTCCACCACACAGCGGTTCTTCTTCTCCACGGCAAAGGTCACAAAGGCGTCTGCCTCCTCCGGAAAATACTTGTCCAGCTTACTGATCTTCTTTTCCGCGTATTCCTTGATGGAGTCGTTGAGGGAGATCTTCTTGCAGGCGAATGTGAACTTCATAATACTTGCTCCTTTCGTCAGTGCGGTAAACACAGGGTAGGGTCGGGGAGCGGGTTCCCTTTATCCTTGTGTGCATTATAGCAAATCGCAATACGTTTGAAAAGCACTTTTGAGAGAATTTGTGAAAACTTCATAAAGAGTTTATCATGCAGACACATTCGACAGGCCGCCCTAAAAGTCGCGGAAAACCGGCAAAACCTCCTATTTACACGGGGACAGGCGTGCTGTATGATAATAGAGGAAGCTTTCCAATATCCCACCCACTTGGGCCGCTCTGTTTGCAGGGCGGCTCCTTTTTTGTGAAAAAGAGAGACGGCGCGCCGCCGTCTCTCCTGTTTCAGGTATCCAGTTTTTCGGCAAGTGCCTTGTCCAGCCGCACCGCGCCGTAGAGATTCTTGGCGGAGCAGCCCGCCCGTCCGCCGCCGGCACAGGCGCAGGCGCAGGCACAGGCACAGCTGCTGGCGCAGGCGCAGTGTCCGCCGCCGCCGAAGCCGCCGCCTCCAAACCCACCGCCGCGGCTGCCGCCGCCGAAGCCGCTGCTGCTACTGCTGCGGGGCGGGCGGGGCCGCTTCTTGGTGCCAACGCTGCCGGGACGGGGCTTGCCGTCCCGTCCGGCGGGGTACCAGAGGTGGTTGACGAACACATACCGCGTGCCGAAGCCGCCGGCATAGCTGCCAGCTATCTCCCGAATGATCCGCACCACCACCCAAACGATAAAGATGGTGATGATCAGCGTCAGGAACAGGGCCGCCATTCTCGTGTCCTCGTCCTCCTCGTACCAGTCGTCATAGTCATTGTCGGGCTGGCTGCCGATGCTGTTCTCCGGGGACAGTACGGTGGGCCAATCGGTGTAGCGCACCTTCACGTTCATCTTGTAGCCGTAGGACTGGTCGGAGGCGGTGATGGTCAGTCCATCCGCCACCGTCACACTGTCCGCGCCGGAAACTGTCCCCTCGGTGAAGTCACCGGTCAGACCGGCGGGGTCGTGCCACATCAGGGTCATGGCCCCCATCTTGGCCTCGTCGAACCATCCGGGGGTATAATCGTAGAGCACGGTGCCGCCGTCCAGCCCGTACATATACTCCTGCACCCAGCGGTAGGAGAACGTAAACGTCTCGTTTTTCTTGTAGGCGCGGTCCAGATAGACGTACATATAGCGGTTGTCGAAGGACAGGCGCTCGATGTTGTCGGTCAGGGCGGTCTTCTCCCGGATGGAGCCGTTGGGGATGCCGACCTTCAGCTCCTGCCCGTAGGGCAGCTCCTCCAGCGCCGTCCACGTCAGGGAGACGGTGATGGTCAGGCTGCCATCGTCGGTGTTGGGCAGCACGTCCACGTCGTAGCGGTCGATGTAATCGTAATCCGCCCACGCGATGGCGGTGCAGCACAGCGCCGCCAGCACCGTCAGCAGCAGGATATGCAGCTTCTTCAGCATCGCGCTCCCTCCTCCCTGTTGCCGCCTTGCAGCTGGCAGATATGATCCATTTTGGCGCTCTCCGCCCGGATGGCGGCGCAGCGCTCGCTGTTCCAGACAGACGCCCAGTCGTCGGTGAGCATATTGCCCAGCGGGGCGCTGCTCAGCCAGCTCTGGCAGGGGATGATGCTGCCGTCCGGCGCCAGCGCCATGTTGCTCAGGCAGGCGCCGCAGCTGGGGATCAGGTGCAGTCCCAGTGCGCGCAGCGTCTCCTCCGGCAGCCAGCCGGGGCTGGTGAAATCCAGCTCCATGCCCAGCTCCTCCACCACGGCCACCGCCTCTTGCAGCACCTGCGTCAGCGCCTGCTCCGTCAGACGGGTGGCGCGGCTCTCCGCGCCCTCGGCGCTGCCGGAGGGGATCAGACCGGAACAGGTGGCATACCGCACACCCAGCGACGCGGCAAAGCGCAGCGTGGCGGCATAGTCCGTGTTCAGGCTGCACAGCGGCGTGTTCACGGAGACGATCAGCCCCGCCGCCACGGCGTTTCGGATACCCTGCACCGTCTTTTCAAAGCCGTCGGCGCCCACCAGCGCGTTGTGGATGGCAGGGTCGGCGCTGTACAGGGTGACCTGCACGCTGTCCAGGCTTGCGTCGTACAGCTTGGCGCACAGCTCCGGCGTCAATAGCTGGCCGTTGGTGTTCAGCCGGGTGACGAACCACTGGGCGGCGTCCACCAGCTCCACCAGATCGGCGCGGAGGGTGGGCTCGCCGCCGGTGAACGTGACCTGTGGGATATTGGCGCTTCGCAGGCGGCGGAGGATGTCCAGCCATTGCTGGGTGGACAGCTCCGGCGCGTCCGCCAGCGACTGCCCCGCGGCGTAGCAGTGCAGGCACTTCTGGTTGCAGTGCCACCCACCGTCCTTGCGCATGGCGCTGAGCATCAGATCCATGCGGTGGGGTGCCGTCATCTCGGCGGCATAGTCGCCCAGCGACAGAACGCCCACCTCCGCCTCCGGCTCCTGTCCCCGGGCGATGGCCACCAGTGAGGTGAGCATCAGGAACAGATCCTCCGCCAGCTCGGTCTTTTTGGTGAACGGATAGGTCTTATGTGTCTCCGCCACAGCGGCGTCCGCCATAGCGTGCCAGTCGGACTCGCTGATCTCCAGCCCGGCAAAGGGCTCCAGCCTGTCCATAAAGTTGGCCAGCAGAATGGCCCACGACAGGTTCAGCGGTATCAGCTTGTCGCCGTTGAGCAGCAGCAGAAACGGTGCGTCCGCCGCGTCCTCCCGCGGGGGGATCATGTGGATGCGGACAGCGCCGCGTCCCTTGGGGTCCAATGTAATGTGCCGCACGCAGCGCAGGTGCTTCCGGCGGTATCGCTGTTCCAGAAAAGCGGGCATGGGCAAGCCTCCCTTCCATGCATTCAGATGCGTAGAGTATACCACAGGCGTCTGCGAATGGCAATAAAAACGCCCCGCCTTCCGGCGGGGCAGGGTGCGCTATGGTCAGTCGTTGACATCGTAGAAGATGCGCTCGCCATCCTCGGCCAGACCCAGCAGGTCGCGGGCCAGCGCCTTGATGAACTCCGGGTCGTCCTTCTTGCTCAGGTCAGAGCGGAGCGCTTCGTTCTCCTGTTTTTTCTCCTGCATCTGCTGGGTGAGGGCCGCCTCCTGCGCCCGCACGTCCTTCAGCCGTCCGTAGACGTTGATGATCTCCACGCCCACCACCACGATGAGCACGCTCAGCACCAGCAGCAGGACAGCGCTGGGCTTTTTTTTGCGGGCCTTTTTCTGCGCCATGTCTGTCCTCCCCCTTTCGCGGCCCTTTTGACCGCATTCGTATCTTTATTGTAGCGCAGGCGCGGCGAAAAGGAAAGTGTTTTTTCAGGAAAATGGCGGCTTTTTTCAGCCACCGGACGGCGATCACCGCCGGACAGCACAGCAGACGGCAGAACTGCACCGCCGCGTCCAGCCAGAACTCCCACAGCGGACGCAGCAGCGGCGGCAGCGTCAGCCCGTACAGCACCGCGCCCAGCGCCACGCCGGTGAGCATATACAGCCGCAGCTCCCCCTCCCCGATGCGCAGGGTGAACCACAGCAGCAAAAGCCCCACCACGGCGATATACAGGCCGTCGGCAAGGCCGGTGAGACGCCGGTCACGGCGGCGGCGAAGCCGCACGGCGCGCAGCAGATCGTAGACCATGGCGGAGGCGGCGCCCAGCAGCGCCGCCGTCAGGTAGGCGGTCAGCTGTTGGGAGACATGGTTTTCCATATCAGCCGAACAGCCGGGACAGGAACGAGCCCTGCCGCACCTCCGTGTCCTCGTAGGTCACGGCGTCGATGCGGCCGTCCACCTGCATCTCGCCGCCGTCCAGCGACAGCTTGCCGATATGCAGCTCCTCCCCGGTGATGATGAGCGTGCCGGCGCTGGTGGTGGTGACGATGCAGCTCTCATCAAAGCGCACCACGTCCTCCACGCCGGAGATGCTCAGCTTCTCCCGCCCCTCGATCTGGAGGCGGTGATAGGCGGCCGCGCCGCCGTCGGTCATGTCGTAAGGCATAAAAAAGCGCTCCCTCCCACAGAGTTTTCACTCCATCGTATGAGGGAACGCCCGGTATTATGACAGTTTGTCCGGCTGGGGCGCGGCCTCGCGGTACATGGCAGCCGCCGCGTCCTTGCCCACGTTCTCCGTGACGCTCAGCACCTCCACCGTCAGGGTGTTCTGGCCGAAGCGGATGGAGATGATGTCGCCCACCTTCACATCGTAGGATGCGCGCTGCACCCGGCCGTTGACGGTGACGCGCTCGTTGTCGCAGGCCTCGTTGGCCACGGTGCGGCGCTTGATGAGGCGGGACACCTTCAGATATTTGTCAAGACGCATAGGGTTCCTCCTTAAAAACGGTAAAGGAGCCGGTGTGGTCACACCGGCTCCCGTGAAAGCAAAATTACTCCGCGACGGCGTCCTTCAGGGCCTTGCCGGCCTTGAAAGCGGGCACCTTGGAGGCGGGGATCTCCACGGTCTCCTTGGTACGGGGGTTCAGGCCGGTACGGGCGGCGCGCTTCTTGGTCTCGAAGGAGCCAAAGCCCACCAGCTGCACCTTCTCCTCGGCCTTCAGCGTCTCGGTGATGGTCAGCAGCGTCGCGTTGACAGCGGCCTCGGTGTCCTTCTTGGACAGGCCGGTCTTCTCCGCCACAGCGGCGATCAGTTCGGTTTTATTCATGATAGTTCCTCCCAAAAATTCATTAGTTGACGCCGTTCCCCTCCGGGCGGCGTATCTCAAAACGATCGAGATCGCATTAAGAACGTTTTGCTTCGTTCCACAGGGCGGTCATCTCCTCCAGCGACAGCTGGGAGACCTCCCTCCCCTGTGCCGCCGCGCCGTTCTCCACGGCACGAAAGCGGCGGATAAACTTTTCGCAGGTGCTGTTGACCGCGTCCTCCGGGTCGCAGGCGCAGAACCGTCCCACCTTCACGGCGGCGAACAGCACGTCGCCCAGCTCCTCCGGCACGTCGCCGCCTTCCTCCACGGCGCGGCGCAGCTCGGCCACTTCCTCCTCCAGCTTGTCCAGCGCGCCCTGTACATCCGGCCACTCGAAGCCGGCGGACGCCGCCTTGTTCTGGAGCTTTTCAGCCCGCCAAAGACCCGGCAGGCTCCGTGCCACGCTGTCCATACTGTCGGCCACGGTCTTCTGACCCTTTTCCTGCCGCTTCAGCTTGTCCCAGCTGACCGGCACCGCCTCGGGCGAGTCCTCGTGCCGGCTGCCGAACACATGGGGGTGGCGGAACAGCAGCTTTTTCACCACGCCGTCGCACACGTCGTCTATGGTGAAGCGTCCCGCGTCGGATTCGATATCCGCGTGGAACACCACCTGCATCAGTACGTCGCCCAGTTCCTCCTTGAGAAGCACGGGGTCGTCGTTGTCGATGGCCTCGGCGGCCTCGTAGGCCTCCTCCAGCAGTCCGCGCCGGATGGACTGGTGGGTCTGCGCCTTGTCCCAAGGGCAGCCGTCCTCCGAGCGGAGCAGGCGGATGATCTCCAGCAGATCCTCATAGCCATACTGCGGTTTCCTAACAAAATCTATCATACTTATGCTCCTATTGCAAGAGGTTTTCGCTTTGCCGACCCTAAAAGTTCAGCGCAAATGCAGTATTTCCGCGATTTTCTCACCCTTGGGCAGGCCGGCAACGTCAGCCCGCGTCACCGCGCCCAGCGCCAGCGCCAGCACGCCGTAGACCACGGCGGCGATAAAGATCGCGGGCAGCACCGCCCAGCGCTCCGGCAGGCAGCGCACCAGCACGCCGTAGGACGAGCGGGCGGCCAGTGCCATCACTGCCGTGATGAGCAGCGGCTTGGCGAACAGGCGGAGGTAGGCCGGGCGCTCCGGCACACAGCGGGCGATGGCGATGAGATTCAGCACCACGATCAGGGCGTAGCAGTACAGCGTGCTGACCGGTGCGCCTCGGACGTTGGTGGCGGGGTCTCCCACCATCAGGTAGTTGGTGACGATCTTCAGAATGCCGCCGCACAGCAGGGTGAAGACGGGGATGTACTCCTTGCCGTAGGCCTGCAAAACGCCGTTGGTAGCCACCATCAGGCACACGAAGATGCAGGCAAGACCCAGAAAGGTCAGGTGGTAGGCAGCGGCCTCGGCGGTGTCCGGAACCGCCGGGTACAGCAGGTGCAGGATGGGCCCGGCCAGCACGGACAGTCCCGCCCCTGCGGGCAGGGCGACGAGGGTGGTCAGCTTCAGGGCAGCGGCGGTGCTGCGCCCCGCGGCGGCGCGGTCGCCCCGGGCCAGCGCGTCGGCGATATCCGGCACCAGACTGACGGTGACGGGGTAGATAAAGGACGGCGGCAGGACGAACAGCGTCATGCCGAAGGTGTACTCGCCGTACAGGGCGGTGGCGGCAGCCTCCGTATACCCCAGCGTGTTCTGGAGGGTGGACATGACCAGTGCCTGATCCAGCAGGGTGATGAGGCTCATGCCCGCCGCCCCCAGCGTAATGGGGATCCCGGTGGTCAGCAGCTCACGAAGGATCTCGCGCCGCGCAGGCGGCCGGTCGGAGGCGGCGATACGCTCCCGCCGGCGCAGGAGGAACACCGCCAGCACCGTCAGCGACAGCAGGGAGCCGGCGGTGACGCCGGCAATGGCCCCGGCGGCGCACAGTGAGGCGTCCGCCCCCCGGTGCAGCAGCAGAAGGCACGAGGCAAGGCCGATGACCAGCTTTCCGGCGGACTCCGTCATCTGGCTGACGGCGGTGGGCGTCATGTCGCCCAAGCCCTGCGTATACCCCCGGACGGCGGAGGTCAGGCAGACGAACAGCACCGCCGGGCCGAGGACCCGGATGGCGGGCGCGGCCAGCGAGTCGTGGAGCAGGCCGCTGAGCACCTGGGGAAACAGGCACATGACGGCGCTGCACACAAGGCCGATAACGGCCAGCAGCGCCAGCGCCGTCCGGAAAATGCGGCGCTGGGCATTGCGTCTGCCCTGCGCCGCTGCGCGGGATACCAGCCGGGACAGCGCCAGCGGCAGTCCTGCCGTGGACAGCACCAACAGCAGGTTGTAGATGTTATAGGCGGCGTAGAAGTGGGCCATACCCTCCTTGTCCAGCAGGTTGCCCAGCGGGATCTTGTAGAGGGCGCCCAGCACCTTGGTCACCGCCACGGCAAAGGCCAGCACAGCGGCGCCGCTGATAAAGTTGTGCCGTCGCTGTGCCATGCCGCACCTCCCGCTTACTTCTGCATATTCTCGTGGAACCGGCGGAACGTCTCCAGATCCTGCCGGATCTTCTCCGGACGGGCGATGTACTCCGTGGGGAACTTGGGGTGGAACACCCGCTCGATCCGGTCACGCACCGGGTCCACCATCTTCGTGGAACCGCCTGCACCCAGAGACAGGATGCTGTGCAGCTCCTCCATGATGTAGATATTATACAGTCCCTCCGCGCCGGATATGCACCAGCCCACGTTCTCAAAGCTGCCGGACATATACTTCTGGCGGTAGAGGTAGTAGGGGGTGAACCCGGCGGCGCGCAGGGCGTCGTTGGCGTAGTCCAGCATGGCGGACACGTCCTGCGCCGACGGGATGGGCAGACCCTCCAGCAGGATGCGGCTTCCTTTTTTCAGGCTAAGGGTGTGGACGGTGATGTTGTCCGCACCGAAGGTCAGGCACTTGTCCAGCGTGCGGCGGAAGCCCTCCGGCGTATCGGCGGGCAGTCCGGCGATAAGATCCATGTTCACATGGGGGAACCCCATGGAGGTAGCCAGCGCCATGGTCGCCTCGATGTCCGCCGCCGTGTGCTTGCGGCCGATGGCCCGCAGCACCTCGTCCTCCATGGACTGGGGGTTGACGCTGATGCGGTCGGCGCCGTGATCCAGCAGCACCTGCAGCTTCTCCCGTGTGATGGTGTCGGGACGGCCCGCCTCGATGCAGTACTCCGCGCAGTTCGTCAGGTCAAAGCTCTTGTTCAGGTGGGTCAGCAGATGATCCATCTGCTGTGCCGACAGAGTGGTGGGCGTGCCGCCGCCCATGTAGAAGGACTTGACGGACAGCCCCGTCTCCGCCACCATACGGGCGGCGTCGGTGATCTCCTGCTCCAGCGCCGCCAGATACGGTTCCATCAGGCCGAAGGACTTCTCCACCGACGCGGACACGAAGCTGCAATAGGCGCAGCGGGTGGGGCAGAACGGGATGCCCACATAGAGGGATATTTCGTTGGGCCGCAGGCCGCGCTTGGCGGTCAGGCCCGCCTGCGCCGTCTCGATGGCCAGACGGCGGCGCTCCGGCGAGACAAAGTAGGTATTCCGCAGAACACGGTCTGTCTCCCGCTCCGTCTTTCCCTGCTCCAGCATGGCGCGGGCCAGCTTGCCCGGCCGGATGCCGGTAAGCGCGCCCCAGCTGGGGGTGATGCCGGTGATGTCCCGCGCCGCCTTGAAGAATGACAGCTTCAGGGCGCGCTGACGCAGACGCTCCCGCTCGTACTCGTCGGGGGCATCCGTAAGAACGGCGCGGGAGACGCCCCGCGCCGTTTTGCCATGATAGTGAAGGGTGGTGACGCCGGTGGCGTAGCGCTTCCCCTCCGTCAGGGAGACAAGGGCGCAGTCATCGTCCTCCGGCGCGATGGGCTCATAGACAGGGCGCTCCTCGGGGAAGAACGCCAGCAGGCTCTGCTCAATGGCGTAGCGGTCGTCGTGACCGCGGAATTCCAGCTTCATCGCGCCGCTCCTTGCCGCATATAGGGGTTGACGCGGCGCTCATAGTCCAGCGTGGTCTCCCGATCGTGGCCGGGCAGCACCCGCAGGTCTCCCTCCAGCGCCGCCAGACGACCCAGCGAGGCCAGCATCTTCCGGTAGTCGCCGCCGGGGAAGTCGCACCGGCCGCAGGAGCAGCGGAACAGGGTGTCGCCGGCGAACAGCACGCCCTGCCCCTCCACCAGCAGGCACACGGAGCCCTCGGAGTGGCCCGGCGTCTCCAGCACCCGGAGGGTCAGCCCGCCCAGCGGCAGGGTGTCGCCCTCCTTATAGCAGCGCTGGTTCTCCGGCCCCACCTTGCGGAACAGCAGCTCGCCGCGCTCCGTGTCCACGGCGTCCTTTTCGTGGATGTACACCGGCACGTCCGGGTACTTCTCCAGCAGGGGCCGGACAGCGGAGGTGTGGTCGAAGTGGCCGTGGGTCAGCAGGATATATTGCAGGGTGCAGCCACTCTGCGCCACCATGCGCTCCACCTGCGGCGCGTCATCGCCGGGGTCGATGAGCGCGCAGACCTTTGCCGCCTCGTCGCACAGCAGGTAGCAGTTGGTCATGATGGGCCCCACCTGTAGAGATGTGATCTTCATCGCGCGCTCCTTTCTTACAGCTGGTCGGTGTCCACCACCAGCGTCAGCGGGCCGTCGTTCAGGCTCTCCACCTGCATGTAGGCGCCGAACTCGCCGGTCTCGGTGTGGAAGCCCTTATTGCGGCACTCCTGCACGAACTTCTCATACAGGGGGATGGCCACCTCGGGACGGGCGGCGGCCAGAAATTCAGGACGGCGGCCCTTCTTGCAGTTGCCGTACAGCGTGAACTGGGAGATGATGAGCAGCTCCCCCTTCACCTCGTCCAGACCGCGGTTCATCTTGCCGTTCTCGTCCTCAAAAATGCGAAGCCCCGTGAGCTTGTCCGCCAGCTTGACGGCCTGCGCCTCGGTGTCCTCGTGGGTCACGCCCAGCAGGATGAGGAAGCCCTCTCCGATCTGGCCGTGTACCTTGCCGTCGATGGTGACGGATGCGTGCTTCACGCGGGTCAATACTGCTCTCATGGCATATCGCTCCTTTTTCTGGTTTAACCGGCGGGGCGGGTGACCCGCATGACGCCGGAGATCTGTTCGATCCTCCGCATGACCGTTTGCAGCTGCTGGCTGTCGGACACGTCCGTATCCAGCGTGATGAGGGCAAAACCGTCCGGCGTGCTGCGGGCGTTCAGGGAGGAGACGTGGGTCTTGGTGCTGGACAGCACCGTGGAGATGTCCACGATCAGGTTCAGGCGGTCCTTGGCCACCACCTCCAGCGTGGTGCGGTAGCTCTCGCGGGTGTTGCTGCCCCACGACACGTTGATCCAACGTCCCGCCTCCTCCGGCCTGCGGCGGGCGGGGTCGGCGTTGGGGCAGTCCGCCCGGTGGACGGAGATGCCGTAGCCCCGGGTGATGAAGCCCACGATCTTGTCGCCGGGCACGGGGGTGCAGCACTTGGAGAACTTCACAAGGCAGTTGGTCAGCCCCTCCACCACGATGCCCTGCTCCCCCTTGGGGTGCTGGGGTACGGCGGGACGGGTCTGCTGGGGCTGGTCAGCCACCGGCACCTCCGCCTGCCGCTCCGCCTGATGCTGGTGGAGGATACGCTGGATATCCTCCCGCAGACGGCCCATGACCTTCAGGGCGGTCACGCCGCCGTAGCCGATGGCGGCGTACATATCGTCCAGACTGTTGTAGCACAGCTTCTTCAGAACGCTGGGGAGGTTCTCCTCGCTGGTCAGCTCCTTCAGGGTGACGCCAGTGCGCTTCAGCTCCGCCTCAAAGCTCTGGCGGCCGTTGACGATGTTCTCGTCCCGCTTCTCCCGCTTGAACCACTGGCGGATCTTGCTGCGGGCGTTGCTGGAGCGGGCGATCTTCACCCAGTCGCGGCTGGGGCCGTGGGCGGATTTGCTGGTCATGACCTCCACCACGTCGCCGTTGCGCAGGTGGTAGTCGAACTGCACGATGCGCCCGTTGACCTTGGCGCCCACCATGTGGTTGCCGATGGCGGAGTGGATGGTATAGGCAAAGTCGATGGGCGTGGCGCCCGCCGGCAGGTTGATGACGTCGCCATTGGGGGTGAACACGAACACCTCATCGGCAAACATGTCCACCTTCAGGGAGTGGATGAAGTCCTCGGCGTCGGCGTCCTCCTGATTTTCCAGCAGGCGGCGCACCCACTCATAGCTGCGCTCATCGCCGGCGCCCTGTCCGTTCTGCTTGTACTTCCAGTGGGCGGCCACGCCGTACTCCGCCACCTCGTGCATCTCCTTGGTGCGGATCTGCACCTCGAAGGGGATGCCGCTCTCGCCCACCACCGTGGTGTGCAGGCTCTGGTACATATTGGGCTTGGGCGTGCCGATATAGTCCTTGAAGCGGCCCAGAATGGGCTTGTACAGGTCGTGGATCAGACCCAGCACGTTGTAGCAGTCCGCCACCGTGTCCACGATGACCCGGAAGGCAAACAGGTCGAACACGTCATCCAGTGACTTGTTCTGGGTGTACATCTTGCGGTAGATGGAGTAGGGGTGCTTCATGCGGGCCTGCACCGTGGCATCGATGCCGGCCTCCCGCAGGCGGGAGGTGATCTGGTCGTGGACGGAGGACATGAAGCCGTCGTACTCCGCCGCCTTCTCGTCCAGCGCCTCGGTGATCTCCCGGTAGCCCACGGGATCCAGATATTTCAGGGACAGGTCCTCCAGCTCCCACTTCATGCGCTGCATACCCAGACGGTGGGCGATGGGGGCGTAGATCTCCATGGTCTCGAAGGACTTCTGCTTCTGCTTCTCCGGCGTCTGGTACTCCATGGTGCGCATATTGTGGAGCCGGTCGGAGATCTTGATGAGGATGACCCGGATATCCTTGGCCATGGCCATCAGCATCTTGCGGAGGTTCTCCATCTGCTCCTCCTCCTTGGAGGTGTAGTGGACACGTGTCAGCTTGCTGACGCCCTCCACCAGATCCGCCACGGTGGGAGAAAACAGCTTGCTGATCTCCTCGTGGGTGGCGTCGGTATCCTCGATGGTATCGTGGAGCAGCGCCGCCACGATGGACTCGGTGTCCAGATGCAGCTCCTCCGCCACGATCTGCGCCACCGCCAGCGGATGGGTCACAAAGGGTGAGCCGTCCTTCCGGTTCTGCCCGGCGTGGTGGGCGGCGGCATACTCATAGGCGGCGCGGATCTGGTCGAACCCGGCGGACGGGTTGTAGGACTTGACCGTTTCAACGAGATGGTCGTACATTTCCTGCGGCGTCATTGTCCAACGCCCCCTTTCTCGGTGATTTCGTGGAGCCACAGCAGACAGGGCGATTGCCCCAGCACCACCTTCAGGCCCCGATGCAGCCGGATGGTCACATCATCCCCCTGCCGCACCAGCGTCAAAAGTCCCCGTTCGGCAAAGACGGACAGGCACAGGGCCGCCCGGGGGAACGGCTCGGTCTTTCCCAGCTCCGCCGCCAGCGCACGCAGCAGCGGCAGATAGCCGGTGGTGAGGCCGCCGTCGGGGACGGTGCGCTCCAAAAACCGCCACGCGGCGGCGAATTGATCCCGTGTGGGCAGCAGCCGCCGGGCATCCCGGGCGGGCATGGGCTGCTGTGCCGTGCAGCGGTCCGCCAGCGTCAGAGACTCCTGCTCCCGGCCGCTGGCACACAGGGACGGCCGCAGATCCACCATCTGGAGCTGCACCGTCCGGCTGCCCCGGAATTCGTTGACCTGCAAATAGAAGGCGGCGTCCACCCGGTCGCCTACACGGCAGCCGCAGTCCTCCGCCACGGTGGAGAAGAAGATGCCGTCAAATTGGGCGCTGCCCTTGCCGAGGCGCAGCTTGAGATGCCGGTTCTGGCCTACGTTCTGGGTACGCAGCAGCGTGGCGCCCAGCAGACAGAACACCGGACGGGCGTTGCCGCTGCCGTAGGGCTCCAGCGCGGACAGGGCGTCCAGCTCCTCCAGCGTCACGGCGGAGGGGTGGGTGATGGCCACGTCCACGTCCAGCACGGACACGGGGGCCTCGCCGCCCCGGAAGCTGCGGGCGTAGTCGTTCATCCGCTGGCGGAAGGCGGGGATGTTCGACTCGTCAATGGTAAAGCCGGCCGCCAGTTCGTGGCCGCCGAAGCCCAGCAGAAGATCCTTGCAGTTTTCCAGCGCGGCAAAGAGGTTGAAGCCGCCCCAGCTGCGGCAGGAGCCCTTGCCGGTGGTGCCGTTGAGGTGGATCATAAAGCTGGGACGGGAATACTTCTCGGAGAGGCGGCTGGCCACGATGCCCACCACGCCCTGATGCCAGCGGCTGCTCTCCAGCACCAGCGCGCTCCGCTCCCGTTCGGGCATATGGGCGATCATCTCCTCCGCCTGGGAGTAGATGGTCTGCTCCACGTTCTGCCGCTCCCGGTTCAGGGCGCACAGCTCCCGCGCCATGCGATCCGCCTCCTCCGGGTCGGTGCAGAGCAGGAGATCCGCCGCCTTGTCGGCGGCGCCCATGCGGCCCGCCGCGTTGATGCGGGGCGCCAGCACGAAGCCGATCTGCACGGAGGTGATCTCCCGGCCGGTAAGACCCGCCTCCTTCAAAAGTGCCTGTAAGCCGATAAAATCGGAGTGCTCGATCACGGCAAGTCCGCGGGACACGATGGTGCGGTTCTCGCCGGACATCTGCATCACATCCGCCACGGTGCCGATGGCCGCCAGCGTGCAGTAGCGGGCGAACAGCGCCTCCTCCCGGTCAGGGCCGCCCAGCGCCAGCGCCAGCTTCAGTGCCACGCCGCAGCCCGCCAGATGCTTGAAAGGGTAGGGGCAGTCGGGCCGGTGGGGGTCCACCACCGCTACGGCGCGGGGCAGCGTCTCCTTGCACTCGTGGTGGTCGGTGATGACCACGTCCATACCCAGGGAGTTGGCGAAGTCCACCTCCTCCACGCCGGTGATGCCGCAGTCCACCGTGATGAGAAGCCTTGTGCCCTTGCGGTACAGCCCCTCGATGGCGTCGCAGCTCAGGCCGTAGCCGTCCTCGATGCGGCGGGGGATATAGTGCAGCACGTCGGCGCCACGGCTCTGGAGGTAGTCCACCAGAATACAGGTGGCGGTGATGCCGTCCACGTCGTAGTCGCCGAACACGGCGATCTTCTCGCCGTCCGCCAGCGCCCGCTGCACACGGGCTGCGGCCTTGTCCATATCCGCCATCAGGAACGGGCTGTACGTCAAGCGCTGCTCCTGCTCCAGAAAGGCGGCGGCCTCCTCCTCCGTTGCGATGCCGCGGGAGGCCAGCACCGCCGACACAAGGCAGGGATATCCCGCCGCGGTCAGCCGGGCCGCCGCCTCGGGATGGGGCGGGGCAATGTGCCATTTTTGGAATTTCACGGCGGGTCACCTCCCTCCTGCCGGCGGCAAGGACTATGCCGCCAGAATAATAATCGTGATAATTCTTTATTATAGCAAATGCGGTGGAAAAGGTAAAGAGCAAAATGCGCGTCCCGCCCGGCCGGCAGACGGGTTGCATTTGTCGAAAGGATGGGGTACAATGAGCCATATAATCCAGACAGAATCGAGGATATGCCCATGCGTCCTGACGGAACGAGAGTAAAAAATCTGCCGCCCATCGTGGCGGCGATCCCCTATATCATGCCCAAGCGCTACGACGCCCAGAACAGCATCACCGAGAACATCGACGAGGAGGTCCTCAAGGCCTACATCCGCGAGAAGCGGCGCGGCGGCATCCGCATCAACCACATGGCGGTCATCATTGCCGCCTACTACAAGGCGGTGCAGACCAATCCCAAGCTGAACTACTTTGTGATGAACAGCCGCATCTACAAGCGCAACCACTTCTGCGTGTCCTTCGTCATCCTGAAGAAGCTGGCGGACGGCTCGCCGGACGAGACGACGCTGAAGATCTTTCTGGAGCCGCAGGACACTGTGTTCACTATCCAGCAGAAGATCGCCGATGCCGTCGACGCCAACAGCCGGACGGAGCAGAAGAACAGCACCGACAAATTTGCCCGGTTCATGTTCTCCGTTCCGGGGCTGCCCAAATTCGTGGTGTGGCTGGCGTACCATCTGGACAAGCACGGTCTGCTGCCCCGGAAGATCATCGACCTCAGCCCCTTCCACACCAGTATGTTCATCACCAATCTGGCCTCCATCAAGACCAGCTACATCCACCACCACTGCTATGAGTTCGGCACCACCAGCGTGTTCGTGTGTATGGGCAAGCCGGTACCCAACTATATGAGCGGCGACCTCCACAAGAAGATGATGCCGCTGGGCATCGTCATGGACGAGCGCATCTGCACCGGCTACGAGTACGCCTCATTTTGCAGTGACTTCCGCAAGTACATCCGCCAGCCGGAGCTGCTGGAGACGCCCTTTGACGGCAGCGCCGCACCGGAGACGGCGGAGGGCAAGACGGTGGAAACTCCCGCCTCCGTGTAACGCGGCAATTCCATAGAGACAAAAACACAGGGACGGCGCTTTCGCGCCGTCCCTGTGTGCGGTTGGGGGGGAGATATTGTGAGGATGGTATCTCTTAGAAGAACAGCGCCCAGCCCAGGAAGCCCAGGCAGGCCACCACGCCGGTGAACAGCAGAACCACCACCAGATAGCCCATGATGTCGCGGGCGGACAGCTTGGCGATACCCAGAGCAGGCAGCGCCCAGAACGGCTGGATCATGTTGGTCCACTGGTCGCCCCAGGCGATGGCCATGGCGGTACGGCCGGCCTCGATACCCATCTCCGCGCCGGCAGGCATCATGATGGGACCCTGCACGGCCCACTGGCCGCCGCCGGAGGGGACGAAGAAGTTGACGATACCGGCTGCCAGGAAGGACAGCATGGGGAACGTCACGTTGTTGGAGATGCTTACGAAGAACTCGGAGATAACGCCTGCCAGAGACACGCCCTGGTCGTTGGCAGCCACCATCATGCCCATGATACCGGCATAGAACGGGAACTGCAGCAGGATACCGGCGGCGCCGGCAGCGGCTTCGCCGATGGCGTCCACATAGCGGCGCAGGTCGCCGTGGAGCAGCAGGCCCAGGAACAGGAAGATCATGTTCACGATGTTCAGACCCAGCGTGAAGCCGTTCTGCACGAAGTAGTACACGATGTAGATGAAGCCAAAGACCACGGTGATGATCCACAGGATCTTGGAGTGCTCCAGCTTCTCAGCGGGGGTATCCAGCTTGTACTCCTTCTCCGCCTCGTCCACCAGCAGCGCGGGGTTGACGGTGACGGTATGCTCCTTGTGGGGGTGCATGGCGTAGTTGACAAAGGGCATCAGCACCAGGATCACGCCGCACATAATGAGGTTCATGGGGTGGAACACCGTGGCGGTGATGGGTGCCTGATAGGTCACCTCACCGAAGGCCTTGCCGGCCACCAGATCCAGAGGGATGGAGCCGGACAGACCGGCGTGCCAGATCACGAAGCCGGAGTAGGCGGAGGCGATCAGCAGGGGATAGTCCACGGAGGGCACGCGGCGCACGACCTCCTTGGCCAGCAGCGCGCCGATGACCAGACCGAAGCCCCAGTTCAGCCAGCAGCAGATGGTGGACACGAAGGTGGTGACCAGAATCGCCTGCTTTTCGTTGTGGCACAGCCCTGCCACGGTGCGCAGCGCCTTCTTGCAGGGCTTGGCGGAGGCCATGGCGGAGCCGAAGACCAGCACCAGAGCCATCTGCATGGAGAACGCCAGCAGATTCCAGAAGCCGCCCTTCTGATCGCCCCACTTGGCGATGATGGCGATGGGACCCATGCCGGTGGCGCACATGGCACCGACAAACACCACGAGGGTCAGGATGATGGCGAACAGGAATGCATCCGGCAGCCACCGGTTGACGACGCGCACGCAGCCATTGGTGAATTTCTTGAACACAACGTCACTCTCCTTACTATACACATTTTTTCTGCGATACCGGTCCGGCCTTCCCGCCGGAGATTCCGATATAACGTACAACAATAGTTTACTACGTTAAGAAATTAACTGCAACCCCTAAAACGGATTTTGTTAAATTTTTAATGAACTTCCGTCTGTAAGAAGTCTACGTTATGCCAAAAATTGTGTAGAACGTACAAAAAAATTCAGGGAGACAACGTCTCCGTTGTCCCCCTGTTTTTCACTTGCGCACATTATCGCCACGAATTGTCCGTCCCGCCAAAGGGGTCGTTGGGGCGGAAGGTATCGTCATGGGGCGGCGTGTTTCGCCAGCCGATACCTTTGATGGTCTTGATCTGCTGGAAAAAGCCGATGTCGGTCTGGGCGCGGTAGGGCTGGATCCAGATGGAGAGGATGCCCAGCGTCAGGCCGCAGAGGATCTGCCAGCCGAGAAAGCTCAGGTCCAGCACAAAAATCTGCCACTTGAAGCCGGCGGTCTGGGCCTTGCTCATGTTGATGGCGTCCATCACGCCCATCTCCGGGTTCTCGCACAGGTTGTAGACAGCGAAGCGGTAGCGGTAGGCGGCGATGATACCGGGAACCACGAACAGCAGGCTCCACAGGAACACGAAGATGTAGCGGACCAGCGACAGTAAAATCAGCTTTCCGGCGAAGGAGAAGCCGTCGAACAGCGTGAGGTAGGGCATCTCCTCGCCGCGGCGGATACCCAGCTGGTACAGGTAGTAGCCGGCGCCCAGCAGCACACCCAGCAGCGCCACGATCACCGAGACGAAGGTGACCAGCAGCGGTGAAAAGGCGCGGTGCAGGATCAGGAACGACAGATCCACACCGGTGGTGTAATAGATATTGTATACCATGTCCTCGTTCAGAGAGACGAAATCCGACAGGCCGTTGAGCAGCCACGAGATGGCCAGAAACAGCAGGGTGAACCCGTAGGCGGAGACGCGGGCGCACTTGACGATGTCCTTCGCCTCTCTCTTCAGGGAAATACGATCAAGCAGCATCATGCCGCCCTCCTTTCTGCACGGGGTCTATATACATTTCTTCCCCGGCGCGGCAATATTCTATCACAGTGCCGGAGAAAACACAAGTGCCGCTCGCATGGGCAAAAACGGCGAAATTCGACAGATATGGGTATTTATGGAGCCGCAGAGGCTAAGCCGGCGACAAAAACGCCAAAAAAACCGGGAGAAATGCGCCGGAGGGCTGGACAAGCGAAAAGATTTGTTGTAATATCTGGACAGTATGCGGTGGCATAGCGCCACCCGGTAGTTAAGATGAGGTGAAAGACAATGGCACAAGCTTTCTTTGGCGGCGTTCATCCCAATGACATGAAGGCCGCGACCAATGAAAAGGCCATCGAACAGCTGGCAGCGCCGGCTGAGGTGGTCATTCCCATGTCTATGCACATCGGTGCGCCTTGCAAGCCTATCGTTGCGGTGGGCGACAAGGTAAAAATTGGACAGAGGATCGGCGAACCCGGCGGATTTGTTTCCGCACCCATCCACGCCTCCGTATCCGGTACGGTCAAGGCCGTGGAGCCCCGCCCCTTCAACATGGGCGGCAAGATGATGTCCGTGGTCATCGAAAACGACTTCCAGAACGAAGTGTCCGAGGAAGTCAAGCCCGTGGCGGACCCCGACAGCCTGACCCCCGAGCAGCTGGTGGAGATCGTCAAGAACGCCGGCATCGTCGGCCAGGGCGGCGCAACGTTCCCCACCCATGTGAAGATCAGCTCCGGTCTGGGCAAGGTGGACTACGTGATCATCAACGCCGCTGAGTGCGAGCCGTACATCACCGGCGACCACCGCACCTGTCTGGAGCGTCCCGAGCAGGTCATCAAGGGCGCGACCCTGCTGGCCAAGTGCTTCGGCGTGGACAAGGTGTACATCGGCATCGAGGCCAACAAGCAGAACGCGGCCGACGTGCTGAACAAGACCATCGCCGAGCTGAGCGCTCCCGTGGTGGTAGAGGTCCTGCACACCCGCTATCCCCAGGGCGCTGAAAAGCAGCTGGTCCAGGCCGTCTCCGGCCGTCAGGTACCCAGCGGCAAGCTGCCCGCCGACGCAGGCTGCTGCATCTTCAACCTGAACACCACCTGCGCCATCTATCGCGCGGTGTACACCGGTATGCCCGTGGTGAGCAAGATCGTCACCGTGTCCGGCTCCGGCGTCATCGACCCCAAGAACATCGAATGCCCCATCGGCACCCCCATCACCAAGCTCTTCGACGCCTGCGGCGGCCTGAAGGAGGAGACCTACAAGCTCATCATGGGCGGCCCGATGATGGGTCTGGCCCAGTACGACGTGGACGTCACCGTCGGTAAGGGTACCGGCGCGATGCTGGCCTTCGCCGACAAGGAGGAGCAGTACGTCGAGGATCCCCAGTGCATCCGCTGCGGCAAGTGCGTGGGCGTGTGCCCCATCCGTCTGGAGCCGGTGTTCATGTACAAGTATCTGATGAAGGGCGACGTGGACACCTGGCAGAACGTGCTGCACGGCATGGACTGCATCGAGTGCGGCGCCTGCACCTATACCTGTCCCGCCCGCCTGCCCCTGACCCATGCGTTCCGTCTGGGCAAGCAGGAGGTCAACAACGCGAGAATGGCCGCCAAGGCCAAGGCGGAGGCCGAGGCAAAGGCCGCTGCCGAAAAGAAGGAGGCGTAAACCATGACTGATTACAAGAATCTCAAGCTGATCGCGTCCTCCTCCCCCCACATCCGCTCCAACGAGGATACCCGCTCCATTATGCTGGACGTGATCATCGCGCTGCTGCCGGCTCTGGCCTGGAGCGTTTACTGCTTCGGCTGGAAGGCCCTGCTGCTGACCGCCGTGTCCGTGGTGTCCTGCGTGTTCTGGGAGTGGGCGTACCGCAAGCTCATGAAGAAGTCCAACATGGTCGGCGACCTGTCCGCAGTTGTCACCGGTATCCTGCTGAGCTTCGTCTGCCCCGTTGATCTGCCCTGGTGGGCCGTCATCATCGGCGCATTCTTCTCCATCGTTGTGGTCAAGCAGCTCTACGGCGGCATCGGCTGCAACTTCCTGAACCCCGCGCTGGCGGGCCGTGC
>CAKTPV010000020.1 GCA_934591815.1 uncultured Oscillospiraceae bacterium
CTGAAATGCCCGGAACTCGTAAGCTCGGTAAGACTACCGATCAGCGTATGGCGATGCTCCGTCAGCAGGTCACCGATTTCCTGGACAAGGGTCGTATGGAGACCACCATCACCCGCGCCAAGGAGATCAAGCCCATGGCCGAGAAGATGATCACCCTCGGCAAGAAGGGCGATCTGGCTGCCTATCGTCAGGCGCTGAGCTTCATCACCCGCGAAGACGTGGCCAACAAGCTGTTCAAGGAGCTGGCTCCCAGCTACGCTGAGCGCAACGGCGGCTACACCCGCATCATCCGCACCGGCATCCGCCGCGGCGATGCTGCGGAGACCGCGATCATCGAACTGGTGAAATAAGCGAAGTCTAAGCTGTAAAAACACCCTTTCCCATGGCGAACGCTGTGGGAAAGGGTGTTTTTTTGCAGATGCAAACCTGAGGTTGCGGCGGATCTCCAAAAATTTTCCGCCGCAACCTGAAGTTGATAGACAAACGCATCCTACATACAGTATAATAGCCGCGAAGAACCACGAAAGGGAGGAACTGCCATGGCTTCGATCCGCTGCAAGGCCTGCGGCTGTACATACGATTACAATAAGGAGGGTATGTGTCCCAAGTGCGGCGCCTATAACCGCCCGCCCCGCCGGGAACGGGTGGACCCGGACGGCAGCATCCATTATCTGGAGCCCCGCGACGCCGCCGTACCGCCCCATCGCGGCAAGAAGGTCTGCTACGAGAAAAAGACCTGCTACGAGGAGCAGACCCGCCGCCCACGCCAGTCTGCCGACACCGGCGAGGCGGATGACCTCCGTGCACAGGAATGGGAGGACCTCAAGAGCGGCGTGCAGCGTCTGTGGACGCGGTACCAGACCATGGACAAGAAGCAGCGCGGCAACGTGGGCAAGATCATTGCTGCGGTGGTGATAGGACTCGTGCTGCTGCTCAACAGCTGCAATATCCACCGCGGATACAATGTGCCGGAGGAGCCGGACTGGTCGGAGGGCAGCAGCGTCGTCGCCGTGCCGGAGCCGACCTACGCGGGCTATCAGATGCACGAGTGGTTTGACCTGCTGGGCAGCTCCGTTGCCGTTACGGATGCCTTCCTCGGCGACGACGGCATCGTCGTCACAGTGGAGGGCCTGCCGGAGGACGCTTTTGAGCCCGGCCTGTCCGCCTACGGTACCGACGGCTCGACATATTCCACCTACCCCATGGAGTTCACTCGTCAGCAGGACGACATAGACGTGATCACCTACGACCGCTATTTCCTGGAGGACGTGCCGCAGCTGGACGGACTGTTCCTGACATTCGATGAGTTCGTGGAGCTGGACGGCGAGCTCTATTACACCGGCGGCGTCATCACCGTGGATCTGACGGACATCCTCGCCTGAGAGAAAGGAGCGCACCATGGAGAAGCAACGTTGTCCCTATTGCGGCGCGGAGATGCAGCGTGGGTGGCTGCGCAGCCGCCGCAGCGACATCTGGTGGGAGCCGGACTCCACAATGCCCGCGCCCGACGCGGAGAAGGGAATGCGCTGTATCGCCGCGGCCGGCAGTTTTACCGGCGCGGAGGCGGAGGCGTGGGATTGCCCCGCCTGCAAGAAGCTGATCCTCGACCGCAGCCGCCGCAATCTGCCTTTAGACTGAACATCTGTACAGCCGCTCCGTACCAACGGGGCGGCTGCTTATACGCTGTCATATAGACCGGAGCCGGTGCATATGCTCCCATCGGTGATGCGATGAAACGACTTCTCTGTGCCGCGCTGGCGGCACTGCTCCTGCTGTCCGGCTGTACCGCGCCCTCCGGCTACCCTACTTTGTACCGCGCACCAGCGGCTGCCGCCATTCCGGAGGAGGAAGACCTGAAATATGTGGCGCTGACCTTTGACGATGGCCCCTCGCCCCGCTGTACGCCCCGGCTGCTGGACGGTCTGGCGGAATACGGCGCACGGGCCACCTTCTTCGTGGTGGGCTGCCAGACCGTGAAGGACCCGGACATCGTCCGGCGTATCGCCGCCGAGGGGCATCAGGTGGGCAACCACTCCTACGACCACCCGCAGCTGGACAGTCTGACCTGCGCGCAGGCACTGGCCGACCTGCAAAAAAATGACGATCTGCTCCGGGAGCTGCTGGGGGAGGGGGACTACTGGGTGCGCCCGCCCTACGGCCTGTGTACCGACCGGGAGGCGGCCGCCCTGTCCGTGCCGCTGGTGAACTGGTCGGTGGACACCGAGGACTGGAAGAGCAAGGATGCCGACAGGATCGTGGACATTATCTACCGGCAGACCGGCGACGGGGATATCATCCTGCTCCACGACCGCTACCAGAACACGGTGGATGCCGTGCTACGGGCGGTACCCCACTTACAGGAGCAGGGCTATGTGTTCGTCACTGTGGCGGAGCTGCTGGCCCTCAAGGGCGTCACGCCAGAGGCAGGCGTCACCTACCGCCGCGTCTCGTGAGAAACGAAAAAAGTGTCCCGAAGCATTGCTTCGGGACACTTTTATGTTTTGCCTTGCTTACAGGCCGGCGGCCAGCATGCCGCCCCACAAAACAGGTCTGTTCTTGCTCCTGCGGGCATTATATGATAGGATGGACGCAGGTTAGGCGATGGGCGCCAGCCTCTGCCCTGAAAATGCGCAGGGCGCAGCAGGCATTAAGGTGCAGGAGGAGCAAAATGTATTATCACGCATCACCGATCGGCGGCATTACGCGGCTGGAGCCGCACATTTCCAATCACGGCATTCCGCTGCTCTATTTTTTCACAAAAAGAGAGAATGTGCTGGTCTATTTAAGCAATTCCGTTGAGAAGTATTGCCGGGAGACGGGGTTTGTGCACAAGGGGAAATACCAGAAGTGGGGCCCGTATGGTTTCGATAAAGACGGGCGGCAGCGGCTGGAGGAGTATTATCCGAATGCGCTGGCAAGCACCTATAAGGGAGTTTCTGGATATATTTATTATACGGAGACGATCATACCCTCTGATTTTGCACTTCAGATACCGGATGCCGCTGCCAGCAGTGAGCCGGTGGATATAACGGGTGCGGAGTTCGTTCCGGATGCCTATGAAGCGATCCTGCAGGCGGAACGCGAGGGCTTGCTTACGATCCTCAGGTATGAGGACATGTCGGATGAGATGCGTAGATGGAATAAAAAGACCATCATGGACGAGTATGCGGGGGCTTCCGAACACCCGGAGTACAGACATTTTTTGAAGGGAAACTTTCCGGAGATTCTCAATGGCTTTTGACATCTCTTTACGCAGTATATAAAAACCCTGCCCAAGGTGTTGCCTTGGACAGGGTTTAAAGTATGTTTTGTTTCACTTACAGGCCGGCGGCCAGCATGCAGTTGATGACCAGCGTCAGCACAATGAAAGCGGCGCCCACCCACTTGGTGGCCTTTGCCAGCTTGGCATCCAGGCTCTTGGCCTTGGACTTGGCCATGTAGCTGTCGGCAATACCGCCGATGGTGCCGGACAGGCCCTGGCTCTTGCCGGACTGGAACAGCACGATGCCGATCAGGATTAAAGCAGCCAGCAGCTGCAGGATCGTAATAAAAATCATCATAAGGGAAACCTCCACATATATTCCGTGCCACAGGGCACACGATTCACAGTACACACGATTTTACCACAATACAACCGGCAATGCAAGGGGTCTTCCGGGATTTTTTGTGCTTTTTCCGGGGAAAATGATAGAACAAATGTTGCAATCCGGGAAACGGTGTGGTACAATGTAACAAAACCGTCGGGCTTGCGGCGGAAGAAAGGGGCATCCACATGGCAAAGCTGACCAAAATGCAGCAGAAGATCTACGATTACATCGCGGAGACAACGCGGCGGCAGGGATATCCCCCCTCTGTGCGGGAGATCGGCGAGGCTGTGGGTCTGCGCTCCCCGTCCACCGTTCACTTTCATTTGAAGCACATGGAGGAGCTGGGTGTTCTGACCAAGGGCGCCGGAAAGGGCCGTGCCCTGACGCTGGCCCCGCTGGAGGGTACCCGCCCGTCCGCCCCGCCGCCCCCCGTACCGGAGCAGCCGGAGGCGCCGGTGGGCCGCGTTCCCATCGTGGGTACGGTGGCGGCCGGTACGCCTATTCTGGCGCAGGAGTGCATCGAGGACTACCTGACCTTTGACACCAACGGACGGGAGGGGGAGTATTTCGCCCTGCGGGTTCGGGGCGAGTCCATGCTGAACGCCGGTATCCTGCCCGGCGATCTGGTGGTGGTACACCAGCAGCCGGAGGCGCACAACGGGGAGATCGTGGTGGCGCTGCTGGGGGACGAGGCCACGGTGAAGCGGCTCAGCCGCCGCAATGGTGAGGTGTGGCTCCTGCCGGAGAACGAGGCGTACAGTCCCATCGACGGACGGGAGGCGTCCATTCTGGGAAAGGTCACCGCCGTCGTCCGCCAGTATTGAAAAGACGCATAGCGTGTGCAAAAGCGCCCGTCAGCCTTAGGCTGACGGGCGCTTTTTCGATTGGGTAGGACAGCGGTCATTTGGCCTTGGCGGGCTTGTCCAGATGGACGACCCACTGCTCCAGTGTAAAGAAGGGGTCCGTCTCCGTGACGGTCATGCCGTCCACAAGGCCGGCGGTGGTCACCACGGAATCTGCCTTGAAGCAAAGGGGGGCGACGGGGACGCTTGCCCCCAGCTCCTCCCACAGGGAGAACAGCGCGGCGCCCTGTGCGGACTCATCCGCCGTGCGGCAGGCTTCCAGCAGGGCGTCGGTCTTTTCGTCGGAAAAGCCGCCGTAGTTCAGGCTGCCCTCCGTGCCGACAAGCGCCCGGATGTCCCAGTCAGCCGTCAGGCGGCACTCGCCGTAGTACAGGTCGAAGCGCCCGTCCCACAGGCGCTGAAGATACGTCTCCCACGGCACGGCATCCACGGTCACGGACAGGCCGCAGCGGCTGAGGGTGTAGGCGATCTCCTGCGCGGCGGCCACCTTGAAGGAGTTCTCCTCGTTGACCAGCAGGGTCACCTCCGTACCGGCGTATTTCCCGCCGCTTTCTGCGGCAGCGGCTGTCCCGGCGTCGTCTGGCGCCGTTGTGAGCTGCTGGAGCGCAAGGGTGCTGTATGTGCGCTCCAGCGTGGTGGGATACCGGTCACTGGCGGGGGAGACGGGGAACTGGGCGGCGCTGCCGTGACCCAGCAGGCAGGAGTCCACCAGCCCCTGCCTGTCGATGGCGCGGCTGACCGCCTGCCGCAGCGCCCCATCGTTGAAGGGCGCGCGGCGGGTGTTGAAGCCCAGAAACTGCATGACGGTGGTGGGGGCGTCGGCATAGTCGCCGCTGCCGGACACGCCGGAAGCGCCGGTGCCGGTGAGGTCCAGCGGCAGCAGCTGGATCTCCCGGGAGGAAAAGGCATAGAGCATGGTGTCCCTGTCCTTGCAGTGCTGCAGCTCGATGCGCTGCAGGGGCAGCGACGCCTGCCGCCACCAGTTGGGGGAGGTCTCCAGATGCGCGCCGCTGTTCGTCTTGGTGAACACATAGGGCCCGGTGCCTGTGGGGACGGTGGCGCTCTCCGTTCCGGCCTTGACGATGGGGATATCCAGCCGCCATACCAGCGTGGACAGCTCCTCGCTCATGGCGATGAGCACGGCGTCGCCCTGTACCCGGACGGAGGATACCTCCGCCAGACGGGCGGCGTAGCGGGCGGACGACCGTGCCCGCTCCAGCGAGGCCGCCACATCCCGGGCGGTCAGGGGGGTGCCGTCGGAGAAGGTGACGCCGCTTCGCAGCGTCAGGGTGTAGGTGCGCGCCGCCGCGTCGTAGGTACAGCGCTCCGCCAGCAGGGGGCGGAGAACGAAGTGCTCATCCAGCTCAAACAGCTTCTCGTACAGCAGAGAACCCACCGCGATCTGCACCTTTTCCGTGGCGGTAATGGGGTCAAGGCTCTCACCGGCGAAATAGGGCAGCGTAAAGGAGGTCAGCGGTTCCGGCTCCGGCTGCTCATTCTCCTGGCTGTAAAACGCCGACAGCTCGCCCAGCGGGTCGTCCATCTCCTCCCAGTTGGCGCAGCCGGCGGCGGAGAGGGACAGCGCCGCCAGCAGCAGGACGGCCAGTGCCCGCTTCAGAATACCGGCGCTCATGGCGTCACCTCCCGCAGGGCGATGAGGGCGGCCTGCTCGCCCCGCCGGAGGCCGGTCTTCCGGTGGCTCCAGTACAGGTCGGTGCGGCAGCAGGTGCAGTCCTCGCAGATGTCGATATGCTGCACGCCGGCTTTTTGCAGCCACAGGGCATTGACGGCCTTCAGGTCAATGTGCCACTTGCGGCCGTTCCACGTCATGAACGGCTCCGCCTCGCGGCCCAGCGCGCTGCGCAGCGCCTCCGGTACGTCGCCGTCGGTCTCAAAGCAGCACTGGCCGATGGCGGGGCCGATGGCCGTCCGGATATCCGCCGGGGCGCAGCCGTAAGTCTTACACATGGCGCGGACGGTCTTGCCGGCGATCCCAGCGGCAGTGCCGCGCCAACCGGCGTGAGCGGCGCCTACCACGCGGCGCACCGGGTCGTGGAGCAGGATCACGTTGCAGTCGGCGGAGAACACCACCAGCGGGACACCGGGAACAGCGGTGATGAGGGCGTCGGCACTGTCGTAATCCTGCGGACACCACAGGCCCTTGCCGCAGTCCGCCGCCGTCACCACGCGCACATCGTCCCGGTGAACCTGACGGCTCAGCACCACGCGGCGGACATCCATATCCAGTGCGGCGCACAGGCGGCGGAAGTTTTCCTGCACGTTGGCATTGTCGTCGCCCCGCCGGTCATCCAGATTCAGGCTGTCCCACGGCGCGGGGGAGACGCCGCCCAGACGGGTGGAAAAGCCGTGGACGATGCCGTTGTCCGTCAGCGTATCGGCGGTGCGGAACGTGACGCCGTTTTTGATTTGAGAGTGGAACATGGCGGCTCCTTTCGGAAACAAAGGCGGGCGGCGGCATCAGCCGCCGCCCGCCGGTCAGTTAAAGGGATTTAGGGGTGGTACTCCTTGCAGGTGCATTTCTTCCATTTCAGACCGCTGCCGCAGGGACAGGGGTCGTTGCGGCCCACCTTGACCACGCGGGTGGGGCGCTTTTTCACGGTACCGTCGCCGCCCACATTCTCGGTGATGCCGGAGGCCACGCGCTCCCGCTTGACCTCCTCGTTCTGGCGCAGACGCACGGAGTACAGGCGGCGCACCGTCTCCTCCTTCATGGCGTCCACCATCTCCTCAAACATCTCCAGAGACTCCTTCTTGTAGGCGTCCACCGGGTTGGTCTGGGCGTAGGCGCGGAGCCGGATGCCCTGCCGCAGATCCTGCATGGCGTCGATATGCTCCATCCAGTACTCATCCACCACGCGCAGCAGGATCACACGCTCCAGCTCGCGCATGACGGGCGGCGTGATCTCCTCCTCCTTCTTGGCGTAGTAGTCGGCGGCTGCGGCGGTGAACAGGTCGGTGAAGTCCTGCTGTGTCATGGTCTTGAGCTGCGCCTCGTCCACCTTCACGGCGTACTTGGGGAAGTAGACGCCCTCCACATTGCGCAGCAGATCGCGGCAGGAGGCCATGTCCAGATGCTCGCTGCCCAGGAAGGCGGCGTGCACCAGATTGGCGATGGCACCGTTCATCATGTTCATGATGATATCCTTCACGTCCATGCCGTCCAGCACCTGCTTGCGCTGGCCGTAGATGATCTCGCGCTGTTTGTTCATCACGTCGTCGTACTCCAGCACGGACTTACGGGTCTGGAAGTTGCGGCTCTCCACGGTGGTCTGTGCCTGCTCGATGGCGCGGGAGAGCATCTTGCTCTCGATGGGGGTGTCCTCGTCGATGTCCATACGCTCCATGATGGAGGTGACGCGGTCGCCGCCGAACAGACGCATCAGATCGTCCTCCAGCGAGATGTAGAACCGCGTCTCACCGGGGTCGCCCTGACGACCGGCACGGCCGCGGAGCTGGTTGTCGATACGGCGGGAGTCATGCCGCTCCGTGCCGATGATGAACAGGCCGCCGGCGGCACGGACCTTCTCGGCCTCACCGGCGATCTCCGCCTTGTGCTGGGCCAGCTTCTCGGCAAACAGCTTTCGGGCGTTGAGGATCTCTTCGTTGTCCGTCTCGGCATAGCCGGTGGCCTCGGCGATCAGCTCATCGGTAAGCCCGGCCTTGCGCAGGTCGTTCTTAGCCATGTACTCGGCGTTGCCGCCCAGCATGATATCCGTACCACGACCGGCCATATTGGTGGCCACGGTGACAGCGCCGTACTGACCGGCCTGCGCCACGATCTCCGCCTCGCGCTCGTGATTCTTGGCGTTCAGCAGGTTGTGCTTGATGCCCTCGCGGGCCAGCATCTTACCCAGCAGCTCGTTCTTCTCAATGGAGACGGTACCCACCAGCACCGGCTGCCCCTTGGCGTGGCACTCCTTCACCTGACGGATGACGGCGTGGTATTTGCCGTTCTCCGTCTTGTAGACGGAGTCCTCGTTGTCCACACGGGCGATGGGGCGGTTGGTGGGGATCTCGATGATATCCAGCGCGTAGATGGTGGCGAATTCCTCCTCCTCCGTCAGCGCCGTACCGGTCATACCGGACAGCTTGCGGTACAGGCGGAAGTAGTTCTGGAACGTGATGGTGGCCAGCGTCTTGCTCTCGCGCTGGACGGACAGATGCTCCTTGGCCTCGATGGCCTGATGCAGACCCTCGGAGTACCGGCGGCCGAACATCAGACGGCCGGTGAACTCGTCCACGATGACGACCTCGCCGTCCTTCACCACATAGTCCACGTCGCGCTTCATGATGCCGTGAGCCTTGATGGCCTGGTTGATATGGTGGGCGGTGGTGCTGTTCTCCGGATCGCTGAGGTTGTCCAGATGGAAGAACTCCTCCGCCTTTTTGATGCCCCGGGCCGTCAGGGAGCAGGTGCGGGCCTTCTCATCCACGATATAGTCCGCGTCGATGTTGACGTCCTCTTCCTCCTTGTCGTCCGTCTCCGTCACCACATACTTCTTCAGGCGGGCGGCGAACATCTCGGCCATGTCGTACATCTGGGTGGATTTTTCACCCATGCCGGAGATGATCAGGGGGGTGCGGGCCTCATCGATCAGGATGGAGTCCACCTCGTCCACGATGGCAAAGGCGTGGCCCCGCTGCACCTGCTCATTGGCATAGATGGCCATGTTGTCACGGAGGTAGTCGAAGCCCATCTCGTTGTTGGTGCCATAGGTGATGTCCGACTGATAGGCCTTCTGCCGCTCCTCCTTGGTCATATCGTGGATGATGAGGCCCACGGTAAGACCCATGAAGCGGTGGACCTTGCCCATCCACTCGGAGTCGCGCTTGGCCAGATAGTCGTTGACGGTGACGATATGGACGCCCTCGCCGGTCAGCGCGTTCAGGTAGGCGGGCAGCGTAGCCACCAGCGTCTTACCTTCACCCGTCTTCATCTCGGCGATGCGGCCCTGATGCAGCACGATGCCGCCCACCAGCTGGACGGGGTAGGGGCGCATCCCCAGCACGCGGTCGGCGGCCTCCCGCACGGCGGCAAAGGCCTCCGGCAGAATGTCGTCCAGCGTCTCACCGTTTTGCAGACGTGCCTTGAACTCCGGCGTCTTGGCCTGCAGCTGGGCGTCGGTCAGCGCCTTGTACTCGTCCTCCAATGCGGTGATCTTGTCCACGATGGGATAGATGCTCTTCAGCTCACGTTGGCTGTATGTTCCGAAAACCTTGGTAAACAGTCCCATATATTCGTATCCTTTCTGTGTAAAAGAATATGTACACATTATTACAATAGCACAGTATACCACAGGAACGTGTCTAATGCAAAAGAAATTCTGTAAACAATTTGTCTGAGACGGCAGACAAAGGGACGGTTTTGCGGTTGTACAGAACGGGCAATTGTGGTATACTGCGCCTATATAGCTTATGAAAAGGAGTTTCCGCCATGAAGCTGAGTTTTTACGGCGCTGACCAGTGTGTCACCGGCAGCTGCCATTGTCTGGAGGTCAACGGGAAGAAGATCCTGGTGGACTGCGGCTTGCAGCAGGGCCGGGACGAGATCGACAACGCCGCCCTGCCGTTCCATCCGGGCAGCATCGACGCGGTGCTGGTGACCCACGCCCATATCGACCACTCCGGCCGCATCCCCATGCTCATCAAAAACGGCTTTGCAGGGCCCATCATCACCACGCGGGTGACGGCAAATCTGCTGGATATCATGCTGCAGGACTCCGCCCATATTCAGGAGCAGGATGCAGAGTATCATAACCGCAAGAACAAGCGTGCCGGCCGGCCGGAGGTGGAGCCGATCTACACCGTGGAGGACGCCATGCGGGTGCAGGAGTTCATCCAGCCCTGCGAGTACGGCCAGCAGGTGCCGATCACCGACGATGTAACGGCGGAGTTTATCGACGCCGGACACCTGCTGGGCTCCGCCAGCATCCGCCTGACCTGCCGCGAGGGCGGTGAGACGCGCACCGTCGTGTTCTCCGGCGATATCGGCAACGTGGATCAGCCCATCATCCGCAACCCCCAGTTCTTCGACAGCGCCGACTATGTGCTGATGGAGTCTACCTACGGCGACCGCAATCACACCGAGGTATGGAGCTACACCGACCAGCTGGCGCAGATCATCGACGAGACGCTGGCCAAGGGCGGCAACGTGGTGATCCCCGCCTTTGCCGTGGGCCGCACACAGGAGCTGCTGTACTTCATCCGGGAGATCAAGGACAGCGGACTGGTGACCTCCGTCAAGGATTTCCCCGTGTATGTGGACAGCCCGCTGGCTAAGAAGGCCACCACCATCTTCTGCGGCGACCTGCGGGGGTATCTGGACGAGGATGCGCGGGCGTTGGTGCAGGACGGCACCCATATGTTCAACTTCCCCGGTCTGCACCTGACGGAGACGGTGGACGAGTCCAAGCTGCTGAACATCGACAAGACCCCCAAGGTCATCATCTCCGCCAGCGGTATGTGCGACGCGGGGCGTATCCGCCACCACCTGAAGTACAACCTGTGGCGGGGCGACAGCGCCGTGGTGTTCGTAGGCTTTCAGGCCCCCGGCACACTGGGCCGGAACCTGCTGGACGGTACGCCCAGCGTGAAGCTGTTCGGCGAGGAGATCGCCGTGCGGGCCAAGATCGTGAATTTCCAGGGACTGTCCTCCCACGCCGACCACGACCATCTGGTGGACTGGGTGAAGCATTTCTCCCCGGAAAAGACCACCCACGTGTTCGTCGTTCACGGCGACCGGGAGGTGGCGCCGGTGTTCGCCGAGACGGTGAAGCATCTGGGCTTTGCGGCCCATGCCCCGCAGTACACCGAGGAGTACGACCTGCTCGCCGATCAGAAGCTGGCGGTGGGCTATCTGCCGGAGCGGAAGGCCCGCGCCTACGAGGGTGCGCCCAAGGCCACGCCTGCCTATCAGAAGCTGGTGCAGATGGGCGATATGCTCATCGGCCTCATCCGCCGCAGCAAGGGACGGGACAACAAGTCACTGGCGGCTTTTGCCGAGGCCATCAGCAAGATCATCAACAAGTTCGAGTTCTGAGCCGTGCTGGAGAAGAACAAGGTATATCGCGCCTGCGTGGAGGGGTACACCTCCGAGGGACTGGGCGTGGCCCGTATCGACGGGCAGGCGGTGTTCGTGCATCGGGCGCTGCGGGGCGAGGATTGCGACGTCCTGATCCTGAAGGTGCTGAAAAACGCCGCCTTCGGCAAGGCGGTGAAGGTCTTTGCGCCGTCGCCTCACCGGACGGAGCCGGACTGCCCGTACTACGGGCGGTGCGGCGGCTGCGACTTCCGCCATATGGACCGCGCCGAGGAGCTGGATGCCAAGCGGCAGCGGGTGCAGGACGCCCTGCGCCGTATCGGCGGCAGCGCCGTGACGGTGGAGGGCATCGACGGCGGGGAGCCGCTGCACTACCGCAATAAGAGCCAGTATCCCGTGGCGGCCGGCGGCAGCGTGGGCTTTTACCGGGCGCGGAGCCATCAGGTCGTGCCGGTGGAGCGGTGCCTGATCCAGAAGCCCCAGGCGGACAAGGCGGCACAGGCGCTGCGGGACTACATCCGGACATACGGCGTCAGCTGCTATGACGAGAAGACCCGGCGGGGGCTGGTGCGGTATCTGTACATCCGCACCAACGGCGCGGGGCAGTCGCTGCTGTGCGTACTGGTCAACGGGAAAAAGCTGCCCCACGAGCAGGAGCTGGTGGCGCTGCTGCGGCAGGCGGTGCCGGACGCCGTAGGCGTGGTGCTGGGGGTGAACACCCAGCCCACCGGCGCCGTGCTGGGGACAGAATACAGGACGCTGTGGGGGTCGGACGTACTGACGGACACCCTGTGCGGCCTGACGTTCCGGCTGAGCGTGCCGTCGTTCTATCAGGTGAACCGGGAGATGGCGGAGGTGCTGTACGATAAGGCCGTGGAGTTTGCCGGGCTGACCGGCGGGGAAACGGTGTTGGATCTGTACTGCGGCGCAGGCACCATCACGCAGGTGATGGCGCGGCACGCGGGGCAGGTCATCGGCGCGGAGATCGTGCCGGAGGCCATTGAGGACGCCAAGGAGAACGCAAAGCGCAACAACATAGAGAATGTGGCGTTCTTCTGCGGCGACGCTTCGGCGGTGGCGGCGGACTTCGCCGCCAGGGGACTGCGGCCCGATGTGATCTGCGTGGACCCGCCCCGAAAGGGACTGACGCCGGAGGTGGTGCAGGCGGCGGCGCAGATGGCGCCCCGGCGGATCGTGTATGTGTCCTGCGACCCGGCCACGCTGGCGCGGGATGTGAAGCTGTTCGCGCAGGCGGGCTACGAGGCTGTCCGCGCCGCGGCGGTGGATATGTTCCCCGGCACAGCGAATATCGAGACGGTATGTTTATTGTCCAAACTTCAAAGCAAGGAACATATCGAGATCGAAGTGAAGATGGACGAGTTGGATTTGACTTCGGCGGAGAGTAAGGCAACCTACGAGGAAATCAAGGCGTATGTTCTGGAACATACCGGATTGAAGGTCAGCTACCTCTATATCGCACAGGTGAAGCAGAAATACGGCATCATTGAGCGTGAGAACTACAATAAGCCGAAGTCTGAGGACGCTAAACAGCCGCAATGCCCACCGGAGAAGGAAAAAGCAATTACGGAGGCACTGCGTCACTTTGGAATGATTCAAGGCGGATGTCTTAATCATTAAAGGAACGGTGAGGGTATGAAGTACAAAATTGCGATCTGCGATGACTCCGGTGCGGACAGACAGTTTGTTTTGAATATGGTGCGTGCCTGGGCTTCGTCCGCCGGTCACACGGTGCATATCGACGATTTTCCCTCCGCCGAGAGCTTCCTGTTCCGCTACGCCGAAGAAAGCGACTACGACATTCTCCTGCTGGATATCGAAATGGGCGCGATGGACGGCGTCACGATGGCAAAAGAGCTTCGCAAGAGCAACGACACGGTGCAGATCATTTTCATCACCGGCTACTCCGATTATATTTCAGAGGGCTACGAGGTAGCGGCACTCCACTATCTGATGAAGCCCGTGAAGGAAGAAAAGCTCCGGTCGGTGCTGGACCGCGCCGTGGAAAAGCTAACGAAAAACGAACAGGTCTTGCATTTCGAGGTCGGCGGAGAAATGGCGCGTGTGCCGATTTATCAGATTCGATATGCAGATGTGCTCGGCAACTATGTGACCGTTCACGCGCGAACGGATGTGACGGTGAAAATGACATTGGGCGAGCTTGAAAAGCAGCTCGACGAGTGCTTCTACCGCGTGGGGCGCTCTGCGCTCGTGAATCTGACGCAGATCAGCCGCGTCACCAAGACGGAGATCCGGCTGAGCGACGGAACCGCCATCCCGCTGCCGCGGGGCGCGTATGAGGGCGTCAACCGTGCCATTATCAACATGAGGTAAGGCGTATGGAATTGTTTGCAAAGAAAATCGAAAAGCAGCTCGCCTCCTATCAGCAGGAGCTGATCGAAACGCATTACCGGGAGGTAGACAATATGTACCGCCAGATCCGCGGCTGGCGGCACGACTACCGCAACCATATTCAGACCATGAAGGCTTACGCTGCCGCGGGAGATTGGGACGCCATCCAAAACTACCTCGACCTGCTGGACACCGATCTGCAAACCGTGGACACGGTCATCAAGACCGGCAATCCCATGACCGACGCCATCTTGAACTCCAAAATCTCCCTTGCAAAGGCGAAGGGCATTGAGGTCGCGGCGGATGCCCACATCCCCGTCCGGCTGAAGTCCTCGGAGATCGATCTCTGCTGCATCCTCGGCAATCTCTTCGACAACGCCATTGAGGCCAGCATGAAGCTGCCGGAGGACAAGCGCCTCATCCGGGTCTATATGGATATGAAAAACACCCAGCTCTACATCTCCTTCACCAATTTTACCGCCGGGAAGAAAATGCAGAAGGAGGGAGGGCTGTTCCGCAGCACCAAGGGCGAGGGGCATGGCTTTGGCCTTGTTCGCATCGACGCCATCGTGGAGCGGCTGGACGGATACATCAGCCGCAACAGCGAGGACGGTGCATTCACCACTGAAATACTGCTTCCGCAGGAGTGAGAGCTGCAATTCATCCCCCGGAAAAAGCGATTCGTCCCCGGAATCAACCGGGGACGATTTTTTCTGCTATGCTATGCGCGTGAGGTGAAACGACATGAAACACAGAGAAAAACCGAAGTACAGCGTCCGGCAAAATGTCTGCTTTATGGTGCGGACCGCTTGGGAGAAGCGTAGGAGAGTGCTGCTCCTTTGCGTTGTGGTCGCGGCCATCAAAGTGGCGTTGGATTTGGCGCAGCTCTATGTCACACCGGAAATTCTTACGAGGGTGGAGCAGGGCGTTCCCGTGGGGGAGTTGCTGACAACTATCGGATTTTTCACAGCGGCACTTCTTCTCTTACAGGGGGCTGCGGCGTATTGCGATGCCATCCGGATGCCTGGTGAGATCGATGTTCGCTGTGCCATCATCCGCATGATCTCCCGGAAAAGCGGCGAGACCTCCTACCCAAATGTCCACGACTCCAAAATTCTGAAGCTGGAGGAGCAGGCGCAGCGGGCCACCAGCGGCAACGACGATGCGGCGGAGCATATTTGGCGAACGCTGACGGAGCTGCTGGCAAATCTCGGCGGCTTTGCCGTATATCTGCTGCTGTTCTCCCGCTTGAGCCGCTTTTTGATCCTGCTGGTGGTGCTGACCGCCGCAGCAGACTTCTTCGTTTCCCACTACATCAGTGAGTGGGAGTACCGCCACCGGGATGAACGGGAACAGTATGACAAGGAACTGCACTATTTTCTGACGCAGCCTCGGCAGATACAGCTTGCCAAGGACATCCGCGTCTTTGGTTTAGCCCCTTGGCTGCGGGAATTGCGGGAAAAATCCATGAAGGCACTCTCCGCCTTCATCGCCCGCCGGGAAAGAACTTATCTCTGGGCTAATGTGGCTGACATGGCGCTGACGCTTCTTCGCAACGGCATCGCGTATGCGTATCTGATTCGGCAAACTCTGGTACACGGCTGGCCTGCATCGACATTTTTGCTCTACTTTACAGCCGTCAGCGGCGCTGCATCGTGGGTGACCGGCATCCTGACCCAGTGCAGCCAACTGCATAAGGAGAGCATCGACCTGTCCAAAATACAGGAATATTTGAACATTCCGGAGCCGTTTCAGTTTGAGGGCGGAGCGCAGCCGCCCGCAGCCGACGGATATGAACTGCGGCTGGAGAACGTGTCCTTCCGCTATCCGGGCACGGAGAGGGATATTCTCAGGCACATAGACCTGACCATCCATCCCGGCGAAAAGCTGGCGGTGGTGGGCTTGAACGGTGCGGGCAAGACCACCATGGTTATGCTGCTTTGCGGCTTCTACGACCCCACCGAGGGGCGCGTGCTGCTAAACGGGCAGGATATTCGTGAATTTGACCGCAGCGCGTATTACCGCCTGTTTTCCGCTGTATTTCAGGGGTTTTCCATTTTGGATACCACCATTGCGGAATGTGTTGCCCAGACCACCGAGCATATCGACAGAGTAAAAGTCGATCACTGCCTTGCACAGGCCGGCTTGACAGAGGCTATTGCCAAATTCCCCCAAGGGGTGGATACCCACTTTGGCCGGGAGGTGTATCTGGACGGCGTACAGCTCTCCGGTGGCCAGACCCAGCGGCTGATGCTGGCGAGAGCGCTTTATAAGAACGGGCCCATCCTCATTCTGGACGAGCCTACGGCGGCGCTGGACCCCATTGCGGAAAACGATATTTACCAAAAGTACAGCGATATGACGGCGGGTAAGACCTCCGTGTTCATCTCCCACCGGCTGGCGTCTACCCGCTTCTGTGACCGCATCCTCTTTATAGCAGACGGCGGCATCGCCGAGGAGGGTACCCACAAGGAGTTACTGGCAAAGGGCGGTGCTTATGCGGAGCTATTTGCCGTGCAGAGCCGCTATTATCAGGAAGGAGGTGTGCAGGATGAAGAAGAAAGCTGAGGGCATGAGCCTGCGGGAGACCTTTGCCATCCACCGCCGGGCGGCACGAGATATGCGCCGGATCGCACCGGGCTGCTTTATGCCGTTTATCCTCTGTGCTGTTGTGGAGGCAGCATCGCCCTATGCGGTCATCTGGCTCTCTGCCCGGCTTGTCGATGAACTATCCACCCTTCGCAGACCGGAGATTCTGGCCAAATGGGTCCTTTGGATCGTAGCGGTCAGTGCTGCGGCAGAGCTGCTCAAGGCCGTGCTGGAGAGGTGGAAAAATGTCCGGAGCGAACTGCTTGACAGACAGAAAGAAGTTCTGTATACCGAGAAATTTCTGCGGATGGATTATGCCGACTGTGACAGGCAGGAAACACGTGATCTGTTCTCTCAGATCCGGCAGAATGCCGACTGGTCCGGTTGGGGCTTTGCCCATCTCAAGCTGTACTATACGCAGGCAGTCCAAGGCATCACCGGCATTTTAGGGGCTGCCGCCTTGACGGTGAGCCTGTTCACCCGGCAAGTCCCGACCTCGGCGGGAAAATTGACCGCTCTCAATCACCCGCTTTTCCTTGTGGGCATCCTTCTGCTGATTGCCGCCGTTACCTGCCTTGGTCCGGCGCTGGTCGGCAGAGCCTATTCTGCCTGGAACACGCTGGCAGAGCAGGTATGCTTCGGCAATCGCGTGTTCAGCCACTTCGTTTTCATGCAGCCGGGGGACAAGGAAAAAGACATGGATCGCAGAATGTACCGCCAGAGCGAACTGGCGGAGCATTATGTCCGCACAGTGAATATCTTCGGCGTTGGCTCTCCCGTGGCAAAGGCGTCCCAGACCACTGTGGGACTGAGCAAGGCGCTGGCCGCCTCTCTATCCGCTGTTCTCTCCGGCGTTGTGTATGTGTTCGTATGCCTGAAGGCGCTGGGCGGTGCCTTCGGCATCGGCAGCGTGACCCAGTATGTCAGCGCCGTGACCACATTTTCCAGCAACGCCGCCCTGCTACTGAGCACCGTCAGTCATATGCGAGCCAATGCTGAGTTCCTCAAGACCATCTATACGTTTCTCGACATCCCCAATTCCATGTATCAGGGGAGTCTCACCACCGAAAAGCGGTCGGATCGTCAGTATGACGTGGAGTTCCGGGATGTATCTTTCCATTATCCCGGCTCGGACATCTGGGCGCTGCGCCATGTGAATATGAGGTTCAAGGTTGGAAAAAGGCTTGCCATCGTGGGCGAAAACGGCAGCGGCAAGACCACCTTCATCAAGCTCCTGTGCCGCCTGTACGACCCGCAGGAGGGGCAGATTTTGCTCAACGGCATCGACATCCGCAAGTACCGCTATGACGATTACATGGGAATATTTTCCGTGGTATTTCAGGATTTCCAGCTCATCTGCCAGCCTTTGGGCGCCAATGTGGCGGGCAGCATGGAATATGACCGTGACCGGGCAAAGAAGGCTCTGATCGATGCAGGCTTCGCAGACCGTCTTGCAGCGATGGAAAAGGGTCTGGACACCATGCTTTACAAAAATCTCTCCGAGGACGGTGTCGAGGTTTCCGGCGGCGAGGCGCAGAAGATCGCCATTGCCCGCGCGCTCTATAAGGACGCGCCCTTTATCATCCTCGACGAGCCAACGGCGGCACTGGACCCCATCGCCGAGGCGGAGATCTACAGTAAGTTCGATGAGATCGCAGGTGATAAGACTGCCATCTATATCTCCCACCGCCTGTCCTCCTGCAAATTCTGCGACGAGATTGCCGTGTTCCACGAGGGCGCGGTCATCCAGCAGGGCAGTCACGCCGAATTGCTCGCTGATCGGGGCGGCAAATACTACGCGCTCTGGAACGCACAGGCGCAGTATTATACGGAGTGAAGCTGCTCTGTGCGTCAGAAAGAAACCGCTGTAATTCCCATCCCGTGCAAAATGGAAATTACAGCGGTTTTGTGTTTTCTGAGCAGGCATGACAGGCTGCCTTTTGCAGTTTGTATATGCACCTGCGAGGGAAATGAGGGATTGCAAAGGGAGCATCTCTTTGCCGCTGGGTTTCCAATAGGGGCGCGAGCATCCCTGTTGGCACACGATTTTGCTCTGCAAAGTCTAGTGTGTTATACCTTTGCTTCCGGCTGACGCGGGAAAGGGGTTGGCGGCGTACTCTGCGGTGCGGCAGAGTGTGGCGATAAATGCTTTTTCGCGGCAGTAGGCCAGGCGGATTTTGTGATGTGAGCTACAGCACAAACGCAGGATTTTTGAGAAGCAAAATCCGACTGTCCGGAAAAGGAAGCAGAGGTATATAAAAGCCCCCGTCCCGCCGCAGCGCCGCTCCAGTTTCAACGTTTTTTCCGTTTTCCCTTGCCGTGGGTCATGGTCGTTTTCCCGCGCTGGCTGATGGGAGTTTTCAGGTGTTTGGACAGCTTTAGAACCTCAATCAAGTTGACAAATTGTTCCATTGTGATGGCATCGTAATCAATCCCTAATGTGGCAAGCAAAGCTTTCGCCTTCTTTTCTTCGGAGCTTCCCTCAAAGTTCATTGCCTCCCGTAACTGGTTCTGCATATTTTCTGCAAAGGAGACTTCATCCGCAGTCATGGTGTCGGGGCGGTGTTCACTCCGAATGTCACGGAGGATGCCTTTCAGGTCATCTGCAATCAGGCTTCCGAAATATTCATCTTCCCGAATCTGCGCCACTTCTAACGTCCGCAGGTGCAGGTCGTTTTCTTCGCCACCGTTTTTCATCAATGCCATCTGCCGGACAGCTTCCAGCACGGCATTCATATCGTTGACGCGCATATCCGCGATCCGGTCAACGTAAATCTCAGCATCCAGCAAAAACCGCTGAAAATCCTTGTGGCAGATCAGCTCCGACAGCAGCCGGTGGTTGAACTTGCCCGTTCTTAATACATCAATCGAAGCATCACTCAAATGCAGCTCATGCAGAGCTGTGTTTGGGTGATTTTTTGTTTCCGTCCGTCCCATCAGATAGTCGCAGGAAACACCGTAATAGTCAGCCAGCAACAGAATGCTGTACGGGCTGATGTCCTTGCCGTTATCTGATTCATATTTGCCAAGTGCGGATTTCGAGATACCCACCTCGGCGGAAAGCTGCTCCAAGGTCAGCTTTCGCTCTACTCGTAAATCTTTCAACCGCTCTCCGATTGTCAGCTTGACTTGCATACAGCAGCCTCCTTTTCCATTTTTCTGTATTATATCATGCTTTTCCGTTTTGTGTCTCAAAGCGTGGAAAATTTCAACTTCTACCCCACTTTTCCTACCTCTTGGATATACGGGAAAGGGCCTGTTTTCTTACTAAAATTTAGACGTAAACCACGCAGCACCTTGAAAAGTTCATGATCGTCCGATGAGGATATGCTTCCGGAGAAGTACCGCATTCCGCGTACCAAGGAAGAGGCAACGCCGGGGTAAGGACTCGGGCAGGAACGGCATCGGGTAGAACGGCGAAGTTCAATTATTTTACAGGAGGAAACAGGTATGGATTTATTTACACAAATCAAGATGGCAGTTTCCGTGAAAGAGGCTGCCGAATACTACGGATTGGAAGTAAACCGTGGCAACATGGTCTGCTGTCCCTTCCACAACGACCGTACACCCAGTATGAAGCTGAATGAGGATTACTTCTACTGCTTCGGGTGCGGAGCCCACGGCGATGTGATCGACCTTGTGGCAAAGCTGTTCGGCCTGAGCGGCTATGACGCAGCGAAGAAGCTGGCGTATGACTTTGGAATCGACCCGGACAAGCCCCCGGCTGCGGCAGCGCTGCGGAAGCCGAAATATCCGCTGGCAAAGGCGTTCCAGAATGAGACGCTGCATTGTCAGCGGATATTGTGCGATTATCTGCATCTTTTGGAACATTGGAAGGTGCAGTACGCACCCAAAACGCCGGAGGATACTCTTGATGACCGCTTTGTGGAAGCCTGCCAGATGCTCGATTATATCGAGGATCTGACAGATATTTTAACCTTTGCGGAGTTGGAGGTCCGCGTGAAAACCGTGGATATGCTGCAAAAGGACGGCATGATCGACCGGCTGGAAGAACGCCTGAAACGGACGGCAAAGGAGGTGGATGCCTGTGACGAAACGGAAATCAGCTAATTTAGACGCGCCTATCTGGTTTGACGGCACGAATATTAACGAGGCACTGTTCTGTGATGAATTTCTGAACAGCCGGAAAATCATCTTTGCCAACGGTGCTTTCTTTACGCCGGACGGCAGGGTGACCGACGATCTGCCGCTCCTGGGCGAAATCTATGAGGAACTGAAATGCTGCGCCGTGAACAATATCCCTCGAAAGATCACCAACATTCTGGAAGTGATGAAGCTGGCAGCTCATGTGGAGGACTTTGCGCCGGAGGCAGATAGAATCCATCTGGCAAACGGTACTTTGAAGCTGGATGGCAGCTTTACCGAGGGCAGACCGAACATTGTGCGGAGCAGACTGCCGGTGGCATACCGCCCTGACGCACCGGCTCCCGTTCGGTGGCTTTCCTTTCTGGATGGACTTCTTTACACGGAGGATATTCCCACCTTGCAGGAGTTCATCGGTTATTGCTTGATTCCCAGCAACAAGGGGCAGCGCATGATGGTGATTAAGGGAAACGGCGGCGAAGGAAAATCGCAGATCGGCGCTGTACTGGGTGCGCTTCTCGGCAGCAATATGAAGGACGGCAGTATCGGGAAGATTTCTGAAAACCGGTTTGCCCGTGCGGATCTGGAACACATTCTGTTGTGCGTGGATGACGATATGCGGATGGAAGCGCTGCGGCAGACCAACTATGTCAAGTCCATCGTGACCGCCCAAGGCAAGATGGATCTGGAGCGCAAAGGCAAGCAGAGCTATCAGGGCTGGATGTTTGCCCGCCTGCTGGCGTTCTCCAATGGCGATCTGCAAGCGCTATATGACCGAAGCGACGGATTTTACCGCCGCCAGCTTATACTGACCACCAAGGAAAAGCCTGCGGGGCGGGTAGATGATCCTGATCTTGCCGAAAAAATGAAAGCGGAGGTCGAGGGTATCTTCCTGTGGGCATTTGAGGGCTTACAGCGGCTTGTTGCCAACAACTTCAAGTTCACGGAGAGCCAGCGCACACGGGATAATCGGGAGGCAGTCAAGCGGGATAGCAACAACGTCTTTGATTTTCTGGAATCAGAGGGATACATCCGGCTGAAAGCGGACAGCAGCATCAGCTCAAAGGATTTGTACGAGATTTACCGGATGTGGTGCGAGGAAAACAATCTGACGCCGCTGAAACGCCGCAGCTTCAGCGATAACGTGATTGCGAACCAAAGCAAGTACAATCTTGAATACTGCAACAAGATTACGAATGCCGCCGGTCGGCGGGTATGGGGATTCTTCGGGATTGAAGCGATTGCCAGACCCAATATAAACGGGTTTTCCGATGTTTCAGAGCATACGTACGTACTGGAAGGGTGGCGGGATTGATTTTGCCCGCCGCGCCGTGTACGTATGTACGCAGCGTTTTACCCCAAACGCCGCTATACAGGAAAACGCTTATGAGCAGAGCCTATATTTCAGGGCAGAAATCAAGACAAGTGAAATCCGCAAAGTTTTTGACCGATGGCAGAAATGGTTTCACGAAATCGCGCTTCTCGGAACAGGAAAGCCAGTGCGCTGAAACGTGTGGAATCACACGGTTTGAGGTCAAGTCACGCGGAACAGAAAAAACGGTAGGTGTCCTCTGTGGACAGGAGATCATACCGGCGATTCTGAACGGATTTTATCGCAACAGAAATTTTTACGACACAGCGAAGCGGATACGTCGGAAAGCGTACCTGCTTCGCTGTTTCATGATCTGAATTTTGGAGGGAATTTGAATATGAATGTACGCAACGAAATCAAGGCGCAGATCGTCCGCACCGGTTTTACCATGCAGGAGGTTGTTGACCTCTTGCATGACGAATATGGCTGGTCAGACAGTGTTTCCAACCTGTCTGCCAAACTGCAAAGGGAGAGCATCCGCTACAAAGAAGTCATGGAACTGGCTGATGTGCTGGGGTATGACCTCGTATGGCAGAAACGGAGGGAGAGATAAATGAGCAAGCCGCAGTTTGCGATTCTCCGATTTGCCAAGTACAAAGGACCGGAAATTTCCAATATTGAGGCGCACAATGAGCGCACGAAAGAGAAATACGCCAGCAATCCCGACGTGGACACGTCCCGCAGTCACCTCAATTTTCATCTGGTGACGCCGCAGCGCAAGTACCGCGCCGAGGCGGAAAAGCAGATCGCGGAGGCGGGCTGCCGCACGCGGTCGGACAGTGTGCGCGTGGTGGAGGCGCTGGTAACGGCCAGCCCGGAGTTTTTCAAGGGTAAGAAGAAAAGTGAGGTCAAAGCCTATTTCACCGAGACGCTGAATTTCATCCGGGAACACCAGGACCCGAAAACCATCATCTCCGCCGTGGTGCATATGGACGAGAAAACGCCCCATATGCACCTTTGCTTTGTCCCGCTGACAGCGGATGGGCGGCTCTCCGCCAAGGAAATCGTAGGCAACAAGAAGAAGCTAACGCAATGGCAGGACAGATTTTGGGAGCATATGGTCAAAAAATACCCGGATTTGGAGCGCGGCGAGAGTGCCAGCGAAACTGGACGCGACCATATCCCGCCGCGACTGTTCAAGGAGATGACTCGCCTGACTAAGCAGAAGGCCAAGTTAGAAGAATTGCTTTCAGGCGTCAATGCGTTCAATGTCAAGGGGAAAGCAGCAGAAATCGGCGCTTTTTTGGACAAGTATATTCCTGCTGTGGAGCAGATGCACACGACACTGAAAAAGTACAATACGGCGTTCACGGTCACAACTGCCGAAAATAAAAAGCTGAAAAAGAAAACGGAGCAGTTGGAGCAGTCGCTGGACAAAGCCACACAGGAAAGCACTTTGAAAAAGCTGGCTGACGCCAAGCTGCATCGGGATTATGAGGATGTCGTCGCCGTACTGGATCGTATTCCGGAGGAAGTGCTGGCGGCATATACACACAGAACGGAGAAAGAGAGGGAGACTGCCTATGGTAGATGAATGGAGCGGTTTCGCCGCTTTGCTGGCAAATTTGATTGAAAAGTATGCCGTGGTTCTGAATCTTGATGCGCTGCCCGATCTCGTCATAGAGGAAGCCGTGTCTGAAAAAGATGATACTGATAAGAATATTCACGAAAGCGATATTGAATCAGCGAAAGCGGCATGATATAATTATCATGAAATAAGTGTCCAAACCGCCATTGCAGGAGCTTTTGCTCCTGCAATGGCAGAAAACGAGGTGAAGTGACCATGGAACGCTGGGAGAATGAGCAGAACAATTCTGAAATGATGATTTATACCACAGAGGATGGCTTGACAAAGATCGAAACGACCTTTGACGGCGATACGGTTTGGCTGTCCGTTGACCAGATGGCAGAGTTGTTTCAGAGAGACAAATCTACCATTTCCAGACATATCAAGAACATTTTCACTGAGGGCGAATTGAAGCGAGAAGCAGTTGTTGCAAATTTTGCAACAACTGCCGCTGACGGTAAGACTTATCAGGTGGATTACTATAATCTCGATGTCATCATTTCTGTCGGCTACCGTGTGAAATCTCAGCGCGGCGTGCAGTTTCGTATTTGGGCAACGGGGATTTTGAAGGAGTATATGCGAAAAGGCTTTGCTCTGGATGATGAGCGCCTGAAAAATCTGGGTGGCGGCGGATACTTCAAGGAGTTGCTGGAGCGTATCCGCGATATCCGCGCTTCCGAAAAGGTGTTTTACCGTCAGGTGCTTGAAATCTACGCAACCAGTATTGACTATGACCCCAAGGCGGAAATCTCCATTCAGTTTTTTAAGAAAGTCCAAAACAAAATTCATTATGCCATTCATGGGCAAACAGCGGCGGAGGTCATCTACACACGCGCCGATGCGGAGAAAGAATTTATGGGCTTGACCACCTTTGCGGGCAGTCAGCCCACGCTGAAAGAGGCGGTAGTTGCCAAGAACTATCTGAACGAGAAAGAGCTTCGTGCTATGGGGCAGCTTGTGTCCGGCTATCTGGATTTTGCGGAACGACAGGCGGAGCGGGAGCAGGCAATGACCATGCAGGATTGGTCAGAGCATCTTGATCGGATTCTGACCATGAGCGGAGAGCAACTGCTGATTGGCAACGGAAGCGTCAGCCATAAGCAGGCTATCGACAAGGCAACCGGCGAGTACAGAAAATACAAGGCCCGTACCCTCAGCGAAGTTGAGCGCGATTATCTGGATTCCATCAAGTTGTTGGAGCAGAAAACAGATAAAAAGTAAGCTGGGGTGGAGAAGATGCGATGAAAAAAGAAAAGATAAAAGTCTATATCTATACTCGCGTGTCTACCGCCATGCAGATTGACGGATACTCTCTGGATGCCCAGAAATCCAGAATGAAAGCCTATGCCGAGTTCAATGACTATGAGATTGTGGGCGAATATGAGGACGCCGGAAAATCCGGCAAGTCCATAGAGGGCAGAATCCAGTTCAATCAGATGATGGAGGACATCAAGTCCGGCAAGGACGGCGTATCCTATGTGCTGGTGTTCAAGCTTTCGCGCTTCGGCAGAAATGCGGCAGACGTTCTTTCCACTTTACAGGTCATGCAGGATTTCGGTGTCAATCTGATTTGCGTGGAGGATGGGATCGATTCCTCCAAGGATGCGGGGAAGCTGATGATCTCCGTTTTGTCGGCGGTTGCGGAGATTGAGCGTGAAAACATCCGTGTGCAGACGATGGAGGGCAGAATCCAGAAAGCCCGTGAGGGGAAATGGAACGGCGGTTTTGCGCCTTATGGCTATAAGCTGGAAAAGGGACAGCTTTTCATCAATGAGGAAGAAGCTGCGGCAATCCGCGTGATTTTTGACCAGTATGTGCATACGGATACCGGCGCAAACGGCCTTGCAAAATACCTTGCAACCCACGGGATTCACAAAATTCAAAGGCAAAACGGAAAAAATCCCTTATTCGATGCAGCGTTGATCCGCAGGATTCTAAAAAATCCGGTATACTGCGGGAAAATCGCCTATGGCAGACGTCGAACGGAGAAGGTGCATGGCACCCGAAATGATTACCGGCTGGTAGAACAAGACGATTATCTGCTGGTAGATGGTCTGCATGAGGGAATCGTCTCCGAAGAACTATGGCACGAGGCGCAGGTCAAGCTACTGGCACAAGCGGAGAAATACGAACACGTCAACAGGGGCAAGGATACAAAAATACATCTGCTGTCCGGTATTGTGAAATGCCCGGTCTGCGGCGTAGGAATGTATGGAAACAAAAGCATCAAGCATAAAGCAGATGGTACGAAATACAAGGACTTCTTTTATTACAGCTGTAAGCACCGTGCGATGACGCGCGGTCATAAATGCGACTTCAAGAAGCAGATCAATGAAGAACTGCTGGACAGCGCCGTTGCAGAGGTCATTGTAAAGCTGGTAAGCAATCCGAAATTTGCCGCCATGATGCAGGAAAAGATCAGCATGAAGGTGGATACCTCTGCCATTGAGCAGGAGATCGCGGCGCATGAAAAGCAGCTTCGCCAGAGCTATTCCGTAAAGGCACGGCTGATGGATGAAATTGATTCTCTTGACCCGGACGATAAGCACTACATCAAACGCAAAGCAGACCTTGATGACCGGCTTTACAAGATGTATGATAAGATCGAGGATACAGAAAACCAGCTCGTTGCTGCCAGAGCCAAGAAGATGGCGATTGAGGCGGAAAAGCTGACAGGCGACAATATCTACAAGGTGCTGATTTACTTTGATAAGCTCTATTCCGTCATGGACGATCAGGAAAAGCGGCAGCTTATGGAATCGCTGCTTTCCGAAGTCCAGATTTATGAGGAACGGCAGCCCAACGGCCAGTGGCTCAAGTCCATCAAATTCAAGCTCCCAATCATTGCGGAAGATATGAGCTTGAGTTTGGACAATGATGCACATATCGAGAGCGTGGTGCGGTTGGAGCCGTCCCACGGCGCAAAGAAAAAGAACATATAGATAAAAACACCCGCAGCCACATGGCTGCGGGTGTTTTTTCACGGGGAGGGGCGCTGCGGCAGAAAAAAGCGCCCGAAGGCGCAAATGGTGCTTGACACCGTACGGGAAGTTTGATATAATGAGACGCTTATATTGGAAAAGTGGGCGCAAATAAGCCCCCACTTTCATCTGAACGCAGTATACCATCTCCGCCGGTGAAACACAAGAGTGTTGACGTAAAAAGCAACAACAAAACCGTGCGTATCACCACGGAGCCGCCCCATAGGGGTCGTGAACGGCTTTGGCGAGGCCGGACGCGGCCGGAACAGAAGTAACAAAGAGAAAGGCGTGATCGTTGAATGGCTAAGGACAAGTACTACGGCAAGACCCTGCGCAAGAATTTTGCCCGCCACGAAGAGGTCATGGCGATGCCCAACCTGCTGGAGATCCAGAAGAGATCCTACAAGTGGTTCCTGGAGACCGGCCTGCGGGAGGTATTTGCCGACGTGGCTTCTATCACGGACTATGCCGGTAATCTGGAGCTGAGCTTCATTGATTACAGCATGGACGAGAAACCCAAGTATGACGTGGAGGAGTGCAAGGCGCGTGACGCCACGTATGCCGCTCCCATGAAGGTGCGGGTACGTCTGCACAACAAGGAGACCGGCGAGATCAAGGAGCAGGAGATCTTCATGGGAGATTTCCCGCTGATGACCCACGGCGGCACCTTTGTCATCAACGGCGCCGAGCGCGTGGTGGTCAGCCAGATCGTCCGCTCCCCCGGCGTGTACTACGGCAAGGAGATCGACCTGAAGACCGATCTGCCCCTGCTGACCAGCACCGTCATCCCCTACCGCGGCGCATGGCTGGAGTACGAGACCGACACCAGCGAGGTGTTCTGGGTCCGCATCGACAAGAACCGCAAGCTGCCCATCACCTGCCTGATCCGTGCGCTGGGTCTCAAGACCGACGGCGAGATCCTGGAGCGCTTCGGCGATGACCGCCGTATCGTGGCCACGCTGGAGAAGGACACCTGCAAGACCTACGAGGAGGCGCTGCTGGAGATCTACCGCAAGCTGCGCCCCGGCGAGCCCCCCACGGTGGATTCCGCGGAGACGCTGCTGCAGGGTCTGTTCTTCGATCCCCGCCGCTACGACCTGTCCATGGTGGGCCGGTACAAGTTCAATAAGAAGCTGACCATCTGGTCCCGCGCCAAGGGCCAGAAGCTGGCGATGCCCGTGGCGAACCCCGCCACCGGCGAGATCATCTTCGAGGACGGCCATGTGCTGACTGCCGCCGACTGCGCCGAGCTGGACGCCGTGGGCGTGTACGAGATCACCGTGGCGCTGGAGTCCGGCGAGACGCTGAAGATCTTCACCAATAAGATGTGCGATATGTCCCGCTATGTGGACTTCGACCCCAAGGAGCAGTGCGGCATCAAGGAGCGTGTCCGCTTCGACGTGCTGCAGGAGCTGCTGGGTCAGTACAGCGGTGAGGAGCTGATCGCCCAGTGCCGTCTGCACGCCGACGAGCTGGTACCCAAGCACATCATCGTGGATGATATTTTTGCATCCATCAACTATATGAACGCGCTGGCCCGCGGCCTTGTGAACAAGGACGACATCGACCATCTGGGCAACCGCCGTCTGCGCTGCGTGGGCGAGCTGCTGCAGAACCAGTTCCGCATCGGCTTCAGCCGCATGGAGCGCGTGATCCGCGAGCGCATGACCATTCAGGATCTGGACATCGTCACGCCCCAGAGCCTGATCAACATCCGCCCCGTCACCGCCGCCATCAAGGAGTTCTTCGGCTCCAGCCCCCTGAGCCAGTTCATGGATCAGACGAACCCGCTGGCCGAGCTGACCCACAAGCGCCGTCTGTCCGCGCTGGGTCCCGGCGGTCTGAGCCGCGAGCGCGCCAACATGGAAGTCCGAGACGTGCACTACTCCCACTACGGCCGTATGTGCCCCATCGAGACGCCTGAAGGCCCCAATATCGGCCTGATCTCCTATCTGGCTACCTACGCCCGTATCAACGAGTACGGCTTTATCGAGGCGCCCTACCGCGCCGTGGATCACGAGACGGGTCACGTCTCCGACGACATCACCTACATGACCGCCGATGTGGAGGATCAGTATGTGGTGGGTCAGGCCGCGGAGCCGGTGGACAAGAACGGCTGCCTGACCAACGAGCGTATCACCTGCCGCCACCGCGACGAGATCGTGGAGGTGCCCCGCAGCGGCGTGGACTACATCGACGTCAGCCCCCGCATGATGGTGTCCATCGCCACGGCCATGATCCCCTTCCTGCCCAACGACGACGCCAACCGCGCCCTGATGGGCGCCAACATGCAGCGTCAGGCCGTGCCCCTGCTGAAGCCGGAGGCGCCCATCGTGGGCACCGGCATGGAGCACAAGATCTGCCTGGATTCCGAGGTAGCGGTGCTGGCCGAGGGCGACGGCGTTGTCACCAAGGTGGACGCCACCAACGTCTCCGTCAAGTACGACAGCGGCGAGACGAAGGACTACAAGCTCATCAAGTTCCTGCGCTCCAACCACGGCACCTGCATCAATCAGAAGCCTATCGTCTCCGTGGGCGAGCGCGTCCACGGCGGCGACGATCCCACCGTGCTGGCCGACGGTCCCGCCACCGAGCAGGGCGAGATCGCCCTTGGCCGCAACATCCTGGTGGGCTTCATGACGTGGGAAGGCTACAACTACGAGGACGCCGTCCTGCTGAACGAGCGCCTGGTCAAGGAGGACGTCTACACCTCCATCCATATCGAGGAGTACGAGATCGACGCCCGCGATACCAAGCTGGGGCCTGAGGAGATCACCCGCGACATTTCCAACGTGGGCGAGGAGGCTCTGAAGGATCTGGACGAGCGCGGCATCATCCGCATCGGCGCGGAGGTTCACGCCGGTGATATTCTGGTGGGTAAGGTCACGCCCAAGGGCGAGACGGATCTCACCGCCGAGGAGCGCCTGCTGCGCGCCATCTTCGGTGAAAAGGCCCGCGAGGTCCGCGACACCTCTCTGAAGGTGCCCCACGGCGAGAGCGGCATCGTGGTGGATGCCAAGGTGTTCACCCGCGAGAACGGCGACGAGCTGGGGCCGGGCGTCAACGAGGTCGTCCGCGTCTACATCGCCCAGCGCCGCAAGATCCAGGTGGGCGACAAGATGGCCGGCCGTCACGGTAACAAGGGCGTTGTCTCCCGCGTGCTGCCCCAGGAGGATATGCCCTTCCTGCCCGACGGCACGCCGCTGGATATCGTGCTGAACCCCCTGGGCGTGCCCTCCCGTATGAACATCGGCCAGGTGCTGGAGGTTCATCTGGGCTACGCCGCCAAGACCCTGGGCTGGAAGGTGGCCACCCCCATTTTCGACGGCGCCACCGACAAGGACATCGCGGAGGCGCTGGAGCTGGCCGGCCTCGATCCCGAGGGCAAGAGCTGGCTGTACGACGGCCGCACCGGTGAGCGCTTCGACAACAAGGTCACGGTGGGCTACGTCTACTTCCTGAAGCTGCACCATCTGGTGGATGATAAGATCCACGCCCGTTCCACCGGCCCCTACTCCCTGGTCACCCAGCAGCCTCTGGGCGGCAAGGCGCAGTTCGGCGGTCAGCGCTTCGGCGAGATGGAAGTGTGGGCGCTGGAGGCCTACGGCGCCAGCTACACCCTGCAGGAGATCCTCACCGTCAAGTCCGACGATGTCACCGGCCGTGTCCGCACCTACGAGTCCATCGTCAAGGGTCACAACGTGCCCACCCCCGGCGTGCCGGAATCCTTCAAGGTGCTGGTCAAGGAGCTGCAGTCCCTGTGCCTGGATATTCAGGTGCTGGACGCCGACGGCAACCAGATCGAGCTGAAGGAGGACGAGGACGCTCTGGACACCTTCAATCTGGCGCGCATGGACGCCGACAACGAAAGACAGAACCGTTACGCCGACGAGGACGAACTGGCGGATGCCGGCTTCGACTATGTGGCCGACGAGGAGGTCGACGCCTCCTATGCCGACGACGATGAAGGCGACGAGTTTTAAGGAAAGGGAGGAGCTGAATTATGAGTTACGCAACATTTGACGCCATCAAGATCGGCATCGCTTCTCCGGAAATGATCCGCGAGTGGTCCTACGGCGAGGTAAAGAAGCCGGAGACCATCAACTACCGTACCCTGAAGCCGGAGCGCGACGGCCTGTTCTGCGAGCGCATTTTCGGGCCCACCAAGGACTGGGAGTGCCACTGCGGCAAGTATAAGAAGATCCGCTACAAGGGCAAGATCTGCGACCGCTGCGGCGTGGAGGTCACCCGTGCCAAGGTGCGCCGCGAGCGCATGGGTCACATCGAGCTGGCCACCCCCGTCAGCCATATCTGGTATTTCAAGGGCATCCCCTCCCGCATGGGTCTGCTGCTGGACATCAGCCCCCGTATTCTGGAGAAGGTGCTGTACTTCGCCGCCTATATCGTCACCGATCCCGGCGAGACGCCGCTGGCCAAGAACCAGATCCTCTCCGAGAAGGAATACCGCGACATGCGGGAGAAGTACGAGGACGACTTCCGCGCCGGCATGGGCGCCGAGGCCGTGAAGGAGCTGCTGCAGCAGATCGATCTGGAGCAGCTCAGCGAGCAGCTCCACGCCGAGCTGAAGACCACCTCCGGCCAGAAGAAGGCACGGGTGGTCAAGCGGCTGGAGGTGGTGGACGCCTTCCGTCTGTCCGGCAACAAGCCGGAGTGGATGGTCATCGACGTGCTGCCCGTCATTCCTCCGGAGATCCGCCCCATGGTGCAGCTGGACGGCGGCCGCTTTGCCACCTCCGACCTGAACGATCTGTACCGCCGGGTCATCAACCGCAACAACCGCCTGAAGCGCCTGATGGAGCTGAAGGCGCCCGATATCATCGTCCGCAACGAGAAGCGCATGCTGCAGGAGGCGGTGGACGCCCTGATCGACAACGGTCGCCGCGGTCGTCCCGTTACCGGCGCCAACAACCGCGCCCTCAAGTCCCTGAGCGATATGCTCAAGGGCAAGCAGGGTCGCTTCCGCCAGAACCTGCTGGGCAAGCGCGTGGACTACTCCGGCCGAAGCGTTATCGTGGTCGGCCCCGAGCTGAAGATCTACCAGTGCGGCGTGCCCAAGGAGATGGCCGTGGAGCTGTTCCGCCCCTTCATCATGAAGAAGCTGGTGGAGGACGGCAGCGCCAACAACATCAAGTCCGCCAAGAAGATGGTGGACAAGGGACGCACCGAGGTGTGGGACGCGCTGGACGAGATCATCAAGGATCACCCCGTCATGCTGAACCGTGCGCCTACGCTGCACCGCCTGGGCATTCAGGCCTTCGAGCCGGTGCTGGTGGAGGGTCGCGCTCTGAAGCTGCATCCCCTGAACTGCACCGCCTTCAACGCCGACTTCGACGGCGACCAGATGGCCATTCACGTTCCCCTGTCCGCCGAGGCACAGGCTGAGGCGCGTCTGCTGATGCTGTCCGCCAACAACCTGCTGCGTCCTCAGGACGGCGGCCCCGTCACCGTCCCCACGCAGGACATGGTGCTGGGCTCCTACTACCTGACCTTCGAGCGGTTTGAGAACGGCGTCAGCCAGATGACCAACGACGAGCTGTGGCCGGAGGGCGTGGACTTCGCGCTGGCCGGCAAGACCTACGACGAGCTCACCGACGAGGAGAAGGCCAACACTCATCTGAACATCTACCGCGACGAGGACGAGGCGCTGATGGCCTACAACGAGCACGTTATCGGCATCCACCAGCCCGTGTGGGTGCGCGTCACCAAGGAGCTGAACGGCGAGAAGGTCAGCCATGTGGTGCGCGCCACCGCAGGCCGCATCATCTTCAACCGCAACATCCCGCAGGATCTGGGCTTCGTGAAGCGCTTCAACGAGGACGGCACACCCTCCGACAAGTTCTTCGACTACGAGATCACCGAGACGTGCGGCAAGAAGCTGCTGGGCAAGATCGTCGACAGGACCATCAAGCAGTACGGCTTCACCATCGCTGCCGAGGTGCTGGACAACATCAAGGCCACCGGCTACAAGTACTCCACCCGCGGCTCCATCACCATCTCCATCGCGGATATGACGGTGCCTAAGGCCAAGTACGAGCTGATCGGCGAGACAGAAAAGCGCGTGGTGGACATCGAGGACCAGTACAACATGGGCTTCATCACCGACGAGGAGCGCTACAAGCTGGTAGTCCGCGAGTGGGAGAAGACCACCGCCGACGTGACCGACGCCCTGACCGCCAACATGAACAAGTACAACCCCATCTTCATGATGGCGGATTCCGGCGCCCGCGGCTCCATGAAGCAGATCCGTCAGCTCACCGGTATGCGCGGCCTGATGGCCAACACCGCCGGTAAGACCATCGAGATCCCCATCAAGGCCAACTTCCGTGAGGGCCTGAGCGTGCTGGAGTACTTTACCTCCAGCCGAGGCGCCCGTAAGGGTCTGGCCGATACCGCTCTGCGTACCGCCGACTCCGGCTACCTGACCCGCCGCATGGTGGACGTCTGTCAGGACGTCATCATCCGCGAGGCGGACTGCGGCGCCGCCAAGGGCATTCTGGTGTCTGAGATCAGCGAGGGCGGCCAGGTCATCGAGAAGTTCTCCGAGCGCATCAAGGGCCGCTTCCCCGTCAACGACATCCTGAAGCCCGGCACCGACGAGGTGCTGATCTCCAAGGATCACATGATGACCGAGAGCGACGCGGCGCTGCTGGAGTCCTTCGACATCCACTCCGCCGAGATCCGCACGGTGCTGACCTGCCGCGCACACAGCGGTATCTGCGCCAAGTGCTACGGCATGAACCTGGCCACCAGCAAGCCTGTTGGCCCCGGCGAGGCCGTCGGCATCATCGCGGCACAGTCCATCGGTGAGCCCGGTACCCAGCTGACCATGCGTACCTTCCATACCGGCGGCGTGGCCGGCGGCGATATCACCCAGGGTCTTCCCCGCGTGGAGGAGCTGTTTGAGGCCCGCAAGCCCAAGAAGATGGCCACCATCGCCGAGATCGGCGGTAAGGTCCGCTTCGAGGAGGCCACCAAGGGCAGCCTGTTGAACATCATCATCACCGCCGACGACGGCGATACCCGCACCTACGCGGTGCCGCACACCGGCCTGCTGGTGCAGGACGGCGAGGTCATCGAGAAGGGCCGCCAGCTGCAGGACGGCGCACTGAACCCCCACGACGTGCTGCGTATCCGCGGCGCCTCCGCTGTCCACAACTACCTGATCCAGGAGGTCCTGAAGGTCTACCGTCAGCAGGGCGTGGATATCAACGATAAGCACATTGAGGTCATCGTCCGCCAGATGATGCGCAAGGTCCGCGTGGAGGAGGCGGGGGATACCACCCTGCTGTCCGGCGCCATGGCCGACGTGCTGGAGGTGGAGGATGCCAACGCCGCCGTGCGGCAGCGCATCGCCAACGGCGAGGTCCGCGAGGACGGCGAGCCGCTGCAGGAGGCCACCTGCACCCAGCTGCTGATGGGTATCACCAAGGCATCTCTGGCCACGGATTCCTTCCTGTCTGCCGCATCCTTCCAGGAGACCACCAAGGTCCTGACCGAGGCCGCCATCAAGGGCAAGGTCGACCATCTGGTGGGTTTGAAGGAGAACGTCATCATCGGTAAGCTCATCCCCGCCGGCGCCGGCCTGACGGCCTACCGCAAGCTGGCTGAGGAGATGGTCCCCGATGTGGAGGAAGAGGAGGAAGCGGTGGAGAATGTCTACGCCGCCTCCGTCGGCCCCGTGGAGGACGAGACGCCCGTCCAGACGGAGGAGTCCTCCGACGGCGACGAGGCGTAACCCATCCCGATCGCACTGCAAGCGCCCCTCCGCTGCGGCGGAGGGGCGCTTTTTCCGCCGAGAACGGCCTTTTCGTGAAAACGCCGTATTTTCACAGGAAAATTCAGTGAACTACACAAATTTTTGTGGGGTTTCTACTTGACGCACTTTGCGCCCTATGCTATAATTTCAAATTGCGCGGGATTGCCCGCGGGATTTGCTATGCCATGACAGGAGGAGACCATCCGTGGCCGGAGAGCTGACTGCAAAGGAAAAGGTGGTAGGCTTGAAGCAGACACGGAGGGCCGTCTCACAGGGAAGCGCCAAGCGGGTCTATCTGGCCTGCGACGCCGACCCCGCCCTGACGGAGCCGCTGCTGACGCTGTGCCGGGAGCGCGGCGTGGAGGCGGACTGCTCCCTGACCATGCAGCAGCTGGGCCGGGCCTGCGGCATCGCCGTACCGGCCTCCGCCGTTGCCATCGTGGCACCATGAGTTTCCAGCCGGAATAAACTCTGTTTGTTCCGTGGAAAATATAGGGAAACATCCCAGGAAATTTTCGAGAAAGGAGAAACCAAATGCCTACTTTTAACCAGCTGGTCAAGCAGGGCCGTAAGAAGAGCACCTACAAGTCCAATTCTCCCGCCATGCAGAAGGGCCTGAACACGCTGAAGAACAAGGAGACTGACCTCAGCTCCCCTCAGAAGCGCGGCGTCTGCACTGCCGTTAGAACTGCGACCCCCAAGAAGCCCAACTCCGCTCTGCGTAAGATCGCCCGTGTGCGTCTGACCAACGGCTACGAAGTCACCGC
>CAKTPV010000021.1 GCA_934591815.1 uncultured Oscillospiraceae bacterium
GCTGTCCTGACGGGGCGCCGGTGGGATTGCAGTGCGGACTAAGTGGCAGTCGGGTCTCACGGCGGGCAACACCGTGACGCGGCACCGAAGGGGAAACCGCCTTTATCGGCGACGAGAGGTGTGCTGTGGGGAAATCCAACCCGTACCTAAGCCGCAAGATTTACTTCCGGAGCCGCCCTGTTCAGCATGACTATATGATAACGTGAGGTCGATCACTTGACGGACAAGGATAAAAAGAAGAAAAAGAAGCAGGGCAGCTGGCCCCTGCGGGTGTTTTTACTGGCCGTGGCACTCAGCGCCGTGCTGAGCTTTTTCTCCTCCTCCGCACTGGAGGGGGCGGGCTACGCGGTGGCCATCATCGTGCTGGCGGTGTTCATCGGACTGGGCATCGTCTTCGACATGGTGGGCGTAGCTGTCACGGCGGCAGATCCCAAGCCCTTCCACTCCATGGCGGCCCATAAGGAAAAGGGCGGACGGGAGGCCATCCGCCTCTTGCAGAACGCCAATCAGGTCAGCTCTGTGTGCAACGACGTGGTGGGCGACATCTGCGGCATCGTCTCCGGCTCCACGGCGGCGGTGATCGTGGTGCAGCTCCAGCGGGATTTCAGTACCACGTCCGTCCTGATCTCCATCGGCGTAACGGCGCTGATCTCCGGCATCACCATCGGCGGCAAAGCGCTGGGCAAATCGGTGGCCATCAACGACTGCACCAAGGTGGTGTACCGCGTGGCGCGGATCATGCATGCGCTGCATCTTTATCGCTGAAAAAAGGGGCGTATATACGTTGATCTTGGAAACGATACATTCTCCGGCGGATGTGAAGCGTCTGACCGAAAAGCAAACAGAGCTGCTGTGCCTGGAGCTGCGGCAGTTTTTGGTAGAGCAGGTGTCCCGCACCGGCGGGCATCTTGCGTCCAATTTGGGTGCGGTGGAGCTTACGGTGGCTATCCACCGCGTTTTTGATACCGCCACGGACAGGCTGGTGTTTGATGTGGGACACCAGTGCTACGTCCACAAGGCGCTGACGGGGCGGCAGGAGTTGTTCGGCACTCTGCGGCAGTTTGAAGGGCTTTCCGGCTTTCCCAAGCCCTACGAGAGCGCACACGACGCCTTTGTGGCGGGACACGCCTCCAACTCGGTATCCGTGGCGCTGGGCATGGCGCGGGCGCGGACGCTGCAAAACCAGTCATACAGCGTGCTGGCGTTGATCGGTGACGGTGCGCTGGGCGGTGGTCTGAGCTTTGAGGGACTCAACGACGCGGGTGCCTCCGGCGAGCCGCTGATCGTGATCCTCAACGATAACGGTATGTCCATCGACGCCAATGTGGGCGGTATGTCCCGCCATCTGGCACAGATGCGGACAAAGGCGGGCTACTACGAGTTCAAGAAGAAGTACCGGCAGGCGCTGGACGGCAGCAAGGCCGGACAGAAGCTGTACGAGCTGAGCCACGATGTGAAAACGGCGCTGAAGAAGTCGCTGCTGCCGGTCAGCACTGTGTTTGAGGACATGGGCTTTACCTACATGGGGCCGGTGGACGGGCACGATGTACGGGGGCTGACCGATATGCTGCGGGCGGCAAAGGAACTGAACCGCCCCGTGCTGCTGCATGTGCATACGAAAAAGGGCAAGGGCTATGCCCCGGCCGAGCAGGAGCCGGAGAAATTCCACGGGGTGTCCCCATTCGACCCGGTCACCGGCAAGTCCGCGCCGCCGTCACCGTCCTTTTCCTCGGTGTTCGGGAGCGAACTGGCTTCGCTGGCGTCCTCCGACCAGCGCATCTGCGCCATCACGGCGGCCATGGCGGACGGTACGGGGCTGACGGGCTTTGCCAAAAACCATCCCCGACGCTTTTTTGACGTGGGCATTGCGGAGGGCCACGCCGTGGCCATGGCCGCGGGTATGGCCAAGCAGGGGCTGCTGCCGGTCTTTGCAGTATATAACAGCTTCCTCCAACGTGGCTACGATATGCTGGTGCAGGACGTGTCACTGGACGATCTCCATGTGGTGCTGGCGGTGGACCGCACCGGTCTGGTGGGGGCGGACGGTGAAACGCACCATGGCTGTATCGATTATCTGTCCCAGATCCCCGGTATGACCGTGTTCTGTCCCGCCAGCTTTTCGGAGCTGCGGCATATGCTCCGTGCGGCGCTGTACGACTGCAAGGGGCCTGCGGCGATCCGTTATCCCCGGGGCGGCGAAGGCGCCTACCGCGAGGACTGCGGCGATGCGGCGGTATCGGTGCTGCGGCAGGGAACAGATGCGTGCATCGTCACCTACGGCTTGCTGGTGAATCAGGCGCTGGAGGCGGCGGAGCGTTTGGCCAACGAGGGTATTGCGGTGCGCGTGGTGAAGCTGAACCGCGTGACGCCGCTGGAATGGAACGCGGTATGCGGCGCGCTGGACGGCGCATCGCGTCTGGTGGTGCTGGAGGATCAGCTGCGGCAGGGCTGCGTGGGCCAGCGTCTGGCTGCCGCACTGCTGGAGCGGAACGCCGCGCCGGAGAGACTGCGGCTGCTGAACGCCGGAGAGCGTCTGCCCGCACAGGGCGGCGTACAGCAGCTCTATCACGCGCTGGGACTGGATGCCGCCGGTGTGACGGCTGCTGTCAGGGAGGTGCTGGCATGAGTAAAAAAGTGAGATTGGATGTGCTTCTGGTGGAGCGCGGCCTGCTGGACAGCCGCCAGAAGGCACAGGCAAATATTATGGCGGGGCTTGTCTTCGTCAACGGACAGCGGGTGGACAAGCCCGGTACCGCCGTGGCGGAGGACGCACCTGTGGAGGTGCGCGGCCACGCGCTGCCCTACGTCAGCCGCGGCGGATTGAAGCTGGAAAAGGCCATGAAGACCTTTCCCATCACGCTGGCGGGAAAGACCTGCGCCGACATCGGCGCCTCCACCGGCGGCTTCACCGACTGTATGCTGCAAAACGGCGCATCTAAGGTTTATGCCGTGGATGTGGGGTATGGTCAGTTGGACTGGAAGCTCCGCAGCGACCCCCGAGTGGTGTGCCTGGAACGCACCAACGCTCGGTATCTGGATCGTGAGCAGATCCCGGATGAGCTGGATTTTGCGTCTATCGACGTGTCGTTCATCTCCTTGAAGTTGATCTTCCCGGCACTGTACGGTCTGCTGCGTCAGGACGGCGAGATCGCCTGCCTTATCAAGCCGCAGTTTGAGGCAGGACGGGAAAAGGTAGGGAAGAAGGGGGTCGTCCGCGACCCGAAGGTGCATCTGGAGGTGCTGGAAAACTTCCTGAACCATGCGAAGGATAATCACTTTACAGTGCTTGGTATCACATATTCGCCGATCCGCGGACCGGAGGGGAATATCGAGTATCTGGGCTATCTGCGAAAGAGCGAGGAGCCAGACTGCATCCCCGACCTGACCGCACTGGTGGATGCCTCCCATGAGGAGTTGAAAGAGAGAAGGGACAACGAATGAAACGAGTGATCCTTTGCCCGAACCCCTATCGGGACGATGAGCTGACGGTGGCCAAGCGCTCCCGTGAGATTTTGGAGCATATCGGCTTTGAGACGGTGGTGTGCCTGCCCTTCAACCGGGAGGGCTACGGCGACCAGTTGGGTGTGCCGATCCGGCAATTACAGCAGGAGATCAAGCGGGCCGACCTGCTCATCGCCTTTGGCGGCGACGGCACCATCCTGCATCTGGCCCGCACGGTGGCGCTGCACAACGTACCGGTGCTGGGCATCAATCTGGGCAGCCTCGGCTTTATGTCGGAGCTGGAGCCCAATGAACTGGAGCGGCTCAACGACCTGAAAAACTGGAATTTCTCCGTGGAATCCCGGATGATGCTGGATGTGACGGTGCTGCGGGAGGGGAAGCTGGCGTACAACAATATTGCCCTGAACGACGCGGTGGTGTCCAAGGGGTCTGTGGCGCGGGTGGTTCGGCTGGATGTGTCCACGGAGGAGGGGCGGCTGACAAAGATCACCGGCGACGGCGGCATCGTCTCCACGCCTACCGGCTCCACGGGCTACTCCATGGCGGCGGGCGGCCCTATTGTGGAGCCTACGGCGCGAAATCTGCTGCTGACGCCGATCTGCCCCCACTCCACACGGGCCAGCAGCTATGTGCTGTCGCCGGATCACACCATTACCATCGAGGCGGCGGACGCCAATCGGAAGTTCGTCTATCTCTCCGTGGACGGCGGCAAGGCATTCTCCCTGAAAAACGGGGACAAGGTGCGGGTACGGCAGTCCAGATTCACCACAAAGCTGGTGCGGCTCTCCAAGAAGAGCTTCTGCGAGATACTGGATTCAAAAATGGGAATGGAGGCAGCCAAGCATGAAAAATGACCGTCAAACCATCCTGCTGGAGATCATTGAGCAGGAGGCTGTGGAGACGCAGGAGCAGCTGCTGCGCCTGTTGGCGGAGCGCGGCGTGAAATGCACGCAGGCCACCGTTTCCCGTGACATCAAGCAGCTCCATCTGGTGAAGGAGCCCACCGGACATGGGCGCTACCGCTACGCCGTGTCCGTGCAGAAAACGAAGCTGAACTTTGCCGAGAAGCTGCGCACGATCTTCCGGGAGTGCGTGCTGTCGGTGGCATCGGCGCAGAATCTGGTGGTGCTGAAGACCATCGAGGGTATGGCGCAGGGCGCGGCCTTTGCGCTGGACAATATGGCGGAGACAGACATCGTGGGGACGCTGGCGGGTGACGACACCATTCTCCTGGTGTTCCACGACAACGCCCGCGCCGTAGATTTCTGCGAGCAGGTCAAGCAGATGCTCCGCTAAGGAGCGAGGGAGGAGAACGCCATGCTGGAAGTGCTCCACATTGAGAATATCGCCATTATCGAGGAGGCGGACATCCGGTTCGAGCCGGGCTTCAACGCCCTGACCGGCGAGACGGGTGCGGGCAAGTCCATCGTCATCGACGCCCTCGGCGCTGTGCTGGGGCAGCGCGCCAGCCGCGAACTGATCCGCACCGGTATGGATAAAGCCTTTGTCAGCGCCGTGTTCTCCGGCGTGGATGCCTCTGTACCGGAGACGCTGGGCATTGCTCCGGAGGAGGACGGCTCACTGCTGCTGCAGCGGGAGATCCACGGCGACGGCAAAAACGTCTGCCGGGTGAACGGGCGGCCTGTAACGGTGGGGCAGCTGAAAACGCTGGGTGGCCGTCTGCTGAACATCCATGGCCAGCACGACGGGCAGCAGCTTTTGGACGAGGAACAGCACCTGCTGCTTCTGGACAGCTTCGGAAAGCTGGAAACCCTTATAAATGCGTATACTGAAAAGTATAAAGACTTTACAGATATTCAGAGGAAAATACAGTCGCTGGAAATGGATGAATCGGAAAAAGCCCGCCGGGTGGATACCCTGACGTACCAGATCGGCGAGCTGGAACGGGCGCAGCTCCGGGCCGGTGAGGAGGAGGAGCTTTCCGCTCGCCGCAATCTGCTGCGCAACGCGGAGAAGTTCATCTCCGCCGTCTCCGAGGCGGACTACGCCCTCAACGGGGACGACGGCGGCGACGGTGCGCTGGGGCTTCTGCGCCGGGCGCAGGACGCCATCGGCGCGGTGCGCCATCTGGACGAGGATTATGCCAAGCTCTATGAGCGCATAGAGGCGCTGTACAGCGAGGCCTATGACGTGGCGGCCACCATCGAGGACAAGCGGGAGGGCTTCGACTTCTCGCCCCACGAGCTGGACGATGTGGAGAGCCGCATGGACCAGCTGTACCGGCTGAAAAAGAAGTACGGCCCCAGTGTGGAGGATATGCTGGCCTATCTGGGGCGCTGCCGCGCCGAGCTGGAGCAGATCGAGTACGCCGGCGATACACTGGCCCGCCTGGAGCAGGCGCGCGGCAAGGCGGAGAAGGCCGCTATGACCGCCGCACAGCAGCTCTCCGAGGGACGGCGGCAGGCAGCGGAGCGGTTGTCCGGCCAGATACTGGACGAGCTGCGGCAGCTGGATATGGGCAAGATCCGTTTCACCGTGGATATCGCGGAAAAGCCGCTGAGCGCCGACGGTATCGATCAGGTGCGGTTTTTGATGTCCGCCAACGTGGGCGAGGAGCTGCGTCCCATCCACAAGATCGCCTCCGGCGGTGAGCTGGCCCGCATCATGCTGGCCATGAAGAACGTCTTGTCGGAGCAGGATATGGTGGGGACGATGGTGTTCGACGAGGTGGATACCGGCGTCAGCGGCCGCGCCGCCCAGAAGGTGGCGGAGAAGATGGCCCGCGTCAGCCGCCGCAAGCAGGTGCTGTGTGTGACCCATCTGCCCCAGCTGGCTGCCATGGCGGATGTACATTTCTCCGTAGAAAAGGGCGAGAAGAACGGCCGCACCTACACGGCGGTGCGGCGGCTGGACAGGGAGCAGCGGCGGCAGGAGCTGGCGCGGCTCACCGGCGGCAGCCATGTGTCCCAGACCATGCTGAATGGAGCAGAGGAGCTGCTGGCCGAGGCGGAAAAGTTCCGCGCCGCCCTGTGATCGAGCGTAAATTGCCGTTATAGGAAATAATAGTTGACAAGCGGATTTTTTCTGCTAAAATGGTTTCAACTTCATACTGCAACAGCGATGAAAGGAAGAAGTAGCACGTCTCAGCACCTGCAAAGAGAGCCTCCGGCCGGTGAAAGGAGGAGAGGGCGGGATCTGCGAATACATCCTGGAGCAGCCTCCTGAAGCCGTGTTGACGGCGCGTAGGGATGTGTCGGGTTCGCCCGTTACCGCGATAGGGTGTGTCAGCACCCGACGAGGCCGTGTCTGCGAGGGCGCGGCGAATATGAGGTGGTACCGCGATCTGATCGCCCTCTGTCGACAGGCAGGGGGCGTTTTTTCATCCCCCTGCGCAGGAAATGATACGAATATCAATAGAAAGGAAATGAAAAACATGGGAATTTATGAGGAACTGGTGGCCCGCGGCCTGATCGCGCAGGTCACCAACGAGGATGAGATCCGCGAGATGATCAACAACGGCAAGGCCACGTTCTACATCGGCTTTGACTGCACGGCGGATTCTTTGACGGCTGGACATTTCATGGCTCTGACCCTGATGAAGCGTCTGCAAATGGCGGGCAACAAGCCCATCGCCCTGATCGGAGGCGGCACCACCATGATCGGCGACCCCTCCGGCCGTACCGATATGCGGAAGATGCTCACCAAGGAGGACATCGACCACAACGCCGAGTGCTTCAAGCGTCAGATGGAGCGGTTTATCGACTTCGGCGAGGGTAAGGCCATCATGCTCAACAACGCTGACTGGCTGCTGAAGCTGAACTATGTGGATCTGTTGCGAGAGGTGGGCGCGTGCTTCTCTGTGAACAATATGCTCCGCGCCGAGTGCTACAAGCAGCGCATGGAGAAGGGTCTGAGCTTCCTGGAGTTCAACTATATGATCATGCAGAGCTACGACTTCTACTATATGTTCCAGCACTACGGCTGCAATATGCAGTTCGGCGGCAACGACCAGTGGAGCAATATGCTGGGCGGCACAGAGCTGATCCGCCGCAAGCTGGGTAAGGACGCCCACGCCATGACCATCACCCTGCTGCTGAACTCCGAGGGCAACAAGATGGGTAAGACCGCCAAGGGCGCCGTGTGGCTGGATCCCAACAAGACCAGCCCCTTCGAGTTCTATCAGTACTGGCGCAACATCGATGACGCCGATGTGCTCAAGTGCATTCGGATGCTGACCTTCCTGCCGCTGGAGCAGATCGACGCCATGGCCGATTGGGAGGGCGCTAAGCTCAACGAGGCCAAGGACATCCTGGCCTATGAGCTGACCAAGCTGGTTCACGGTGAGGACGAGGCGGAAAAGGCCCGTCAGGCTTCCAAGGCACTGTTTTCCGGCGCCGGTGATACCGAGCATATGCCCACCACAGAGCTGACCAACGACGACTTCGGCGGCGGCGCCATCGACGTGCTGACGCTGCTGGTCAAGTGCGGTCTGGCTGCCTCCAAGGGTGAGGCTCGCCGTCTGGTGCAGCAGGGCGGTGTGACGGTCAACGACGAGAAGGTGTCCGCCATTGAGACGACCTTCGGATGTGAGCAGTTCACCGGCGACGGCGTTATCATCAAGAAGGGCAAGAAGGTGTTCCACCGGGCTGTTCTGGTGTAAGAGCCTCCCCTGCATAATAGCTTCAACGTCCCAAGAGGCCGCGGCAGTGCCGCGGCCTCTTGTCATATCGGAATGATGGTGCACTCCCACAGAAAAGGAGTTGAACGCGGCGGGATTTTATATTATAATAAATCATTATTACTTTAGAAAATGAGAGATGTACACATGAAGACCCATGAGTTCTATTTTGACCTGCCGCCGGAGCTGATCGCACAGACTCCTATTGCACAGCGGGACGCCTCCCGGCTGCTGGTGTTGGATAAGATCACCGGTGCCACGGAGCACCGGCATTTCTTCGACCTGCCGGAGTATCTGCACCCCGGCGACTGCCTGATCCTCAACAATTCCAGAGTGCTGCCGGCCCGCCTGCTGGGTCACCGCGTGCCGGGTGGCGGCGCCTGCGAGATCCTGCTGCTCATCGATCGGGGCGACAACGTGTGGGAGTGCCTTGTCCGTCCGGGCAAGAAGCTGCGCAAGGGAGCGAAGGTGTCCTTCGGTGACGGCGAGCTGACGGCAGAGATCGCGGAGGAGTTGCCAGGCGGCAACCGGCTGGTGAAGTTCTTCTATGAGGGTATTTTTCTGGAGGTGCTGGATCATCTGGGCAAGATGCCGCTGCCGCCCTACATCAAGGAGGAGCTGCAGGATCGGGAGCGGTATCAGACCGTCTACTCCAAGGTAAACGGTTCTGCCGCCGCCCCCACTGCGGGACTGCATTTCACACCGGAGCTGCTGGAGAAGATCCAGCAGATGGGTGTAAAGGTTGGATACGTTACACTCCATGTGGGACTTGGTACCTTCCGCCCTGTGAAGGAGGAGGAGATCACCGACCACGCCATGCACAGTGAATACTGCGTCATCTCGCAGGAGACGGCAGACCTTATCAACGAGACGAAGAAAAACGGCGGCAGGGTCATCTGCGTGGGCACCACAAGCTGCCGTACTGTGGAGTCGCAGGCAGCGGAGGACGGCACCATGCGGGCCTGCGCCGGCTGGACGGATATTTTCATCTATCCCGGCTACCGCTTCAAGGTGATGGATGCGCTGGTCACCAATTTCCATCTGCCGGAGTCCACGCTTATCATGCTGGTATCGGCGCTGGCAGGTCGGGAGCACGTGCTGTCCGCCTACAAGGAGGCGGTGGAGCAGCGCTATCGCTTTTTCTCCTTCGGCGATGCGATGTTTATCCACTGAGCGCAAACACATAAAATATAAGGGGGGACGCAGATGCATCTGCCGGAGCTTGTTTCCGATCTCGCCGTTATTCTGCTGACAGGCGGCGTGATCACGGTGATCTTCAAAAAGCTGAATCTGCCGCTGGTGCTGGGTTACATACTGGCGGGCTTCCTCATCGGCCCCTATATGCCGCTGTTCTTTTCTCTGGCCGACATCGAGGCGGTATCCACATGGAGCGAGATCGGCATCATCATCCTGATGTTCTGCCTCGGTCTGGAGTTCAATCTCCACAAGCTGGCCAGTGTGGGCGGCACGGCGATCATCACCGCACTGGTGGAGGTCGGCGGTATGCTGGCCTTCGGCTTTGCCGTGGGACAGCTCATGGGCTGGGGTACGATGGACAGCGTGTTTTTGGGCGGTATGCTGTCCATGTCGTCCACCACCATTATCATCAAGGCCTTTGACGAGCTGAACGTCCGGAAGAAGGACTTCGCCCAGCTGGTGTTCGGCACACTGGTGATGGAGGACATCGCGGGTATCTTCATGATGATCATCCTGTCCACCATCTCCGTCAGCAAGTCCATTTCCGGCGGGGCGCTGGCGCTCCAGCTGGGACTGCTGCTGCTGTATCTGGTGCTGTGGCTGGTGCTGGGCATTTTCCTACTGCCCACGCTGCTGAACAAGGCGTCCAAGCTGATGAGCGACGAGACGCTGCTCATCGTGTCGCTGGGCATCTGCTTCGGCATGGTGCTGCTGGCGGACGCGCTGGGCTTTTCCTCGGCGCTGGGCGCGTTTCTGGCAGGCTCACTGCTGGCAGGCACCGTCCACGCCGAGCGGGTGGAGCATCTGACCGCCGGCGTCAAGGATCTGTTCGGCGCGGTGTTCTTCATCTCCGTGGGTATGATGCTGAACCCCGGCGCCGTGGTAAAGTATGCCGTCCCCATCCTCATCCTGACGCTGGTGACCCTTGTGGGCAAGCTGATCTTCTCCTCGCTGGGCGTGCTGCTGTCCGGCCACACGCTGCGGCAGGCCATCCACTGCGGCTGCGCGCTGGCGCAGATCGGTGAATTTGCATTTATCATCGCCTCGCTGGGTCTGTCGCTGGGCGTGATCGCGGACTATATCTATCCCATCATCATCTCCGTATCCGTCATCACCACGCTGACCACGCCGTTCTTTATCAAGAGCGCCGACAGCATCTGCAACGGCATCGAAAAGCTGCTGCCGGAAAAGCTGGTGCAGAAGCTGGACAGCTATACGGACGCGGAGCAGACGGCCAAGGAGCAGGACAGCGACTGGGCGGTGTTCCTGCGCCGCTATATAAAGCGAACGGTGTTCTACGGCGTGCTGATGCTGGGCATCGTCAGTCTGGGCGATATGCTGCTGCTGCCGCTGCTGGAAAAGACGCTCGCTGCGGCGGCGTGGGTCAGCAAGGCGGTGACGCTGTGCGCCGTGTACCTGTGCATTGCCATGTTCGTCCGGCCTATGCTCGACGCCCATTCGCCCCAGTACACGGTGCTGTGGGCCAAGAAGCGCAGCTTCCGCCTGCCGCTGATCGCGCTGAGCGTCATCCGTGTGCTGCTCATTGTGTTTATCGTGTTCCTGCCCATCCGCTCGGTGCTGGGCATCCATAGCCTGTGGATATTGCCGCTGCTGGCGGCGGCGGTGCTGGTGGCCGGACACTTCGGTTGGTTCGCCTCGGCGTATCTGCTGGTGGAGACCCGGTTCCTCACCAACTTCAACGAGCGCCTTTTGCAGCAGTACGGCGACAGCAATGACGCCACATGGCTGGACGAGAAGATGTATGTGACGGAGCTGATCTGCCCGCCGGAGGAGGCGGGGAAGGATCTGCGCGCCTTGGGCTGGGGACGGCGCTACGGCGCGAATATCATCAAGATCGTCCGGGGAAAGAAGGAGTTTGACATCCCCTCCGGCGACATGGTGCTGAGCGAGGGCGACCGGCTGGCGGTCATCGGCGAAAAGGAGAATCTGGTGTCACTGCGGCTGTCCATCGGCGCTGACGCGGCGGAGGATATCCCCACGCTGCACACCTATATCGCCGGGGAGAAGGCGCTGTATACCTATACGCTGGATGTGGCGAAGAACGACCATCTGGCGGGCAGCACCATCCGGGACAGCGGCCTGCGGGAGAATTACGACTGCATGATCCTTGGCTTGCAGCGGAATCTGCTGCCCATCATCGGGCCGGATGTAAATTTTGTGATACAGCGCGGGGATCTGGTCTGGCTGCTTGGCTCCCACCGCATGGCGGAGAAGGCGCTGGACGATATGGAGGAAGCATAAATGTTCAAAGTGATCAAGAAGCAGGGCAAGGCCCGGCGGGGCGTGTTCACCTGCGCCCACGGCGGCGAGGTACAGACGCCGGTTTTCATGAACGTAGGCACGCAGGCGGCCATCAAGGGCGGCGTCAGCGCACTGGATCTGAAAGAGGAGCTCGGCACGCAGATCGAGCTGTCCAACACCTACCACCTGCACCTGCGGCCCGGCGACGACGTGGTGCGCCAGCTGGGCGGCCTGCACAAGTTCATGCGCTGGGATGGCCCCATCCTCACGGATTCCGGCGGCTTTCAAGTGTTCTCGCTGGCGGGCCTTCGGAAGATCAGCGAGGAGGGCGTCACCTTCGCCAGCCATCTGGACGGCCACCGTATCTTCATGGGGCCGGAGGAGAGTATGCGCATCCAGTCCAATCTGGGCTCCGATATCGCCATGGCGTTTGACGAGTGCGTGGAGAACCCCGCCGCCTACGACTACGCCAAGGCCAGCTGCGAGCGGACGCTGCGCTGGCTGGAGCGGTGCAAGGCGGAGCATGACCGGCTCAACGCGCTGCCCAATACCATCAACCCGCAGCAGATGCTGTTCGGCATCAATCAGGGCGCGACCTACGCCGACCTGCGTATCTGGCATATGCAGCAGATCGCCAAGATCGACTGCGACGGCTTTGCCATCGGCGGTCTGGCGGTGGGCGAGCCGACAGAGGTGATGTACGAGATCATCGATGCGGTGGAGCCGTATATGCCGGCGGACAAGCCCCGCTACCTCATGGGCGTGGGAACGCCCAGCAACATCATCGAGGGCGTGGCCCGGGGCGTGGACTTCTTCGACTGCGTGATGCCCGCCCGCAACGCCCGGCACGGCAAGCTGTTCACATGGAGCGGCACGCTGAACATCAAAAACGCCAAGTACAAGCTGGATGAGAGCCCCATCGATCCGGCGTGCGACTGCCCGGTGTGCCGGAATTTCAGCCGCGCCTACCTGCGGCACCTGTTCACGGCGGAGGAGATGCTGGCCATGCGTCTGGCGGTGATGCATAACCTGTATTTTTATAACAAGCTGACCCAGCGCATCCGCGAAAGCCTCGACAACGGCAGCTTTGACGCCTTCCGGGAGGTATACAGCAAAAAACTGGCGGAACGTGTATAAAACCTCTTGCCAAAGCGTGTAGGGTTGAGTATAATAGTAGCAGTTTGTAAAAAAGGAGTAACGTTTCCATGTTTGACATCGCATACGCAGCAACTGCCTCCGGTACCGCCTCCGGCGCCGGCATGGGTTCCACGATCATGATGATCGTTCTGATGATCGCTATCTTTTACTTCCTGATGATCCGTCCCGAGAACAAGCGGAAGAAGCAGGCCGAGGAGATGCGCAACGCTCTGAAGAAGGGCGACTGGCTGACCACCATCGGCGGCGTGTATGGCCGCGTTGTTGCCATCACCGATCGTACCGTGGTCATCGAGACCAGCGAGGACCGCGTCCGCGTGGAGTTCCTGAAGTCCGCCATCGGCCAGGTCGGCACGCTGGATCAGCAGGCCGCCGCCCAGCAGCGTCCCGCCAAGAAGGACAAGAAGGCTGCTGAGGAGAAGGTCGAAGAGAAGCCCGCTGAGACCGAGACCAAGTCCGAGTCCGACAAGACGGACGCCCAGTAAGTTCTCTGCATAGAAAAATACCTCCCCCGAATATGCTGTGAAAAAGCATTTGGGGGAGGTATTTTTATGTCTGTCAAGAAGCTGCTGGGTGCGGCGATGTGGCAGGGACTGCTGCTGGCGATGCTCACATTACTGGCGCTGCTGGCGGTATCGTCGCTGATGCTGCAAAGAGGTCTGCTGCCGGAGAGCGCCGCGCCGTCTATGGTCTGTGCCGCCTGTGCCGCGGCGGTATTTGCCGGCAGCCGCCGTGCCGTCAGAAAGGGGGAGGGCGGCCCCTTGCCTCAGGCGGCGGCTGTGGCGGTGTGCCTGTACGCGGCGCTATGGCTTATTGCGCTGGGCGGTACGCCGCAGTTTTCCATCCACGGTCCTGCCGTGACGGCGTCGGTATTCGGCGGGGCACTGCTGGCCGGACTGCTGGGCAAAAAGAGAGGGAAGCGTCAGGCGGGAAAGCACCGTAAGGGAGAGAAGAGGTGGCCTGCCACCGGGAAAGGGCGGCGGTGACATAAAATAGAACATGGTTAAAATAACGAATTTGTTTTTTTCGCCCGGATTTCCTTGACGGGAAATGACGGCCGATTTGCCGCGCCAGACGGGAAAATAAAAGTCAATATGTTGTGCGCATTTTTCCGCGCTCCTGCCACATCTCGGAGTTTTCGGCAACTTTATGGCGGCGAAAACGTCTGTGTTCACGCGGTTAACATAATAGTGTTTACATAACATTTTGACATAATTTACAAAAAACGTGTTTTTGCGCGAAATCGCTTGCAGATTTGTCGGATTTGCCATATAGTATTCAGTACGAACGTACGCGGTCTATTTGCACGGCTTGGCTCATAAAATTGGACGAGGTGAGCCGATGAAGCCGTATAACAGACAGACGCGCCTGCCCGCACCGCCGGACAGAGGTCTTTTCATTTTATGTGGATGCTTTGCTCTGGGGATGGTGCTGGCGTATCCGATCCAACGACGGGTCGGCGCGGAGGCGCTTACCCAGTTGGGTACCTATGTGCAGGGCTATGCACGGCTGGCTGAGGATCGCGTACAGCAGCCGGCGTCTGTCCTCTCCGCGGCGGCGGCCTATCTGCGTTACCCGCTGCTGGCGCTTTTATGCGGACTCAGCGGCGCCGGTGCCGTGCTGATCCCACTGCTGTGCGGGGTGCAGGGCTTCTTCCTGTCCTTCTCGGTCTGCTGCTTCGCCGCGTCCTTGGGACGTGAGGGCGTCCTGCTTGCGTTGGCGGCGCTGGGGCTGCGGTGCCTGTTCGTACTGCCGTGTATGCTGTATCTGTCGGGAGCCGGCTTTTCCCGCGCCTGCCGGTCGCTGGAGAGAGGACAGGCGGCCAAGGCCGCGATCAACTGGCGGATGCTGTTGTTTTGTGTGTTTGTGCTTCTGGCCGGTACGGTGGTGGAGTGCGCCATTGTACCGAAATTTTTCGCGCTTATTTTGGCGCGGATGTCTTAGGAAGAAAGGGGTGAGGGAATATGACGGACTATATCGCGGCGTACCGCGAATATCTGGCCGAGGAAAAGCAGGCGTCCGCCAACACCCTCAGCTCCTACATACGCGACCTGACCCAGTTTCAGAGCTGGCTCATCACCAACAATGCCGCCGATCTGCGGAAGGTGAAGAAGGATACCATCAACGAGTATCTGCTCCACATGAACCACAGCGGGAAGTCCCCCGCCACCGTGACGCGCTCCACCGCGTCCATCAAGTCGTTCTACAACTACATGGTACAGATCGGCGCGGTCAAGACCAACCCGGCCAAGGCGGTGGTAGCCATGAAGGTGGAGCGCAAGTACCCGGAGATCCTGACCAACCGGGAGGTGGAGCTGTTCTTGGAGCAGCCCAAGTGCGTGGATGAGAAGGGCTTCCGCGACCACGCCATGCTGGAGCTGCTGTACGCCACCGGCATCCGCGTGTCGGAGCTGATCGGCCTGAACGTCAACGACGTGAACCTGTCCGCCGGCTTTGTCCGCTGCCAGAGCAAGGGCAAGGAGCGCATCGTGCCGCTGTACCCCGCCGCGGTGAAGGCGCTGGAGGACTATGTGAAGGATATCCGTCCCCGCATCGTGGCCGACGAGGAGGAACAGGCGCTGTTTGTCAACATGAACGGCGAGCGCATGAGCCGTCAGGGGTTCTGGAAGATCATCAAGTACTATCAGGAAAAGGCGGAGATCGACAAGGACATCACGCCCCATACGCTGCGCCACTCCTTTGCGGTGCATCTGTTGGAAAACGGTGCGGATCTCCGCTCCATTCAGGAGATGCTGGGGCACGCCGATATCTCCTCCACCCAGATCTACACCCATGTCATCAAAAAACAGCTGAAGGATGTCTACAACAAGGCGCATCCCCGTGCCTGAACCCTTTCGCGGTATCCTTCGCTGATACGCCGTTACGCCGCCCGGTTTTCACCGGGCGGTTTTTTGTTGCTATTTCACAGCGGCTTTGCTATAATAGAACTAATGTTTAATAGACGGAGGAACGTCATGCGCATATTGGGTATCGACCCCGGCGTAGCGATCGTTGGCTTCGGGTTGATCGAGTCGGAGCGCGGCGCCGTGCGGATGATGCAATACGGCGCAGTCAACACATCGGCAGGCTTGCCGCTGGCCACCCGGCTGGTGCAGATCGAGCAGGATCTCACCCAACTCATTCAGCAGTTCAAGCCGGACGAGATCGCCATCGAGGAGCTTTTTTTCAGCAAGAATATCACCACCGGCATCGCCGTGGCCCACGGGCGCGGCGTCATCCTCTGCACGGCAGAGAGGCTGGGCGTGCCCATCTACGAGTACACCCCCATGCAGGTAAAGCAGGCGGTGGTGGGCTACGGTCTGGCGGAGAAAAAGCAGGTCATGGACATGACGCGCCGGCTTTTGCATCTGAACGCCGTGCCGCGGCCCGACGACGCCGCCGACGCGCTGGCTATCGCTATCTGCCACGCCCGCAGCGCCACCAGCCTGCTGCGGCGCAAGGACCCCAACGTGAAGGAGACAGTCTGATATGTTCTACTACGTCAACGGCACCGTAACGGAGCTCGAGGCCGGACTGGCCGTGATCGACTGCGGCGGCGTGGGCTATGCCTGCGCCACCACCAACTATACCCTCTCCCAGCTGAAGAAAGGGGAGCGCGCCAAGCTCTACACCTATCTGAACGTCCGGGAGGACGCCATGGAGCTGTTCGGCTTCGCCAGCCAGAGCGAGCTGCGCAGCTTCAGGATGCTCATCGGCGTGTCCGGCGTCGGCCCTAAGGCGGCGCTGGCCATCCTGTCCGCCACTACGCCGCAGCAGCTGGCCATGGCGGTGGTGATGGGCGACGAGAAAGCGCTGACCGCCGCGCAGGGCGTGGGCAAGAAGATCGCCCAGCGCATCATTCTGGAACTGAAGGACAAGCTGGCAAAGGAGCAGGGCAGCTTCGACGCCGGCACCGGCGCAGCGGCGGTGCTGCCCGTCCAGAGCAATAAGGCCGGCGAGGCCGCCGCCGCGCTGGCGGTGCTGGGATACGGCAGTCAGGAGATCAGCGCCGCCCTGAAGGGCATCGACATGGAGGCGCTGCCGCTGGAGGAGATCATCCGCCAGTCGCTGAAGAAAATGGTAAAGTAGGGGAGGGGATCGCATGAGCATCGACTTTGGCGCGGACATCTATGAGGAGCCGCTCGTCGCCAAGACGTTTCTGAACGAGGACGCCGGCGAGACATCCCTCCGTCCCCGGACGCTGGCGGAGTACATCGGACAGGAGAAGGCCAAGCAGAATCTCTCCATCTTCATTGAGGCCGCCCGCCGCCGCACGGAATCGCTGGATCACGTGCTGCTCCACGGCCCTCCGGGTCTGGGCAAGACCACGCTGGCGGGCATCATCGCCCAGGAGATGGGCGTCAATATCCGCATCACCTCCGGCCCCGCCATTGAAAAGCCCGGCGATCTGGCGGCGCTGCTGACCAATCTCAACGAAAACGACATCCTGTTCGTGGACGAGATCCACCGTCTGAACCGGTCGGTGGAGGAGATTTTGTACCCCGCCATGGAGGACTACGCCATAGACATCATTATTGGCAAGGGGCCCTCCGCCAACTCCATCCGTCTGGATCTGCCGCGCTTTACGCTGATCGGCGCCACCACCCGCGCCGGCTCGTTGTCCGCTCCGCTGCGGGATCGCTTCGGCGTCACCCTGCGGCTGGAGCTGTACACGCCGGAGGAGCTGGCGACCATCGTGAAGCGCAGCGCCGGTATCCTGAATGTGGAGATCGAGCCGGAGGGCGCTATGGAGATCGCCCGCCGCTCCCGTGGTACGCCCCGTATCGCCAACCGGATGCTCCGCCGCGTCCGGGACTTTGCACAGGTGGTAGCAGACGGCGTGATCACCCGTCAGGTGGCCGATCAGGCGCTGCTGGCGCTGGAGGTGGATCATCTGGGGCTGGATCAGGTGGATCGGCGTATGCTCCGCGCCATCATCGAAAACTACGGCGGCGGGCCGGTGGGGCTTGATACGCTGGCAGCCACCATCGGGGAGGAGTCGGTCACGCTGGAGGATGTATACGAGCCATACCTGATGCAGATCGGCTTTTTGACGCGGACGCCCCGCGGCCGCTGCGTCACACAGAGAGCCTATGAGCACCTGCATATGGCGGGCTCGGAGCAGGTGCAACTGGAGCTTTAAGCCATAAACCGTTAAAACGCACAATTCTGGCGCGGCACAACGTTTTTTCTGCTGCCGAATTTGAGTTATTTTTGACAAATTTTCCACGATTGCTTGACAAATTCTTTTGTAAAAAGGTATAATGCATTATGGTAAATGTTACACGGGCAGATTATGACCATTTGATGGCGGAGAGTGACGAGGAGTTGTGCGCCTCTGTCCGGGCGGGAAACCGTCTGGCGGAGGAGGTGCTGGCGGCACGGTACCATCGTTTGGTGCGTAGCTGCGCCCGTCCCTACTTTCTGGCAGGCGGCGACAGTGAGGATCTGCTGCAGGAGGGTATGTTTGGCCTCATCAAGGCCATGCGCGAGTATGAGCCCGGTCACGGCGCCTCATTCTATACCTTTGCCGAGACCTGCATCCGCCGCCGGCTCTACTCGGTTTTGAAGGCGGCGACCTCCGGAAAACACGCACCATTGAACCACGCAATTCCCCTTGACCCCTCATTCTTTGACGCGAATCTCTCTTTTGCCAATGCCGATCCGGAGATGCTCCTGATCGACAGAGAAAAAGCTGCCAGTCTGTTGGAAAACGCCCGCAAGCTGTTGTCCGAATTCGAGGTAAAGATTTTAGGGTTTTATTTGGAGGGTCTCACTTGCCGTGAGATCGCAGAGACTGTTGGCAAGTCCCCCAAGTCGGTGGACAACGCTGTGCAGCGCATACGCCGCAAAATTGCGCGGCAACTTTTATCCGGCGATATCAGCAACGGCTGAGCGCAATATATTTTTTCTCAAAGAGAGGGTAAAATCATGTACGAAGACAAGACTTTAGTGTGCAAAGAGTGTGGCAATGAGTTCGTGTTCACCGCCGGTGAGCAGGAGTTCTACGCAGAGCGCGGCTTCCAGAACGAGCCCCAGCGCTGCAAGGCCTGCCGCGACGCTCGCAAGAACGCTGCCCGCGGTCCCCGTGAGTACTTCACCGCTGTCTGCGCTAAGTGCGGCGGCGAGGCCAAGGTGCCCTTCGAGCCCAAGAGCGATCGCCCCGTTTACTGCAGCGCCTGCTTCGCTGAGATGCGCGAGAACGGCTAAGTCATTCTGCACACTATCGATCATGATATGAAAAGGATACGCGCCGAAAGGTGCGTATCCTTTCTTTTTCTTCCAAAACCCTGTTGAAACCCGCGGCATCTTGGGGTATACTATACCTACAACTATCATACGGAGGTTATTCACATGATCGAGATCACGAAAGACACCATTATCGGTGATATTCTGGATGTTGCCCCGCAGACGGCGCCCATTTTCCTGTCCATCGGCATGCATTGCCTGGGCTGCCCCTCTTCCCGCGGTGAGACGGTGGAGGAGGCCTGCGCCGTACACGGCATCGACGTAGAGAAGCTGCTGGCCATCGTCAACGAGGAGGCCAACAAGCCCGTCGCAGAATAAAAGCAGGTGAGCTGCCACGCATACGACCGTATGCGTGGCGCTTTCTGTGCAGAGAGGTGAGAAATGGACCGGAAGCTATTAGCATTACAACCGCGTCTGCACCTGCTGGCCCGTCTGGTGCCGGAGGGCTGCCGTCTGACGGACGTTGGCACCGACCACGGCTACCTGCCGGTGGCGCTGCTGCAGCAGGGGCGGATCAGCGCTGCCATCGCCTCTGATATTGGCGCGGAGCCGTTGGAGCACGCCCGCCGCACGGCATTGCAGTACGGCGTGGACGGCATGGACTTCCGCCTGTGCGCCGGACTGTCAGGCGTTGCGCCGGAGGAGACGGATGTCATCGTCATTGCCGGTATGGGTGGGGAGACGATCATCTCCATTTTGCAGGACGCGCCGTGGACGGCGGACGGGCAACATCGGCTGCTGCTCCAGCCCATGACAAAGGCAGCGGCGCTGCGGCATTGGCTGGCCGACAATGGTTATACCTTTACAGATGAGCATCTGGTGGAGGACAAGGGCCGTATCTACCCGATCCTCTGCGTGGAGGGCGGCGCATTCCGCCCCCTGACGGAAGCGGAGGCGCTGTGCGGCGTGCTGCTGGCGGACGATCCGCTGTATGCCGCGTATTTGACGGAGCATATCACCAAGCTGCGCCGGTCGGCGGAGGGACTCCGCCGCAGCAGCGATCCCGATGGAGGCAGACTGGCAGCACAGGCGGAGAGTCTGGCGGCCGAATTGGAGGAACGGAGGTGTAAAGGTTGATAACTGTACAGCAAGTAGAACAGAAGCTCTTTGACTGGGCGCCCCGGCAGTTGGCGGAGAGCTGGGACAACGTGGGACATCTGGTGGGCGATCCCGGCAGGGAGGTGCGCCGTGTTCTGGTGTCTCTGGATATCACGGAGCGGGTGGTGCAGGAGGCCATAGACGGCGGATTTGACCTGATCGTGTCGCACCATCCGGTGATGAACTGCACATGGCATCCCGTCCAGACCCTGCGGACAGACGACCGGCAGGGCCGTATCCTGACAAAGCTGACGGAAAATCGCGTCTCTGCCATCTGTATGCACACCAATCTGGACGCGGCGAAGGGCGGCGTCAACGATGTTTTGGCACAAAAACTGGGTCTGGAGAGGCTGACGCCCCTGACAGAAGAAAAAATCGGGCGGATCGGCACGTTAAAATGCGAAATGCCCCTTGTGGAGTTCACCCGGTTTGTGATAGAATCATTAGGATGCAATGGTCTGCGCTATACCGACTGCGGTAAGCCTGTCCACCGCGTGGCGGTGGGAGGCGGCGCCTGCGGCGACTATATCCCTCAGGCCATTGCTGCCGGCTGCGATACCTTTGTGACCTCCGACCTGCGGTATCACGACTTTCTGGACACCACAGAGCTGCATCTCATCGACGCGGGGCATTTTCCCACGGAGGATGTGATCTGTGAACCGCTGGTGACGTATCTGCAAAGGGCGTTCCCGACAGCCATCGTTATGAAAACGGCCGCACACGATTGTGAGGCCATCCAATATTGCATAAAGGAGAAGTAAATTATGTCCGGACATTCCAAGTGGCACAACATTCAAAAGACCAAGGGCGCAGCGGACGCCAAGCGTTCCGCTACCTTTACGAAGATCGCCAAGGAGATCATCGTGGCCGTCAAGCAGGGCGGCAGCGGCGATCCTGCCAACAACTCCCGTCTGGCTACCGTGGTGGCCAAGGCTAAGGCAGCCAATATGCCCAATGACAACATCAAGCGCACCATCGACAAGGCGCTGGGCTCCGGCAACACCGACAACTACGAGGCTGTTACTTACGAGGGCTACGGTCCCTGCGGCATCGCCGTGATCGTGGAGGCGCTGACCGACAACCGCCAGCGCACCGCCCCGGAGATCCGCCACTATTTCGATAAGTTCGGCAAGGGCATGGGCGCACAGGGCTGCGTCAGCTGGTCCTTCGACCGCAAGGGTGTTATCGTCATCAACAACGAGGACGAGGAGCTGGATGAGGATACCGTGATGATGGACGCGCTGGAGGCAGGCGCTGAGGATATGTTGGCGGACGGCCCCGTGTTCGAGGTCACCACCGATCCGGACAGCTTCAACGATGTGGTCAAGGCACTGGAGGAGAAGGGCTACACCTTTGAAAGCGCGGAGATCGAGATGGTTCCCCAGAACTACATCACCATGACCAATGAGGACGATGTCCGCAGCATGACCAAGCTTCTGGATATGCTGGATGACAACGAGGACGTGCAGAACGTCTGGCATAACTGGCAGCAGGATTGATGGAACTTTTCCTACGGAAAAGAAGCTGATTTTCAGTAAAACAGTGCATTTTCAGAACTGATTTTTTCTCGGTTGCGAAATACATCGATTGCGCTGTGCTATACATTCCCCTTTGATTGCGACATACCAAAGGAGGAAATGACATGAAAATCATCGCCGCTATCAGAGAATATTTGATTGAGATTGAGGTTAGGAAGTATACCCCGAAGACCATTCGCGGGTATCGGAATAGCCTCAATCTCTTTTTGCGCTTTTGTGAGCAGGAGGCGCACATCCAAGAGGTAGAGGAAATCAATTTGGCTGTGAGATGTTGTATCTGGCGTATTACACAGAAAAATGCTTTCTTTTTGCTGTAAACGACAAAAAATAAACGGTTTCGCAGAAATGCTTGACAATATATATAATATATATATCATGAGATGTGCGAGACAGCGCTAATGCACCGTCGAGAAATTATTGAATGCAAAGAAGGGGAACTTTGAGATGAGTACAAATGGAACGAAGCAAGCGAGCTTTGGCGTGTCCCATGTCTGGCCAGATATGATAGACATCAAGTGCTGCAACTGTAAAAAATTTGCTGAAAGCATGAAAAACAGTGAATTTGAAAAAAGCGGCGAAAAATCTTACATCATCAAAAAGCAGGTCACATGTAACAGCTGTGGGGCGTCTGCTCCTGCCGGCACAGAGCTGGAAGAGGTATATGGGGATGCAGATGTCCCTGTGAAGAACACCGTGGCCTCTGTTTTGCAGATATATGCAATCATCAACGCAATTTGTGGGCTATTCCTTGCCCTCCGTATGGCTAATGATTATTATTCGGGCGCGGCTGTTTTTCTGTTATTCGGTGCTGTATTAGTTGCAAGTGGTTTCATTTATGCCCTCGGCGAGGTCATCAAGCTCCTACATGAAATCAAACTGAATACGCGGAAAGCTGCGAACGGAAAGTAGGTAATCGTTAAAGGAAAATAGGTGGTGGGAGAGGTCCCGCCGCTTTTTCTTTTGCTATGCGCGAGGTAGGACTAAAGCCCAACACGTTTTACCGCCGCGTGAAAGAGTTAGGGCTATAAACGGAACGAACGCAAGAGGGGGACAACATCCCTCTTGCGTTGCCGGGAGTTCTGTGTTATGTTATTGATGTGCCATCAAACGATGACATACATAAAGAAGGGCATAGCAACAAAGAAACAATGTAAAGGCTGAAAAAGCCCTATTTTCCAAAGAAAGCTGCCGCAGCACTTGTGAGCGAAGCTCACTGCATGAGGATGTGCAGAACGTCTGGCATAACTGGCAGCAGGATTGATGGAACATATAAAAAGGACGGCGGTGCGATGCACCGCCGTCCTTTTTTGCGTATTCATAGTACCCGCACGCCGCCCATGATGATGGTTCCTGCCAGCGCCGCCATCTCCTCCGGCGTCTCCTTGGTGCCGCCTTGCAGCCATTCCAGCGTCAGCGACAGGTTCCCGGACACGATAAAATGGCAGAAGTACGACAGCCGATCCGGGTCACCGGTGTAGAACCGGGCTACAAAGTCCCGTAGGAAATAGTCCCGCAGAATGCCGCAGATGCGCTCGGTGTAGGCACGGTCGCCGTTGGGTCCCAGCAGCACCAGACACAGATCCGCGTTGTCCTTGGCAAAGTGGTAAAGATCTGCCAGATAGGGGAAAGCGCTGCCCTCGCCGCTGCTGTGGGCGTGCTTGCGGCACACCGCGATCAGCCGCTCTGCCATCTCGTCCTCCAGCTGCTGCAGCAGGTCGTCCACATCCTTGTAATGGATATAGAACGTGCCGCGATTGATATCAGCCCGTTCCGCCAGTTCCCGCACAGAGATGGAGCGGGAGGGCTTTTCCGTCATCAGGTGCATCAGTGCCTGCCGAAGCTGCCTCTTCGTCTTTTTTACGCGACGGTCTACGGTCATATCTGCCATGTGCCGTTACCTCCACCCGTGCGGTTACCCGCTGTATTTTAGACATCTTACCATACATTCTGCCGAAAAAGCAACGTATTTAGCAAAAATGTTCTGCAAATTTACGGTGCTTCTAAAATTGCCGGCTGTCACATAGACATAGGATAACAGTCAGGATTCGGAGGAAGGCATTATGAATCGATCCACATCCATTTATCAGGATATGGCGGCCCGCACGGGCGGCAGTATCTATATCGGGGTGGTCGGCCCGGTGCGGACGGGCAAATCCACCTTTATCAAGCGTTTCATGGAGACACAGGTCTTGCCGCATATCGACAATACATACCGCCGTGACAGGGCGCAGGATGAGCTGCCGCAGAGCGGCTCCGGCCGCACCATCATGACGGCAGAACCGAAGTTTGTGCCGGAGGAGGCCGTCCGTATCCAGCTGGAGGACGACGTGACATTTGCCGTGCGGCTCATCGACTGCGTAGGCTACATGGTACCCGGTGCCGTGGGGCAGTTTGAGGAGCTTTCGCCCCGTATGGTGATGACGCCGTGGTACGACCACGAGATCCCCATGACCGAGGCGGCGGAGCTTGGTACACGCAAGGTCATTGCCGACCACTCCACCGTGGGTATCGTGGTCACCACCGACGGCACCATTACAGACATTCCGCGGGAGGACTATCTGGAGGCGGAGGAGCGGGTCATCCGGGAATTGCAGGAGATCGGCAAGCCGTTTCTGGTGCTGCTGAACTCTGCCGAGCCGCAGAGCTCACGGGCGGCCTCTCTTGCACAGGAGATCGGGGAGAAATTCGGCGTCAGCTGTCTGCCGGTAAATTGCCAGACCATGGAGGAGCGGGAGATGCAAGAGCTGCTGCGGGGGCTGCTCTATGAGTTCCCCCTGCAGGAGCTGGATGTATTCCTGCCGGCCTGGGTGGACGCACTGCCCGGCGAGCATCCCATCAAGGCGGGACTGTACCAGAACATTGCAGCCGGTACCGCCGCGCTGCACTGCATCCGCCAGCTCACGCCCTATCTGGCCGCTTTGCAGACGGCGGAGAACGTGGAGTCTGCCAGTATGGAGCAAGTCGACTTGGGGCAGGGGGTGGCGCAGGCGCAGATCCGTCTGCCCCGGCAGCTGTTTTACAGCACGCTGGCGGAGCGCTCCGGGCTGCATATCAGCGACGATGGCGACCTCATGGAGCTGCTGACGGAGCTGGCTGCCGCAAAGCGCGCATATGACAAGGTGGCTCCCGCGTTGACGGCGGCCCGCGAAACGGGCTACGGCATCGTGCTGCCCACCGTGGAGGAGCTGGAGCTGGAGGACCCGGAGATCGTCAAGCAGGGGGGACGCTACGGTATCCGGATGCGGGCTAGCGCGCCGTCCATCCACATGATCCGGGCGGATGTCTCCACCGCGGTGTCGCCCATCGTGGGCAATGAGAAGCAGTCGGAGGAGATGGTCAACTATCTGCTGGAGCAGTTTGAGGGCGACACGGGGAAGATCTGGCAGTCCAATATCTTCGGCAGAAGCTGCAACGAGATCGCGGGGGAGGACTTACAGGCCAAGCTGCGGCGGATGCCGCCGGACGCACAGGCCAAGCTGCGGGAGGCGCTGGAGCGGATCATCAACGAGGGCGGAGGCGGTTTGATCTGCATCATTTTGTAAAAAACAGGAAGACAGGCGGGTACAAACCCGCCTGTCTTCCTGTCCGGCAGCACGTCTGCATAGTCCAAAACGTATGGAATGTTTGGATTTGAAATTGAACATTTTTTAACATTTATTGCACTATATCTGGAAAAAACGAAAAATTAAAGCACAAAATAACAAATTTATAGTGACAAATCAAAATAGGGTGCTATAATGTACTTGGAACAAATACCGCAGTTGCTGCGGACAAAAAGGAAAGGAAAACATCATGGGAATCAAAATCGGTATCAACGGATTTGGCCGTATCGGCCGCGTTGTCATGCGTATCCTTACGGAGAACCCGGAAAAGTTCGAGGTCTGCGGTATCAACCTGCGCAAGGCGGACATCGACTACATGGTGTACCTGCTGAAGTACGACTCCATCTTCCGGAACTTCCCCGGCACGGTGGAGCACGCCGGCGGCGATCTGGTGGTCAACGGCCACAAGATCAAGATCTACAGCGAGTCTGATGCCGCCATGATCAACTGGGCGGACTGCGGTGCCGAGTATATCATCGAGTCCACCGGTGCCAACAACACCACCGACAAGGCCAGCCGTCACTTCAAGGGCGGCGCTAAGAAGGTCATCCTGACGGCGCCCGCCAAGGATGACGCCACGCCCACCTTTGTCTACGGCGTCAACAGTGACGAGTACCGCTCCGATATGCGCGTGATCTCCAACGCAAGCTGCACCACCAACTGCCTGGCGCCGCTGGCTTATGTGATCCACAAGGAGTTCGGTATCGAGCAGTCCCTGATGTCCACTATCCACGCTTCTACCGCCAAGCAGAAGGCGGTGGACTCCCGCGGTGGCAGCGACTGGCGTACCGGCCGCTCCATCCTGAACAACATCATCCCCACCTCCACCGGCGCAGCTAAGGCCGTGGGCCGCGTGATCCCCTCCCTGAAGGGCAAGATGACCGGCATGGCGTTCCGCGTCCCCACGGCGGACGTATCTGTGGTGGATCTGACCGCACGGCTGAGCACCAGCGTGTCCTATGCCGACATCTGCTACGAGGTGCTCCACGCCTCTGAGACGTACATGAAGGGCATCATCGGCTATACCCGCGATCAGGTGGTGTCCACCGACCTGATCGGCAATCCCTGCCCCTGCATCTTTGACGAGACGGCCGGTATCATGCTGGATCACGACTTTGTCAAGCTCATTGCGTGGTACGACAATGAGTGGGGCTACAGCACCATGGTCACCCGTATGCTGGAGCATATGTGCGCCGTGGACGCCGCAGACGCCGCGGAGCAGAAGTAAACCGGGAACGAACTTACGATAAGGGGGCGCACTCAGTATGGAGTGCGCCCCCTTTGCCGCGCTTCCGCATGCGCTTACAGCTTGCCAATACGGGCGTGGCGTGGTATGATGGAGAAAAGGGAGGAGGATGCATCCATGCTGTTGGCAATTGATATCGGCAACTCCAATATTTCTGTGGGCCTATTCGACAAGGAACGGGAGCTGCGCTTTCTGGCGTCTCTGGACACGGACAGCCGCAAGACCGCAGATCAGATCAGCATCGATCTGATGAATCTGTTCACGCTGTACGGCTGTGACATTCACGATGTCAGCGGCGCTATCTTTTCCAGCGTTGTGCCGCCCATCAACTTCATGATGGAAAAGGCGCTGACCCGTCTGCTGGGCAAACCGCCCATGATCGTGGGCGCCGGCATCAAGACGGGGCTGAATATCCGCATGGAGTTCAACAGCCAGCAGCTGGGCGCAGACATCGTCGCCAACGCTGTGGCGGCACTGGAGAAATATCCCGCTCCCATCATCATGATCGACATGGGTACGGCCACCATTATCTCCTATATCTCCGCCAAGCGGTGCTACGAGGGCGGCTTGATGTTCCCCGGCGTTCGTCTATCGCTGGATGCACTGTCCACCCATACGGCGCAGCTGCCCAACATCTCCATCCAGCACCCCCGCCACCTCATTGGCAAGAACACGGAGGACTGTATGCGCAGCGGCATCGTCTACGGCACCGCCGCCATGCTGGACGGAATCATCGACCGCATCCGTGAGATGCTGGACGGGGAGGAGCCATCTATCGTGGCCACCGGCCCCAATGCGCCGGTGATCGCCCGTTACTGCCGGAACGACGTGGCATACGACAAGTACCTGCTGATGGAGGGGCTGCGTATCATCTACGAGAAGAACGCGGACAACGGAAAGCGGGAAATCCATTGACAAAAAAGGACTGGAAAGGAAAAAACCTTTCCAGTCCTTTTTTGTTGTATTGGTTACTTCGCCAGAATTTTCTTCAGCTTGGCAAAACGGGGCAGGGAGTCCTGCTTGGGCAGATCAGGCTCGCCCTGAATGAGGGGCAGCGCGTATTCGATGAACTGGTGGTTCACGCCGTTGCCTGCCTCATTGATCCACTCACGGGGGATCTTCTTCTCCACGTTGGCGACCTCCATCAGAGGGATGAGCTTGGTGCGGCAGGCATACTTGCCGTCCTGCACGCCGCGCTCAAAGCCGATCATACGGCCGTTGATGCCGTTGACAGCGTTCTCCACAGCTACCTTGCCTGCCATGTAGGACTCCTCAATGTCCGTCTCGCTGGCCAGATGGGCGGCGCAGCGCTGGAGCAGGTTCAGCTCAATGCCACGTACCTTGGCGCCTGTCTCCTCCTTCAGCACCTGTGCCAGAATAGCAGCCAGACCACCCAACTGGGCATGGCCGAAACCATCGTTGGCAGCTACCTTGGCCTCGGACACGAAGCCGCCGTCCTCGTAATGGATGCCCTCGGACACTGCCACGATGCAGTTGCCCTTTTCGTTGTAGACACGTTTGACATCCTCGATAAACTGAGGCATACTAAAGTCGGTCTCCGGCAGGTAGATCAGGTCGGGGCCTGCGCCGTACTCACCGGCCAGTGCAGAGGCCGCCGCCAGCCAGCCGGCGTGACGGCCCATGATCTCCACCACCACGATCATGCCGGTGTCGTACACATGGGCGTCCTGATAGACCTCCATGATGGACGTGGCGATATACTTGGCGGCAGAGGCGTAGCCGGGGCAGTGGTCGGTACCGAACAGGTCATTGTCAATGGTCTTGGGCACGCCCATCACGCGGCAGTCGTAGCCAACGGACTGCATATACTGGTTGATCTTGTTGCAGGTATCCATGGAGTCGTTGCCGCCGTTGTAGAAGAAATAGCGAACGTCATGCTTCTTGAACACCTCGAGAATGCGCTTATAATCGGTGTCGTCCAGCTCGGGATCGGCGATCTTGTAGCGGCAGGAGCCCAGTGCGGAGGAGGGGGTGTACTTCAGGAGGCGCAGTTCCTCAGGATCCTCCAACCCCATATCGAACAGGCGGTCAGCCAGCACGCCCTTGATACCGTGCTCCGCGCCCAGCACCTGCGTGATAGCGCCGGACTTCAGCGCCGTGTCGATGACGCCGTAGGCGCTGGCATTGATAACGGATGAGGGGCCACCGGACTGGCCGATGATACATGCGCCGCGCAATTCATTCATAGGTACATACCTCCGAAATATTGTTTTCAAAATTTGATGATGCACCGGCGTTTTGCCGCCGGACTTGCTCTGAATATGTATTCTACCATGGAAAATTGGGAATGTAAATGCTTTCGCTCTTGCAAAAGCGAAAAAATATGATACAATAGGAATGTAACAATCATTCCGTACAAATTCGACAAAATTTTACCACGGAAAAGGAGATACGATCATGGCACTTGTAACTTCCAAGGAAATGTTCGAGAAGGCGTATGCCGGCGGTTATGCCATCGGCGCTTTCAATGTCAACAACATGGAGATCGTGCAGGGCATCACCGAGGCCTGCCAGGAGGAGCACGCTCCTGTGATCCTGCAGGTCAGTAAGGGCGCCCGCGCCTACGCCAACCACACCTATCTGGTGAAGCTGGTCGAGGCGGCTGTGGCCTGCTGCCCCGACATCCCTATTGTGCTGCATCTGGATCACGGCCCCGACTTTGAGACCTGCAAGAGCTGCATCGACGGCGGCTTTACCTCCGTGATGATCGATGCGTCCTCCAAGCCCTTCGCGGAGAATATTGAGATCACCCGCAAGGTGGTGGAGTATGCCCATGACCACGGCGTGGTCGTGGAGGCGGAGCTGGGTACGCTGGCCGGCATCGAGGACGATGTCAAGGTGGCCTCCCACGAGGCGTCCTACACCCGCCCCGAGGAGGTGGAGGAGTTCGTCGCCAAGACCGGCTGCGACTCTCTGGCCATCGCCATCGGCACCAGCCACGGCGCCTATAAGTTCAAGCCTGAGCAGTGCACCCGCAACGAGCAGGGCATTTTGGTGCCGCCTCCCCTGCGCTTCGACGTGCTGGAGGAGGTCAGCAAGCGTCTGCCCGGCTTCCCCATCGTGCTGCACGGCTCCTCCTCCGTACCGCAGGAGTATGTGAAGATGATCAACGAGCACGGCGGCAAGATGCCCAACGCCATCGGCGTGCCGGAGGAGCAGCTGCGTCAGGCCGCCCGCCTGTCCGTCTGCAAGATCAACATCGACTCCGATCTGCGTCTGGCCATGACCGGCACCATCCGTCAGTTCATGGATGAGCATCCCGACAAGTTCGATCCCCGCGAGTATCTGAAACCCGCCCGCGCCAACATCAAGGAGCTGGTGCGCCACAAGCTGGTGGATGTGCTGGGCTGCGCCGGCAAGGCGTAAACCTATTGTAAGCGCAGAAAAAATGGAAATCTGAGGTGATATCTTGCCCGTTTCATTTGTTTCCGCCCCCTCCCGGCGCGTGGAGATCGCCCGCACGATCCTTTCACAGCTGCCGGAGTGGTTCGGCATTCCCACCGCTACGGAGGGGTATATCACCGATGCCGCCTGTGAACCCTGCTTTGTTTACGAGAAAGACGGCACACCGTTGGGTTTTCTTTGTCTTAAGGAAACGGGGCGCAGCACCGTAGAGCTGGCGGTCATGGGCGTTCTGAAGTCCTGCCACCGCAAAGGGTACGGTCGTGCGCTGGTGGACGCCGCCGCGGCTTACGCCCGTCAGATGGGGTACGAATTCATGCAGGTCAAGACCGTGCGGATGGGGAAGTACGAGGAGTATGACCGCACCAATCGGTTCTATCTCAGCTGTGGCTTCAAGGAGTTTGAGGTTTTTCCCACGCTTTGGGACGAGTGGAACCCCTGTCAGATATACGTGCTTTCTCTGAATAGATAAGCAAAGCACCGCGAGGCGTCAACGCCTCGCGGTGCTTTGCTTGTAAACGGTATATACTTTACAGCGTTTCTTTGATCTTGGCTGCGATCTGATCCGCCGTCAGGCCGTACTCCCGCAGCACATCCGCCGCCTTGCCGGACTGACCGAACTGATCGTTAACGCCGATCTTCCGGAACTTGCAGCAGACCTTACCCATCAGCACATCGGCCACCGCGTCGCCCAGACCGCCGATGACGCTATGCTCCTCCACCGTCACCACGTTGCCGCACTTCTGGGCATATTCGGTGACGCAGGCCGCATCAATGGGCTTGATGGTGTGGACGTTGATGACGCTGATCTCGATGCCCTCGGCAGAGAGCAGCTTGGCAGCCTCCAGCGCCTCGTTGACCATCAGGCCGCAGGCGAACACGGCGAC
>CAKTPV010000022.1 GCA_934591815.1 uncultured Oscillospiraceae bacterium
TTCTCCATCGTTGTGGTCAAGCAGCTCTACGGCGGCATCGGCTGCAACTTCCTGAACCCCGCGCTGGCGGGCCGTGCCTTCCTGCTGGCCAGCTATGCCACCGCCATGACCACTTGGGCGATCCCCCGGATCCGTCCCGACGTCACCTCCGCCGCTACCCCCCTGCAGATCATGAAGGAGAGCACTGTGGAGGCGTTCACCACCCTGACCAGCAACTACTCCGTCAGCGATATGTTCCTGGGCAAGATCGGCGGCTCTCTGGGTGAGGTCTCCTCCCTGTGCCTGCTGGTGGGCGGCGTGTTCCTGCTGATCCGCAAGGTCATCTCCTGGCACACCCCCGTGGCCTACATCGGCACCGTGGCTATCCTGACCCTGATCGCGGCGCCTGCCGGCATCAGCGGTGTGGACTACATGCTGTACAACGTGTTCGGCGGCGGTCTGATGCTGGGCGCCATCTTCATGGCCACCGACTATGCCACCTCCCCCGTCACCAAGCCCGGCCAGCTGATCTTCGGCCTCGGCTGCGGCCTGCTGACCTGCTTCATCCGCCGCTTCGGCTCCTATCCCGAGGGCGTTTGCTATTCCATCCTGATCATGAACTGCACCACATGGCTGCTGGATAAGTACATCCGTCCCACCATCTACGGTGCTGTGAAGAAAGAAAAGAAGGAGGCGGCGAAGTAATGAAGATCTCCGGTAAGTTTATTCTCAAGGTCGCCGGCACCTTGACCGTTATTTCCCTCGTTGTGGCCGCCCTGCTGGGTCTGGTCGACAACGTGACCGCCGACAAGATCGCCGCCATCGATGCGGAGAACACCCGCATCGCCATGAGCGCTGTGGCTCCCGAGGGCAGCGAGTTCGGCGACAAGCTGGACATCACCGACGATATGACCGCGGCGGCCGCCTCTCAGGGCGGCAAGCTGGTGGAGCTGTATCCCATGACCACCGGCGGCGCCGACAACGGCTACGTTATGAAGATCTCCGCCTCCGGCTCTCAGGGCAGCATCGTGATGATGGTGGGCGTGGACGCCGACAAGGCCATCACCGGTATCTCCGTGGTCAGCCACTCCGAGACGTCCGGCATCGGCACCAAGGTCGTGGGCAACGAGCCCAACGCCGCCGGTGTCCCCGTTCTGGATCAGTTCCAGGGCTTGACCGGCGCAGGCTCTCTGGTGGTGGGCAAGAACATCATCGCTGTCTCCGGCGCTACCGTCTCCACCAAGGGCATCAACATGGGCGCCAATGCCGCTCTGGCTGTTGCCGAGCTGCTGGGCTAAGAAAGGAGGAGCTGCATTTATGAATTTCGGTAAGCAACTGAAAGAGGGTCTGATCACACAGAACCCCGTCTTGGTTCAGGTGCTGGGTATGTGCTCCACCATGGCCATCACCACGTCGTTCTTCAACGGCCTGGGCATGGGCGTGTCCGTGCTGATCATCCTGACCCTGTCCAACATCTTCATCTCCCTGCTGCGCAAGATCATCCCCAATGAAGTGCGTATCGCCTGCTACATCGTGGTCATCGCCGGCTTCGTGACCTGCGTGGATCTGCTGCTGAAGGCGTTCGTTCCCGCTCTGTCCAGCTCTCTGGGCGTGTTTATCCCCCTGATCGTCGTGAACTGCATCATCCTCGGCCGTGCGGAGGGCTTCGCCTCCAAGAACGGCGTGGGTGCCTCTGCGGTGGACGGCATCTGCCAGGGCATCGGCTACACCCTCGTGCTGATCGTCATGTGCGTATTCCGTGAGTTCTTCGGCGCCGGCACGTTCGGCGGCGGTCTGCTGGGCGGCGGCGATCTGGGCAAAGCACCCGGCATCGAGATCTTCTCCGCCGAGTACGGTGTCAGCGTGCTGACGCTGCCCGTGGGCGGCTTCCTGACGCTGGGCTGCCTCATCGCTGTGATGCAGTGGGCTCTGGCCAAGAGCGAAAAGAAAAAGGAGGCCAAGTAAGCTATGAGTGTGACTACCTTGCTCGCCATCTCTCTTGGCGCTATTCTGACCAATAACTTCATCTTCGCCCAGTTCCTGGGCATCTGCCCCTTCCTGGGCGTGTCCAAGAAGATCGACACCGCCGTGGGCATGGGCGCCGCCGTGACCTTCGTCATGGGTCTGGCCTCCGCCGTCTGCTTCGGCGTCAACAAGATCCTCATCGCCTTCGATCTGGGCTTCATGCAGACGGTGGCCTACATTCTGGTCATCGCCGCGCTGGTGCAGTTCGTGGAAATGTTCCTGAAGAAGAACATCCCCACCCTGTACACCGCGCTGGGCGTTTACCTGCCCCTGATCACCACCAACTGCGCCGTGCTGGGCGTCGCTCTGCTGAACACCCAGAATGAGTACAACTTCATTGAGTCCGTGGTCTACGGTATCACCGGCGGTCTGGGCTTCCTGCTGGCCATCTTCCTGTTCGCCGCGATCCGCGAGCAGCTGGAGGTCTCCAGCGAGAACCCCAAGGCTTTCGATGGCTTCCCCATCGCGCTGGTCACCGCCGGCCTGATCGCTTTGGCGTTCATGGGCTTCAGCGGCCTGAAGGTCTGGTAAGGAGGTAAGGAACTATGACTATTGTATACGCGATCGCCGTTCTGGGCGTACTCGCCATTGTGTTCGGTCTGATCCTCGCTGTTGCCGCTAAGGTCTTCGAGGTCGAGGTCGATCCCCGCCTGCCTGAGATCCAGGCATGTCTGGCCGGCGCCAACTGCGGCGGCTGCGGCTATCCCGGCTGCGGCGGCTGCGCCGAGGCGATCCTGGCCGGCAAAGCTCCCGTTACCGCCTGCGCCCCCGCCGGCCCCGAGAACGCGGCGAAGATCGCCGCCATCATGGGCATGGAGGCTCCCTCCGGCGACAAGATGGTGGCGCACGTGCTGTGCAACGGCGGCTGCAACGCCAAGGATAACTTCGAGTATCGCGGCGTAGAGGACTGTCTGGCTGCCACCAAGGTCTGCGGCGGCGACGCCAAGGCCTGTCGCTACGGCTGCTTCGGCTTCGGCTCCTGCGTGAAGGCCTGTAAGTTCGACGCCATCCACGTCATCGACGGCGTGGCCGTGGTGGACAAGGAGAAGTGCACCAACTGCGGCGCCTGCCGCGCTGCCTGCCCGCACCACCTGATCGTGGAGGTGCCCTACAAGCAGAAGGTGTTCGTCGATTGCTCCAACAAGGACAAGGGCCCCGCTGTGGCCAAGGTCTGCGCCAACAGCTGTATCGCCTGCGGTATGTGCGAGCGTACCTGCAAGCTGGACGCCATCCACGTTGTGGACAATGTGGCCGTCATCGATTACAGCAAGTGCAAGAACTGCGGTATGTGCGCCAAGGCCTGCCCCCGCAACGCCATCGAGCCCATCCCCACTCCCGAGGAGAAGGAGAAGTTCAAGGCTGCGCAGAAGGCTGCCGCCGAGAAGAAGGCCGCTGCCGCCAAGGCTGCTGCCGAGGCCCCCAAGGCCGAGTAACCACACAACGAAACAAGAGACACGCCAGCTGGCGTGTCTCTTGTTTTTTCCCCGCCTTCCGTGCTATACTGGAGAAAATCACCGCAAGGAGGCTCCGCCTATGTCCGATACCATCGCCGCCATCGCCACGCCCCAGCTGCCCAGCGCCATCGGCATCCTGCGCCTGTCCGGGCCGGGGACGCTGACCGCACTGGACCGGGTATTCCGCGCCAAGAACGGCCGTTCCGCCGGGGCGCAGACGCCGCGCCGCATGGTGTACGGCGACCTGCTGGACGCGGACGGCAGCGTCATCGACAACGTGCTGTGCGTCCGGTTCCCCGGCCCGGACAGCTATACCGGCGAGGACTGCGCCGAGCTGCACTGTCACGGCTCGCCGGTGGTGCTGAACGCCGGTCTTGCCGCGCTGTTCGCCGCCGGGTGCCGGCAGGCCAAGGGCGGCGAGTTCACCCGCCGCGCCTTCCTCAACGGGCGGATGGATCTCATCCAGGCGGAATCCGTGGCCGACCTCATCGACGCGGAGACGGCGGAGGCGGCGAAAAACGCAGTGTGTCAGCTGGACGGCGCCCTGAGCCGTGCCATCGGCCGCATCTACGACGGTTTGATGGACATGGCGGCGCGGTTCTACGCCGTGGTGGACTACCCCGACGAGGACATCGAGGACGTGCAGCGTGAGCAGATGCTGGACACGCTGCGCACCTCCCAGCAGGAGCTGGAGACGCTGCTGGCCACCTTCTCCCGGGGGCAGCTTCTGAAGCTGGGCGTGCCCACCGTTATTCTGGGACGGCCCAACGCCGGGAAATCCTCCCTGCTCAACGCCCTGCTGGGCTATGACCGCGCCATCGTCACCGACATTGCCGGCACCACACGGGACACCGTGGAGGAGAAGGTGCTGGTGGGCGGCGTGCTGCTGCGGCTGACGGACACCGCCGGGATCCGGGACAGCGGCGACCGGATCGAGGCCATGGGTGTGGAACGCAGCCGTCAGGCGGCACAGCGGGCGTCGCTGGCGCTGCTGGTGCTGGACGGCTCGCAGGAGCTGTCGGAGGAGGACGAGCAGGCCATCGCCGCGGCGCAGAGCGTACCCAATCTGCTGGTGCTGGTGAACAAGGGCGACCTGCCGCGCCGATTGGACATCGGGTGGCTTGCCGACCGGTTCGACAACGTGCTGACCATCTCCGCCCGCACCGGCGAGGGGCTGGACACCCTGTCCGACGCGGTGGCGGCGCTGTATCCCGCCGGAGAGACCCCCGCCGGGGAGCTGCTGACCAATGCACGGCAAGCGGATGCCGTCTCCCGCGCCCTGTCCGCCGTGGCGGAGGCGCGGAGCGCCCTGCGCATCGGCATGACGCCGGATGTGGTGCTGACGGACTGTGAGGCGGCGCTGGAGGCGCTGGGCGAGCTGAACGGCAAGCGCATCCGGGAGGATCTGGTGGACACCATCTTCTCCCGCTTCTGCGTGGGGAAATAGGCGCGATGCCGGCAGCGGCGCAAATTTTTCACTTTTCCCTTTTCACGGGACGCTTTTCGTGATACCATGTGGTATCGAGACGATACGGATATCCATCTGCTGCAAGGAGGTTTTTGCTATGCGCGACTACATCATCATGACTGACAGCTGCTGCGACCTGACCGACCATATGGCCAAGGAGCTGGAGCTGAACGTGGTACCCCTGACCGTACATATGGACGGCAAGGACTACGCCAACCTGCTGGACGGCAGCGAGATCAGCTTCGAGGAGTTCTACAAGAACATCCGCGCCGGTATCCTCAGCACCACCTCCGCCGCCAACGTGGGGCAGTTTGAGGACGCCATGCGCGCCGTGCTGGCACAGGGCAAGGACATCGTGTCCATCAATTTCTCCAGCGCTCTGTCCGCCACCTATCAGAACGCGGTCATCGCCGCCAAGACCATGGCCGACGAGTTCCCCGACAGCCGCGTGTATGTGGTGGATTCCCTGTCCGCGTCGCTGGGTCAGGGTCTGCTGCTGTATCTGGCCGTGCAGAAAAAGCGGGAGGGTCTGTCCGCCGAGGAACTGGTGCAGTGGGTGGAGGAGAACAAGCTCCACATCGACCACTGGTTCACCGTGGACGACCTGAACTACCTGAAGATGGGCGGCCGCGTGTCCGCCACCACCGCGTTTCTGGGCACCATGCTGTCCATCAAGCCGGTGATGCACACCTCCGACGAGGGCAAGCTGGTGCCTATGACCAAGGCCCGCGGCCGCAAGGCAAGCCTCCAAGCCCTCATCGACAAGGTGGCAGAGCTGGGTATCGAGCCCAGTGAGCAGGTGATGTTCATCTGCCAGGCGGACTGCGAGGTGGAGGCCCGTGCCGTGGCGGAGGAACTGAAGGCCCGCTACGGCGTGAAGGAGGTCTACATCAACTACATCGGCCCGGTGATCGGCAGCCATACCGGCCCCAACACCATGGGTCTGTTCTTCGTAGGTACCAAGCGTTGACACCATCACAGATGCGGAGGGAACACACATGGAATGGCTGGAGCTGAAGATCGATACCTCCCCGTCCGGACTGGACGCGGTGACGGAGCTGCTGGAGCAGCAGGGCATCACCGGCGTCATCATCGACGATGAGGCGGACTTCAAGGACTTTCTGGAGCATAATAAGCAATACTGGGACTATGTGGACGAGGAGCTGCTACGGGAGAAGGCCGGCGTCAGCCGCGTCACCTTCTATCTGGAGCGGGACGAGGCGGCGCTGCACACCGTCGCACAGGTGCGTATCGCCATGTCCGAGCTGAAAAAGGCGCACCCGGACTACGCCCCCATGCTGCTGACCATCGACAATGTGGCGGACGCGGACTGGGAGAACAACTGGAAGAAATTCTACAAGCCCATGGAGATCGGGGAGCGGCTGCTGGTGGTTCCCCAGTGGGAGCAGGCCAAGAGGGATCACGGACGGGTGAAGCTGGTGCTGAACCCCGGCCTGACCTTCGGCACCGGCAGCCACGCCACCACCCGCCTGTGCCTGCAGGCGCTGGACAAGTGCATCCACGGCGGCGAGAAGATCCTGGATCTGGGCTGCGGCAGCGGTATTCTGTCCATTGCCGCGCTGGTGCTGGGCGCGAAGGAGGCCTTTGCCTGCGACATCGACGAGAAGTGCGTGGACGTGGCCTACGAGAACGCCGCCCTCAACGGCGTGGGCAAGGATCGCTACACCGTGCGGTGGGGCGATGTGCTGACGGACACGACCTTGCAGGCGGAGTTCGGCGGCGGCTACGATATGGTGGTGGCCAACATCGTGGCGGACGTTATCATGGGTCTTTCCGACAAGGTGCGCCCCTTCCTGAAGGAGGGCGGCCTGTTCCTCTGCTCCGGCATCATCGACGACCGGGCGGAGGAGGTGCTGGCCAAGCTCCGCGCCGACGGCTGGATGGTCCTCGAGCAGAACGACTCCGAGGGCTGGTACAGCTTCCTGTGCCGGTAACAACGATAAGAACAGCGCCGGGCGTAAGCCCGGCGCTGTTTTTTGCTCTGTTTATCGGTACTCTCTGGGTACGGCGCTGTCCACGAACTTGGGCCGCACCTCGATACGCACCGTGTCGCCCACAGCGCAGGGTACGCCCGTCACGTCCGCCTCTATGGCCGTGGCGCCTACCACGCCCCGTACCGGGCAGCGGCAGCCGTTGACCAGTACCGTCAGGCCGTCTGCGCGCAGCAGCCTCCGCCCGGTGTGCAGCACCCGCCGCAGCCGATCCCGCAGGCGCAGGGCGTTGGACTCCTCCGTCACCCCCACGCCGCTGGTGTAGCCCACCGGCAGCAGCGCCAGCCGCGTCTCCCGCCGCGTGCGATAGGCGCCGGTATAACCCACCGGCCAGCCGGCGGGCAGCGTCTTCAGCTCCGTCACCTGCGCCTCCAGCCAGCCGATGCGCTCCAGTCCCAGCGTATCCGGCACGGACAGCCGTCCCAGCAGCGCCGAGCCAAGGCGCACCGCGTCCAGATGCATCTCAGGATACCGCAGGAACGCGGTGGACGCGCAGACGTGGCGCAGCCCCGTGTCGATACCCGCCTCCTGCAGAATGCGGACGCCCTCGGTGAACCGCCGGTATTGCAGGGCGGTGCATTTGGTGTTGGCAGCGTCGGAGAGGTGGGTAAACACGCCCTCCACCCGGAGGGCAGGCAGCGCTTGCAGCAGGGCGGCGGCCTCCGCCGTCTCCTGCGGTAAAAAGCCGTATCGCCCCATGCCGGTGTCCAGCTTCACATGGACGCGGGCGGTAACGCCCCGCGCTTCGGCAGCGGCGGACACGGCGCGGGCAGCCTCGGCAGAGCCGACGGTGAGGATCACGCCCCGCGTCAGCAGCGCGGCGATCTCCTCCGGCAGTGCGGTGGAGGACAGCATCAGAAGCTCCGCCGTGACGCCGGCGTCCCGGAGGGCGGCGGCCTCCGCCGCCGTGGAGACGGCCAGCAGCTCCACCCCCTGCGCCGTCAGAAAGCGGGCATAGGGTACCAGACCCAGCCCGTAGCCGTTGCCCTTGACCACAGCGATGATCTGTGCGGACGTAAAACGCCGCAGCTTCTCCATATTGCGCGACAGCGCGGCGCTGTCAATGACAAATGTGGGCACAGCGTCCGCCTCCTCTCCGTAAGAGATGTCTGTAAGCCGATTATACACGGTCTGCGCCGGTTCACAATCACTCTGCCGCCGATTTAAGAAATCTGGCGGAAAGTCTTAAGAAAACCACAAATTTCGACCGTTTTTCTGTACAAAAGCGGGGGCGTATCCGGGGATACGCCCCCGCCTGTTCTTCTCCCGTTATTCGCCGGTGTCCGGCAGGTAGCCCGGCGCCACCAGAATGATCTTGTTGCCCACGTCGTAGTGGCTGTCCGCCTCCACGCGGCTGGACAGCAGATTGTTGTTGCCATCGTAGATGTTCCGCCACGTGCGGACGAAGTAGCCGGTGTGGCCGTACTGGTCGATGACCTCGTCGCCGGGTGCCACGTCGGGAGACTCCTGATAGACCACCTGGTAGTCGTAGCTGGCCAGTACCGCGTTGGTGATGACCACATAGTGGTCGTCCACCTTGGTGCCCAAGATAGTGCAGGTCAGCTCGTTGGTGTCGTCGTTGTAGGATGTGACGACCTTGATGGGGTAATCCCGGCTGTTGCGGAAGGCGAAGTCCGGCCCGCCCCAGCTCACCGTGGCGTCGCAGCCGATGGGCAGGTAGCCGGGGTTGAACATATGACAGTACCGCAGGACGATCTGCAGATCGCTGAGCATCACCGCGTAGTACAGGGTGGAGGACACCTGACAGATGCCGCCGCCGATGCCGGTGGTGGTGCGTCCCGCCTCGTAGACGCCCGCCTCATAATAGCCGCGGGCCGCTGTGCGCTGTCCCACCGTGGAGTTGTACCAGAACTCCTCGCCGGGGTTGTAGATCCTGCCGTTGATGGCGGCGGCCGCCAGCTTGATGTTCTGGTGACGGCCCCACGGCCCGGCGCATTTGGTGGTGCAGGTACCCAGCACGTCCCGGAACATACACTCCTCCAGCTCCTCCGTGGACACGGTGGGGAACTCCACCTGCGCGTCGGCCAGGAACTCCGTACCCGCCGGGGCGGCGTCCAGCTGCGCCTGCACCGCCGCCACATCGAAGGTCACGCCGATGTGGGACTGGGTGGGCTTGCCCGTCTCCTTGTTGCAGACGGCCTCCACCTTCTCCCCCTCCAGCTGGTCGTGGAGCGCCTGTACGTCCACGGTCTGCGCCTTCTTCTCCTCATAGACGCAGGCCACCGGCGTCAGTGCGCCGCTTTGCAGCATGGCGGTCAGGTCACGCTCCAGCTTGGGCGCATCCAGCATACGGCCGTCGGCGGGCTTGGTGATATACAGACCCTCGCCCTTTTCCAGACGGTAGCCGCCGTCCACCACGGTGCAGTTCAGGCTGGCGGACAGCTTTTCGCAGGCGGCGTCCAGCGCGGCGCTGTCCACATCAAAGGACGGCACAGCGGAGGTCTGGGCAAACCAGCTGCGGATGTACTCCCAGCCGCCCCGCAGCCATGCCAGTGCGCCGCCGCCCCAGCTCTCGTACCGCCGGGACGCGCCGGCGGCAATGGCCGCCGCCTCCGGCGTTACGGTAACGCCCAGCTCCTCCAGCGAAACGCTGCCGATATCCGCATCGTTCTCCATCAGGGACACCTTGGTATCCCGGACGGTCTGGACGCCCTGCTTTTCCCAGAGCGCGACGATCTCCTGCTCCGTCATCTTGGACACGTCCACCCCCAGCACATCCGTGCGGGGAAGAGCGGTGCCGTCGTACACGGTCTGCACCACCACGCAGGCGGCCAGATACGCCAGCACCAGAACGCCCAATAGGATGCCAATCACCAGCGCCGCTTTTTTGCCGCCGGTCATGGGCGTCTTTGACGGGGCGGCGGTCTCCAGCCGGGCACCGCCCCCCTTTTCCGTTATAACAGAGGACACATTGTTCATTTCTTCCACCGATGTCCCCCCTCCTTTTCCGATGTATACGGGCACTTCCCCATTCTTGCCCATAATACCACAGGAAATAGGGAAATGGGTTACGATTCCGTAACAACACCGACCGTGCGGCGCTTGGGGATATGGATGGTCAGCAGGATCTCCTCCTCCGTATCCCGGCGGCCCACCTCCGCGCCCACGCCCGCCGACTGCATCAGCCGGACGCCCCGCTCCACGCTGTTGAGAAACAGCCGCACGTCCTTGATGATATAGGTGGGTCTTCTCCGGGGCGGCTCTGTCCGGTTCTCCGCGGTGAGCCGGTCTATGTACTGCTCGGTCTGTGCCACGTTCAGGCCGCGCTGCCCGATGTGCCGCGCCGCCGCCAGCTGCTGCTCCGCATCGGTGAGCCGCAGCAGGGTGCGGGCGTGGCGCTCCGTCAGGCCGTACTGCCGCAGGCAGTCGAGCACCGGCGCACTCAGCCGCAGGAGCCGCAGCTTGTTGGCAATGGTGGGCTGGGACTTTCCCAGCTTCTCCGCCGCCTGCTGCTGGGACAGGCCGTACAGCCGGATGAGCCGGGCGATGGCCGCCGCCTCCTCCATGTAGTCCAGATCCCGGCGCTGGAGGTTCTCGATCAACGCCAGCAGCGCCGCGTCCTCCTCCCCCACCTCGGCGATGAGGCAGGGAACCTCCCGCAGTCCGGCGATGCGGGCGGCGCGGAGGCGGCGCTCCCCCGCCACCAGCTCGTAGACGCCGCCCCGGTCCCGCACGGTCAGAGGCTGCAAAATGCCGTAGGCGCTGATGCTGTCCGCCAGCTCCCGCAGCGCCGTCTCGTCGAAGCTGCGCCGGGGCTGCTGGGGGTTGGGACGCACCGCGTTGATGGGGATATACCGGACGCGGCTGGACAGGAATTCCCCCTTCTGGTTCTTCTTCATGCTCCTCCCCTCCTTTTACCTCCCAGTCTACGGCAAAAAGACCGCAAAACAGGGCGTAAAATGTCGGGAAATCCGAAAAAGCTGCAAATGCGTAAAAAAAGACGCCCGCAGGCGTCTTTTTTGCGTTCTTATTGCCGCTCCCGCTTCAGGCGGCGGATATCCTCCCCGAAGAAGGGCAGGATCTCATACTCCCCCTCCAGCCGGGACAGCACCGACCGGCCGTAGCGGCTGCCGATCTCCTCCGGCGCCAGATTGGTGCTGATGATGGTGGAGCGTCCCGCCATCAGCCGCCCGTTGACGATCTGATACAGGGCGCTCTGGACGAAGGATGTGGTCATCTCCGTACCCAGATCGTCCAGAATCAGCAGGTCGCACCGCATACAACGGTCCGCGTCCTCGCTGCCGCCGTCGTCCCGGCGGAACTTGGCGTCCTCAAACCGGCTGAACACACTAGCGGCGGTGTCGTACACCACGGAAAAGCCGCTCTCGCTGACCACCCGCGCGATACAGGCGGAGAGGAACGTTTTGCCCAGCCCCGTGCCGCCGGACAGCAGCAGGTCGCCGCTGCCCTTGGCGAATTGGTAGGCGTAGTCCCGGCAGACGTCGTAGTTGCGCTCCATATTCTCCCGGGGAGAGATGCCGAAGGCGGGCTGCACCGCGCTGTCGTACCAGTCGAAGCTGAAGGTCTCGAAGCTGTCCTCTCCCAGCGGCAGCAGACGGGAAAGCTCCGCCAGCTGCTCCCGGGCGTAGTACGCCCGCAGGCACGCGCACACGCCGCCGGAGACATAGCCGGTGTCGCCGCACTTGCCGCAGGCGGGCTTCTCCTCCAGATAGTCCGCCGGATAGCCCAGCGACGCCAGCAGCTCCGTCCGCTCCCGCTGGAGCTGGAGGTTCTCGTCCCGCAGCACCCGGATGGCCGGCACCGGGTCTGTCCCCCGCGCCAGCGCGGAGGAGATGATGCGCCCCATGGTGCCGCGCAGCTCCGTCTCGATCTCCGCCAGACGCGGCGCACGGGCGTAGGCGGTGCGCCGCCGCTGCTCCAGCTGGGCGGCGCGGCGCTGCTTATCCTCGTCAAAGCGGGTCAGCGCCCGCTGCATGATCCTGCCGTCGTATGCCATATCCTCACCTCTTGATATACCGGCGCATCCACGCATTCTGCTCACCGCCGCTCTGCTCGCCGCCGGCCGGCGGCGTGGGAGACGGCTTGCGCTCCTCGCCCCGCTGTACCTGCTGGGGGGTGTGCCACCCGCTGTCGTGCCAGCGGCGCAGGATGCCGTTGAGATAGCGCCAGTTCATGTCCTTCTTGTAAAATACCGTCCGCTCGTAGGCCATGGCCACCGTCTCCGGCGGAAAGCCCATGTCCATCCAGTCCGCGATGTAGCGGCTCTCCGCCTCCACCGGCGGGCGCTCCGGCAGGTGCAGCGCCTGCATATACGCCCCCATCTTCTGACGGCGGCGGCTCCACGTCCGCAGGTAGGCGGCGGCGCTGACCTGATCGAAAAGCCCCAGCTGTGCCCAGTGGTAGCCCTCCTTCTCCACCTGCCGCATGGTGGGACGGCGGCCCTCGCCCCACTGGGCCTTGGCGCGCTCCACACAGTGGCACAGCAGCAGATAGATCACATCCGCCGGTAATCCCAGATCGTCGTACAGTCCCGCCAGAATTTGCAGGTCGGCGGTGCGCAGCTTCTTGCCCAGCTGCTGCTCCGCCTGCGGGATCAGCAGGCGGAAGCCCTCGTTATCCGTCAGCAGCGCGGCGATATCCTCCGCGGAGTAGGCGGGACGCTCCGCCGCCGGCTCGGGGCGGGGCTGCTGGGGGCGGGGCAGAAGTCCCAGCTCCTGCAAAACGCCCTCCGCCGCGTCCAGGCGCAGGCGGCTCATGGTGGGCAGCACCTTCTCCAGCTCCTCCGGCGTGACGCCGCGGCCAAACCGCTGGAGCGCCAGATACAGCAGCGCCGCATCGCCCTCCCCGCGCTTGAGCAGGCTCTCCACCGCCGAGGCGGGCAGGGTCATATTCTCTTGTCCGCCCCGCAGGATATAGCCGCTCACGGCACACGCCTCCCTCTTTTATCAGTCCCCCTATTTTACATGAAAAGTGCGGCGGCGTAAAGCGGGCGCGGTCACATTTTTACAAATTTCCGCTTTTCGGCAAAATACACTTTCCACACCGGGAAATTGTGCTATAATGGATGCTGTATAAGCATCTCTACAAATAGGAGCAGAGCGAACTTTTTACGGATATACAGAGGAGGTTGACCTATGGCGAATCGGGTAACGATGACCATCTGCGGCATGGAATACACGCTGGTCGCGGAGGAGGACGCCGCCTACATGGAGAAGGTAGGCGCCATGGTGGACGGTGAGATGCGTCAGTTGATGGACAGCGCCCACATGAGCCGCGACAACGCCGCCGTGCTGGCCGCCGTGAATCTGGCGGATGAGCTGTGCAAGGCCCAGGAGAATGCCGATAACCTGCGCCGCCAGCTGAAGACCTATCTGGACGAGGCCAGCCGCGCCAAGAGCGAGGCCGCCGAGTTGCGCCGCAAGCTGCAAAATCAGCAGGGCCGCAAGGGATGATGGAGCTTCTCTCCCCCGCCGGCGGCTTTGATTCCCTGATCGCCGCCGTCCAGACCGGCGCGGACGCGGTCTATATGGGCTTCGGCGCGTTCAATGCGCGGCGCAGCGCTAAAAATTTCACCGACGAAGAATTTGCGTCGGCGGTTTCTTATTGCCATTTACGGGGTGTACGGGTCTTTCTGACGCTGAACACCCTGCTCACCGACCGGGAGCTGGTACAGGCGGCGGACGCCCTGAAAAAGGCCTGCGCCATGGGCGTGGACGCCATACTGGTACAGGACTGGGGTCTTCTGACGCTGGCGCGGGAAGTCGTGCCGGACGTACCCCTCCACGCCAGCACCCAGATGAGCCTGTTCACGCTGGGCGGCGCCAACGAAGCCGCCGCACTGGGCATGGAGCGGGTGGTGCTGGCCCGGGAGCTGAACCGGGACGAGGTGCGGGAGATCTGCGCCGGCTGTCCCGCCGAGATCGAGATCTTCATCCACGGCGCGCTTTGTATGTGCTACTCCGGACAGTGCGAGATGAGCGCCGTGGTGGGCGAGCGCAGCGGCAACCGGGGCGCCTGCGCCCAGCCCTGCCGCCTGCCCTACGGGGTCAATGGCCCCTGCCGGGGCGGGCATCCCCTGAGTTTGAAGGACGCCAATCTCTCCGCGTATCTCGGGGAGATGGCGGAGATGGGCGTGGCCTGCCTCAAGCTGGAGGGCCGCATGAAGCGCCCGGAATATGTGGCGGTCATCACCGGCATCTACCGGCGGCTGCTCGATGAAAAGCGCCGTCCCACAGCGGAGGAAGCCCGTCAGCTGGAGCAGGCGTTCTCCCGCAGCGGGTTTACCGACGGGTACTGGCTGGGGAAAAAAGGCCCTCAGATGTTCGGCACCCGTCCGGAGAATACGCCGGAGCCCAAGGATCTGTTCGCCGAGGCGCGGGCGCAGTACGAAAACGGACGGGAAAACCGGAAGATACCGGTGTCTCTGGCCATCCGGGTGCAGGCGGGCAAGCCGGTGTCGCTGGCAGTGGCCTGCCAGAGCAACAACGGTCTGCTCAACGTATGGGCGCAGGGACCGGTACCGGAGACGGCCCGCAGCCGCGCTCTGACCGCAGAGGAGCTGCGGCAGCGTCTCAGCAAAACCGGCGGCACTGTATTTGAGGTAAGCACCATCCATGTGGAGCTGGACGACGGCCTGATGCTGCCTGCCAGCGCCATCAACGGCCTGCGGCGGGACGTGCTGGAGGGGCTGAAGCAGCGGCTGGAGCAGGACTGGTTCCTGCGGCGGATGAGCCCCTGGCAGAAGGAGGAACTGCGGCAGGGCCGCGACCCCCACGTCCGCCGTGTGCTGGAGGCGGCGGCGCTGCCCGAGGCTCCGGAGCCTCCTAAGGCGATGCGCTTTACCTGCTCCGTGCTGAAGGCTGAGCAGGTGACGGCGGCGCTGTTGGCGGAGAAGCCCGCCATCGTATACGTCCCCATTGAGGAACTGGAGCGGCTGGACGCCGGGCTGGACTGGGGCGAAACGGAGCTGTGCGCCGTGCTGCCCCGGGTCTTCCGGACGGCGGACGAGCCGGTGCTGCGGCAGCTTCTGGCACAGCATCCGGAGGCGGCGGTGGCTGTCGGCAATCTGGGTCACCTGCCCATCGTGCGGGGACTGGGTCGGACGCTGCGGGGCGACTTCGGACTGAATATCTTCAACTCCCGCGCCCTCCTGTTCTGGCGGGAGCAGGGACTGTCCAGCGCCACGGCGTCCTTTGAGCTGCGGTGGCAGCAGGTACGTGATCTGAACAAACACCTGCCCTGCGAGGCCATCGTCTACGGACGGCTGCCGCTGATGGTGATGGAGAACTGCGTCACCCGGTGTAATGTGGGCTGTACCCATGGCGCAGGCAGCGTCCTCACCGACCGTACCGGCGCGCAATTCCCCGTGACCTGCGGCTACGGCTGCCGGTGCGAGATCCAGAACAGCAGGACGCTGTTCCTGGCCGACAAGCCGGAGATGCACCGCTGCGGCCTGACCTACGGGCGGCTGCGGTTCACCACGGAGACGCCGGAGCAGTGCGCCGCCGTGCTGCGGCGGTACAAGGACGGCGGCGGCTGGACGCCGGACGACATGACGCGCGGGCTGTTCTACCGGGGCGTCGAGTAAACGCGCCGTATAATTTACGCAGGATATTACGAATAGTTTTCATATTTTCAGAAAAAGGTGTTCTTATGGAGTTAAAGATCAAAGCCCTGTCCCCCAAAATCGGAACGGATATCCCCCTGCCCTGCTTTGCCACGGCAGGGGCGGCGTGCATGGATCTGTGCGCCTGCATCGACCAGCCGGTGACGCTGGCCGCCGGTGCGCGGCGGCTCATCCCCACCGGCCTCGCCATTGCCCTGCCCTCGGCGGACTATGTGGCGCTGGTGTTTGCCCGCAGCGGACTGGGCATCAAGCAGGGCGTTTGCCTCGCCAACGGCGTGGGCGTCATCGACAGCGACTACCGCGGCGAGATCGGCGTGGGGCTGGTGAATCTGGGCGACAGCCCCTACACCGTCCGGCCCGGCGACCGCATCGCCCAGCTGATGGTGACGCCGGTGGTACGCCCCACGGTGGTGCCGGTCAGCGAGCTGGACGAGACAGACCGGGGCGCAGGCGGCTTCGGCTCCACGGGGCGGTGAGCGGTATGGCAAAAATCGTACTGGCCTCCGGCTCCCCCCGGAGGCAGGAGCTTTTGCAGCGCATCGGCATCCGCGATTTCACCATCCGGGTGCCGCAGGTGGAGGAGTGGTATCCCGACGGCCTGACGCCGGAGGAGATCGTGTGCTATATCTCCCGGGAGAAGTCGCAGGCAGTCCCCTCCGACGAGGAGGAGATCGTCATCACCGCCGACACCATGGTGTTTCTGGACGACAAAAAGCTGGGCAAGCCCGCCGACGAGGCGGAGGCGCTGGCCATGCTGACGGCCCTGCAGGGGCGGCATCACACCGTCTGCACTGGCGTAACGGTGCGGCAGGGACAGCGGATACTGACCCGCGCCCAGTCCACCCACGTCTACTTCCGCCCCGCATCGGAGGCGGAGCTGCGCGCCTACATCGCCGGCGGCGAGCCGATGGACAAGGCGGGCGCCTACGGTGTACAGGGACAGGGCGCGCTGCTGGTGGAGCGCATCGACGGCGACTTTTTCAATGTGATGGGTCTGCCGGTGCTGCTGCTGAGCCGTATGCTGGCGGACTTCGGCATCACCCTGCTGGGTTGAAAGGAAACGACGGATGAAACGATTTTTTACGAAGACCGGCATCTGGCTGCTGGGCGGCGCGGCGGTCATCGCCGTGGTGCTGTGCATCATCTCGGCGCTGGGCTCCGGCACCAGCCTGCTGCACAACGCGCTGGGCGTCATCGCCTCCCCCTTCCGCTCGGCGGGCGCGGCGGTGGTGGCATGGGTGGACGGCATCGGCGACCACTTTGCCAGCATCGAGGACTTGCAGGCGGAAATCGAGGCGCTGCGGCAGGATAATGCTGAGCTGCGGCAGGCACTGCGGGCGGCCACGCCGGCCGCCGAGGAGAATGAGCGGCTGCGTAAGCTGCTGGACCTGCGTTCCCAGCGCAACGACCTGACCTTCGAGGCGGCCCGCATCACCCAGCGGGACGTGTCCAACTGGTCCAGCACGCTGGTGCTGAACCGGGGCAGCCGCCACGGTGTGGCGGAAAACGACTGCGCCGTGGACTGCTACGGCAATCTGGTGGGCGTGGTGACGGAGGTTGGACTGAACTGGTGCCGCCTGACCACCATACTGGACACCAGTTCCCAGCTGGGCGCTATGGTATTCCGCACGGAGGAGACGGCCATCGCCGCCGGCGACCTGACGCTGATGACGGAGGGCAAGCTGAAGCTCAGCTACCTGCCGGACTCCTCCACCCTCATCAAGGGCGATCTGGTGGTCACCTCCGGACTGGGCGGCTACTACCCCTTCGGGCTGCCCATCGGCTCTGTGGAGGAGGTGCGCACCGACGACGGCGGATTGGCCCGCTATGCGGTGCTGACGCCCCGCTGTGAGCTGGATACCCTGACGGACCTGTATATTGTGACGGATTTCGACGTGGTGGAGTGACCGCGGGAAAGGATCGGCTATGACGCGACGCGCTGTGGTGCGAAAGTGGATATTGTACTGCCTGTGTGCGCTGCTGCTGGTGCTGGTGCAGAACATGGTGCTGGTGTATGTGCGCATAGGCGGCGTGCACCCGTTTTTGCTGCCGGCGCTGGCACTGATCCCCGTCACGCTGGAACGCAGCGGGCCGTCGCTGCTGTACGCCCTGTTTTTCGGGCTGGCCTGCGACCTGCTGATCCCCTCCGGCGTATTCGTGTGCTTCTACTGCCTGACGTTTTTCGCCGCGGCGATCCTGGCGCGGCTGCTGTCCGGGCAGGTCATCGCGGCAGGCCTGTTCTGCTCGCTGGCCGTCTCTGCCGTAGGGCTGCTGCTGTGCGGCTTTTTGCAGATCATGCTGCTGACGTCCCAGCACGGCGTCTCCATCGGCCCGGCACTGACGCTGCTGGGCAAGGAGCTGCTGCTGTCGCTGGCGGTAACGCCGCTGGCGCATTTCCCCTTCCGCAAGGTCTTCCGGCTGACGCGGAGCGACTGACAATGAGGAGTTTCCCATGATAAAGAATCCACATCCCGCCAAGCGGCGGGTCCTGATCCTGCTGGGCATCTTCGGCGTATGCCTGCTGCTGTTCCTGGCGGTGCTGTATGACGCACAGGTGCTGCACGGCAGCGAGAACCGCGCCAAGTCTATCTCCAGCAACGCCGCCAGTGAAACGGTGTCCGCCTCCCGCGGCATCATCACCGACCGGAACGGCAAGGTGCTGGTATCCAACCGGCTGGCCTATACGCTGGTGTTTGACCGCAGCGGTTTTGCCGACGAGGAGGCGCTGAACAGCGCCATTCTGCGGCTGGTCCGGCTGTGCCGGGAGACGGACACGGCGTGGAATGATACGCTGCCCATCGGACAGAGCGGCAGCTTTTCCCGCTATGTCAGCAGCCGGTCGGAGAGCTTCAGCGCCTTTCTGAAGAAGAATAAACTGACGGAGAACGCCACCGGGCAGGAGCTGCTGGCGGAGCTGCGGACGCTGTACCACATCGACGAGGGTCTGTCGGACGCGGAGGCCCGGCTCGTGGTAGGCGTGCGGTATGAGCTGCACAGCCGCAGCAGCTACACCTTTGCCGAGGATGTGTCCTCGGAGGTGCTGAGCCTCATCACCGATGGTCGGTACGAGGGCGTCAGCATCCACACCGCCTCCGCCCGCGTCTACAACACCACGCTGGCCGCCCATATTCTGGGTACCATCGGCCCCATCTGGCAGGAGGAGTGGAGCAGCGACGAAAAGACCGGCTATGTGGGCTACGCGGACAAGGGATACTCCATGAACGATCTGGTGGGCAAGGCCGGTGTGGAGAAGGCCTTTGAGCCGTACCTGCGGGGCAGAGACGGCAAGCGCCTGATCACCACCGACGAAAACGGCAAGCTCACCGGCGAGCTGTACACCCGGGAGCCCCAGCCCGGCGGAACGGTGGCGCTGACGCTGGACATCGACCTGCAGGCCGATGTGGAGAAGGCGCTGGCCAACACCATCTCCGGTATGATCGACAAGGACAGCAACGAGCGCGGCGGCGCTGCCGCCGTGGTGGCGGTGGGCAGCGGAGAGGTGCTGGCGCTGGCCAGCTACCCCTCCTACGACCTGTCCACCTTCAACGAGGACTACGAAACGCTGGTGGCGGATGAGCGGCTGCCCATGTTCAACCGCGCCACGCAGGGCGCGTACGCCCCCGGCTCCACCTTCAAGATGTGTACCGCCGTGGCAGCGCTGGAGAGCGGCATCATCACCCCCTCCTCCATCATTCAGGACCGCGGCATCTATACCTATTACAAACATCCCCAGCCCATGTGCTGGGTCTATCAGCAGGGCGGCGCCACCCACGGGCGCATCAATGTGTCCCAGGCCATCACCGTGTCCTGCAACTACTTCTTCTACGAGGTGGGACGCCTGACCGGGATCCGCACGCTGGACAACTACGCCTCCCAGTTCGGCCTTGGCTCGTCCACCGGCATTGAGATCGGCGATTCCAGCGGCGTGCTGGCCTCGCCGGAGTGGGCGGACAGCCACAACCGGGAGTGGACGGACGGCCAGACCATCACCGCCGCCATCGGCCAGTCCTACAACCTGTTCACCCCCTTGCAGCTCGCCAACTATATCGCCACGCTGGTGGGCGGCGGCGAGCACTATCAGGCCCACCTGCTGAAAAATGTCAAGGAATATGACAACTCCCGTCTGCTGTACGTCTACGGCGAAGAACCGCTCAATATTGTCGAAATGTCCGATTCTACGGTTGATGCCGTGACGAGGGGTATGCACGATCTGACCGTCTCCGGCGGCGTGGCATTTGCCTTTCAGGACTGCGTGGTATCCGCCGGCGCCAAGACCGGCTCGGCGCAGGTGGGCACCGACATCGCCAACGGCGTGTTCGTGGCCTATGCGCCTTACGAGAACCCGGAGATCGCCGTGGCCATCGTGATCGAGAAGGGCGGCAGCGGCGCGGCACTGGCCACCACCGCCGTGGAGATCATCAACTCCTGGTTCAGCCGCAGTCAGGACGGCAGCGCCGCTGTGGGCGAAAATACCCTTTTGAAGTGAGAGGACCTTAGCTATGCTCCCTGTTTTTGATCCGCAGGACAGCTCCTGCAAAACCCCCTTTGGCGCCGTGCCCTGCGGCACGGCTGTGACCTTTACCCTGCGTGACGAGACATATTACGCCTGCGAGCTGCTGGTACGCCGGGAGTTCTCCGGCACAGACGAGGCCGTCCCCCTGCCGCCGGCAGAGGGCGGCTTTTCCGGGGTCTACACCGCCCCGGCGGAGCCGGAGCTGTGCTGGTACGGCTTCCGCTTCACCCGCGGCGACGGCAGCACCGTCTGCCTCGGCAAAAACGGCTGGTGTGCGCAGGACGCCCTGACCCGCTGGCAGCTGACGGTCTACGAGGACACCCCCACCCCCGCCTGGTTCGGCGAGGGCGTGACATACCAGATATTTCCAGATCGTTTCCGCCGCACCTCCGTGCCGGAGACGGAGGGGATGGTGGGACACCGGTGGGTACACCAGTGCTGGGACGAGCAGCCAGTGTTCCTGCCGGAGGAAAACGGTCAGATCACCAACCGGGACTTCTTCGGCGGCTCGCTGGCCGGTATCACGGAGAAGCTGGACTATCTCAAGAGCCTGTCCGTCAGCACCATCTATCTGAACCCCATTTTTGAGGCCGACAGCAACCACCGCTACAACACGGCGGATTATCTGGCCATCGACCCCATGCTGGGTACGGAGGAGGACTTCCGCGCCCTGTGCCGTGAGGCCCATGACCGGGGCATCCGCATCATTCTGGACGGCGTCTTCAACCATACCGGCTCCAACAGCCGGTATTTCAACGCCGGCGGCTTTTACCCGGAGCCGGGGGCGGCACAGAGTAAGGACTCCCCCTACTTCCCGTGGTACAGCTTTCACCCATGGCCCACGGAATACGACGCGTGGTGGGGCATCCACACGCTGCCGGCGGTGAATGAGGACGCGCCGGACTATCGGCGGTTCATTATCTCCGATGAGGATTCCGTGGTACGGCGCTGGCTGCGCTGCGGCGCCGACGGCTGGCGTCTGGACGTGGCGGACGAGCTGCCCGACGACTTCATCGCCGCCATCCGCTCCGCCATTGCACAGGAGAAGCCGGACGGATACCTCTTGGGCGAGGTGTGGGAGGACGGCAGCAACAAGATCGCCTACTCCCGCCGCCGCCGCTATCTGCTGGGGCATGAGACCCATGGTCTGATGAACTACCCCTTCCGGACGGCGCTGCTGGCGTGGCTGGGCGGCGGGGACGCCGCCGACTTCCGCCGCGGCATGGAGACCATCCGGGAGAACTATCCTCCCGCCGCGTTCTACGGCGCCATGAACTTCCTCGGTACCCACGACACCGCCCGTATCCTGACGCTGCTGGGCGCGGAGGACATACCCGCCGAAAAGCCGGAGCGGGCAGCGTACCGCCTCTCCCCCGCCGAGCTGGCGCGGGGTCAGCGGCGGCTGCGGCTGGCGGGAATGCTGCTGTACAGCTTCCCCGGCTCCCCCACCCTGTACTACGGCGATGAGGCCGGGATGCAGGGCTTTGAGGATCCGCTGAACCGCGGCACCTACCCGTGGGGGCAGGAGGATGAGCCACTGCTGGCGTTCTTCCGGCAGGTGGGCAAGCTGCGCCAGACGCGCTCCTCTCTGCGGCGGGGTGAGATCCGCTACCTGTACGCACAGGGCGGCGGACTGGTCATCGAGCGCCGCTGCGGCGACGAGCGCACCGTTACGGCACTGAATGCCGGGGACGAGACGCTGTCCCTGACGCTGGACTGGGACAGCCCCCTGTGCCGGGACGGTGTCACCGGCCAGCAGTTTCTGGTGCAGGATGGTAAGCTCCATCTGACCTTACCGCCGCTGGACGGCGTGATCTTACTGTAAACGGCCCCTTCCCCGCTTATGTTTCACGTGAAACATAGGCGGGGAAGTTGTTTTTTCGATGTTTCACGTGAAACATCTTTCGCATTTTGCAAATTTTCTATTGAAACTACCTGCGCGTTTGGTATATACTAACTAAGATACAGAACGATACAGAAAGAGGAGTTTGCCGTGTCCAAGATCATTGCCATCGTCAACCAAAAGGGCGGTGTGGGAAAAACCACCACCTGCGTCAATCTGGCCGCTGCCGTCAAGGCCAAGGGCAAGCGGGTACTGCTGTGCGACTTTGACCCGCAGGCCAACGCCACCAGCGGCATGGGCGTGGACAAGTCCGTGTCCAACGGCGTATATGACGTGCTGATCAACGGCACGGAAACCGAAAAAGCCATCGTCTCCACCCCCTACGGCGACGTGCTGCCCAGCAGCAAGGCGCTGGCAGGCGCCGGTGTGGAAATGATCGAGATGGAGAACCGTCAGTTCCTGCTGAAGGCCGCGCTGCGGCAGGTGGCGGCGAACTACGACTACATTTTCATCGACTGTCCTCCCTCTCTGGAGCTGCTGACGCTGAACGCGCTGTGCGCTGCCAACAGCCTTCTGGTGCCGGTGCAGGGCGAATACTACGCGCTGGAGGGGCTCAGCGACCTGATGAACACCGTGCGCATCGTGCGGCGGAGTATGAACCCCTCTCTGGATATCGAGGGCGTGCTGCTGACCATGTTCGACGGGCGCACCAACCTGTCCATTCAGGTGGCGCAGGAGGTCAAGCGCTTTTTCGGCAGCAAGGTGTACAGCACCGTGATCCCCCGAAACGTCCGGCTCAGCGAGGCGCCCAGCCACGGGCGGCCGATCACCGCCTACGACCGGAACTGCCGGGGTGCGGACGCCTATATCGCGCTGGCAGATGAATTTTTGAAGCGAAACGCCTGAAAGGAGATGCACTATGGCAGGTAATTCCAAGGGTTTAGGCAAGGGCCTCGGCGCTCTGATGGGCGACGACATGATGGATCTCCACGAGGAGAAGAACAGCCTGCTGCTGCCCATCAGTCAGGTGGAATCCTGCGCCGCACAGCCCCGCAAGCTGTTCGACCCAGACGCGCTGGCCGATCTGGCGGATTCCATCCGGCAGCACGGCATTATCCAGCCCCTGACCGTGCGAAAGCTGCAATCGGGGTACTATCAGATCATCGCCGGTGAGCGGCGCTGGCGGGCCGCCCGCATGGCCGGTCTGACGCAGGTACCCGCCGTGGTCATCGAAGCCGATGACCGCAAGGCCATGGAGCTGGCCATGATCGAGAACCTCCAGCGGGAGGACTTGAACCCCATCGAGGAGGCCGAGGGCTACAAGGTCTTGATGGAGCAGTACGGCATGACGCAGGAGGAGACCGCCAAGCGCGTCGGCAAGTCCCGCCCCGCCGTAGCCAACGCCATGCGGCTTTTGCACCTGTGCGAGCCGGTGCGCGCCATGGTGGAGGATGGCCGGTTGTCCGGCGGTCACGCCCGGGCGCTGCTCCCCCTCCCCGCCAAGCAGCAGGAGACGGCCGCCGCCGCCGTGCTGAAAAGCGATTTGTCCGTGCGGCAGACAGAGCTGCTGGCCAAGAAGCTGCTGGCGGAGAAACCGGAGAAGCCGGAAAAGGATCCCCTGACCGTCAACTACGCCGAGGAGGCCGCCAAGGAGCTGGGCGAACGTCTGGGCCGTGGCTGCCGCATCGTCACCGGCCGCAAGAAGGGCCGCATCGAGTTGGAATACTACGGCACCGACGATCTCAACGATCTGCTGGACGCGCTCCACGCTATCAGAAAGAAATAACAATGTTTCACGTGAAACAATGACAAGAGGTAAGAAAAATGCTTGATATCAAATTTGTCCGGGAAAACCCGGAAGCCGTCAAGGAAAACATCCGCAAGAAGTTCCAGAACGCCAAGCTGCCGCTGGTGGACGAGGCCATCGCACTGGACGCCGAGCGCCGTCAGGCTATTGCCGACGGCGAGGCGCTGAAGGCTGAGCGCAACAAGCTGTCCAAGGCCAATGGCCCCCTGTTCGGCAAGCTGAAGAAATGCACCGACGAGGCGGAGAAGGCCGCCATTCAGGCGGAGATCGACGCCAACAACGCCGCCGTTAAGGCCGACGCCGAGCGGATGGCGCAGCTGGAGACCAAGAAGGAACAGGCGGAGGCTGCGCTGAACAAGATCATGCTGGTCATCCCCCAGATGATCGACCCCTCCGTGCCTATCGGCCCGGACGACAGCTGCAACGTGGAGGTACAGCGCTTTGGCGAGCCGAAGACGCCGGACTTCGAGGTTCCCTACCACACCGACATTATGGAGCGTTTCGACGGCATTGACATGGACGCCGCAGGCCGTGTGTCCGGCAGCGGCTTCTACTACCTGCTGGGCGACATCGCCCGGCTCCACGAGGCCGTGCTGGCCTATGCCCGCGACTTTATGATCGGCAAGGGCTTCACCTACTGCATCCCGCCGTTTATGATCCACGGCAACGTAGTGGAGGGCGTCATGAGCCAGACGGACATGGACGCCATGATGTACAAGATCGAGGGCGAGGATCTCTACCTCATCGGCACCAGCGAGCATTCCATGATCGGCAAGTTCATCGACCAGATCATCCCCGAGGACAAGCTGCCTCAGACCCTGACCTCCTACTCCCCCTGTTTCCGCAAGGAGAAGGGCTCCCACGGCATTGAGGAGCGCGGCGTCTACCGCATCCACCAGTTTGAGAAGCAGGAGATGATCGTGGTCTGCAAGCCCGAGGACTCCAAGAAGTGGTACGAGCAGATGTGGCAGTACAGCGTGGAGCTGTTCCGCTCCCTGGATATCCCTGTGCGGCAGCTGGAGTGCTGCTCCGGCGATCTGGCCGACCTGAAGTGCAAGTCCTGCGACATCGAGGCGTGGTCTCCCCGGCAGCAGAAGTATTTCGAGGTCTGCTCCTGCTCCAATCTGGGCGACGCGCAGGCCCGCCGCCTGAAGATCCGCTACAAGGACGCCGACGGCAAGATGCAGCTGTGCCACACGCTGAACAACACCGTGGTGGCGCCGCCCCGTATGCTCATCGCCTTCCTGGAGAACAATTTGCAGGCCGACGGCTCTGTGCTGGTTCCCGAGGTGCTGCGTCCCTACATGGGCGGCAAGGAGCGTCTGATTCCTCTGCACTGAGAGGTTTCTGATAATCTACTGTAATATCATCGCTTATTTATACTCTTAGTATAGGAGTTTTGCCCCATGAAGAAGTTTTTTAATGAATTCAAAGAGTTTGCCATGCGCGGCAACGTGATGGACATGGCCGTCGGCGTAGTCATCGGCGCCGCCTTCGGCAAGATCACCACCTCCCTGGTCAACGACGTGTTCATGCCCCTGATCGGCCTGCTCATCGGCGGCATCGATCTGGGTCAGCTGAACATCGTGCTGAAGCCGGAGGTGCTGGATGAGGCCGGCGAGGTGGTCACCGCCGCGGTGACGCTGGGACTGGGTACGTTCCTGTCCACCATCCTCGACTTTATTCTGGTGGCGTTCGTCATCTTCCTGGTGGTCAAGGCCATCAACAAGCTCCACGCACTGGGCAAGAAGGACGAGGAGCCCGAACCGGAGGAGCCTGAGGAGCCCACCGCTGAGGAGCTTCTCACCGAGATCCGTGATCTGCTGAAGGAACAGCAGAAATGAGGGACATACTGGTAAAGGGGCTGGCGCAGCTGGGTCTCAGCGACCGCGCCGTGCCGCAGCTGGAGGCCTACGCCTCCCTGCTGCTGGAGAAAAACAAGGTGATGAACCTGACGGCCATCACCGCGCCGCAGGAGGTGGCCACGCTGCACCTGCTGGACTGTGCCGCCCTGCTGACCATGGCTGACCTGCGGGGCAAGCGCGCCATCGACGTCGGCACCGGCGCCGGCTTCCCCGGTATGGTGCTGCGGATCATGGAGCCGGACTTCGACCTGACGCTGCTGGACAGTCTGGGCAAGCGCGTCGACTTCCTCCGGGAGGTCTGCGCGTCCCTGTCGCTGGAACGGGTGGACTGCGTCCACGCCCGCGCCGAGGAATTTGCCGCCGATCACCGCCAGCAGTACGATGTGGCTATGTCCCGCGCCGTCGCCAACCTCAATGTGCTGTGTGAGCTGGCGCTGCCGCTGATCAAGGTGGGCGGGCAGTTCCTGGCCATGAAGTCCGTGTCCTCCGACGAGGAGATCCGGGGCGCACGGGGCGCCATCGGACAGCTGGGCGGCCGCATCGCGGATATCCGGGACTACACCGTGCCGGAGACGCAGGTACGCCACCGGCTGGTGGTCATCGAAAAGGTCAAGGACACCCCCGCCATCTATCCCCGCAGCTTTGCCCGCATCAAAAAAGCGCCGCTGAAATAGCAGCATCACCCGGAAAGGAGGGTCACATGGGAAAGATCATCGCCGTTGTCTCCGGCAAGGGCGGCACCGGCAAAACATCCTTCACCGCCAACACCGGACTGGCACTGGCGTCGCTGGGGCAGCGGGTCCTGTGCATGGACTGCGACATCACCCTGCGGAATCTGGATCTGGCGCTGGGACTCAGCGATCAGGCGCTGATGGACTTCTCCGACGTGCTGGCCCAGCGCTGCACGCTGGAGCAGGCCGTGGTGACCCACCGGCAGTACCCCACGCTGGATCTGCTGACCGCGCCTATGGCGGACAAGCCTCTGCCGCTGACGGTACGGCAGCTGGCGGCGCTGGCCCGGGAGATACGGGAGCGGTATGACTGGTGCCTGATGGACGCCCCCGCCGGACTGGGGCAGGGCTTCAAGATGGCCGCCTGCATGGCCGATCAGGTCATCGTGGTCACCACCACCGACATTTCCGCCATGCGGGACGCCCAGCGCACCGCCATGGAGCTGTCTTCCTTCCCCGCCAATGCAGTGCATCTGGTGGTGGGCCGCGTCTCCCGCAAAATGCTGCGGACGCTGCATACCACCATCGACGACGCCATCGACACCGCCGGGCTGCCCCTGCTGGGCGTTGTTCCGGAGGACGAGGACGTCCCCTACTGCCTCAATCGCGGGCTGGTACTGCGGGAGCGCAACTACTACGCCGCCCGCGCCTACGAAAACATCGCCAAACGCATCATGGGCCGCAAGACGCCCCTGATGAAGATATAACAGAGAAAGGAGCGCCCCCCTATGAATATCGCTTTGATGGCGCACGACAACAAAAAAGAACTGATGGTTCAGTTCTGCACCGCCTACTGCGGCATTTTAGCCAAGCACACCCTGTGCGCCACGGCTCGTACCGGCCAACAGATCGCGGACGCCACCGGTCTGACCATCCATCGTTTCCTCTCCTTCTCCCACGGCGGCGGCCAGCAGATCGCGGCCCGCATCGCCTACAATGAGATCGATATGGTTCTGTGCTTCAGCGACCCCAATCAGAAGACCGTCGACGAGGATATCACCTATATCTCCCGGCTGTGCGACAAGAACAACATCCCCTTCGCCAGCAACCTCGCCACCGCCGAAATGCTGGTGCTGGGTCTGGATCAGGGCTATCTGGATTGGCGCGACATCGTCAATCCCAAGAACAAGCCCTTTACCGCGTAAAGACCGCCTTGACAACCGGCGGAGAATCGCCTATTATAAAGGGTAACCGCGTTGAATTTGCAGGAGTAACCCGCACAACGCCGCCAGCAGAGAGGTGCGCCGCCGGCTGAGAGCGCACTGCGGCAGAACGGGCCAAGACAGCAGACGAGCGGGGATGGAAACATCCACGGCGCGCTCCCCGTAACAGGAGCAGAAAGGGCCGCACGGCGGCTGAAATTGGGTGGCACCACGAAGTGTTTCAACGCTCTCGTCCCAACGCAAGGGGACGGGAGCGTTTTTTGATACCCCCTACACGCCGTGACACCGAAAAAGGAGAACCGTATGCAAAAAGTGATCGAGCTTATCCAGACCCACACCTATGACTTCTTCATCCCCCTGACGGCGCTGGCCCTGCTGCGGCTGGGTCTGTGTCTGGCACAGCTGAAAAAGACCGCCTCCATCCGAAAAAAGAAGGGCGTCTACCACGCCGTGCGGGGACATTACACCGAGATCGGCGTGTGGCTGGGCGTCCTGCCCGCCTGCGTGCTGGGGCTGGCGCTGCCCAAGCTGTGGTATGCGTGGCTGGCGCTGGGCGTCGCCGCCGGCATCGTCGCCGGCAAGGCCGGTCAGAAGAAGGGTACGGAGCTGGACGGCATCTACCGCGAGGTGGCGTGGGAGCTGAAGCACGAGGCGGAGGCCGAGGCTGCACGGGAGGCAGCGTCCCACACGCTGGAGGGCGGCGCGGCCGCCATCGAGTGCCGCCATGCCGATGAAACGGAACACAATGAGGACAAAGGAGAGACAGAAAATGGCTAAAATGACACCCCGCACCCTGTCGGGCTTTATGGAGCTGCTGCCCCAGCCGCAGCAGCAGATGGAGCGGATGATGGATATCCTCCGCCGGACGTACAGTCTGTACGGCTTCACGCCGCTGGA
>CAKTPV010000023.1 GCA_934591815.1 uncultured Oscillospiraceae bacterium
AGTAGATCTCGGAGCAGGGGCCGCAGGGGCCGGAGCCGTGCTCCCAGAAGTTGTCCTCCTTGCCGAAGCGGAAGATCTTCTCGGCGGGGATGCCGATCTCGTCGTGCCAGATGTTCCACGCCTCGTCATCGCTCTCGAACACGGAGGGATACAGGCGGTCAGGCTCCAGACCCACCCACTCCGGGCTGGTGAGGAATTCCCAGCTCCATGCGATGGCCTCGTGCTTGAAGTAGTCGCCGAAGGAGAAGTTGCCCAGCATCTCAAAATAGGTGCCGTGGCGGGCGGTCTTGCCCACGTTCTCGATATCGCCGGTACGGATGCACTTCTGGCAGGTGCAGACGCGGCGGCGGGGCGGCTCCTCCTCCCCCTTGAACCAGGGCTTCATGGGGGTCATGCCCGCGTTGATGAGCAGGATGGATTTGTCGTTCTGGGGTACCAACGAAAAGCTGGGCAGGCGCAGATGGCCTTTCGTCTCGAAGAATTGCAGGAACAGCTCCCGCAGCTCGTTCAGGCCGTGATAGGGATGGCTCATAGTATTCGTCTCCTTTATATTGTAAATTTGTTTCACCTGCAATAGGCAGCAGCCGGAAAAAATAAATGCGCCCCGCGCCCTGCGTACACACAGGGGCGAAGCGCTGCTTCACGGTACCACCCTGATTCGGCGGAAAAACCGCCCTCTCAGCCGTCCGGTAACGGGGACGAAGCGTGCCGCTCGTCGCGGCCGGCTCGGAAGCGGCTCCACGCTGCGCCGGTCCCGACAGGCTCACACCCTCCCTGTCTCGCTTAGCGGCGGCCGCTGCGTTTCTTCTTCGTCATCGCCTTTATCAAAGATGCTGTTATTGTACCACGAACTCCGCTGTTGTCAACAGAAAATCCGCCTGTTTTTCCGATTTGTGCGATTTTACCCTTGTCTTTCCCGCGCCGTCTGTTATACTGAGTAGCCGATGAATTTGTGAGAAAGGCGGCGTTTCCATGAAAAGGCTGTCGGAAAACGATCATATCGACTTTTACCGTCACCTGGCGTTCTGCGCGGTGGGCGGTTTTTTCGGGTGCTATGCCGTGCTGGTACACAGCGGCGTCATGGGCAACGCCCAGACCATGAACCTGTTGGAACTGGTCATTGACCTGCTGCGGTGGCAGCTGCCGGATATGCTGCTGCATCTGGGCGCACTGGCGCTGTATGTGCTGGGTACCATGCTGACGGTGCTGCTGCCCCATCGGTGGGGCGTGGATATGCACCGCGCCTCCCCCCTCATCACAGCGGTCATGGCGGTGGTGCTGTTCCTTCTGCCGCCGGAGCTGGATCCGGTGGTGGCGCTGTACCCCATTTTCTTCGCCATGAGCATCCAGTGGAGCAGCTTCGCCGGCGCACGGGGCTTTTACAGCTCCACGATTTTCTCCACCAACAACACCAAGCAGTCCTCGCTGGCGCTGGCGGAATACCTGTGCGACCACGACCGGGCGCACCTGCGGAAGATGTGGTTCTATCTGGCCACGCTGGGCTGCTTCCACGTCGGTGCGTCGTGGGCGTTCTGCGCGGTGAAGTGGTGGTTCGCCAAGGGCTCACTGGCGGTGCTGCCGCTGGTGGCGTGGGGGTATTTTCTGGCGGTATGCGAGCGGCGGCACGAGGAGGCCGCCTCCGTGCCCGAGGACGGGGACGCGGACAGCGAAGCCCAGCCCACCTCCCATATGTGAATACGCAAAAAGGACGTCTGCCCGTGGGCAGACGTCCTTTTATGTACGTTATTTCCCGCTCAGCTCCACCGCGTGGCGGACGAAGCTCATGGGCGGCACCGGTCGGGGCAGCTCCATGGTGAAGGTCATCTGGGGCGTTTTCGGCTCCAGCAGCACCTCCCCGTCCGCACCGCGCATGGCGGGAACGGTGATGGTGAAGGGCTTGGTGTCCGGCCCGACGATCTCCACTGTGTCACCGGCGGAAAACTTGTTGCGCAGGCTCATGGTGGCTACGCCGTCGGAGGTGCAGTCCGTCACCACGGCGCAGATCTGCCAGTCCCGCAGGTAGCGGGCGTTCTCGTAATACTGCCCGGGCTGGCCGTAGAAAAAGCCGGTGGCGTAGTGGCGGTGGCTGATATGCTCCACCTCGTCCCGCCACACGGGGTCCAGCGGCTCCCCGGCCGCCGCGGCGTCCAGACAGTGGCGGTAGGCGCCGGTGACGATGGCGGCGTAGTACGCCGATTTTGCACGTCCCTCGATCTTCAGGCAGTCCACACCGGCGGCCATCAGGTCGTCCAGATGGTCGATCATGCACATATCCCGGCTGTTCATGATGTAGGTGCCCTTCTCGTCCTCGAACACCGGGAAGTACTCGCCGGGGCGCTTCTCCTCCATCAGCGCGTACTGGTAGCGGCAGGGCTGGGCGCACGCGCCCCGGTTGGAGTCCCGCCCCGTCATATAGTTGCTCAGCAGACAGCGTCCCGAGTAGCTGACGCACATGGCGCCGTGGCAGAATGCCTCCAGCTCCAGCTCCGGCGACACGCGCTGCCGGATGGCGGCGATCTCCGCCAGACTGACCTCCCGCGCCAGCACCACCCGCGTGGCGCCCAGATCGTACCACGCTTGGGCGCAGATGTGGTTGGCCACGGACTGCTGGGTGCTGATGTGGCGCTGACAGTGGGGCGCGTACCGCCCTGCCAGCGTAAACGCCCCCAGATCTGCCAAGATCAGGGCATCCACCCCCGCCGCATCCAGCTTTTCCAGATGGGCGGGCAGCGCCTCCGCCTCCTCCCAGCGCGGCATGGTGTTCACCGTGGCGTGTACCTTCACGCCGTGGTCGTGGGCGAAGCGCACCGCCCGGGGCAGCTCCTCATCGGAGAAGTTGCCCGCGAAGGAGCGCATACCAAAGGACGTGCCCGCCAGATAGACGGCGTCCGCGCCGTACAAAACTGCCATTTGCAGCTTTTCCCAGTCCCCCGCCGGGGACAACAGCTCCGGCTTCCGCATCAGGAGTAGATGGGCTGGTACTCCGCGCTGTTGACAAAGCGGAGATGCTCGTTGTAGTCGGTAAAGAAGTGGCTCTTCTTATCGGTACCCAGCGCGAAGAAGTAGTAATCCGTGTCCGCCGGGTAGATGGCAGCCTTGATGGCGCTGAGTCCCGGATTGCAGATGGGGCTGGGGGTCAGGCCCTCGTGGATATAGGTGTTGTAGGCGTTGTCGATGGTGGTATCGAAGGTCTTTACGCCGTCATGCACCATAATATAGTTGATGGTGGAGCACAGCTGCAGCGTCCGGCCGCCCTTCTCGCTGTTGGGGTTCTCCAGACGGTTGTGGATGACGGAGCTGATGTTCTTGCGCTCGGTATCATCGCCGATGGACTCCTTCTCGATGAGGGACGCCATGGTGATGATCTGCTTCAGGTCGTAGGGGGACTTCTTGATATCCTCCAGCATCTGCTGGCTGATCTGGTTTTTGAACATGGTCAGCATGGTATCCACCGCGAACACCGCCGTCTTGTTCTTGTCGAAGGTATAGGTGGTGGGGAACAGGAAGCCCTCCATACGGTCGATGCTGCCCAGCGTATCGGAGGACAGGAAGGAGTAGTTCTCGAAGTCGAAGTTGGCGCAGGCATCCTCCAGCTCCGCCTTGGTGGCCACGCCCTTCTCCGCCAGCAGGTCGATGATCTGCCGGACAGTGTAGCCCTCCGGAATGGTGACCTGCACCAGACCCTGGGCCTCCATATCATCGCGCTCCCAGTCGTGCATATTCACGATGAGGGCGCGGAAGTCCATGTCGCTGTTGAGCTTATAGGTGCCCGGCTCCACATAGCGGCCGTAATGCAGGAAGCCGCTGGCCAGCTTAAAAAAGCCCTTGGAATTCACCAATCCCGCGTCCTTCAGCTTCGTGGCCACGTCGGACAGGGAATCCCCCTCCTCCACGGTGATCTCCACCTCCACAGGGGCCTTGTTCAGAGAGCAGAGGTCGTTGACCAGCAGCCAGCCGATGCCTGCCAGCAGGCAGGAGCCCAGCACCACGCACACCAGATAGATGACCACACCCGTCCGGCTGTTTCTGCGCTTTCTGCCGCTGCGGCGGCGGTTCTGCTTCGCGGACTCCTGACGGCGCACCTCCTCGGCGTCCCACATGGCCGTCTCGTCCTGTCTGTCGCGTCTGTCATAATTGGACATAGAAATAAACTCCTTTCAGGCGGTCAGCCGATAAGGTCGGCCACACACGCCATCACTTCGTTGTGGATATCATCGATGGAACGGGGTGCGCCGTCCTTGGCGCAGTCGATCCTCGTCCAGCCGCAGCGCGCCACCACATAGGCGGCATTTTCCCGGCAGCGGCGGAGGTACGCCTCGTCCTGCTCGTGGATATCTGCCTTGGTATGGGTGGCAGCCTCCCGCCGCCGCATCATCTGCTCCGTGGCCTCCGTGGGCATATCCAGATACAGCACCCGTGTCGGCTCCGGCAATCCCAGCAGCCGGTACTCAAAGTCGAACAGCCAGTCCAGAAAGGCGTCCCGCTCCTCCGGCGGCAGCTTGGCGGTCTGGTGGACGGCGTTGCTGGTGGTGTAGCGGTCTGCGATCAGCAGGCCGCCGGATTCGTAGAACCCGCCCCAATCCTGCTTATAGGAGGCGTAGCGATCCACGGAATAGAACGTGGACGCGGCGTAGGCATTAACGTCGTTGGGGTCGCTGCCAAAAGCGCCGTTCAGATACAGGCGGATCAGCGCGGAGGATTCCTCCTGATAGCGGGGAAACTCCAGCTTGCGGAAGGGGATGCCCCGCCGCTCCAGCTCCCGGCACAGCAGCGCCGACTGGGTGGCCTTTCCGGAACCGTCCGTTCCCTCGAATACGATGAGTCTCCCCTGCATACCGTTCTCCTCCTCAGGGCACAATGCCCCATGATGTAGGGCATTGTACCACAGTTTTCCCCGTTTGTCCATAAGATAGACAGGCAAAGAGCCGTCCAGCGCAGGGACGGCCCTTGTCACTCGGTCATGCTGCGGACTTTTTTCGCTTTTCCTCATAGACGGTGTTCAGTACATACAGGATAACGCCCGCCCAGATAAAGAGAAAACTCACCAGCTTTTCATGGGTCAGGCTCTCCCCCATAATGGCGCCGCAGACGATGGCCAGCGACGGGCTGATATAATGGCAGATACCGGTGGTCATCAGCGGCAGATGCCGCACGCCAATGGCGTAAAACACCATGGGAAGCCCCGTGACAACACCGCCGCCGATCATCAGAAGCTGCTTGAGAAGCGTCATGCTGCCCATGCCGTCGTCCCCCATGCGGAAGAGCAGAACGAACAGCAGCGCCGCCGGCACCATCATCAGGATCTCTGCCGTGGTGGACACGATGGAATCAATGGTCAGGCTCTTTTTGATGGTGGCATACACCGCAAACATCAATGCCAGCGAAATGGTGACGTAGGGTACGCCGCCGAAGCCGGAGGTGCTGAGGACGATGCCCGCCGCCACGATGGCGAGGATGACGAAGTGCCGCCAGTTCATTTTCTCCTTAAAGACGATGGCGCCCAGCGCGAACACCACCAGCGGCTGGATGTAGTATCCCAGACTGCATTCCAGCACCTGGCCGTTCTGGACGGCCCACAGGTACACCAGCCAGTCGCCGAACAGCAGCAGCGACGCGGGGATCTCCCGCTTGAGAATTTGCCTGTCTCGGAACACCGCCCACAGCGCAGGCAGCTTGCCCTGCGCCTTCAGAATGCACAGACAGCATACCGCCGCCCAGACGATGCGGCTGGCCATGAGAAAAAAGGTGTCGGTCTGGCCGCAGAGGCTGTTGTACATAAACCAGTACAGCGGCTGAAAGCCCCAGAGGGAAAAGCATACCAACATGGCTGAAAGGCCCTTACGATAATCAACAGTCTGCATACATATCCCTCGCTGTTCCGCCGGAAGGCTGCGTTTTCACCCATTTACAGGGCGTCATAATTATGCTATGATAGCACCTGAAATCCCGGTTTGCAAGACATTTTCCGGCAAAAAGGAGACAGCTATGCAGATATTCGACATGGACGGCACCCTCATCGACTCCAATGGCATCTGGAAGGATGTGGACACCGCGTTTCTGGCCAAACGGGGCCTGTCCTACACAAAGGAATTCTACGAAGGGGTGGCGCACACGATTTTCCCGCTGGCAGCCAAGTTCACCAAGGAGTTCTGCCATCTTCCGGAGTCGGAGGAGGCCATCATGGCGGAGTGGATGGACATGGCCGGCGACCTGTACGGCACCTCCGTACCGGTGAAACCGGGCGTCCGCGCCTATCTGGACAAGCTTCGCGCCGCCGGTGAGCGGCTGATCGTGGTGACCAGCGCCGTGCCGGTACACTGCCGCACCGCGCTGACCCATCTGGGGCTGATGCCGTACTTCGAGCGGATCATCTTCGCCCACGACCTGCAGCTGGAGAAAAAGGACCCCCAGCTCTGGCGTCTGACCGCGGAGATGATGGGCGTCGCGCCGGAGGACTGTACGCTGTACGATGACTCGGTGGAGGCCTGCCGGGGCGCCAAGGCCGCCGGGATGCACGCCGTGGGCGTCTACGACCCCTACTTCGCTGGCACGGAGCCGGAGATGCAGGCGGTGTGCGACCGGTATATCCGCTCGTTTGAGGAACTGATATAACTGATATAAAAGAGACGGGACGCGCTGCATCCCGTCTCTTTTATATCAGAAGCTGCCGATGGGGATGGAGCCGTCGTCCTTTCCCTTTTCGATGGCGTCGATGCGGACATAGTAGCCCTTGCCGCCGCCCATGTCCACATGGACGCGGTCGCCCACTCTGGCGCCCATAACGGCCTGCCCCACCGGGGATTCCTTGCTGATAAAGCCCTTCAGGGCGTCTTGCCGCAGGGTGGTTACAAGCTGGATCCTCCGGCTCTTCCCCAGATTCTCCATGTAGATCTCCACCGTGTCGTACAGCCCCGCCGTGTCGGCGTCAGACCGATCCTCGATGACCTGCGCCGTCCTGATCATCCGCTGCAAATAGCGGATGCGGGCGTCGTTGCGGTTCTTGTCCTGCTTGGCGCATTTGTACTCAAAGTTCTCGCTGAGGTCGCCGAAGGCGCGGGCGGTCTGCACGTCCTCAATAAGCTTGGGACGCAGCACCTGCACCCGGTAGTCGATCTCCTCCTGCATTTTTTGCAGGTCGCTGCGGGTCAGTTCGTCATGCATGGTCTTGTTCCTCCCCTATCTCCGCCAGACGCGCCAGCGCCCGGGGCAGTTTTTCAATGTCGATGCCGGAATAGTTCACCACCAGCACATGGGGCGGCGCATCGTCCGGGTCGTTGTAGTATTCGGACAGCATGGCCAGCCGCACGCCGCGCTGCGCCGCCCGGCGGCGCAGCACCCCGTCGGGCAGGGCCGTGTCCAGCGTCATCAGGAAGTGGAGTCCCGCGTCCTCCTCGGTGATGCGGGCGCGGTCTGCCAGCGGGCCGCCGCGGATGCAGGCGATCACCGCGTCCCGCTTCTGGTGGTAGCGCTTGCGCATCCGGTTCAGGTGCTTTTCGTAATACCCCTCCGCCATGAACCGCGCCAGCGTGTACTGCTCGAAGCCGGAGACGGTGCTGGCATAGAACCCCAGCTTCTCCCGGAACGCGGCGAGCAGCCGGTGGGGCAGCACCATATAGCTGATGCGGATGGAGGGCGCAATGGTCTTGGAAAAAGTGTTCAGATAGATGACCCGTCCCGCCTCGTCCACGGAGAACAGCGTGGGGATGGGACGCCCCACGAAGCGGAACTCGCTGTCGTAATCGTCCTCCAGAATAAAGCGGTCATCCCCCTGCGCCGCCCAGCGCAGCAGCTCCTGCCGCCGGGCGATGGGCATGACGATGCCGGTGGGATAGTGGTGGCTGGGTGAGATGTGTACCACGTCGGCGCCGGCCTCGTCCAGTGCCGATACGGACAGCCCCGCGCCGTCCAGCGGCACGGACGCCACCTCCGCCTGATTGCTCCGGTAAATGCGGGCGATCTTGCCGTAGCCCGGATCCTCCACGGCGTAGCGCTTGTCCCGTCCCAGAAGCTGCACCAGCATATTATACAGCTGCTCTGTGCCGGCGCCGATGATGATCTGCTCCTCGTCCACCGTCATGCCCCGGAATTGCTGAAGATAGGCGGCGATGGCGCGGCGCAGCTCCGGCGCACCCTGAGGCGGCATGGGACGCAGCAGGCCGGTACCCTGCTCCAAGATGGTCTGGCGCATCAGACGCGCCCAGACGGTGAAGGGGAAATCCTCCGCCGCAATGGAGTTGGTGACCAGATCCATCTCCCAGACGTGCTCGGCAGGCGGCGCAGCCTCCTGCCGGTGGGCGGGGGCGGTCAGCGGGCGCTGGACGGGGCTGACGTAGTAGCCCTTCTTCTCCATGCCGTAGATATACCCCTCCGCCATCAGCTGCTCGTAGGCGTTCTTCACCGTGATGACGCTGACCTCCAGATGGGCGGCCAGCGCCCGCTTGGAGGGCAGCTTCTCCCCTGTCGCCAGCCGGCCGGTAAGGATATCGTCCTTGACCCGGCGGTATAGCTGCTCGTACAGGCTGACGCCGCCGGTTTTTGTCAGTGCATAGGTCAGCATATCGGCCTCCATCTGGTATTAACAACTAAAATCAATATGGATATTTTAATAATACCAGTTACGACTATAATACAACTTGACCGCGATTGCAAGGACTTTTTGGTCCGGCGCGGAACATATTTGTGAGGTGCAAGACCATGTCCGACAAGAAGATCAGAACGATGGTGCTGGCGGCCGTGCTGGCGGCGCTGGCCTGTGTGGCCACGATGGTGGTACAGATCCCCTCCCCCATGAACGGCTATGTAAATCTGGGCGACTGCTTTGTACTGCTGAGCGGCTGGCTGCTGGGTCCGTGGTGGGGCGCTGCCGCCGGCGGTATCGGCTCCATGCTGGCGGACCTGCTGCTGGGCTACGGCCACTACGCCCCCGGCACGCTGGTCATCAAGGGTCTGATGGCGCTGGTGGGCGCACTGGTCTTTAAGGCCTTCGGCAAGAGCAGCGTGGGCGCACTGGTCAGCGGTGTGATCAGCGAGATCATCATGGTGGCCGGTTACTTCGGCTACGCAGGGCTGCTGCTGGGCAAGGGCATCGGCGCCGCAGCCAGCGTCCCCGGCAATCTGGTGCAGGGTGCTGTGGGTCTGGTGGCCGGCTTCCTGCTGCTGCAGGTGGTACGCCGCACCCATCTTGAAGAAAAGGTCTGCGCGTGATATACTATATGGCGAGCCGGAAAACGGCTCGCCATATCTTTTGAATCTACTTTGAGCGAGGTGTTTTTTTATGGCAGGTATCGTGCATGAGCTGGAGCAGAAGGGTCTGCATGAGCAGGTGCGGCAAGAGGCGGCCAACGCAGCGGCTCAGCTGGCGGAGGCAGCGCACCTTCACAAGGGCCAGATCGTGGTGGTGGGATGCAGCACCAGCGAAGTTGTGGGAAAAAAGGTGGGCAGCTGGTCCACGCCGGAGATCGCCAACGCCATCTTCGAGGGGCTGCACAGTGTGTTCGGCCCCATGGGCGTCTACATCGCCGCCCAGTGCTGTGAGCATCTGAATCGCGCCATCATCGTGGAGCATGACGCCGTACCCAACGGTGAGATCGTCAACGTGGTGCCCCAGCCCAAGGCGGGCAGCTCCTTTGCCACCGCCGCTTATCAGGCCTTCGCGCATCCGGTGGCGCTGGAGGAGATTCGCGCCGACGCTGGTCTGGATATCGGCGGCACGCTGATTGGTATGCACCTGAAAAAGGTAGCGGTGCCGGTGCGTCTGGCGCAGGATCATATCGGTGACGCCATCCTGCTGGCGGCGCGGGTGCGTCCCAAGTTCATCGGCGGCGACCGCGCCGTGTACGACGAGACGCTGAAGGACGGCTACCCCGCGTTCTGACCGCTGCCGGAACATCCCCGCCCCCGGTGGGAAGCACTGCCGGGCGGTACTCGGAAAAATGGCATGCAGAAACCCCGTAACCTCTCGGTTACGGGGTTTTGCTGGCGCGGAAGGAGGGATTTGAACCCTCGCGCCGCTTTTGACGGCCTACTCCCTTAGCAGGGGAGCCCCTTCGGCCACTTGGGTACTTCCGCGTATTCTGTTTTCTGGCGGAGAGAGTGGGATTCGAACCCACGGATGCTTTCACATCGCCGGTTTTCAAGACCGGTGCTTTCGACCACTCAGCCATCTCTCCGTGTGCAAAAGCGTCTCTCGTGCCAAACGCGAATATTATATTACCATGTACCGGCGATTTTGTCAACAAAAAGCGTCAGGAGAAATTTGAAAAAATTTAAAAATAAGACTTGCAAATTGGTGGAAGATGTGGTATTCTTATCTGGCTGTGTGAAACAGAACTGAATATCCGGGTGTGGCGAAGTTTGGTATCGCGCTTGAATGGGGTTCAAGAGGCCTCGAGTTCGAATCTCGACACTCGGACCACGCAGAGTGTCCTTATAGGATCTGAGTATCCTGTAATGGACACTCTGCTTTTTTATTTCCCACAAAATTCATACTGCAAGGCGTTCCGGGGCGTAGCTGAGTGCTACGCCTTTTCTTGTTTCCATGATAATGTTGGCCTCCGGGATCTTCCGGCGATCCGGCACATCAAAGGCACCGATGCAGTTATAGTGAATATCGACGCGCTGGTTGGTAACGCCGTCCTGCTTTTCAGCGTGGTACACCTCAATATGGTCGATCAGCTCTGCAACCATGCGCTTTGTAATGGTAGTCGCATCCGTGTACCGCCGCACCATTTCAAGAAAATCGTCAATCCCCTGTACCCCGCCCATTCGGATCGCCTACGGCTTATCCTGGCCGGTTCGTTACCACCTGCGATTCCCACCCCTGTCGTTTAGCCAAATCGCTCATGGCAAAACAGAATCTCTCCCACGGTGCCAATGTTGTCAGCAACGGCGACCCGTTGGAGATCTATACCACAAGGGACGGCGAGGTCATCTTCAAGAAGTACTCCCTGATCGGTGGGCTGGAGGACTTCGCCGTCCAGTTCTGCGACACATTGAGCCGCAGCACCGATTTTACCGCCGCTGTTACCGACCGGGACGCCGTTATCGCCATAGCAGGCCCCGGCAAGCGGGAGCTGCTGGGCAAGCCCGTCTCCGATCAACTGGAGAAACTCATGGCGGAGCGCAGCATCTACCACTTCTCCGGGCTGGGCGCCATGCCCCGCGTCTGCGAGGACAATGAGACGTTCACCGCCGCCGTGGCCGCCCCCGTGCTGTGCGAGGGTGATGTGCTGGGCGCGGTGCTGTTCGTCACCGACACGGGCCGTCTGGCCGGTGACACGGAGTGCAAGCTGGCCCAGACCGTGGCTGCGTTTCTGGGAAAAAGCATGGAAAGCTGAAAGCAGGGTCTCCGGCAATGCCGGAGACCCTGCTTTTCGTTTACGTATCTGCGCTTAGCTGCCGCTCAGCGCTTGCTGCCGCCCAGCTGCGCCTGTCCGTAGAACACGTCCGCCTGCCGGTAGAACGCCAGCGCCGCGCCGTCGAAGTCCCCGTTGTAATAGGGCGTCTCGATGGCCTGCTTCAGCTTCATCTGCTGGGTATCGGTCATGGCGGCGCGCACCTTGTCGCCGCAGTTCACATAGTAGTCGCCGCTGCGTACCAATAGCAGCAGCATATCGTTCTCGCTCAAGCCCCAATCGGCGCCCAGCTTTTCTGCGGCCTTCTCCGGCGTCCAGCCGGTAATGCTGTCCACCGTGGCCACCGCGACCGCCGCGTAGTACCGGCTGTCCCAATCGCTGTTGTACTGCCGGATCTCATCCTTTGTCTTTTCGGACAGCATCCCCGCCTCATCGCAGATCCACTGGTGGTATTTCACCTCCGGCAGCGTCACCGGCTGCTTGGCGATATAGCCGGCCTTACGGCTCTGGCCGATGCACACGGCGGCGGCGATGGACAGCACCAGCACCGCCAGCGCGACGCCCCGCTTTTTGAAAAACTTCATACAAACTCCCCTTCCCGAAGGAGATGATTATTTCTTTAGCTCCGCAGCTCCAGCAGCTTCTGCTTCAGCTCGCCCTCGATGCGGCCCAGCGCCCCATTTTGCGCCTGCGCAAAACGGGGGCCCCGTTCCATTGCACATCCTCGGGCGAAATGAATTCGCCCTGCGGCAAGGTTTTGCACGCAAAACCCTTGGACGCGCTGCCGCGCGATGCGGCTGCGCCGCCCGAGCTGGGCTGACGGTGCCGATTTGCTCTTTTTAACTCCGCAGCTCCAGCAGCTTCTGCTTCAGCTCGCCCTCAATGCGGCCCAGCTCGGCTTCCGCCTCCTTGCGCTTGGCGGCGCCCTCCTTCTGGATGCGTGCCACCTCATCCAGCGTGGAGATCAGCTGCTGGTTGGTGTGCTGCAGCGTCTCGATATCCACGATGGAGCGCTCCGCCTCCTTGGCGGTGGCGATGGTACCCATCTTCAGGGTATCGGCGTTCTTCTTCAGCAGCTCGTTGGTCATCTCCGTCACCGCGTTCTGGGCGGCGGTGGCCTGACGGCTGTGCTCCATGCCCAGCGCCAGCACCATCTGGCTCTTCCACAGGGGGATGGTGTTCACCAGGGAGGACTGGATCTTCTCGATCATCTGGGTGTCGTTATTTTGCAGCAAACGGGTCTGGGGCCCCATCTGGATGGACACCATACGGGTCAGCTCCAGATCGTGGAGCTTCTTCTCAAAGCGGTCACACAGGCTGACCAGATCGTTGTAGGCCTGGGCGTCCTCGGCAAGACCGGTCTGCTCCGCCTTCTGGTGCAGTGCCTCCACCTCGGTGGCGCGCACCTCCGCCAGACGCTTCTTGCCCGCCAGAATGTACATGGTCAGTTCCTTGTAGTACTTCAGGTTCAGCTCATACATCTGGTCAAACATGGCCACATCCTTGAGCAGGGTGATCTGATGGTTTTCCAGATTCTGGGCGATCTTGTCCACGTTGGCCTCGACCTTGCTGTACTGGGACTTCATGATCTCCAGCTTATTGCCGGCCTTCTTGAAAAGCCCCTTCAGGCCCTTTTTCTCCTCGTCCTCGCCGAACCCCTTCAGCTCCACCACCAGACGGCTCAGATCCTCGCCGATCTCGCCCATGTCCTTGTTGCGCACGTTGTTCAGGGCATTCTCGGAGAAGGACGCCACGCTTTTCTGGGCGGCGGCGCCGTATTGCAGCACCTGATTGGTGTCGCGGATATCGATCTTCTTGGAGAAGGCGTCCACAGCCTGACGCTCCTCCTCGGTCAGCAGGCTCTCGTCCATGGCCACCGGCTCGATCTTCTTTTCCTCCTCCTGCGGCACCTCCGGCGCGTCGGGTGTCAAGGTCAGCTCAGGCACGGCCACCGCCGCGGCGGTATCGGTATCGGGGGTCAGGGTCAGCTCAGGCATCATGTTATCGGTCATGTCTCTGTTTCCTTTCTGTATGATAAATTGTGTGTTCTCTTGCTTACAGCTCCAGCGTGATACCGCCGTCCGTATCCTGCGGCGGCTGGGTCTGCGGAGCGCTCTGTGCGGTCTTGTGCAGCTCGTCCGCCGCCAGACCCTCCCGCACCATCATGTTCTCCAGTACGGTGATGTCAGTGGAGATATCCATGGCCTCGTCGCCGAACAGGCTGTCCAGCTGCTTTTCAAAGGCCCGCACGATGGTGGACATCATGCCCTCCACCTTCTTCATGGTGCCGGTGATATTCTCCCCGCTGACACCCTGACGGCTCATCTGGTCATATGCCGTCAGCAGCTTGATGGTGGTGGGCAGGTAGTAGGACATGAACTTCCGGATCTGGGGCAGCTTGGCGGGATTGTCCTTCACATACTGGAAGATACGGCTGCTGACCTCCTCCAGCCGGTCGATCTGACGGGAGATGGTCTCGTCCTGAATGCTGTCGTTCAGCGCCCGCATGGTCTTGATGGCACCGTCCCCGTCGGCGATCATCTTATCCAGCGCCGGGTTGCCGGTGGTCACCGGCTCCTCCGGGAGTTCCACCACCTCCGTCACGTCCTTGCAGAACAGCCGGGCGATCAGCGCCGCCGCTGCGGATACCGCCGCCGCCAGCAGAAAATGCCCCACCTGATACAGGGGGAACAGCAGCGCGTACACCAGCCACACTGCCGCCGCCGCATAGAGGGGCACGGCTGATTTGTGGACGATGGTCTTTGTTTTCAATCCTGTCGCCTCCAGTCCTCGGTCAGAACCGAATAGATATACATACGATGCGTTCATTATAAACCATCCCACCCACGGGGTCAAGAAAAAGAGCCGCCAAGGGCGGCTCTCCGGCTTCTTAATTTGTCACGCCCCGCGTCCCGTCGACGGGATCGGTAAAGACGGGCAGCGCAGGCGGCGACACCGTCCAGATCACAAGCGCCGCGCACAGCGCCGCCATGACCAGTACCCCCGCCGCCTGCCACACCGGCGCTGTCAGCGTATCCCGCTTCTGCAGCGCCGTGCTGACCCAGAAGGCCAGCAGCACCGCCGCCTGAAAGATAAGGACGTTCACCACGCCCACGTTGGCGCCGGTGATGCCCGTATAGCCGTAGAACAGCAGCGGGATGGCGGCCATCCCCGCCAGCAGCCCCACTGTCCGCGGCCCCACGGGACGCAGGCTGCGAAGGCCGATGCACTGGGCCGCTGTCCACAGAAACCACGGTACGAACAGCAGCTTCATATGCTCCCATGTAGACTCATTGACGGCGGACACATACGCCGCCCACCGCGCCTGTCCCGTCCAATCATATACAAAATGCAGCGTGTTGCCCAGCAGGATGACGGCGAACAGTCCCGCCGTCTCCCATGTGCGCCATTTCCGGTCTCTCCGCTTCACGGCATCGTCCCCCTTTCCCGGATCGCCTCATTATACGCCGCTGCCGCCCTCCTTATACACCGCAGAAATAAAGGTACACTTTTTATTTTCCCTGTGCTATAATTGGTGGCAACACCATTGTGCGCCAATGGTACAACGACATACGACACGGCGGCGCCTGCCGCCGGGAAAGGCGGTATACCTACTATGGTCATAACAGAACGTCTGGCAACGCTGCGCCGGGAGATGGCGCAGCACGGCATGAACGGCTATGTGGTGGTCACGGACGACTTCCACGGCTCGGAGTATGTGGGCGACTTTTTCAAGGCCCGTGCCTACCTGTCCGGCTTTACCGGCTCCGCCGGTACGCTGGTGATCCTGCCGGAGCGTGCGGCTCTGTGGACGGACGGCCGCTACTTTTTGCAGGCGGCGGATCAGCTGGCCGGCAGCGGCATCGAGCTGATGCGCATGGGACAGCCCGGCGTCCCCACCATCGGCGCGTTTCTGGCCGAGCAGCTGCCGGAGGGCGGTGTGCTGGGCTTTGACGGCCGCACCGTCTCCAACGGCTTTGCCGGTACCCTGCGGGATGCGCTGAAGGATAAGAACATCCGCTTTGCCGGTGACAAGGATCTGGTGGACGCCGTATGGCCCGACCGCCCCGCCCTGTCCGACCGCCCCGTATGGGAGCTGACCGGCTGCGGTCTGACCCGCGAGGAGAAGCTGGCTAAGCTGCGGGAGAAGATGACGGAGGAAAACGCCGCCTACCTGCTGCTCACCAGCCTGACGGAGATCGCATGGGCGCTGAACCTGCGTGGCGGCGACGTGGCCTGTACGCCGGTCTTTCTGTCCTTCCTGCTCATCGGGCGGGAGGACGCACAGCTGTGCATCCAGCCGCAGGCCGTCCCCGCGGAGATCGCGGAGAAGCTGGCTGCCTGCGGCGTGACCCTGCGCCCCTACGGCGACGTATATGATGTGCTGCGCGGTCTGCCCGCCGGCACGCGGATCATGGCCGACAGCGCCACCGCCAACTACCGCATCATGGAGAGCCTGTCCCACGCCGAGGTGCTGGATCAGCCCAGCCCCGCCATTTTGATGAAAGCCTGCAAGACGCCGGAGGAGATGGCGAATTTCCGCACCGCCCACATCAAGGACGGCGCAGCCATGTGCCGCTTCCTGTACTGGCTCAAGCACCGCATCGGCAAGGAGCCCATCACGGAGCTGTCCGCCGCCGCCAAGCTGGCCGCCTTCCGCGCCGAGCAGCCGGACTTTTTGGATCTGAGCTTTGACACCATCGCCGGCTACGGCCCCCACGGCGCCATCGTCCACTACGATCCCACGCCGGAGACGGACGTGCCCCTGCATCCGGAGGGACTGCTGCTGCTGGACTCCGGCGCCCACTACCGGCAGGGTACCACCGATGTGACCCGCACCATCGCCCTCGGCCCTGTGGGTGAGGAGGAGAAGCGGATGTTCACGCTGGTGCTCAAGGGCCATCTGGCGCTGGGCGCCGCCCGCTTCCCCCACGGCGCCTCCGGCGAGAATCTGGACGTGCTGGCCCGCCTGCCCCTGTGGGAGCAGGGCATGGACTACAACCACGGCACCGGCCACGGTGTGGGCTACATCCTCAGCGTCCACGAGGGGCCCCAGAGCTTCCGCCTGCGCAGCGCCGACGGACGCCGCATCACGCTGGAGGAGGGCATGGTCATCTCCAACGAGCCAGGCTACTACGCCGCCGGTAAATTCGGCATCCGCCACGAGAATCTGGTGCTGGTGCGTACCGGCGATAAGACGGAGTTTGGCCAGTTCATGTATCTGGAGCCGCTGACCATGGTGCCCTACGACCGGGACGCCATCGACGCCGCCCTGCTGACGGAATTGGAGCTGGCGCTGCTCAACGACTACCACAAGCTGGTGTACGATACCGTCTCCCCCCTGCTGGGTGCGGAGGAGCAGGCGTGGCTGGCGCAGGCCACCGCGCCGCTGCGCCGCTGACCGCCGCGATTTCTGAAAGGAGTTTTGACACATGGGAATTCTCTCTCATCTGGAGCCGAAATCCGTTTTCGACTATTTTGAACGGCTGTGCGCCGTGCCCCACGGCAGCGGCAACACCAAGATCATCAGCGACCTGTGCGTGACCATGGCCAAGGAGCTTGGCCTGCGGTACCGGCAGGAGGACTGCAACAACGTCATTATCTGGAAGGACGCCTCCCCCGGCTATGAAAACGCCGCCCCCGTTATTTTGCAGGGCCACATGGACATGGTCTGCGCCCAGACGGAGGACTGCCCCAAGGACATGACCCGGGAGGGTCTGGATCTGGCCACCGACGGCCGGTATGTCTGGGCTGAAAAGACCTCGCTGGGCGGCGATGACTGCATCGCCGTTGCCGCCGCCTTCGCCATTCTGGCGGACGACTCCCTGTCCCACCCCCCGCTGGAGGTGGTCATCACCGTGGACGAGGAGACGGGGATGGACGGCGCCGTGGCGCTGGACTGCTCCGACCTGAAGGGCCGCCGCCTGCTGAATCTGGACTCCGAGGAGGAGGGCGTGTTCACCGTCTCCTGCGCCGGCGGTCTGCGGGCCGACTGCTTCGTACCCGCCGCGAAGGAGCCTTTGACCGACGAGGCGTGCTTCGCCGTGTCCATCGGCGGTCTGAAGGGCGGTCACTCCGGCGCGGAGATCGACAAGGGCCGCGGCAGCGGCAACGATCTCATCAGCCGCGTGCTGTACAGCGCCATGGAGCGGCTGGGTACGCTGCGGATCGCCGACCTCCGGGGCGGTCAGTTCGACAACGTGATCTGCACCCGCTGCGACGCGGTGGTGGCTGTTCCCGCCGGAAAGGCGGAGGACTTCGCCGCCTTCATCCGGGAGTTTGACGGCATCCTGAAAAACGAATACGCCGCCACCGACGGCGGTGTGACCCTTACCTGTGCGGCCGCCGACGCCGACGCCGCCTACTCCGCCGAGGACTCCAGCCGGCTCCTCCATGTGCTGCTGACGCTGCCCCAGGGTGTGGAGGTCATGAGCGCCGACTTCCCCGGCCTCGTCCAGACCTCCCTGAATCTGGGCGTCATGACCGCCTGCAGCGACGGCCTGCACTTCTCCTTCTCCATCCGCTCCTCCGTGGCCACCCAGAAGGAGCTGCTGCTCCAGCGGGTGCGCGCCATCGTGGAGTACACCGGCGGCGGCACCGTGTCTACCCGGGGCGACTACCCGGCGTGGCAGTATGCCCGCCAGTCCCCGCTGCGGGACACGGTGATGGCCTCCTACAAGCAGATCACCGGGCAGGACGGCGTTATCATGGCCACCCACGGCGGTCTGGAGTGCGGTCTGCTCATCAACAAGATGCCCGGTCTGGACGCGGTCTCCCTTGGGCCGGAGCTGCACGACATCCACTCCCCCCGGGAGCGGCTGGGCGTGGACTCCGTCAAGCGGATGTACGCGCTGGTATGCGAGGTGCTGAAGAACTGCCGCTGAACCGCAGCTGACCGATAAGGAGGGCCTGCCATGCGGCGCATCTGCGCCGCCAGCTTGCAGGGGGACTTCCTGTAACGTAAAGAGGAGCGGCTGTACCGTTGGGTACAGCCGCTCCTTTTTACATCTACTGACTTGGTTTTGCGCCTATTCGCTCGGCAGCAGCGGGCGGCTGATGGGCTGCGTACCCAGCAGCACCTGATAATCTCCGTTCAGCAGGATCTGCACCTGCTCCACCTGCTCCAGCGAGCACAGAGAATTCACAAGTCCCTCCAGAAGCAGCTGCTGCTCTGCAAAGCGCGACGGCATCAGCTCCGCGCATTTGGCAGACAGGTTCAGATAGCAGGTGTTGCCGTCCACATTGGCGCCCAGCGCCGTAAACTCCTTGGGCAGCAGAGGCTTCAGACCACTGTAGCTGTCCATGGGACGCTCTGCCAGCGCCATGACCACCGCCTCCGCCGGTGTCTCTCCCTCGTAGACAGTGAGCCGCCGCTGCTCGGCCACCAGATCACCGTCCTCGTCCGGGAAGTACAGTGTCACCTCCACGGTGCGGACGATATCCTCCGGGCTGGTCAGCAGCACCTGTGCCGAGGTGTACACATGGTCTGCATTCTGTGACATACCCATCACTGTGATCCGCACAGCGTAGATGCCCGTCAATTGCAGCAGTGACAGGGTGATGCAGTAGTCCGCGATGGTGCGGTCAATTCCCACCAGCTGGTCATATTCGCCGCTCAGATCCACGGACACCGTGCCGCCGGTAACGGTGCAGCTTCGCACCGTGGTGCCTATGGGCACGGGGCTGGTGAAGCCGTTGGCCTTGCACCCGCCCAGCAGCAGCTCCATGATATACTGCGCCTGCTGCTGACGGCCCCGGTCATCCCCCGTTACCTTCTTCCAGTTCACCAGCACGCTGGTGATGGCGTCGCTGCCACCGACGCTCTTATGCTTTGCACTGAGATCCGCCGGATAGTACAGCCGCAGTCCGGTCTTCTGCGTCCCGCAGGCCGCCAGGCTCAGCACCAGCAGCGCCGCCAGCAGCGCCGCGGTGATGCGTTTCACTCCTCGCATAGCTCCTCCTCCCGCTTCGCCAGCGGCAGCGTCACGGTAAACACCGTGCCCACGCCGTCCGCGCCGTGTCCTGCCTGAATGGAGCCGCCCCGGTTCTCGATGGTATCCTTGACGATGGACAGACCCAGTCCGGTGCCGCCCACCTCCCGGGAGCGCATCTTGTCCACCCGGTAGAACCGGTCGAACACATGGGGCAGATCCTCATCGGGGATGCCGATGCCGTTGTCCGTGACGGTGATGACCACCTGACCGTCCCGCACAGAGGCCTCCGCCCGCACAAAGCCGTTTTCCGCGGCGGAATACTTGATGGCGTTCTCCATCAGGTTGTAGAGGATCTGATGTACATCGTCGTCCGTGGCCCATGCCACCGCCTCCTCCGATGCGCTGCCGGAGATGGTAACGCCTTTTTCCTCGGCCACCATGCCCAGCATCCGCTCCACCCGCTGCAAAACAGGTCCCACCGCCACGGGGTAGGCCGCCTGCACCACGCCGCCGTCCAGCCGCGTCAGCCGCAGCAGGTTCTCAGTGATGCGGCTGAGCCGCTCGGCCTCCCGGCCGATGTCGGTGACAAATTCCTTGGTGGTGTCGGGATCCATGTTGTCCGTCTGCAAGATCGAGTCCGTCAGCAGACGGATACCGGCCAGCGGTGTTTTCAGCTCGTGGCTGGCATCGGATACGAACCGCCGCCGGGCGCTCTCCGTGGTTTGCAGCCGATCCGTCAGGCTGTTGAACTCCGCCGCGATCTGGGCGATCTCGTCGGTACCGCTGGCGTCGGCCCGGTGGCTGTACGCGCCCTCACGGACGTTTCGGATGGCCTGCAGCAGACCGCTGATCTGCCGGGTCAGCATACGGGACAGCATGATGCTCAGTCCCGCCACCAGCAGCGCGATCATGATGGAGATGGTCATCAGATTGCTCTGAAAGCTCTCCAACAGCGCCGCCTGCTCCGTGTCGTAGTCGTAGGCGTACACCGCGCCCACCGTCTGGTTGTGGTATACCACCGGCGTGGCCATACGGCTGAGGAACGCCTCGCCGTCATACTGGCAGTAAAAGGCGTCGCTGCCCCGCAGTGCCGCCGCGATCACGGAATACAGAGCGTACTCGCCCACGGCGTCGCCCCCCTGCCGGGTATCGTACAGCACCAGGCCGGCGCTGTCGGTGACCATGATGCGGGTGGCGCCGGTCTCATTCAGGCCGCTGAGCGCCGCGGAGACATTCTCCTCCGTCAGCCGCTCCAGTCCCATCAGCGCCGACTCGATGACCTTGGCGGTGCTTTTCAGGTTGTCCTGATTGGAGGACACCATCAGGTTCTGGGACACCAGCAGCGGGTAGGAGTTCAGCAGCACCAGCACCGCCGCGATGACCAGGATGTAGCTGAGGCTGAATTTCAGCTGTAGGGTCGCCTTACCCCGCAGCTTTCTGCTCTGCGCCGTAAGCTTGTCCCATATCGGCCTGCATCGCCGGCTGATGTTATCCCATGCCGCCTTACACCGTTGGCTGACCTTCTCCCTTAAAATAGTAACCAACTCCCCACTTCGTCATGATATGGACCGGCTTGGCCGGGTCCGGCTCCAGCTTCTCCCGCAGGCGGCGGATGTGGACGTCCACCGTGCGGTAGTCCCCGGCGTAGGAGTAGCCCCACACCAGATCCATCAGGCTCTCCCGGCTGTATACCCGCCGGGGGTTCTTCATCAAAAGCTCGATCAGGTCATATTCCTTGGCCGTCAGGTCAATGGTCTTGCCGTCCCGGATGGCCACGCGCTCCTCCGTGTCCAGGCTCAGATCGCCCACGGTCAGCAGCGGCGCCCGCTGGGGCTGCTGTGCCGCCGGGCTGCCGCCGGACCGCCGCAGCAGGGCGCGGATGCGGGCCTTCAGCTCCAGAATGTTGAAGGGCTTTGTCACATAGTCGTCCGCACCGCAGGCAAAGCCCATCAGCTTATCGCTGTCCTCGCTGCGGGCCGTCAGCATGATGATGGGCACATCGGAAAACTCCCGGATCTGCATACAGGCGTCGCCGCCGGACAATCCCGGCATCATCACGTCCATCACGATCAGGTCGAAGCTCTCCTTCTTGGCAAGCTCCACGGCGGTGACGCCGTCATAGGCGGGCGTCACCTCGTAGCCCTCGTTCTCCAGATTGAATTTCACACCCTTGACCAACAGCTTTTCGTCGTCTACTACCAGTATCCTCATTCCTGTGTCTCCTCCGTTATAATGCGGTCACGCAGGCCATCCAGCGTGGTCTGCCCGATGCCGCTCACCTGCAATAGATCCTCCGGGCAGGTGAACGGCCCGTTGGCTGTCCGCCAGTCGACGATCCGCCGGGCCAGCACCGGCCCGATCCCCGGCAGCGTCTCCAGCTCGTCCGCGTCCGCCGTATTGATATTCACCTTATCCGCGTCTGTTTTCTCTACCGGTGCCTGCGCCTCCACCGTGTAATCGCCCTGTACGGTGCGGGGCGTCAGCAGGTATACCGTTCCAACAGACAGCAAAAACAGTGCTGTCAGCACCAGCAGGAACACCCCTGTTTTTGACAGTTTTATCCGCCCGTCCACAGTTGACTCCCCCCGTGTTTTCGCGTATAATAAAGGTCGCGCAATTTGATGGGCACGGCTCATCCGCCGCGGCCCAATGGTATTATAACATAGATGGAGAAGAAATCCTATGAAAATCCGCCGTTTTTTATCTGTTTTTTTATTGACCTGTCTGCTGTGCGCCCTGTTCACCCCACAGGCGCTGGCACTGGAGGACCCGGATATCCGTGCCAAGGCCGCCATTTTGGTGGACGGCGAGACAGGCACGGTGCTGTACGATAAGAACATGCACGAGGAACTGCCCATGGCCAGTATCACCAAGGTCATGAGCGCCCTGCTGGTGCTGGAGGCTGTGGATCGCGGCCAGCTCCGCATGGACCAGAGCGTCACTGCCACCGAGTCCTCCATGAAGGGCATGGTGGAGGACGGCAGCACCGCCGACATCAAGGTGGGCGAGACGCTGACGGTGGAGCAGCTTCTCTACTGTATGCTGGTGATCTCCGCCAACGAGACGTGCAATATTCTGGGCGAGGCCGTGTCCGGCTCCGTGGACGCCTTCGTGGAGAAGATGAACCAGCGGGCGCAGGAGCTGGGCTGTCAGAACACCCATTTTGCCAACACCACCGGCCTGACCCAGTCCGGCCACTACTCCTCCGCGTGGGATATCTATCTCATCACCCGGGAGGCCATGAAGCACGACGATTTCATGACCATCGTCAACACCAAGGCCTACACCGTACCCGCCACCAATATGACGGAAAAGGAGCGGGAGCTCCACAGCACCAACGCTCTGATCTCCAACTGGCGCATGACCGGCTATCTCTACTCCGGCGCACAGGGCATCAAGACCGGCACCACCGATGCGGCGGGACACTGTCTGGTGTCCTCCGCCATCCGGGGCAGCCGCACCCTCATCAGCGTGGTGCTGGGCTGCGAGGAGGTCAAGTCCGAGAAGGGCGGTACCCGCGTGGAGAGCTTCACCGAGACGGCCCGCCTGTTCGACTGGGGCTTCGACAATTTCTCCACCCGCACGGTGCTGGAGGAAAATGAGCTGATCTGTGAGGTGCCTGTGGCGCTGAGCAACGAGGTCGCCACCGTGGCTGTCCACCCGGCCTACGCCGCCGAGGCGGTGCTGCCCAAGGATCTGGAGCTGGATCAGCTCCAGCGCACCGTGGACTGCGTGGAGTCCGTAAACGCCCCCGTCACTACCGGCGACGAACTGGGCACCATCACCATCTCCTATGACGGCACGGACTATGTGACCGTTCCCCTGCTGGCCGTGGCCGACGTGTCCGCCAGCCGCTTCCTGCTGGCCAAGCACGCCATCGTGCAGTTCTTCTCCCGGACGCCGGTGAAGATCGCCGCCGTCGTGCTGGTGGTGCTGGTCATCGCCGTGCTGCTCTGGTTCCGCCTGTACGGACGCACCCGCCGCTACGGCAGAGCCTCCAGCAAGCGCTATCGCCAGCATGCCTACCGCGGACGCCGCCGCTGAGTGCCATGGAGGACTTACATATCCTGTACGAGGACGCACATCTCGTCCTCTGCGTCAAGCCCGTGGGCGTCCTGTCGGAGGACAGTGAGCAGGGCGCCTGTATGCCCGCCCTGCTGCGCCGGCACTACCGTGAGCAGGGGAAGCCCGACTACATCGCCACCGTCCACCGGCTGGACAAGATCGTAGGCGGCGTTATGCTGTTTTCCCGCCGCCGGGAGGTCACCGGCAAGCTCACCGCCGCCGTGGCGGAGCACCGGGTCACCAAGGAGTATCTGGCCGTGCTGCGGGGACACCCGGCGGAGGCTTCCGCCACCCTCACCGACCTGCTGTTCCGGGACGCCTCCAAGAATAAGAGCTATGTGGTCAAGCGGATGCGCAAGGGCGTCCGGGAGGCCTCGCTGGAATATGTGACGCTGGACAGTACGGAGGAGCTGACGCTGGTGCGCGTCCGGCTCCACACTGGCCGTACCCACCAGATCCGCGTGCAGTTCTCCTCCCGGGGCCTGCCGCTGCTGGGGGATATCCGCTACGGCAGCAAGGCCGACTGCTCCACCGCGCTGTGGTCGTATCACATGGCCTTCACCCACCCCGTCACCGGACGGGCGGTGGATGTGACCTGCCCCCCGCCGGAAAGCTGGCCGTGGACGCTTTTCAACGCCGATACACACGCATGATACGCAGAAAAAGAGGACGGCTCCCGCCGTCCTCTTTTTTGCCGCCCTCTCTCAGAACGCACCGGGACGGCGCTGAAACCGTTCGTCGGCAGCCGCCTGCCGCAGCTGAGACAGGGAGCGGATGCCTCCCTGCTGCTGGAGCGCAGTCTGCATCTCCGGCGACAGGCCGTAGAAATACTCGTAGGCGGCGGGGTCGTTGTTCAGCAGATCGGCCAGCGTCTCGTAGTACATACACAAACACCTCCGCGCTCATTGTGCGCGGAGGTGTTTTTCTTTATACCATTTTTTCAAAATAGAAGTACGTCTCGTCCTCGCCGTTGGGCCGCATACAGGACGCGAGCATTTTGTGGGACGCGGCGTTCTCCTTAAAGCACTTGGCCACCACCCGGGCAAGCCCCAGATGGTACAGCGCCCAGTCCGCCGCCGCCGCAAAGGCCTCCGTACCGTAGCCGTGACCGGCGTAGGCCGGCGCGATGCGGCAGCCCTGCTCGAAGCCGCCCCGGAAATCCGGGCGGTACAGCACTACCTCGCCGATGAGCTTTCCCTTCAGGCGGACGGCAAAATTCACGGCGCGGCGGGCGGCAAAGTCCGCCTTGGCAGCATCCAGAAAGTAGTCCTCCGTCAGCGGCGCATCCCCCAGACCGGTGCGGTAGTCATAGCCCCACCAGCGGTTGCGGTCGTCGTCCAGACACAGGGCGTTGTACGCCTCCCTGTCGCCGGGACGCAGAGCCGTCAGGGTCAGGCGCTCGGTTTTCAATGTGGGCACGCGGCGCAGCATATCCAACTCTGTGCCTACCTCCAGCCGCACCTTGCCGCCCAGCGCCGCCGGGAGGTATTGCAGCTTGGAGGTACGCAGCCCCTTGTCCCGGGCGTCGTCCTCCCGGTTCACCCACGCGCAGCCGGCGCCGTAGTAGGCGGCGAAGGCCTGCACGATGGCGGGGTACGCTCCGGCGTGGGAATACAGCGCCTTTTCAATGTGGTTCACCAGCGTGTCGCCGCACTTCTCCGCCAGGCAGACCGCCACCAGCCGTCCCTCCGCCAGCATACCGCCGGCGCAGAACCAGCCGGTATCCAGCAGGCCGAACATCTCCCGCGCCAGCGCCAGCTCCTCCTGAGCCAGCGGCCCGGCCTTATGGAACTCCGCCTCATAGCTGATCCAGAACGCCGCCAGACGGGGGTCCTTCGGATCGGTGAGGGGCACGAAGGCGGCGTCCGGATAGTCCCGGCGGAACTTGTTGATGTGGTTGCGCTGGCCGCTGTACCGCCGTCCGGCGAACTGCGCCAGATCCTCGGTGTGGTAGAGATAGTCCTTCCACGGCCGCTCGCTGATGACCTTCACCCGGGGATAGCGCAGCACCAGCCTTGCTGCCTTGTCCTCCGGCACCACGGACAGCACCAGCGGCAGCTCCTTTTCGCCGCAGTACGCCTCGATGGCGGCCAGCGCCGCCTCCTCGTCGCCCTCCGGCCCCGTGATGGGGTAGTCAAAGACGTACTCCCCCTCGATGCAGTTACGGATGATGAGGCAGCCCGCCGCCTCGGCAAACCACGGGTGCAGATAGCCCCGCCACATGAGCTTCACGCCCAGCGAGTACTCGCACAGACGGTAGCCGCACATCTCATAATACGGGTGCAGACGAGCACCCGCGCTGACAGTCAATTCCTGAAATTCCAGCATAGTATCCTCACATTTTCTCGATCATTTCCCCTGCCTCGGCGATGAACCGCCGCACCATGGGCCGCAGATCCCGGCGCGGCCGGGAGGCAATGCCCAGCTCGCGGACGGCCCGCGGCGCCAGCGGCAGCGCCTGCACATCGTCCTGCCGCCCCTGCAGCACCAGACGGGACAGCATACTCACGCCCAGACCGTGCTCCACCATGGAGATGATGACGCTGTCCGACACCTGCGTGGTGCGGATCAGCGGCGTCACGCCGTGGCGGTTCAGCACCCGCATGATATCCAGATTAAAGCCCATGGAGGGCATCAAAAACTCCCGCCCGTCAAAATCCTCCACCGGGAACACAGACCGTCCCCCGTTGTCGTAATCCGGCGGCAGTATGGCGAACAGCTCGTCATCCTTGAGGGGCGTCCAGTCCAGCGCCACGCTCTCCTGCCGGCTGGCAAAGCACATATCCACCCGGCCCTCCTGCACCCAGCGGTAGACCTCCTGCACGCTGCCCATCTGGATATCCACCCCCACGTCCGGGTGGGCGCGGCGAAACTGCTGGATCACCTCCGGCAGCCAGTGGCGGGCGATGGAGTCGTAGGCCGCCACGCGGACGCTCTCCTCCTGCTGGGTGTTGACGAGCAGGATCTCCCGCTCCAGCGCCCTCGCACCGTTGAGACACTCCTGCACCAGCGGGAAGATACGCTGTCCCGCCGGGGTCAGGCGCACGCCGGTGCGTCCCCGCACCAGCAGCGGAAAACCCACGTCCTTTTCCAGACTGTTCATCATGTGGGTCAGGCCAGACTGGGTGTAGCCCAGCTCCTCCGCGGCGCGGGTAAAGCTGCCCAGCCGCACCGCTGCCGCCAGTGCCGCCAGTTTCTTCGTATCCATGGACGCACCTCCCCTGCACGATACGGTCATTATACCGCGTCATGGCCCGCGTGGCAACCCTGTTATTCTGCGCCGAGAAAACATCTGTATGTATCCATGACGATCTCTAATGGAAATATGAGATTTTGTCGCTTTACAAAAAAAGTCTCACCGTGTAT
>CAKTPV010000024.1 GCA_934591815.1 uncultured Oscillospiraceae bacterium
CCGTTGGAGCCGGCCTTCTGGCCCTTGCCCAGATAGACGTTGTCCTCGAAGCCGACACGGACGTTGCCGCCCATGGCAATACCGGCAGCGGCCATGGTCCAAGCGGACTTGCCGACACCGGTGACCGTCCAGGTGGAGCCGGCGGGGATCTGGCTCACCAGGTGGCACAGGTTGGGGATGGTGGCGGGGGTGCAGCCGTTGACGCCCAGCACGAAGTTGAACTGCATGGGAGCGCCGGGAACCTCGCCCTTCCTGGCCATGGTCAGGATGGTATCCAGATGGCCAATCTCGAAGCACTCATACTCGGGCTTGATGTTGTTGGCCAGCATACGCTTGCCGAAGGCGCGCATGGTGGGCATGGTGTTGTCGAAGATCTCATCGCCGAAGTTGCAGGTACCGCAGTCGAGGGTGGCCATCTCGGGGAACAGCTCCGTGGGCTGCAGACGCTCCTCGGGGCTCATGCCGGTGGCGCCGCCGGTGGAGGGGATCATGATGACGTCGGGCAGCTCCTTGCGGATGGCATCCATCACGACGCGGAAGCGCTCGCGGTCCTGGGTGGGGGTACCGTCATCGTTGCGGACATGGATGTGCAGGATGGCAGCACCGGCCTCGTAGGCGGACTTGGCCTCGCGGACCATCTCCTCTACGGTGTAGGGAACAGCGGGGTTGGAGGCCTTGGTGACCTCAGCGCCGCAGATAGCGGCCGTGATAATGAGCTTTTCCATCATGCCACTCCCTTACTTCTCGATCTTGTTGCGCTGGCAATCCTTGGGGGTCACGCAGGTGCCGTGAGCGCGGCAGACCACCACGGGCTCGGCCAGAACGTCAGCGGCAGAGGCGCTGATGTCGGGGCGGGAGACGATGACCTTGCGGGCCTCGAACTTCATGGTGCGGGAGGTGTTGCCGACCTTCTCGATCTCGCCATAGGCCTCGATGTAGTCGCCGGCGTACACGGGAGCCAGGAACTCCACGTTGTCATACGCGCAGAACAGACCCTCATCACCGTCGCACTTGATCAGCAGCTCGGTAGCGACATCACCGAACAGGTGGACCATGTGGGCACCGTCCACCAGGTTTCCGCCGTAATGAGCATCCTTGGCGCTCATACGCAGACGCAGCAGAGAAGTCATCTTTTCCATAAGTATTTCCTCCTTAAAATTTTTGGACGTGCAATTTCTCAAACACCAGCTCCGGCCGCTATCGCTCTCCTTTGGGTATGAAAAAGGGCGCTATCGGTCAAGGTCATTGACCAATAGCGCTCCATGTATCTCTACATGACAGCAGCGCCGCTTACACCGCGCTGCCAAGCGGCAGGTCTCAGGCGGGCCTGCTGCTTTCGGCGAAAAGCTCCTTCCTGCTACGCTGCTCGGGTGCCTGTCCCCACACGCAGCAGTACCCCGCTTCTCGCGCCTCTATTGACTGATATTCACGAAATCCTACCTTTAAATTATACTGGTTTAGGGGCGTTTGTCAAGGGACTTCGTGACAAGTTTGACAATAATATTTTTGCAGCTTGAAAATTTTTTGCAGTTTCTTTACGACATTTTTCGCACCGCGAAAATCAGTAGGCTTCCTCCACCATATGAAGGATCTCCGGTTTCAAAGACAGCATCCGGCAGATGTTCAGCGCGTCCCGCGGGCAGTCGGAGCGGCCCTCCACCCGGTACAGGCCGTAGTTCATGTGGCGGGCGATGACGGCCACGCCGTCCTCGTTGGTGGCAGACAGCTCCCGGCGGATCTGCTCGGTATCCACGTCCCGCAGGCCGATGATCTGGTAGTGGAGCTTGGCGTACTCCGCCACCTTGTCGTAGTGGGTGGTCAGCAGCGAAATGGCGTTGACGTCATTGAGGTACCGGGTGACGGCCTGCACGATGACGGCGCCCTCGTCGGGGTTGGTGCCGCGGGCAAACTCGTCCAGCAGGAACAGGGAGTAGCCCTGCTCCACCTCGGCCAGCGCCTTCTGGAACTGGACGATCTCGGAGCCGAAGCCGCTGAGTCCGGACTGGATGGACTGGAGGTCGTCAAACAGCATCTTCACGCTGTGGAACAGGGGCATCCGCGCCTCCTTGGCGCAGACCAGGAAGCCCGCCTGCAGCAGCAGGGCGTTGAGCGCCACGGTCTTCATGGCCACGGACTTGCCGCCCATGTTGGCGCCGGTGATAACGGTAGCGCCCTGCTCCAGATGGATGGAGACGGGAACGAAGCGCCGTCCCTGCTCCTCCAGCAGGTCGCAGATCTCGGGGTTGATCATGTCAGTCAGCTCCAGCTCACCGTCGGTGAGCTCGGGGCGGATGCCGCCGAAGCGCACGGCGAACAGCGCCTTCTGCACGATGAAGTCCAGCCGGCCGGAGGTCTCCGCGTCCGCCAGCAGGTCGTCCACCATAGGCGCCAGCGCAGCACCCATGGCTCTGCGGACGTGCATCTCCTCGGCATCCTCGTCGGCGCACAGGCGGGTGCGCTTCAGGCGCAGGTCGTCCTTCTCCGCATCCGTCGCCGCCTTGAAAAGACGTTCCTCCACGTCCTTCTTGGCCTGACGGATCTCCTTAAGCTTGGCGGTGGCGCTGTCGGGGATGTAGAAGCCCCGGCTGCCGGTGCCGTCCGGATCCAGAATGGCCAGCGCAGGCTTGGGGTCGTGGAGGGCAATGCCCTTGAAATGGGTGACGGCATCGATCTCCGCCAGCAGCGGGCGCAGGCCGTCCAGCCGCTGGAGGTAACCCTTGATCTCAAACAGCTCCACATGGTCCGGCGTCTCCCCCGCCGCGCAGCGGCGCAGGGACGTGCGGATGTCCTTCATCTGGCACAGGCCGGTCATCAGCTTGGTATACTGGCCCTTCAGCTCCTCCGCCGCAGCCGCGGCCTGCTCCACGTTGTACAGCTCCGTCTCCAGCTCCTCCCGCTCCTCCGGCGTATAGAACCGCAGGCGGCGGATCTTCTCCTGCCCGAAGGGCGAACAGCCGTGCAGAGACTCCAGCACATATTGCAGACCGATCTTCACACGCTCCTCAAATCGGATCTCGATCATGCCAACTCCTCCTTTACGTTGATAACAGGCACGTCCACTGCCTCGCGCATACGGTGCAGGAACTCGTCCTTGTCAAATTTCCATCCGTAGGCCGACACCGGGTTTACGGTGATGCACAGGGTACGGGCGGCCTCCTCCGTCTCCAGCGCCACCTCCCGGGTGACCAGCTTATCCAGCGTGTCGGCGCTGAGCAGCACCTTGCTGGGGTCCTTTACCACCAGACGGCAGCGGCGCAGTACGCCGGAGCGCAGCAGCGGCAGCACCATGGTGTCTGTCAGGGCGCCGGTGATCAGCGCCGCACCGTGCGCCTTAACGCAGGCCTCCAGACCGTCCGCGGCCTCCGGCGGCAGCTCCGCCGCCTTGGGCAGATTCATCAGGCGGTAGATATGCACCGTGTCGGCGATGACCTTCTCCATGCTCATGTGATAGCTGGCGCCGGTGCAGAGGATGACGCCCTCCGCCACGGCGCGGGCGCCCAGACTCTTCCGCCCCAGCGCGCCGTCGATGATGGAGCGGTCGGCGCCCAGCTCGAAAAAGCTCTGGGACACGGACTTGAGCTGTGTGGTGATGGACGGGCCGGCCAGCTGGACATAGCCGGCGCTGCGCGCCCGGAGGATCACCACCTCGCCCAACGGGGTGGGGATGCCGGTGGTCATCAGGATCTCCTTGGTCACGTCGCCCAGGCGCAGCATATCCTTGGCCGTGGCGATCAGGGTACCCTCCCTCACGAAGATGCCGGGCTTCTCCGTGCCGGTGACTACGTCGGTGGACTCGCCGTCCCGTCCGATGGAGGTCAGACCCAATGTGCCGCGCAGGTGGTCGCTGGTCAGCAGCCAGTTGAGCATGGTGGTCTTGCCTGCATTCTTGCACATACCCACGATGGACATGGTCTTCGTCTCGTTGAGCCGGCGCAGCAGCTCGTCATGCATATCGTACACGCCCTTTCCTTGGTATTCAGTCAATTTTTAAGTATAGCATACCCTTTTGAAAAAAGAAAGAGGGGAAACGGTTTTTGTCCGTCTCCCCCTGTTTTCCCTATTCCACGGTGACGCTCTTTGCCAGATTGCGGGGCTTGTCGATGTCGCACCCGCGCTCCAGCGCGATGTAATACGCCAGCAGCTGCAGCGGCACCACGCCCAGCTGAGGCAGCAGCATCGTCTCCGTCTCCGGCACGGTCAGCACCCGCTCCACGCGGCTGTGCATCCGCTCTGCGCCGCTATCGGTGGTGAGCGCCAGCACATGGGCGCCCCGCGCCTGCACCTCCACCACGTTGCTCATGGCCTTGTCGAACAGCGGCATATAGGTGGCGGCGGCAATGACCGGCGTCCCCTCCTCGATCAGGGAGATGGTACCGTGCTTCAGCTCGCCGGAGGCGTAGGCCTCGGAGTGGATGTAGGAGATCTCCTTGAGCTTCAGGCTGCCCTCCAGCGACAGGGCGTAGTCCAGATTGCGGCCGATAAAAAAGATCTGCTCGTGCTCCGCCAGCTCCTTGGCGGCGGCGCGGATATCCGCCGTATCGGCGAGGATGCGCGTCATCTGGTGGGGCAGCGCCTCGATACCCCGCACCATGGCGGTGTAGGTGTCCAGATTCACCGTGCCGAGGATGTCGCCGAAATACAGCCCCAGCAGGTTCAGCACCACCATCTGGGTGCTGTACGCCTTGGTGGTGGCCACAGCGATCTCCGGCCCCGCCCATGTATACAGCACATCGTGGGACTCTCTTGCAATGGAGGAGCCCACCACGTTGACGATGGACAGAATGCGGGCGCCCCGCTTTTTCGCCTCCCGCAGAGCCGCCATGGAGTCCAGCGTCTCACCGGACTGGCTGATGACGATGACCAGATCCCCCGGCCCCACGATGGGGTCACTGTACCGGAATTCGGAGGCGAGGCTCACCTCCACCGGACGGCGGAGCATCCGCTCCAGATTGTACTTGCCCACCATGCCCACATGGTAGCTGGAGCCGCAGGCCACGATGCAGATGCGCCCCAGCTCCCGTACCTCCCGGTCGGTCATGGTCAGGTCGCTGAGCACCACCCGTCCCTTCTGGATACGGCCGGTAATGGCGCGGGCGATGGCGTCCGGCTGCTCGCAGATCTCCTTGAGCATGAAGTGATCGTAGCCGCCCTTTTCCGCGGCGTCCACGTCCCAGTTGATGTGGTGATGCTCCTTCTCCACCGGGCGGCGGCGCTCGTTGTAGATGCGGATGCCGCCGGCGGTGACCACCGCCAGCTCCCCGTCATCCATGTACACCACGTCCCGGGTATAGGGGAGCAGCGCCGTCACATCCGAGGCGATGAAGTTCTCGCCCTCGCCGTAGCCCAGCAGCAGCGGTGCGTCCTTCCGAACGGCGATGAGCCTGTCCGGTGCGTCGCGGCAGACGATGCCCAGCGCGTAAGCGCCCTCCACCACGGAGAGCATATCGTTGACCGCCTCAAAGAGGTCGCGGCTGGCGGCATAGTAGTCCTCCAGCAGTTGGGCCACCACCTCCGTATCCGTCTGGGAGCGGAAGACGTAGCCCTTTTTCTCCAGCCGCTCCCGAAGAACGGCGTAGTTCTCGATAATGCCGTTATGCACAACGGCGAACAGACCGCTCCGGCTGACCTGCGGATGGGCGTTGATGTCGTTGGGCTCCCCGTGGGTCGCCCAGCGCGTATGCCCCACGCCCAGCGTACCGGGCATGGTGTGCCCCTCCTCCGTCAGCTCCGCCAGCACCTGCAAGCGGCCCTTGGTCTTGCAGACCCGCAGCCCCTCCGGGCCGCAGACCGCCATACCGGCGGAGTCGTAGCCGCGATATTCCAGACGGCGCAGGCCGTCCAACAGGATCGGGGCCGCCTGTTGGGCGCCCACATATCCCACGATTCCACACATATTTGATTTTCCTCCTGAAAGATATGATATCTGTCGGAGAAACAAACGCGCAGACCATTTGTGTCCTCACATCCGGCCGCAGCCCCTCTGTTTTGCGGTCGCCCGCATATTTGCTGGCTGCGTGCGCGCCCGGACGGCGCGGGAGAGCATCCGCCGAATTTTCGATAAACTCTCCTCCTCGTTATCCCATGACGGCGCGGAAAAAACAGGCCGGCCCATGGGCACATGGCGCTTTGTGTCGGAGCTTTTGTCCGAGATCCTCCTTTCACATTCTGCGTATCTATGCATACACCGCGCGGCATATTCCCGCCGCGCAGGGACATACTGAGAAAAATACCCCACGAAAGGGCGTGTATCTCTTGGCAACCGCTTTTTTGCGTACCGTCATCCTGTACCTGCTGCTGATCGCCGGCCTGCGGCTCAGCGGCAAGCGGCAGATCGGCGAGCTGGAGCCCATCGAGCTGGTGCTGACGCTGCTGATCTCCGATCTGGCGTCGGTGCCCATGCAGGATTTCGGCATTCCTCTGCTCAACGGTGTGGTGCCGATCCTGGCACTGATCGCACTGTCTACCCTGTTCAGCTGCATCAGCCTGCGGAACGTGCGGTTCCGGTCGCTGGTATGCGGCGAGCCGGCACTGGTCATCAAGGACGGCCAGATCCGGCAGGAGGTGATGCACCACAACCGCCTGACGCTGGATGAGCTGATGGAAGAGCTGCGGGGACAGGGCGTGCTGGACATCAACACCGTGAAATACGCGGTGCTGGAGACCAGTGGGCACCTGTCCGTGCTGCTGCGGGCCGACCAGCAGCCCCTGACGGCGCGGCAGATGGCCGTGGCGGTGGAGGACGATGTGTCCCTGCCCACGCTGGTCATCAACGATGGCCGCATCATGGCGGAGAACCTGCGTCTGGCTGGGCGCGACGAGAACTGGCTGCGCCAGCAGCTGCAAAAGCGCAGGATCAAGCACGCCCGGGACGTGTTCCTCCTGTCAGTGGATGAGAACGGCGCCGTGGTGTGCCAGCTGAAGGAGGATGTGCGATGAAGGCGGTACGTATCCCCCTGTTCGTGCTGGCAGTGCTGCTGGCCTTCTCCGTGTGCAACGCGGTGTACCTCACCCGCCGGTGCCATGCGTGGCAGGCGGAGGTCGTGGCCGCCGACCGTGCCGCTGCCGCCGGGCATCCCGAGGAGGCGTCGGCGGCGCTGGCGCGGCTGGACGAGCTGTGGCAGGCCGATCAGGTCTACCTCCACATCGTGGTGACCCACGGGGACATCAACAACGCCGAGGCGCTGCTGCGCCGGGCCGTCCTGCTGTGTCAGGCGGACAGCGAGGAGCTGCGCCCCACGCTGGCCGAGCTCCACGCCTGTCTGGGCATGGTGGCGGAGACGCAGCAGATCAGCATCAAGAATATCCTGTGACTTACTTCTCGCTGAGCAGCTTGTTCAGCTCGCTCATGAAGGTGTTGATATCCTTGAACTGACGGTAGACGGAGGCGAAGCGGACGTAGGCCACCTCGTCGGCCTTCTTCAGCTTCTCCATGACCTTTTCGCCGATGACCTCGGTGCTGACCTCCCGCTCCAGCGCGTTTTGCAGCTCCTGCTCGATCTCCATGGCCATGCGCTCCATGTCCGCCACGGGGACGGGACGCTTTTCGCAGGAGCGCTGGATGCCGCGCAGCACCTTGCTGCGGTCGAAGCTCTGGCGGGAGCCGTCCTTCTTGATGACCACCATGGGCAGGCTCTCCACCGTCTCGTAGGTGGTAAAGCGCTTCTCGCAGGACAGGCACTCCCGGCGGCGGCGGATGCTGCTGCTCTCATCGGCAGGGCGGGAGTCCACCACCTTGCTCTCTTTGTATCCGCAATAGGGACATCTCATATGCTGACCCTCCTGAACTTGCGGCGAAAAGCCGCTGATTAGTGGAAGTATATCACAGATGTACAAGATGTGGTAGTAGGTGCCGGGATTTTTTTCGGTTTTTTTTACGGTTTCCCCGGCATGACGGGCGTCCAGCCGCCGGAAAAAGCGAAAAAAACATACCGCTTTCCCTCCCGCCGCCCCACGGAGGCAAAGCAGAACAGCTCCGTCAGCGGGAGGGGCGTGTCCGGCGGCCACGGCGCCGCCAGCTGCGTCACACCGCCCTCCTGCCGCAGCAGCGTACCGGCGGGGATGGGCCACGGCAGGCCGTCCGACAGCGTCGCCTCGCGCCACGGTGTCTCCCGTACCGGCTGGGCACGGCACCGCGTCACCGCCCCCAGCGGCGCGGTCATGGCGGCGGAAAACCGCCGTTGCAGACAGCCGTCCTCCGTGACGCCCAGCAGCAGCTCCCCTCCTGCGCCGCAGGCGTACAGGCGGTACAGTCCTGCGGGCAGACCGGTGCAGCGGACACGGAACACCGTGTCCGTCCCCGACGGCGTCACCGTCAGCGTTCCCACCCGCCGCTTCTCCAGACAGACAGGCACCTCCATCTGCGCCGCCCCCTCCCATCACACAAAAAAACAGGTCTGTGCCATGGTATGCACAAACCTGTTTTTCTTATGCGTCGTCCCGGCACCCTCACACCAGATGGCTGCCGGTAAGTCCGAAGCTGACGGCGATGGCGGCATCCACCTGCTCCATCACAGCACTGTCCACACGGCCCATCCGCTCCCGCAGGCGGCGCTTATCCAGTGTGCGGATCTGCTCCAGCAGGATCACGGAATCCTTGGGCAGGCCGCTGCCCTGCGCCGCCAGCGCGATATGGGTCGGCAGTCTGGCCTTGCCCAGCTGGGAGGTGATGGCCGCCGCGATGACCGTGGGGCTGTGGCGGTTGCCGGTGTCGTTCTGCACGATGAGCACCGGGCGCACACCGCCCTGCTCGCTGCCCACCACGGGGCTGAGATCGGCGTAGTATATGTCGCCGCGTCTGACATTCGTATCCACAAAGTTCACACTCCGCCGCAAGAAGTACCGGAGGGATATGTCCTCAGGTCACTTCCATTGTCCCACGCAGCCGCGGAATTTATACCCTTGCGCGTCCGTAAATCCCGGTTTTGTTTCGCCCGTTGTATCCTATGCGGATACGGGTCGGGGCGTACCGTCAGAACCGGAGCAGCAGTTCCTTTTCCACCTCCTGCCCGTTTTGCAGGTATACCCGGGGCACCCGCTTGCTGACGGCGCAGGTCAGCTCATAGGAGATGGTGCCCGCCAACTTGGCCAGCTCCTCCACCGGGTGGGTGTGTCCAAAGATCTCCAGCTCGTCCCCCACCTGCACCTCCGGCAGGTCGGTGAGGTCGACCATGCACATATCCATGCAGATGCGTCCCCGCTGGGGGGCGTCGCCGCCCTTGGCGGCGAACCGGCACTTGCCGCTGAGACAGCGGAAAAACCCGTCGGCATAGCCGTAGGGCACTACGCCCATACGGGTGGTGCGGGGCGTGGTGTACTGCCGCCCGTAGCTCACATCCGTCCCCGGCCCGTAGATCTTGATGGTGCTGACGGTGGTCTTCAGGCGCATCACCGGACGCAGTCCCAGTCCCGCCGCCAGATCGCCGCAGCCGTACAGCAGGATGCCGGGGCGCACCATGTCCAGATACGTCTCCGGATAGGACGCCACAGCGCCGGAGTTGGCGCAGTGACGGATGGCAAACCGCTGTCCCCGCTGCCGCTCCACCTCGTCCACCACCCGGCGGAACAGGTCGAATTGGGCGCGGGTGTAGGCGGCGCTGTCCGCATCCGGCTCGTCCGCCACGGCGAAGTGGGTGAAGATGCCCTCCGCCCGCAGACCAGGCAGACCGCAGGCGGCGCAGATATCCGCCGTGCCGGTGCCGAAGTGTCCGCCGGACACCAGATAGCCCAGCCGGGACATACCGGTATCCACCTTGATGTGGACGGTCAGCTCCCCGCCGCAGCGCACCGCCTCCTGGCTGTACTCCAGCGCCTTGGCCTGGCAGGACACCGCCTGGGTGATGTGCAGGTCGATAAGGTTCTTTACCTGCTCCCGGGGCGTATGCCCCAGAATGAGGATGGGCATGGTGATGCCCCCCGCCCGCAGTTCCATGGCCTCATCCAGACTGGACACCGCCAGATAGTCCGCGCCCAGCGTCTGTAAGGCACGGGATATCTGCACGGCGCCGTGGCCGTAGCCGTCGGCCTTCACCACCCCCAGGAACTTTACGTCCGCGCCTACGCGCTGCCGCAGCGCATGGTAGTTGTACGCCAGCGCGTCCAGATCGATCTCCGCCCATGTTCTCCTCAGTGTAGACTCCATCTTTATCCCTCCGATGTGGTACAGGTGAACGCCAGCAGCTTCACTGTCAGCACCACCTGTTCATTTCGTGAAAACTCCGCGTACCGCGGGAAAAGCCCCTCCGCGTCCAGCCAGACGGCGCACAGCACCTTGCCTCCGCCGGGGGCGGTGGTGTCCAGCGCCAGACGCAGGCAGGGCGTGTCGTCCAGCGCCTCGCTGCTCTGCTCCAGCACATACCCGTCCGCCAGCGCCCGCAGCAGGTAGGGCAGGCAGTTGGCCGGGCAGATGTCCAGCGACGCCCCCGCCGGTAATTGCAGCCCCTCGCTGCGCAGCGTCATGTCCGTCCCCGATACCACGGCGGTAAGCCCCGCCAGCTCGCCGGGCGCGGTGACGGTGGTGACGGCGTCCCCGTCCGCATCGTAGCTGCACAGCAGGGTGAATGTCCGGCTGTCCGTGGACGTGTGGCTGGTGACCTCCGCCTCCAGCCGCGCCGTCTCCAGCGTGCGGTACTGCTCCTGCACGGCATTTCCCGTCTCTGCCTTCGCGCCGCCGCAGCCGCACAGGACGGCGCACAGCAGCAGCGGCCATATGATCTTCTTCACAGCTCTCCCTCCTTTTCAGGAAGGCTCTCCGCTACTCCACCTCTTTCAACGCATAGGGAAGCTTCTCTAACAGGTCGCCGGGGGTCATGCCCCGCCGTCCCTTCTCCGCCGCCGCCAGATCGCCGGCCCGGCCGTGGAGCCATACGGCGCAGCAGCAGGCGGCAAACGGCTCCATGCCCTGCGCCAGCAGGCTGGCGGTCATGCCGGTGAGGATATCGCCGCTGCCGCCCTTTGCCATGCCGTCATTGCCGGTGGTGTTCACCGCCAGATGTCCGTCCGGCGCGGCGATCACCGTCCGGTGACCCTTCAGCACCAGATAGACGCCCCGGCGCGCGGCGTAGGCCGCCGCACCGCTCTCCCGTCCCCGGCTCACGTCGCCGCCCACGCGGAAGAATTCCCCCTCGTGGGGCGTCAGCACCGTCACAAGACCGCGGCGGCGGGACAACTCATCTATATGCCATTCCACCGCGTTTATGCCATCGGCATCCAGCACCAGCGGCTGCTCCAGCGTCAGCAGGCGGCGCACCAGCCCGTCGCTCTCCTCGCTGCGTCCCATGCCGCAGCCCACAGCCACGGCATCGCACCCGGCGGCGCGGCGGCGGATCTCCGCCTCCGCCGACAGACACAGCTTTCCGTCCAGCGACGGCAGCGGGTGGGGCATGGCCTCGTCGGACTTCACCGCCGCCACCTGCCAGATGTCGGACGGGACGCCCAGAAAGACCAGTCCGCAGCCGGAGCGGACGGCGGCACGGGAGCAGAACACCGGCGCACCGGTGTAGCCCACGCTGCCGCCCAGCACATAGACCTTTCCGAAATCCCCCTTGTGTCCCTCCGGGTCGCGGCGGGGCAGGGCGGCGCGCACATAGGCGGCGTCCAGCGTCAGCATCGCAGTCACTCCTTTTCGCATTTTCTGTTCAGTATATCACATTTGTCAATCGTCATTTCTGCTATTTTTGCCGCACAGTGGGAAAAAAGTGCTTGCAAGTTCATTTCCCGTGTGGTATAAGTGTATCCATACGACAAAAAGCCATGAACGGGAAGATCTGCGTAGACGCATCTCCAAGAGAGGGCCGGCCACCGGCTGCAAGCCGGCCTGAGATACATCGCAGTGTTCGCCCGGGAGCTGCCGCGAGGAAATGCGCGGCCGGATCATCCTCCGTTACCGGGAAACGAGTGCGCGGACACTGTCCGCGAAGCTGGGTGGTACCACGGAAGCGTCGCCTTTCGTCCCATGTCATGTGGGATGAAAGGTGTTTTTTTATCCCCAAAACGAAACTCTCAAAAGGAGGACACAATATGAAGGAAAAACTGGAACAGCTGCTCACCGAGGGCAAAGCCAAGATCGAGGCCGTCCGCAGCGAGACGGAGCTGCAGGAGGTCAAGGCGCTGCTGCTGGGCAAGCAGGGCAGCCTGACAGAGCTGCTGAAGGAGCTGCCCAAGCTGGACGTGTCCCTGCGTCCGGAGATGGGCAAGGCGGTGAACCAGGCCAAGGCCCAGCTCACCGAGCTGCTGGACGCGCGCCGTAATGAGCTGAAGATGAAGGCGTCCGAGGTAGACCCCGACTTCGACATCTCCGTGCCGGGCATACTGCCCCCCAGCGGCGGACTGCACCCCATCACACAGATGTGCTACGACCTGAACGACGCCTTCCGCTCCATGGGCTTTGAGATCTACGAGGAGGACGACATCACCAGCGAGCTGTTCGGCTTCGACAACCTGAACTTCCCCCCCAACCACCCCGCCCGCGAGAGCATGGACACCTACTGGCTGGCCGGACACGACAAGGGCGAGTGCTGGGACAAGCTGTGCCTGCGCCCCCACCTGACCGGCGGCTCCGTCCGCTATATGCAGACCCACAAGCCCCCCTACCGCTTTGTGTACCCCGGCAAGGTGTACCGCAACGAGACGACGGACGCCCGCCACGAGCGCGCCTTCTTCCAGTACGAGGCGCTGATCGTGGATAAGGACTTCACCTTCGCCTCCGGCAAGGTGATGATCAAGAGCATCCTGAGCAAGGTGTTCGGCCGGGACGTTCCGGTGCGGATGCGCGCCGGCTTCTTCCCCTTCGTGGAGCCGGGCTTTGAGATCGACATGGGCTGTCTGGTCTGCGGCGGCAAGGGGTGCAGCGTGTGCAAGCACGTGGGCTGGATCGAGGTCATGCCCGGCGGCACGCCCCATCCCAACGTTCTGAGAGCCGCGGGCCTCGACCCCGACGAGTACACCGGCTTCTATGTCAACATCGGTCTGGACCGTCTGGTCATGATGCGCTACGGCGTGGACGACGTCCGCCTGTTCCACAGCGCCGATCTGCGGTTCCTTGAGCAATTCCATTGATGAGGGAGGGGTGCTGAAATGAAAGTATCACTGAATTGGATCCGGGACTATGTAAAGCTGCCGGAGGATATGGATCTGAAGCGTCTGGCCTATGACCTGACCATGTCCACCGTGGAGGTGGAGGACGCCGTCGATCTGGGCGCTTCGTTCCACGATATGGTGGTGGGCGAGATCAAGGAGGTCCTGCCCCACCCCGACGCGGATAAGCTGCGTATCTGCCGCACCGACATCGGCGGCGGCGACATCAGGGAGATCGTCTGCGGCGGCACCAACCTCCGCAACGGCATGAAGGTGGCGGTGGCGCTGCCCGGCGCCTTCTGCCGCTGGCACGGTGAGGGCGAGCCGGTGGAGATCAAAAAGAGCAAGCTGCGTGGCGTGGAGAGCTACGGCATGATCTGCGGCGCCGTGGAGATCGGCCTTGCCGACCTGTTCCCCGTGGAGGGGGAGGCCGTCATCCTCGACCTCAGCGCCTTCGACGCCCCCGCCGGTACGCCGCTGGCCGACGCGCTGGATCTCAACGACATCATTCTGGAGATCGACAATAAATCCATGACCAACCGCCCCGACCTGTGGGGTCACTACGGCATCGCCCGGGAGCTGGCGGCGCTGTACCACCTGCCCATGGCGGAGTTCCCCCGCTTCGACCGGAACGTAGAGAACACCGCCGGGTTCCGCGTCACCGTGGAGGATGCGGAGCGCTGCCCCCGCTACCTGTCCGCTCAGATCGAGGGACTCAGCGTCAAGCCCGCCCCCTATAGGATGCAAAGCCGCATCTGGCGCGTGGGTATGCGGCCCATCAACGCGCTGGTGGACGTCACCAACTATGTGATGCTGGCCACCGGTCAGCCCACCCACGCTTTCGACTCCGACCACATCGCCGGTCACATCATCGTGCGCCGTGCTGAGGAGGGCGAGAAGCTGCTGCTGCTCAACGGCAAGGAGCTGTCCCTCACCGCCGACGATCTGACCATCGCCGACGACGCAGGCGTGGTGGGTCTGGCCGGTGTCATGGGCGGCGCCAAGGACTCCATCCTGCCCGAGACAGGCAAGGTCATTCTGGAGGTGGCCAACTTCCAGGCCGCCGGTATCCGCCGCACCGCCCTGCGGTACGACAACCGTACCGAGGCCTCCGCCCGGTACGAAAAGGCCATCGACCCCGAGCGCTGCGACCAGGCCTTTGACCTGTCCATGCAGCTGTTCCGTGAGCTGTATCCCGATATGCAGGTCACCGGCCTTGCCGACTACTATCCCGTGCCGCTGCAAAATGCGGAGATCGACGTGCCTGTCAGCTGGCTGGAGCGCCGTCTGGGCAAGACCCTGACGCCGGAGGACATCACCGCCAAGCTGACGCCTCTGGGCTTCCGGCTCACCTTCAATGGCGACAATATGCACGTGGTGGTCCCCACCTGGCGCTCCACCGGCGATGTGTCCATCAAGGCCGACATCATGGAGGAGGTCGCCCGGATGTACGGCTACGAGAACTTCGAGGCCGAGCCCATCACCACCTCCTTCGACGGCGCCATCAACCAGCTGGACAAGGATCTGGAGCGTCACATCAAGGAGTACCTCTCCATCCGCTGCGGGATGCAGGAGATCTTCAGCTATCCGTGGATGGAGGAGTCGTATGTCAACGCCATCCTCCAGAGCACCGACGGCATTCTGGCGCTGTCCACCCCGCCGTCTCCCTCTGAGCGCCTTATCCGCTCCTCCCTGCTGCCCAACCTGTGCAAGGCCGTGGCCAAGAACGAGCGGTACTACGGCGATTTCGCCATCTTCGAGACGGCGCAGGTGTTCCACGACACGGACTACACCACCCCCTATGATCCCCGGGAAAAGCTGCCCTCCCAGCGCAAGAACGTGGCCGGTGCCTTCGTGTCTGCCGGCAAGGACGTGGCAGCCCTGTTCCGCAAGGCCAAGGGCGTGGTGGAGATGATGCCCCGCTACACCCACATGGAGCGCTACGACTTCCGGCAGGTGGAAAAGCCCGTGTGGGCCGACGAGGTGGTGTGGCTCAACATCTATCTGGGCGAGGAGCGCATCGGCGATCTGGCCCTGCTGAGTAAGCGGGTATCCATGGCCTGCGGCATCAAGAACGTCAACGTCATGCTGTTCCAGCTGGATCAGGATGCGCTGGTGCCTCTGCGCTCCCGCACCAACACCTTCACCCATCTGGCGGAGTATCCCATGACCGACTACGACATCTCCCTCCTGCTGGACGGTGAGGTGAAGTGGGCGGACGTGGCCGAGACCATCGAAGGCGTGAAGAACCCCCTGCTCCACGGCGCGTCCTTCGTGGACGAGTACCGGGGCAAGCAGGTGCCGGCGGGCAAGAAGTCCCTGACGGCGCGGCTGACCATCGGCTCCACGGAAAAGACCCTGACCTCCGCCGAGATCGAGGAGGTGGCCAACTCCGTGCTGAAAAAGCTGTCCAAGCGCTTCGGCGCGGAGCTGCGCTCCCGCTGAAGCAGCCCCCTTTTTCCGGCACCGGCGCTTTTTCCCTCTTTACAGAAACCGGGAGAAGGCGTATACTAAGGGATATATAGATGAAAGGCGGTGCCAATATGGACGATTACACCAGAAAGTTCAACGCGGCTGAGGATAAGGATCAACAGGTCCACTATATCCTGACCACCGTCTACGAGTCCCTGAAGGAGAAGGGCTACGATCCCATCAACCAGATCGTGGGCTACATCCTGTCGGCGGACCCCACCTACATCACCAACCACAACTCTGCCCGGACACTGATCTGCAAGATCGACCGGGACGAGCTGCTGCAGGTGCTGGTCAAGAGCTATCTGGAGCTGTAAAGGCTGTGACAAAAATGCCGCACGGCTATGCCGTGCGGCATTTTTTGCGCCTGTTTTCCCCGTTCCAACGGCATTTTCCGAATTTTTCCTACCGGTGCGCGTTGACAGCCGCTGCCAGATGTGTTACAATTCGGTTACAAAGTTTTTCAATGGAGGTACTTTCATGGCAGACGTGAAAAAGGGCGAAGGCCTTGTTTATAAAAATCATCCCCTGCGCCGGGTGGACAATCTGATCTACTACGGCAGCATGGCCGATAAATACATTGTGATGTTCCAGATCCTCGACACCAAGAAGGAGAAGGACATGGACGTGGCGACCCGCGTGTCCGTGCAGCTGCAGCTGACGGACCCCGATCTTCGCTCCCGCGACCGGGTGGTGAAGAAGTCCGAGAAGGACAGCCTGTACGCCGCCATGGATGTCGGCACCATCTGGCTGGAGCGGGCGCTGGCCGGAAAGCTGTAAGCCTATGAAACGCATTCTGATCGCGGCGCTGGCCGCCGTTATGATGATATCCGCCGTTACCGGCTTCACCGTCCTCAACGGACGGGTCAAGGAGACAATGGTGCCGGTGGCGTATGCCATTCCCCTGCACGCATCTGTTTCCCTGCCCTCTGCCTCCTCCAATCTGGTCAGCGCGGCAGGCTCGGGTCTGACCTCCGGTGCGGCGCTGTGCGCCGCGCTGACGCCGGCCGCCCCGGACGCGATGGAGGCCGCCGTTGCCACCGTGACGCGGCTGGAGGAAGAAGCCAAGGCCAAGGCGGAAGCGGAGGCTAAGGCCAAGGCGGAGGCGGAGGCCAAGGCGAAAGCAGAGGCGGAGGCCAAGGCTAAGGCCGCCGCGCAGCTGACCGCCGCGGCAAGCTCCGGCAAAACGCTGGGCGACGGCGTCATCAACGCCTCGGATGTCCGGCTCCGCAGCGATGCCAACACCTCCTCTTCTATTCTGGCTACCCTGTCCAAGGGTACCGCTGTTACCGTGCTGACGCAGAGCGGCAGCTGGTACGCCGTGTCCTGTAACGGCACCAACGGCTATGTGGCCCAGCAGTATGTGACGCTGGGTACCTCTCTGCCGGCAGAGGATACAGGCAGCTCCTCCACAGATAACACCACATCCTCTGTACCCTCCAGCGGCTCCGGCAGCTCCGCCGTCAGCATTGCCTATCAGTATCTGGGCGTGCCCTATGTCTACGGCGGCGCCTCCCCCAGCGGCTTTGACTGCTCCGGCTTTACCATGTATGTGTATAACCAGTTGGGCATCTCCCTGCCCCACGGCGCTACCCCCCAACTGAAGTATGGCACCTATGTCAGCCGCAGTGAGCTGCAGCCCGGCGATCTGGTATTTTTCTCCGACGGCAGCTACCCCGCCTCCCATGTGGGCATTTATGTGGGCGACGATCAGTTCATCCACGCTTCGTCCTCCACCGGCAACGGCTACTGCGTGTGCGTCTCCTCCCTGAATACCAACTATTACAGCCGCAACTTTGTGGGCGGACGCCGCTTCTGAGCTTCGTACAAAAAAAGAACTCTGACCTGTCGGTCAGAGTTCTTTTTTGTTATTCTGCGGTGTCCTGCGGCGGCTCCTCGCCGGATTCCTCCGGGTTCTCCGCCGCCTCACGGGCGGCCTTTTGGTTGACATACAGCTCCTCCGGCTTGTGGGGATGGAGCTTCAGGTTGTAGAACAGCATAAACGCGGACACCAGCACCATCACGAGGCTCAGCGCCTGGCTGACCCGGATGGGCTGCCCGCCGATGGTCCAGTCGAACAGATACAGGCTGTCGGTACGCAGGCCCTCGATCCAGAACCGGCCCAGACCGTACCACAGAAAGTAGAACCACGTGTTCTCGCCGTCAAACCGGCGGGCGCGGGCCACGATGAACACGATGAGCAGCAGCCCCACCACGTTCCACAGGCTCTCATACAGGAACGTGGGGTGGACGGCTACGCTCGATCCCATGGTCGTGGTCAGCTCCATGCGCCACGGCATGGTCGTCTCGGTGCCGAAGGCCTCCCGGTTCATGAAGTTGCCCCAGCGTCCCACGGCCTGTCCGATGAGGAAGCCCATGACCACTAGATCGGTCAGCGCGCCCATCTTGACGCCCTTTTTCCGGCACAGCACGAAGCCCGTCAGGAATGCGGCGATCACACCGCCGTAGATGGCCAGTCCGCCGTCCCAGATGGCGATGGCGCTGCCCCAGTCGAAGGAGCCGTCCGCCTTTTTGAACAAATCGAGATAAAAGATCACGTAGTACAGCCGGGCGCCCACGATGGCCAGCGGAACGCCCCACAGTACGGCGTCCAGCAGGTCATCCTCCGTAATGCCGTACTTTTCCCGCTGGGTCATGCAGAACCACAGTGCCAGCATCACGCCCAGCGCGATGATGATGCCGTACCAGTAGATGGCCTTCCCGCCGATGTGAAAGGCCACACCGGAGGCGGTAAACGCCCAGTCTCCAAAAAGCCCCGGAAAGCGGATGGGGCTGTCTGTCATGATATGCAAGGGTCATCCCTCCTTCGGATACACGATGGAGAGCGCCATACCCCTCTCCGTAAAGCTGTCGCGGATAAAGTCCAGCACGTCCTGCTGGGTGATGCTGTCGTAGACCTCCGGGAACCGGTAGGCGTCGTAGCGGCGGAAGCAGCCCTCCACCATGGACACGGCGATGGACTCGAAGGAGTTCAGCGCCCGCATGGCCGCGCCGAAGTTGGCGTTGATGATGCGGCGGTAGTACGCCTCGTCCAGTCCCTCCTCCGTCAGGCGCTTCGCCTCGGCCAGAATGGCCTGCGCCACGGCATGGGGATCCTTGCTGTCGCCTCCGGCATAGACGTAGGCCGCGCCGGGCAGAATGTCGTAGCTGGCGCCGAAGGAGCCGTTGATAAGCCCCTGACTGTACAGCCGGGCATACAGTGGGCTGGACTCGCCCATCATCAGGTCGCAGGCCAGCTCCCCGATGGCGGTGGCGCGCATCTGCTCCGGCCCATCGGCCTGCGGCGCACACTTGAAGCCCAGAAGGAAGGTGGGCATGGCCACCTCCATGGTGCAGCTGGTCTCCGGCTGCGCCGCCGTCAGATCCTCCGCCGGGCCGTGGTCGCGGGGGATATCGGGGCCGCTGCTCTCCGGCAGGATGCGGCGCGCCGTCTCCAGCACCTTGTCCGCGTCCACGTCGCCCACCACCACCAGACACATATTGGACGGCGTGTAAAACGCCTTGTGGCAGTCGTACAGGGTCTGGGCCGTGATCTGCCGGATGCTCTCCACCGAGCCCGCCACGGAGGTGCGGGCGGGGCTGGTGTGGTACAGCGCCTGCATCAGGCGCTTGTAGACCTGCCACTCCGGGTTGTCCTCGATCATGTTGATCTCCTGGGCGATGATGCCCTGCTCCTTCTCCACGCTCTCCTCGGTAAAGTAAGGCACGGACACGAAGGACAGCAGGATCTCCAGATTCTCGTAGAATTTCTCCGTGGAGTCGAAGTAGTAGCAGGTGATGGCGTTGGAGGTAAAGGCGTTGGGCTCTGCCCCGTTTTTTGCCAGCTCCTGCAAGGCGTTGCCCGCCTCGGTGTCGAACATCTTATGCTCCAGATAGTGGGCGATACCGGCGGGGGTGTCCAGCCACTGGCCGTTCAGCTGAAAGCGCATATCCATGCCGCCGTAGCGGGTAGCGAACATGGCGTACTTGCGGCGATAGTCCTTCTTGGGGACGACGAACACCGGCAGGCCGCTTTCCAGCGTTGTGCGGATGACCTCCTCGCCGATGCGGGGATAGACGGTCTTTTCGGAATGTGCCATGTTACGCCTCCTCCTTTCCATGCAGGAAGTACACGGTGTCCAGCTTGGCGGATTGGGCCGCCGCCATGATGCGCTCCTTCGTGACCTCACGCAGCGCCGCGGTCAGCTCCTCCGGCGTCTCGCCGGCGTCTGTGGCGATCTGCCCCAGATAGTAGTTTTCCAGCGCACCCTGGGAGTCCGGCAGGGACGTAAGGGAGCTGAGCATGGCCTGCAGGGCGCCGTCCTGCTCCCATTCCTCCCACTCGCCGTTCTGTACGGCGGTGAGCTGGCGGGCGATCTCCTCCATGGCGCGGTCGCAGTCCTTCTGCTCCACGCCGCTGGAGACTGTCATGATATTCTTGCTGCGGGCGTAGCTGCTGGAGGCGTAGTAGCACAGGGACAGCTTCTCCCGCACGTTCATAAACAGCTTGGAATTACTGGTGCCGCCGAAGATCAGGTTGGCAAGGATCATGGCGGGTACATCCTCCGTGGTGCAGCGGTAACCCAGCGACAGCTTGCCCTGATTCACGTCCATGACCTCCGTCACCATACGGGGCGTCTCCCGGGGCGGCAGCTGCTCCATGGCGGGCAGGGGCGCCGCGGCGCCTCTGGGCAGAGCCGCCAGCGCCGACAGCACCGCATCCTCCACCCGCTGCTGCTCCGCGCTGCCGCAGTAGATCACCTCCACCCGGCTGCCTGCCAGCAGCGCACCGCTGTGGCGGTACAGGGCGTGGTGGCTCAGCCGTCCCGCCGACTCCTCGTCGCCCAGACGCAGGATGCTGTACGGCTCGCCGGCGCACATCTCCTGCATGAGCCGGATCTCCGCCCAGTCCCGCTTGTCGTTGCGCAGCGAGCGGATGGCGTCGATGAGGTTTGCCTTTTCGCTGTCCACATACTCCGCCAGAAAGCTGCCGTTCCGGGTCACCGGCTCCAGCAGCATCTCGCCCATCAGCTCCGCCACCGGCTCCAGCAGTTTTTCGCCGTGGGGCGTGAAGGCGTCGTCGATGAAGCCCGCGGCAAAGCCGATGCACTGGCGCTCCCCCTTCTTGCGGACGACGCTGTCCACCGTGGCGCCGTACAGCGTATCCATGGCGGCGGACAGGCTCTCCATATCCGGGTGGCGCATGGTACCCCGGCTCAGCACGGCGGGCAGCAGCGCATTGGCGGACGCGGTGGCGCGGTCCAGTCCGGTGACGAGGTTCAGCGTCAGGCGGCTGGTCTTGAATTTGCGGGCGGGCAGATAGGTCAGGAATACATCCGGCATGATCTCCCGGCGATTTTCATACATGGCGGGACCTCCTCAGTGTTCATTTGCATACTCCCGGTTATTATACACCAGCATCGCCCAAAAGAAAAGCGGCAAAAAAGAAACTCCCGCCTAAAGCGGGAGCTTCTCTCGTCAATCAACGATATCCACCGAAACCTTTGCGCCGGTGCGCTGGGCATAGGAGCGCACCACGGTGCGGATCTCCTTGGCGATACGGCCCTGACGGCCGATGACCTTGCCCATGTCCTCAGGGGCCACACGCAGCTGCAGCGTCAGCTCATCGCCCTCCTCGACCTCGGTGACGGACACCTGATCGGGATGCTCTACAAGGCTTCTGGCTATATACAGCAGCAAATCCTTCATGCTTTGCCCCCGGCTTACAGAACGTCGACCTTCTTCAGCAGAGCGCGGACGGTCTCAGTGGGCTGGGCGCCGGTCTTGATCCACTCGCGGGCACGGTCAGCGTCGATGCTGATCTTAGCGGGGGACACGCAGGGATCGTAGGTGCCGATCTCCTCGATGAAACGGCCATCACGGGGATAGCGGGAATCAGCGACGACCACGCGGTAGTAAGGAGCCTTCTTAGCGCCCATTCTTCTCAGACGAATCTTGACCATAGTTATTTTTCCTCCATGTACTATTTGTATGGTTTATTTGTTAAATGCTTCTGCACTTACACACTTATTTCAACCGTTTTTTCCGGCCGAAGCCGTGCATCCGGTTCATTTTGGGCATACCGCCCATCATGCCGCCAAGACCGCGGAACTTGCCCTTGGTCATGGCCTTTGTCATCTGCTGCAGCATCTCGAAGGACTTCAGCAGCCGGTTGACATCCACCACCTCCAGACCGCAGCCGGCGGCGATGCGCTTTTTGCGGCTGGCGTTGAGGATCTGGGGATTCTCCCGCTCCTTGGGGGTCATACTGCGGATGATGGCCTTGTTGTGCGCCATCTGCTTCTCGTCGATCTGGCTGGCGTCGAAGCCCTTGCCCATGCCGCCGGGCAGCATATCCGCGATCTGGCTCAGGTCGCCCATATTTTGCAGCTGCTCCAGCTGATCCAGATAGTCGCTGAGGGTCAACCGGTTCTTCCGCAGCTTCTCCTCCAGCTTCTTGGCCTGTTCCTCGTCGTACTGCTGCTCCGCCTTCTCGATGAACGTGAGCATATCGCCCATGCCCAGAATGCGGGAGGCCATACGGTCGGGGTGGAACGGCTCGATCATGTCCAGCTTTTCGCCGGTACCCACGAACTTGATGGGCTTGCCGGTGGCCGCCCGGATAGAGAGTGCCGCGCCGCCGCGGGCGTCGCCGTCCAGCTTGGTCAGCAGCACGCCGTCGATGCCCAGCGCCTCGTCAAACGCCTTGGCGGCGTTGACCGCATCCTGACCGGTCATGGCGTCCACCACCAGCAGTATCTCGTTGGGCTTCACCGCGGCCTTGACGGCCTTCAGCTCGTCCATCAGCGCCTCGTCGATGTGGAGCCGTCCGGCGGTATCCAGAAACACTATGTCGTTGCCGTGGTCGGCCGCGTACTTGATGGCTTCCTTTGCAATGGTCACGGGGTCGATCTGCCCCATCTCGAACACAGGGATGTCCAGCTGCTTGCCAACCACCTGCAGCTGGGTGATGGCGGCGGGACGATACACGTCGCAGGCGGCCAGCAGCGGGCGCTTGCCGTACTGCCGGCGCATCAGACCCGCCAGCTTGGCGCCGTTGGTGGTCTTACCGGCGCCCTGCAAGCCCACCATCATCACAACGGTGGGGCCCTTGGACGCAGTGGTCAGACGGGCGTTGGTGCCGCCCATCAGCGCCGTCAGCTCCTGATCGACGATCTTGACGATCTGCTGGGCAGGGGTCAGGCTGTCCAGCACGTCGGCGCCCACGCACTTGTCGGTGACGGACGCCACAAAGTCCTTGACGACCTTGTAGCTGACGTCGGCCTCCAGCAGTGCCAGACGCACCTCGCGCATACCCTCCCGGACATCCGTCTCGGTGAGGCGGCCCTTGCCCCGGAGGCGCTTGAAGGTCGCATTCAGTTTTTCGCTCAGTCCCTCAAATGCCATGGATTACTCCTTCAATACGCCGGCTCCGGCGATGATGCCGTCGGCCAGCTCCTCCAGCCGGTGGTTTTCATACTGCCGGTAGTTGATGGTCTTGATCTCATTGGCGGCAGCCACGATGGCGTCCACGCTGCTCTGCATCCGCATAAAGCGCTTGAGCAGGCCGGTCTTGTCCTCCAGCTCGTTCATGGCGGCCTCGGCGCGGACGATCACGTCCCGCACGCCCTGCCGGGAGATGCCGCAGTTCTCGGCGATCTCCGCCAGCGACAGATCCTCGTTGTAGTAGAGGTCAAACAGCTCGCGCTGCCGGTCGGTGAGGATGTCACCGTAAAAATCGAACAGCATGGTCATGCGGTAGGTCTGGTTTTTCACGGGCTTTCCTCCTTCTGTAAAGTTATACGCCTTTACAACAGTGAATATCTTACACGATGCCGCCCCAAAAGTCAAGACGAAATGTGGCGGCGGCTGAAAATTTTTCAGAAAAAAGAGACGGCTGCGCCGTCTCTTTTTCGGGTTCATCGGTGTTTTCGATGAAAAATGACATTTTACTCCACGGTAACGCCGCGTTTCTTGAACTCCTCCACCATCAGCTCCAGATCCGGTGCGATGTGGATCGGCTCACCGGCGGATTTGATGGCGTTGGCCACGTCCTTCAGGCCGTTGCCGGTGACCACGGACACCACGGTGGCGTCGTGGGGAATGAGTCCCTCCTCGCAGGCCTTCTTCAGCGCCGCCGCGCCGGTGACGCCGGCAGGCTCGCCGAACACGCCGCAGGTACGGCCCAGCAGCCGCTGCGCCGCCAGGATCTCCTCGTCGGACACGTTGACGGCGATGCCGTTGGACTCGCGGATGGCCATCAGCGCCTTGTCGGCGTTGCGGGGTACGCCCACGGAGATGGAGTCGGCAATGGTGTTCTCCTCCATGGGCTGCCACGGCTCATCGTTCTGGATGGCGCGGTTGATGGGATAGCAGCCCAGAGACTGGCCGGAGATCAGGCGGGGCAGCTTGTCGATAAAGCCGATGGCGTACAGATCCTTGAAGCCCTTCCACACGCCGGCGATGGTGCAGCCATCGCCCACGGAGATAGCCAGATAGTCGGGCATCTCCCAGTTCAGCTGCTCGGCGATCTCCAGCGCCACCGTCTTTTTACCCTCGGACAGGTAGGGGTTGATGGCGGCATTGCGGTTGTACCAGCCATACTTGTCGATGGCGGCGGCGGACATCTTGAACGTCTCCTCATAGTTGCCCTTGACGGAGATGACGTTGGCGCCGAAGATCATCAGCTGCGCCACCTTGCCCTTGGGGGCGCGCTCCGGCACGAAGATGTAGGTCTTGATGCCCGCGGCGGCGGCGTTGCCCGCCAGAGAGCTGGCGGCGTTGCCGGTGGAGGAGCAGGCGATGGTCTTGGCCCCTGCCTCCATGGCCTTGGCCACTGCCATGGCGCTGGCGCGGTCCTTCAAAGAGGCGGTGGGGTTCTGGCCGTCGTCCTTCACCCACAGCTTTTTGATGCCCAGCAGCTCCGCCAGCTTCGGCTCCTCGTACAGGGGGCTCCAGCCCACCCGCAGTGGGGTGTCGGGGGTGGTCTCCTCCACGGGCAGCAGCTCCCGGTAGCGCCACATGGAGCGGTTGTCCCGCTTGGCCAGCTTCTCCTTGGTCAGCACGGTTTTGATGTAGTCGTAGTCGTAGACGATGTCCAGAATGCCGCCGCATTCGCAGTTGGTCAGGTCGGGTACGGCGTCATAGGTCTTGCCGCAGCGGACACACTTGCCGTATTTCACATTTCTCATGGTGTCTCTCCTCACTTAAAGATGAAAATCAGGGCGGGGCGACTGCCCCGCCCTGAAGCGTTCATGTGTTTTTCTTACAGTGCCTTCAGCAGGCCGGTGGCCTCGTTGAACTCGTTGATCAGCTCGTCCAGATCCTTGGCCTGTGCGTGAACGGCATCCCAAGTGTTCTTGGTGTCGTACCACTGGGCGTTCAGATCCTCCACCTTCATCTGCTGCTGCTCCACCCAAGTGTAGTACTTCAGGTTGTGGACACGCTTGCGCTCGGTGTAGGTCAGCTCCAGCATGGAGTCGGTCTTCAGACCCAGCATGTGCAGGTTGTGATCCAGCGCCGCCTCGTGGGCGTTGTACGCGCCGTGCATCTCGTTGAGCTCGGTGATGCGGGACTGGTACATCACAGCGGAGTCGGTCAGGACGGTACCCACCACGTCGTTCTCGGTGAGCTC
>CAKTPV010000025.1 GCA_934591815.1 uncultured Oscillospiraceae bacterium
CCCAGATAGTCGGGGATATATTTGGTGAACTCCTGCTGTCCCAGCTCCAGACCGCGGCACAGCTCCACCGCCACCTCATTGCGCTGATCCACCGTCAGCCGGGGCGCCAGCTCCAGCAGGGCGCTGCCGGCGCTGTGGCGCACGGTGACGCGGTCGCTGACCTTGATGAGGTTGGACAGATGGGTGGCGATATGCAGCGCGGGACTGCTGCCGCTGCGGGCAAAGTCCGTCAGCAGGCGGATGTTGGCCTGCTTGGTGATCCACGGCGTGGCGGTTTTCAGGTTGTCCAGAAAGATCTCGGACACGGCCTCGTCCGGCAGGGTGATGGGGACGCCGTCCTGCACATCCTCCTGCAGCAGCCGGAGGGTGGTGCTGCCGCCGCAGTCCATGCGCGCCAGCACCCGCAGCGCTCCGGCGGACTGGGGCGACGACCGGTGCAGGCGGTCCAGCAGCAGTACAGCGGCGGTACGCACCTGCACATCCTGCCGGGAGGAGAGGGCCTCCGCAAACCGAAGCAGCAGCGCCCCGTGGCGGGCATACACCGTGTCCGGCAGGGAGACCGCCGCGTCCAGAAGCTGGAACGCCGTGCCGTCATCCAGACGGTCGGGGCGGCGGTAGTAGGTGAACAGCGGGGTCAGGAAGCGCTCCTCCCGTCCGGCGGCGTGCCGGAGCAGGGAGGCGACCGCGAATTTCAGGGTATAGCCGATCCAGCGGCGGTGTTGGGGCATCAGCTTGTGATCGGGATAGATGATCTTGTCCAGATACAGCTTCCACTGATCCAGATCGGTGACGCTGCGGGGGTCGGGACGGCTGCCGGCAGGCCGCTCCTTGGCGTAGCCGGCGTGGAAGCCGCCGATGATCTCACCCAGCAGCGCCGCCGCCTGCCGGCGGATGTCGCCCTCCCGGTGCATCAGCAGCTCGTAGAGGAAGGCCAGTGTCTGCACCTTCTGGGGGATGTGCAGGTACAGGGAGTAGGATTCAAACACGCCCAGATAGGCGCGGAGACGGCGCCAGTTGGTCTCGCCGCGGGCCAGCTCCAGCAGTTGGGCAAAGCTGCGCTGGCCGGTAAGGCGGCTCATCAGCTCCATATTGTGTTCCACGCACTGCATGGTCAGGGCGTGGAGCGCCTCATCATCGGTCATGAGGGCGGTCTGCTTCTCCGGGCGGGGCGGCGTGTCATGCCCCTGCAGCGTCACATCCACGCCCCTGTCGACCATGAACTGCTCAAAGTCCCGCAGCCGGGCGTAAACCCGCATATACCGGCGGCGCTTGGCGTCGTCCACGCCGTCCAGCTTGGCAAGGATCACGTCGAAGGCCTCCGCCAGCGAGGAGATGCGGGTGATCTCCCTCCCATCAGGATCGCGGCTCTGCTTTACCCGGAAATCCGCATAGATCAGCAGCAGCGATTCCACCGACAGATAGTCCGGCTCCAGATCCCAGACGGAGTGGTTGGCGGCCACATGGCCGATATCGGTGATACGGCGGCGGCGGAACCACAGGTCGGTGTAGTAGTAGTGCAGGTAGGGCACCCGCTCGCCGGGACGGCAGCCGAACTTGCCGATGTCGTGTCCGGCGGCGCTGCCGGACACCAGAGCCAGATCCAGCGGGATACCGGCCCGGCGCAGGCCGCGGGCGGCGGTCATGGCCACATGGTGGACACCGGCGATATGCTCCAGCGTGCGGTAGGGCGTGGCCTCCAGCCCCAGACGCATCAGCTCATAGACGTACTCCCGCTTCCAGCTTCGCAGCATCTGGCCGAGGCTGGCGGCGCAGGCACAGCCGGACAGCTCCTCCTCCGTGGGGAAGTCGAAGGTCCACGCCGGGTCGCGGGGCAGCAGCTCGTCCTCCGCCGCAAACAGTACCTGCAGGACAGAGAGAAGGAGCACGGCGCCGGCGGCGCAGGATGTGTCCGCGTCCTCCTCCGGATACAGCAGGCGGCAGGCGAAATCATAGGTGTACGCCAGCCAGCCCTGCTCCGGCTCCCTTCCGCCGCTGAGGGCGTCCAGCTCCGGGCGGCACAGCTCCAGCACCTCGGCGCAGCGCAGCCGTGCCCCGTGGAACAGCGGGGCAAAACGCTGCATATAGTTCTCCGCCTCCAGTGTCCGGGCAAAGGACTCCCCCTCGGGGAGCCAGTCCGCTGCCGGGCGGTTGGTCAGGCGGCGGCGCAGAGCGCCGTTCATCTGCCGGATGCGTTTTTTCGTCATGGCGATCCCTCCTGCATCAGAGGCCGCACCGCCCGGAAAAGCGCCGGGCGGCGGCAGTTTTCATCAAATATTTTATGCCATGGGCGCAGGCGCTGTCAACATTTTCCCACCTGCAAACTTATACGGCTCTTAAATCTTTGTTCATGTTTTGTTCACATTTGCAGAAAAGGGGCATGGTATGATGGAAACGGCGTTTTTTCGACGGATACACCCATGTTTTGCGGAACATTTTTCCGGGACGCTCCGTCATAAAAGTATGTGAGATGCTGCGGCGTGCCGCAGAGGAAAAGCAAAGGAGATATAGAAAAATGAAGAAAGCTGCATTCATTCTGGCGCTGGTCATGCTGCTGGGCGTAACGGCCGGCTGCGGCGCGGGCAACGGAGAGGCGTCCGTTCAGTCCGTCTCCATGATCTGCGGACTTGGTACTGCCGGTCTGACAGACCGATTCGCAGGCGTGGTCAGCGCAATGGGCGAGACAAATATCAAAAAGGACGATTCCCTTTCCATCGGGGAGGTCAAGGTCAAGGTGGGCGACGCCGTCAAGGTGGGCGACGTGCTGTTTACCTACGACATGAGCCAGATCGAGATCAATCTGGAGGAAGCGCAGCTGGCACTGGATGATCTGAAGGCCACGCTCGCCGACAAGGAGGAGGAGAAGAAGCAGACCGAGGCTGCGCTGGATGCGATCGTGGACGACGTCGAGAGAAACAAGACGCTCAACCAGATCCGCCAGATCAACCTGGAGATCCGCAACACCAACCGCAGTATTGCGGAGAAGGGGCGGGAAATCGAAAAGCTGCAGGAGAACCTGAAGAACACCTCCGTCAAGTCGGAGGTGGAGGGCGAGGTCAAGAGCGTCAACCCCAACGGCGGTACCGATGACCGGGGCAACGCCCTGCCGCTGATCTCCATCGTCCAGACAGGCGGCTTCCGGGTCAAGGGCTATGTCAATGAGAGCAATGCCTCGGTGCTGAACGAGGGAGCCAAGGTGGTCATCCGTGCCCGCACCGGCAGCCAGACCTGGGGCGGCACCATCTCCAACATCGACTGGAACAACCCGGCACAGAGCGGAAACACCAACTATTACGACGGCGGCTCCAGCGATACCGGCACCTCCAGCAAATATCCGTTCTATGTGGAGCTGACCAGCAGCGAAGGACTGCTGCTGGGCCAGCACGTGTACATCGAGCCGGATCTGGGTCGGAACGACAGTCCCACCGGCATCCAGCTGCCGGCCGGCTTTATCAATGATGCCGACACCTCTCCGTGGGTGTGGGCGCAGGGCAGCAACGGCAAGCTGGAGAAGCGCAGCGTGACGCTGGGCGAGTACAATGGTGAACTGGATACCTACACCGTGACGGACGGCCTGACGGCCTCGGACTATATCGCCTATCCCGACGACACGCTGAAGGCCGGTATGACCTGTGTCACCTATGACGAGAGCACCTTCGAGCCCGACGACAGCGGTAAGATGGACGGCATGGATGGCATGGATAATATGACCGGTATGGACGGTATGGACGGTATGGACGGCATGACCGGCGGCACGGATGTTCCGGAGGATATGCAGACCGCGGATGCGCCGGTGGAGGGTTAAGTATGATCCTTGAAATGCGCGACATCTGCAAGGACTACCCCATGGGCAAATCCGTGAACCACATCCTCAAGCATATCGATCTGGATGTGGAGGCGGGGGAGTATCTTGCCATTATGGGTCCTTCCGGCAGCGGAAAGACCACGCTGATGAATCTCATCGGCTGTCTGGATGTGCCTACCAGCGGCAGCTACCTGCTGGGCGGGCAGGACATCACCAAATGCACCCCCAAACAGCTGGCGGAGGTGCGGAACAAGCAGCTGGGCTTCGTGTTCCAGTCCTTCAACCTGCTGCCCAAGCTGACGGCGCTGGAAAATGTGGCGCTGCCCCTGCTGTACGGCGGCGTGAAGAAGGCCGAGCGGCTGGAGCGCGCCCGGGAGGCGCTGGAGACGGTGGGCCTTGCCGACCGTGTGGATCACCGGCCCGATCAGCTGTCCGGCGGACAGTGCCAGCGTGTGGCCATTGCCCGCGCCATCGTGGGAAAGCCCCAGCTGCTGCTGGCTGACGAGCCCACCGGCGCGTTGGACTCCGCCAGCGGCGCGGCGGTGATGGAGCTGTTCCAGCAGCTCCACGACAACGGCGCCACGATCATCATGATCACCCACGATCAGGGCATCGCACAGCATGCCCACACCATTATGAACATCCGCGACGGTGTGCTGTCAGGAGGTGCATTCCATGAATAAATCCCTGAAAAAAACGCTGCTGATCGCGGGCATCGCCGTGGCTGTGTGCGCCGCCGTCTGGGGCGGCCTGACGCTGGCGCGGAATGCCCAGCGCGGCGATGTCAACGTGTATCGGGTGTCCGATTTTGCCATGACTGACTACTGGGGCGACACCGCCAACACCAGCGGCAGCGTGAGCACGGATAAATTGCAGAAGCTCTATATCTCCGAGACGCAGTCGGTCAGCGAGATCTACGTCAAGGAGGGCCAGACCGTCAAAAAGGGCGACAAGCTGATGGCCTACGATACCTCCCTGTCTCAGGCGACGGTGGAGCAGGCGGAGATCTCTCTGGAGCGGGCGCAGATCAGCGCCAACGCCTCCAAGCGCAAGCTGGAGCTATATAGATTCGCGGAGAACAAGGAGAAGCTCCAGCTCGAGTACGATACCCAGTACATGAAGCTGGAGGCGCTCATCAAGGCACAGGACGAGGCGGCAGGCCGCTATGAGCCTGTGAAGGAGGGGCTGCTCTCCGTGGAGGGCAGCAACGGCAGAACAAAGGAAACGCCGCTGTACTATCAGATGCTGGAGGACAGCGGGAAGCAGGAGTACTATCTGACGGACGAGACTATCCGCACGAAGATCCTCAAGAACCGCAGCAGCGCGTATGTGGTGCTGGTGGAGAAGGCGGGCAACGTGACCAACGGCTCTGTTACCTGCTACGGTGTGTATGTCGTGGCGGATGACACCGCCGCGCCGGTGAAGCTGAAAATGCTCAATGACCTGCCTCCCTATGAGGACGTCTACTCTACGAAGAGCACCGAGGAGATCAAGGAGGCCAGAAAGGAGCTGGACAAGATCCAGGCGCTGCTGGAAGACTCCTTCACCAAGGAGGAGCTGAAATCCCTGATCGCCACCACGGAGAAAGAAGTCTATAACAACCAGCGAGCTGTCAGACAGGCACAGATCGAGCTGGAAAAGAAGAAAAAGGAGCTGGGTGACGGCACCGTGTACAGTGAGATCGACGGCGTCGTAAAGGCCGTGCGGGATGCGAAGGAGGCCTTCAACAAGAACGAGCCTGTGGTGGAGGTCTCCGGCGGCGGCGGTTACTATGTCACCGGCTCTATCGGCGAGCTGGATCTGGGCACCGTCAAGATCGGCGACAAGGTGCAGATCAGCAGCTGGATGACCGGCACCAGCTGCGAGGGGGAGATCGTGGAGATCAGCGATTTCCCTACGGACAACGGCAGCTACTGGGGCGGCGACTCCAACAGCAACGTGTCCTACTACCCCTTTAAGGTATTTGTGTCCGAGGACGCCGCCCTGCAGGCCGGCGACTATGTGGATATGTCCTATCAGAAGACCGTGGCAACTGACGGCACCAGTCTGTACCTGCAAACCATGTTCATCCGCACCGAAAACGGCAAGAGCTATGTGCTGGCCCGGGGTGAGGACGGCAAGCTGGAGAAGCGCTGGGTCCAGACGGGCCGCGACCTGTGGGGCAGCTACACCCAGATCCGCGGCGGCCTGACGGTGGACGACCTTGTGGCGTTCCCCTACGGCCGTGACGTGAAGCCCGGCGCCGCCACGGTGGAGGCCACGGCGGATCAGCTGTACGGCGGAATGTAAGGAGGGCGAAGGGATGTTAGAAAATATCAATCTCGCCTTTCAGGGCGTTTGGAGCCACAAGCTGCGGTCATTCCTGACCATGCTGGGCATCATCATCGGCATTGCCGCCATCATCACCATCGTGTCCACCATTCAGGGCACCAACGAGCAGATCAAGGAGAACCTCATCGGCGCGGGCAACAATGTGGTGCGTGTCCAGCTGACGCAGGACGGCAATCAGGTGGAGCTGGGCTATATGGCGCTGCCCCAGGGCGTCAGCGTCATCACCGAGGAGATGCGTGACGAAATGAGCCAGCTGGGCAGCGTGGCGGATGTGGCGCTGTACCACCAGCGCCAGTGGCCCGACGGCGTGTACGTGGGCAACAACTCCTTCAGCGGCAACCTGTACGGCATCGACAGCCACTACCTGTCTGCGGCGGATTATGCCATCAACTACGGCCGGGGCTTCAGCGCGTCGGACTTTGCCAACTGCCGGAAGGTGGCGCTCATCGACACCAAGACGGCGCAGAGCCTGTTTCAGGGCGAAAACCCCATCGGCGGCACCATGGAGATCTCCGGCGAGCCGTTCACCGTGGTGGGCGTGATCTCCCCGCGGGTGACCTCCGAGCCGGTGATCAACAACCTCAACGATTACTATATGTACACCGGAAACACCTCCGGCACGGTGTTTATCCCCGATAGCTGCTGGCCCATCGTCTATCGCTATGATGAGCCCCAGTCTGTGGCGGTTCGCGCCACGTCCACCAACGATATGACCTCCGCCGGCAACAACGTGGCGGAGTATCTGAACAGTCATGTCATCTCCGGCGACACGTTCAAGTACCAGTCCAGGGACCTGCTGGAGCAGGCCAGCCAGCTGCAAAGCCTGTCCGAAAGCTCCAACAAGCAGTTGATCTGGATCGCCGCCATCTCTCTGGTGGTGGGCGGCATCGGCGTGATGAACATCATGCTGGTGTCGGTGACGGAGCGTACCCGCGAGATCGGCCTGAAGATCGCCATCGGCGCCCAGCAGAGCCGGATCCGCTGGCAGTTCCTGACGGAGGCGGCGGTGCTGACCAGCATGGGCGGCATCCTGGGCGTGGGCTGCGGCATCGGCCTTGCGGAGATGATGTCCCATGTCATGAGCACGCCGGTGGCCATCAGCGTACCGGCCTGCATCATCGCCGTGGCCTTCTCCATGTGCATCGGCGTGGTATTCGGCTTCGTACCGGCGGTGAAGGCCTCCAAGCTCAACCCCATCGAGGCGCTGCGCCGCGAATAAAACACGCAAAAAAAGAAAGACCTGCCCGGCAGGTCTTTCTTTTTTGTGTGTTTCAGCGGGTGGTGGGCGGCGGCGCGTTCCAGCCGTCGGGGAAGTTTGCCAGCACCCAGCGGCGGGTGTGATCGATAAAGGCACGGGTGCTGTTGGACAGGGCGTCCTTATCCTTGACGCAGATGCCGATGTTCCGATAGAAGGGCTGGGGCAGGGAACAGGCCACCAGCGGGTAGGCGCAGCGGTAGAGCATCAGCTCCTCCATGATGCTGATGCCCAGCCCGTTGGACACCATGGCCAGAATGGTCTGGTCCTGCTGAACGGTGTACTGGATCTTCGGCTTGACACCCAGCGTGTCGAACACCGCCTGTATCTCGTAGTCGTCCCCCTCATCCAGCAGGATCAGGGGGTATTTTTCCAGTGCCGCCGGCGGGAAGGGATCGGCGCCGGCCAGCGGGTGTCCACAGGGGACGATGACCTTCCACTGGTCCCGCTGCAGCAGCCAGCAGTCCAGGTACTTCTCCGCCGGAGCGGGCAGGCTGATAAAGCCGCAGTCCGCCTGCCCGCTGAGCACCCAGTCGCTGATCTCGTTGTTGAAGTTGGAGGGCAGCAGCTCAAATTCGATGCGGGGGTACAGCTCCTGAAACGTCTTGAGGATGTTGGGCAGCCACTTTTCCGATACGCTGGTGAAGGTGGCGACCTTCACCAGGCCGGTTTCCAGCCCCCGCAGGTCGGCAGCCCGCTGCTCCAGCTGGTGCTGCATGGCGCACATCTTCTCAAAATAGGGCATCAGCGCCCGGCCGTCCGCCGTGGGGGTGACGCCGCCGTGGCTGCGGATGAGCAGGGACACGCCCAGCTCCTCCTCCAGCGAGTTGATGGCGTGGCTGATGCCGGACTGGGTAAAGCTCAGCTCCCGCGCCGCCGCCGTAAAGCTGCCGCGCTCCACCGTTTTCAAAAAAATCTGATATTTTGCCACGCTCATGCCGCCACGCTCCTTTCTCAGTGTCAGTATACCACACCGCGTCGTGCAGTGCAAAGTAATTTTCATGATTTTGATGAATATGATGCGTTTTACAAATCCAATATTGTGTGATACAGTAAAGATACATTAAAGAGACGTTAAGAAAACAACAGAAAAGGAGGCGCTGAAGCATGGGCCCGAATATTATGTTGGCAGCTCTGGCCGGTCTTCTTCTGGTGGTCGGCATCGTCAGCAGAGTCACAGACAAGTAAAAACTTTTCTTTTCCCCGTTATGCATGATCTCTCCCGGAGGGACCTCCCTGAACCTCCGGCACGACAGTCCCGCGCAGTGCGCGGGGCTGTCGCGTTTTTCGGGGCGGTACGGCAGAAAAGAAAAGCTTCCTATATCATTCCGTGGTTGCTTATGGTATAATCGCCGCAGAATGACTGCCGCATAAGGCGGCTGCAAAGAAAAAGAGGTATCGGGACATGACACAGAAAAAGACGCATACGCTGTCGCTGCTGGCGGCACTGACCTCCGCCGTGATCTTCGGCATGAGCTTTATGTTCTCCAAGCTGGCGCTGGAGGTGGCGGCGCCCACGGTGCTGCTGGCCTTTCGGTTCACCGTGGCGGTGGCGGCCATGTCGCTGGTCATCTTAGTCAATGCGCTGGTGGGAAAGCTCCGGGGGCGTCCGCTGTTCGCCTTTTCCCTGCGGGGAAAGCCGGTGTATAAGCTGGTGCTGCTGGGCATCGTGCAGCCGGTGGCCTATTTCATCTTCGAAAACTACGGCATCCTGTACACCTCCTCGGCGGTGGCGGGCACCATCATCGCCGCCGTACCGGTGTGCTGCATCCTGATGGATGTGCTGGTGCTCCACGAGCGGGTGACGCTGAAGCAGGTGCTGTGCGCGCTGGGCGCCATCGGCGGCGTGGCGCTGATCTCTGTGGGCGGCGCCATGATGGTCTCCGCGCTGGGTATGCTGTTTCTGGTGCTGACCATGCTCAGCGATACGCTGTACTACGGCATCAGCCACAACGCCGCCAAGCGCTTCACACCCTTTGAGATGACCTACGTCATGTTCATCGTGGGCATGGTGGTGTTCATCCCGGTAGGACTGATCTATGCCGGCGGGCTGCATAGCCCCCTTATCACCGGGCCTATGCACGACGGCGGCTTCTGGGTGGCGGTGCTGTATCTGGGGCTTTTGTCCTCGGTGCTGGCCTACGGCCTGCTGAACTTCGCCAACAGCCATCTGTCCGTGTCGGAGACTTCGCTGTTTTCCAACGTGACAACGGTGGTATCGGTGCTGGCGGGCGTGGTGCTGCTGAAGGAACCGTTCAGCGTGTGGCAGATGCTGGGCGTGGCGGTGATCCTGGTCTGCGTATTCGTCGCCAACGTATCCGGCGGCAAGGAGAGCTAAAGGAACTCTGACGATTTTTTACAGGAGGTGCTGCGATGTACAAAAACGAGACGCGCTATGCGCTGATAAACGGCGTTCTGCTGGACGGAACGCGGGACATGACCCCCCAGACCGGCAAGGTCGTCTGTGTGGAGGGCAGCAAGATCGCCGCCGTCACCGACGGCCCTGTACCCGCCGGGTATGAGCCGGTGGATCTGGCGGGACGGTATATCCTGCCGGGACTGATCAACCTGCACGTACACCTGCCGGCCTCCGGCAAGCCGAAAAAGAAGCCCTCTGACCCGAAAAAGCTGGTGAAGCTCATCACCTCCAACGGTCTCATGCGCCGGGTGGGCGTCAAGCTCTGCGAGAGCTACGCCAGAACGGAGCTGCTCAGCGGCGTCACCACCGTCCGTACCGTGGGCGGCGTGGCGGACTTCGACACCATCATCCGCCAGAAGGCGGCGGCAGGCGAGATCCTAAGCCCCCGGGTGGTGGCCTCCAATATGGCGGTATCCGTACCGGGCGGCCACATGGCTGGCTCGCTGGCCTACGAGGCCCGGACGCCGGAGGAGGCGGCGGCCTACGTGGAGCGGATCGCGGCGGAAAAGCCCGACCTCATCAAGCTGATGATCACCGGCGGCGTGATGGACGCCGAGGTGGTGGGCGAGCCGGGCGTTCTGCGGATGGAGCCGCCGCTGGTGAAGGCCGCCTGCGATAAGGCCCACGGGCTGGGCATGAAGGTGGCCGCCCATGTGGAGAGCCCGGAGGGTGTCCGGGTGGCGCTGGAGAACGGCGTGGACTCCATCGAGCACGGCGCCAAGCCGGATGAGGAGATCCTGCGCCTGCTCAGGGAGCACGGCGCGTTTCAGGTGGCGACCCTCTCCCCTGCCATCCCCTATGCGCTGTTTGACCGCAGCGTCTCCCATGCCACCTACGAGCAGCAGGAGAACGGCAAGGTGGTGCTGGAGGGCGTGATCGCCATGGCCCGGGCGTGTCTGGAAAACGACATCCCCGTGGGACTGGGCACCGATACCGGCTGCCCCTACGTCACCCACTACGATATGTGGCGTGAGCTGTGCTACTTCGTGAAATACTGCGGCGTGACGCCTGCCTTTGCGCTGCACAGCGCCACGCTGCGCAACGCCCGGCTGGCGGGCATCGACAGCGTCACCGGCTCCGTGGAGGCGGGGAAGGCCGCCGATCTCGTCGTGTGCGACAAAGACCCGCTGGCCGATCTGTCGGTGCTGCGGAGCCTGCACATGGTCATCAAGGACGGCGTCCGCATCGAGCATCCCACCGTGAAGAAGCTGCCGGAGGTGGAGCGGGAGCTGGATAAATTCCTGTGAGATGTACCGCGTGTAAAAACGAAAACGGGACGACCCGATCGGGTCGTCCCGTTTGCTATTGTTCCGGCATAGCTCTTACAGCGCTAATTCCTTCAGCACGCCGTGACATTTGGCGTTGGCGGCAAACACCGACGAGGGGTGCAGCACATCCAGCGGCGTATCCGCCAGCGTGGTGACGGTTCCGCCGGCCTCCGCCACGATCAGGCTGCCGGCGGCGTAGTCCCACGGGGACAGACGGCACTCGTAGAACAGCTCCACCCGTCCGGCCGCCACCTGACACAGATCCAGCGCCGCCGCCCCGAAGCGGCGGAAGTCCAGACCCTTTTCGTACAGCTGCCGCATCAGGGAAAAGCTGCGCTCCGTCAGACTGCGGTCGTAGATGGTGGAGCCGCAGAGGAACACGGCGTGTGCCATGTCCTTGTCGCTGACGCGGATGGGAAGACCGTTGCAGAACGCGCCGCAGTCCTTCTGGGCGGAGAACAGCTCGTCGGCAAAGGGGTCATAGACCACGGCGTACTCCACCTGCCCGTCGTGGGCCAGCGCCACGGAGATGTTGCTGTAATGCAGGCGGCGGACAAAGTTGGTGGTGCCGTCGATGGGGTCGACGATAAACGTCCACGGCTGGGTCAGCGCCGCGTGATCCCCCTCCTCGCCGAAGAAATCCGCCTCCGGCAGCAGCGTCAGCAGCTCCCGCTTCAAAAAGCCCTGTACCGCCACATCGTACTTGGTGACAAGGTCGGCGGCGCCGTTCTTCTCCGAAGTGACCTGCTCGATGTCGTGGGCCTCCCGCACCATGTCCCCGGCGCACCGGACGATGCGCTCCAGTTCCTGCATCATATTCTCCTTCATAGGGCATCCCTCCTGATGACTGTTCCGGCTTGTGCGCCGGTGTATGTATCGTGTATGACCGCCGGCTCTCCTGCCACCAGCACGGCGTCCAGTCCGGACGCCATCCGGCAGGGGTGCTGATAGTCGCCGTTTTCCCGGAGCTGCGCCAGGTCAAAGACGCAGAGATCCGCGTCCATGCCCGGGGCGATGCGCCCCTTGCCCCGCAGACGCAGCGCCTTGGCGGGAAGTGCCGTCATCTTCCGGACGGCCTGCTCCGGCGTGAGAATGTGCTTCTCCATGACGAAGTGTTGGATAAGCCGGGGGAATGTGCCGTAAACGCGGGGATGGGGCATCCCCTCCGTGGGGTAGGTGGCGTCGGAGATCAGATTGGACAGCTCGCTTTGCAGAATGGCGGCGATGTCCTCCTCCGAGGCCATGAAGTCGATCATGGTGATCTGGCAGTCCTCCCGTACCAGCAGGTCGCAGCAGCAGTTCAGCGGGTCCTGCCCCGTCAGTGCCGCGATCTGGGCAAGGCTCTTGCCCAGAAAGGGGTGATCCTCCGGACAGTGGAGACTGGTGAGGTAGATGCCGTCCCAGCCCGCCAGACGGGCAATGTCGTCGAAGCCTTCACCTGTCTCGATGCGCTGCGCCAGCTCCCGCCGGGCGGCGGGGTCACGGAGCCGCCGCACCACCGCGTCCATGCCGCCCTCCAGAAACTCCGGCGGCAGGATGTGCAGCAGCTGGGTAGAGCCGGCGGTGTAGGGGTACACGTCGCAGGAGACGTCCAGCCCCTCCTGCCGCGCCTGCTCCAAAAGCGCCAGCGCACGGGGGATCTTTTGGCCCCAGCTGTCCCGCCCCATGGCCTTCAGGTGGCTGATGTGCAGGGGGATGCGGAGCGTCCGCGCCACGGTGAGCATCTCCTCCACGGCGGTGCAGACCCCGGCGCCCTCCTGCCGCATATGAACGGTGAGGGGAATATCCTGTCCCCGCAGCGGCGCCAGCGCGCGGAGCAGCTCCTCCGTGGTGCAGAAGCACTCCGGCGCATAGCCCAGACCCAGCGACACGCCCAGCGCACCGTCGGCCAGCGCCTGCTCCATGGCGCGGTGGATGGCGCGGTAGTGCGCGTCCTCCAGACGCTCCAGCTCATACCCGGCGGCGTTCGCCCGCAGGGTACCCATGCCCACCAGCATCCCGGTATGGAGGGGCGGCGCCTGCAGCGCCGATAGATACGCCGCCATGGAGACGGCGGGCAGCGTCTCCGGTATGTCGCCGGTGATGGGCCGCAGGTAGGCGCGGATGGCGGCGTCGTGCGCGCCGCCGAAGGGGGCGGCGGACAGGCCGCAGTTGCCGTTGACGATGGTGGTCAGCCCCTGCCGCAGCTCCAGCTCCCCGTAGCCGGGGCGGAATGCCGCCGCGTCGGCGTGGCGGTGGATGTCGATAAAGCCGGGGGTCACCGCCTTGCCGGAGGCGTCGATGATGCGGCACGCTTGGGCAGCGGACAGGTCGTCCACCGCCGCGATCCTTCCGGCGGCGATGCCCACATCGGCGGTAAAGCCGGGACGGCCGGTGCCGTCGAGCACCGTACCGCCGCGGATAATGGTATCAAACACAGTATCGTCTCCCTACTTCCCCGGTTGGACGGGGATGGTGATGGTAAAGCGGGTGACGCCCCCGCCGCTGTCGCAGCGGATAGCGCCCCGGTGCGCCTCCACGATGGCCTTGGCAATGGGAAGACCCAGCCCGAAGCTGCCCTCGTCGGTGCGGGAGGCATCCGCCCGGTAAAACCGGTCGAAGATGTGGGGCAGTTTGTCGGCGGGGATGGCGTCCCCTTGGTTTTCCACCCACAGGCAGGCGTTTTTCCCCTGCCGCACCGCGTCCAGCCGGATCTCCGTGTGGGGCGCGGCGTATTTGATGGCGTTGTCCAGCAGAACGGCCACCGCCTGCTCCAGCTTCTGCCCGTCGCCCCGTACCCAAAGCCCCGGCGCAATGTCGTAGGACAACGTGTGTCCCGCCTCATACGCCACCGGCTCAAACCGCAGGGCCACGTTGGCTGCCGCGTCCGACAGATCCGCCGTGGTATCCGGCAGGCGGGTATCGCCCCGCTCCACCCGGGACAATGTGAGCATATCCTCCACCAGATGCTTCATCCGGCGGGACTCGGCGCGGATGTTGTCCACATACTGCCGCTGCTCCGGCGCGGCGCTCTGTTCCAGCAGCTCCGTCGAGGACAGGATCACCGTCAGGGGTGTTTTCAGCTCGTGGCTGGCGTCGGACAGGAACTGCTTCTGCTGCGCCCACGCCCGGTCCACCGGGCGGGTCACAGCACCGCTGAGCACATAGCTGCACGCGAACAGCACCGCCAGCGCCGCAAGGCCGATGAGCAGGCTGCCGGTCAGCAGACTGCGGAGGGTGGCCTGCTCCAGCGTGCTGTCGGTAAAGGCGATGCGGGTGGACAGCAGCCCCTCCTGCCGCAGATAGCGCAGGTGGTGTGCCGGCAGCACGCCCTCGCCGCTCTCCGCCGTCAGTGCGGCGGTGACGATCTCCGCCAGCGCCGCCTTGTCCGTCAGGTCGTAGTAGCTGTTGCCGGAGATGCGGACGGTGCCGCTGGCATAGACCTCCGCCACAAAGCAGGGCAGTCCCTCCTGCCCCGGCTGGGACAGCTCATAGCCGCTGCCGGGTTGGAGCGCCTGCTGTAATTGCTGGCGCACATTGCGGGAGATGACGGCGCGGGAGGAGAAGTACACAGCGGCGAATACCGCCAGCAGCACGCAGAACACCATACCCATGTTCAGCCCCACGACCTTCCAGCGAAGCTTGCGGATCATGCCGTCACCTCCTCCAGACAGTACCCCACCATGCGCAGCGTCTTGATGCGCACGCGGGAGTGCAGGTGGGTCAGCTTCCGCCGCAGGAAGGAGATATACACCTCCACGTTGTTGTCCTCGGCGGCGGAGTCGTAGCCCCATACCTTCAGTATAAGCTGCTCCTTGGACACGATCTGACTGCCGTTCTTCATCAGCAGCTCCATAAGATCGTACTCCCGGCGGCTCAGGCGGACGGAGCGCTCTCCGCAGGCCAGCAGGAACGTGGCCATTTGCAGGCGCAGGTCTCCAAAGCACGTCTCGCCGCTGTCCGCCGTCTCGCCGCCCCGCCGCAGCAGGGAGCGGATGCACGCCAGCAGCTCCTCCGTTTCAAAGGGCTTTGTCAGGTAGTAGTCGGCGCCGCAGTCCAGCCCCCGCACCCGGTCGCTCACGTCGCTGCGGGCGGTCAGCATCAGCACCGGCACCGTCTCGCCGCCGGCGCGGAGCTGCTGCAACAGGGAGAAGCCGTCCAGCCCCGGCAGCATAGCGTCCAGCAGCACCAGGTCATAGATGCCGCTGCGGGCGTTGTCCAGCCCGGACACGCCGTCATAGCTGACGTCTACGGCGTAGCCCTGCCGGTGCAGCAGCTCCGCCAGCGTGCCGGCCAGACGTTTTTCATCCTCCACGATAAGAATACGCACGGGCAGTCCCCCTCTTCTCTGGATCGTCTCCTCTTATACCACAAAAAGGTGCGTTTTGCAACGCACCTTTCGTGTTCAGCTCAGACCGTTTTCCGCCAGCGTCAGCACCTGCACCAGCGACGCCTCCTCCATGCGGTAGATGGTGGGCTCGTCGTTCAGCGTCACATAGCGGCCGCCGTCTCCGGTGGGCAGGCCGATGGAAACGGTCAGCGCCTCCTCGCGGCCGGTGACGCCCGTATAGGTCACCACCAGGATCGCCTCCGGCGCGTTGAGCCCGCAGACGGCGGCAGCGCCCTCCGCGGGAGCGTAGTCCACGCAGGAGGTCACGCTCAGACGGGACAGCTCCTCCACCAGCGGGGCGGTTTTTTCGGTCACATCCCGCGTACCCACCTTCCGCACGCCGTCCGCCGCCCGGATGGTGAAGCGCTCTCCGTCGGCGCCGGCAATCACGGCGGTACGCAGCGTGTCGGCGGTGATGGCGGGCATGACGGGCAGCACCGCCAGATCGTAAATGCTGCCGTCCAGCAGCTGGAAGATCTTCACGGCGTCATCGGACACCAGACGCACGGAGGTGTCCTCAGCGCACAGCAGGTACCAGTCACCGGAGGCGGCCTGATCGCCCCGTGTGAAGGTCAGCGTCTCACCGTCCGCCGTGACGGAGAGACTGGTCTTGGCGTCATCCAAGCCGTATTCCGACAGGTCGTCCCCCGCCTGCACCGGCGTGGAGGCGGTCATGGCGGCGGCAGCCTCCAGCAGCGCCGGCATACCGGCCTGATCCAGCGGAAACGTGGCGTCGTCCTGCCAGAACCAGACGCCGTCGTCGTCCCGGCGGAAGCGCAGCACCTGTGTGTCGTCGGACAGCACCAGCGCCGTGATGCCCTCCGGCGGAAGCGCCGCCTGCGCATTGGGGTCGGCGTCGGCGTCGGGCTGCGCCTTGTGGCCGCAGCCCACCAAAAGCGCCGCTGTCAGCAGCAGCACCGGCAAATATACGTGTCGTTTCATGGGAAATTCTCCTTTCTCGATAGGAACCATGCCAGTATACCAGCTTCGTGTACAAAAGTGAAGAACAAAACGTGAATAAACCGCCGAAAACCGAAAAAATATACTTTACAAACCATTTATTTTATGGTAGCATACCAAGGTACGCGACTGAGTCGCTGCCCCTTGCCTTAGCCCTGCGGAGCGGTCCATCTCTCCCGTGGCTCAGGATGCGGGCGTATTTTATGAAAGGTGGAAACACAACTATGATGCTGAAAGACCAGAAGACCTCCATCATCGAGGCCAATCGTACCCACGAGACTGACACCGGCTCCCCCGAGGTGCAGGTGGCGATCCTGACCGAGCGTATCAACCAGCTGACCGCTCATCTGAAGGTGCATCCCCACGACTTCCACAGCCGCCGCGGTATGCAGATGATGATCGGTAAGCGCCGTCGTCTGCTGGACTATCTGGCCAAGAAGGACATTGAGCGTTATCGTGCCCTGATCGCCAAGCTGGGTCTGCGTAAGTAAGTTGAAACAGGGTGATGTGCGCACGCGCATCACCCTTCTTTCACATTCTGCGCTGTGTTCACATCCAACCATTAGCAGTTGAAAATGCGCCGAAACCGCCGCTTTCGGGGTGTTTTCAAGTGCTAACGGCGATGAGACCGGCACAGGATGCTATTTCACAAAAAAGGAGAAACGATATGTCGACTATCATCACCAAGCGCCAATTCCCCCACTATCACAAGTACACCATGGATCTGGCCGGCCGTCCCCTCACGCTGGAGGTGGGCAAGCTGGCTGAACTGGCCAACGCCGCCGTCATGGTGGGCTACGGCGACACCCGCGTGCTGTGCTGCGTCACCGCCGCCCCCCGTCCCCGGGACGGCATCGACTTCTTCCCCCTCAGCGTGGACTTTGAGGAGAAGCTGTACGCCGTGGGCCGCATTCCCGGCAGCTTCAACCGCCGCGAGGGCCGTCCCGGCGAGAAGGGCATCCTGACCAGCCGCGTCATCGACCGCCCCATCCGCCCCCTGTTCCCCTACGACTTCCGCAACGACGTGTCCGTGATGTGCACCGTCATGGCCGTGGATCACGATTGCTCTCCGGAGATCGCCGCCCTCATCGGCACCTCCGCCGCGCTGGCCATCTCCGACATCCCCTGGAACGGCCCTGTTGCCGCCCTGAAGGTGGGTCTGGTGGACGGCAAGCTGGTGTTTAACCCCGACGCCGAGCAGCGTAAGGTCAGCGATCTGGACGTCACCGTGGTCTCCACCGGCAAGAAGGTGGTCATGATCGAGGCCGGCGCCAATGAAGTTCCCAACGACGTGATGTTCGAGGCCATCCGCTCCGCTCACGAGGAGAACCAGAAGCAGATCGCCCTCATCAACCAGATGGTGTCCGAGATCGGCAAGCCCAAGTTCGACTACCCCCACGCCGACTTCGATCAGGAGCTGTTTGACAAGATCGTGGCCGCCACCATGGACGATGCCAAGGCCGCCATGGATACCGACGACAAGAACGTCCGCGAGGCCCGCTGGAACCAGCTGATCGAGAAGTGGCACGAGCTGTTCCTGGAGGACTATCCCAACATGGATCAGTATCTGGACGAGATCACCTACAAGTTCCAGAAGAAGATCGTGAAGGCATGGCTGCTGGAGGGTCACCGCGTGGACGGCCGCCAGAAGAACGAGATCCGTCCGCTGGACGCCGAGGTGGGCGTGCTGCCCCGTGTCCACGGCTCCGGCCTGTTCACCCGCGGCCAGACTCAGGTGCTGAGCGTGGCCACGCTGGATACCCTGTCCGCCAACCAGAAGCTGGATACCATCTGGGAGGAGACGGAGAAGCGCTACATGCACCACTACAACTTCCCCGGCTACTCCGTGGGCGAGGCCAAGCCCGCCCGCAGCCCCGGCCGCCGCGAGATCGGCCACGGTGCGCTGGCTGAGCGCGCCCTGCTGCCTGTCATCCCCCCGGTGGAGGAGTTCCCCTACGCCATCCGCGTGGTGTCCGAGGTGGTGTCCTCCAACGGCTCCACGTCTCAGGGCTCCATCTGCGGCTCTACGCTGGCGCTGATGGACGCCGGTGTGCCTATCAAGGCCCCTGTGGCCGGCATCTCCTGCGGCCTGATTCAGGACGATGACGGCAGCTTCACCACCTTCATCGACATTCAGGGCGTGGAGGACTTCCACGGCGAGATGGACTTCAAGGTGGCCGGCACCAAGAAGGGCATCACCGCCATTCAGATGGATCTGAAGAACGACGGCCTGACCATGGAGATCATCAAGAACGCGCTGGACATCACCTACGACGCCCGCGTGCAGATCCTGGATCAGGTGATGCTGCCCTGCATCGCCGAGCCTCGCGCCGAGGTGAGCAAGTACGCTCCCAAGATGCTGACCATGCACATCGACCCCGACAAGATCCGCGACGTCATCGGCAAGGGCGGCTCCGTCATCCAGAAGATCGTGGCCGAGTCCGGCGCCAAGATCGACATCGACGACGACGGCACCATCCACATCGCCTCCCCCGACGCGGAGAGCTGCGCCATCGCCAAGAAGTGCATTGACGACATCGTGTTCGTACCTGAGGTGGGTCAGCTGTACTACGGCCGCGTGGTGCGCCTGATGACCTTCGGCGCCTTCGTGGAGCTGGCCCCCGGCAAGGACGGTCTGGTGCATATCTCCAAGCTGGCTGACCACCGCATCGAGAAGGTGGAGGACGCCTGCAAGATCGGCGATATGATGTGGGTCAAGGTCACCGAGATCGACGAGAAGGGCCGCGTGAACCTGAGCCACAAGGACGCTATGAAGGAGATCGCCGCCAAGGAAGCCGCCGGCGAGCCCATCAAGTAAGCGCGTATATTTTACCGGTTTTTCTGGAAGGACCGCCTGCGGGCGGTCCTTTCGGCTGTCGTGGGGCATTCCCGGCCGCTGTGCCGCGGCACAGTGTTGCGGGGCGAAGCGGAGGTGTCAAAAAGTGCGTAAAAAAGTGGAAAACAGGGGAAACACGTCCAAACGGCGTGAAAAACCAGAAAAAGGGGAATTTGCAGGCAATTATGGTAAAGCTCGCGGTTATGCGCACTTTTTCAGCAAAAACGAATTTACATAACGTATGTGGAAAACTCGGTGGAAACTGTGCAAAACCCTTTTGAGACGGGCGTTTTTCCGGTTGTCCTCCTGTTATTTTTTGCATGAACCTGTAAACTTTTTTGTACACCGCTCTTATTTTGGCGAGCCGCCGCGCTTCTTGTCCGGCGAGACTTGCATTGACCGGAGAAATACGGTAAAATATTGAAAAACAAATGGCTCGGTGTATGCCGGAGGAAAGATATGGCAAAGAAAAACGTATACGATAACGAGAGCATCTCCAGTCTGAAGGGCGCGGATCGGGTCCGGAAACGGCCCGGTGTTATTTTTGGCTCCGACGGGCTGGAGGGCTGTGAGCACGCGGTGTTCGAGATCCTGTCCAACGCCATCGACGAGGCCCGCGGTGGGTATGGCAGGCTTATCACCGTCACCCGGTTTCTGGACCAGTCGGTGCAGGTGGAGGACATGGGCCGGGGCTGCCCGGTGGACTGGAACGAGAAGGAGGGGCGCTACAACTGGGAGCTGGTGTTCTGCGAGCTGTACGCCGGCGGCAAGTACGACAACGAGAACAGCGAGAACTATGAGTTTTCCCTGGGTCTGAACGGCCTTGGCTCCTGCGCCACCCAGTACGCCTCCCGCTACATGGACGTCACGGTGTACCGTGAGGGGAGGGAGTACCGCCTCCACTTCGAGCGGGGCGAGATCGTGGGAAAGCTGGAGAGCACGGAGCTGACCACCAACAAGAAAAGGACCGGCACCACCATCCGCTGGCTGCCGGATCTGGAGGTGTTTACCGACATCGCCGTGCCGCTGGACTACTATCAGGACGTGATGAAGCGGCAGGCGGTGGTCAACGCCGGCGTCACGTTCCGCCTACGCAACGAGACGGCCCCCGGTAAGTTTGATACCCAGGAGTTCCTGTATGAAAACGGCATCGCCGACTACATCCGGGAGCTGGCGGGGGACGACGCCCTGACGGAGCCGGTATTCTGGGAGGCGGAGCGCCGGGGCCGCGACCGGGCGGACAAGCCGGAGTACAAGGTGAAGCTCAGCGTGGCGCTGTGCTTCTCCAACCGGACGGCGGTGTGCGAGTACTACCACAACTCCAGCTATCTGGAGCACGGCGGCAGCCCGGAGAAGGCCACCCGCTCGGCCATGGTGTCCGCCATCGACAAGTACCTGCGTGACAACAACAAATACACCAAGGGCGAGTCCAAGATCACGTTTCCGGACGTGCAGGACTGCCTCATTCTGGTGAGCAACAGCTTCTCCACCCAGACCAGCTACGAGAACCAGACGAAAAAGGCCATCACCAACAAGTTCGTACAGGAGGCCATGACGGAGTTCCTCCGCAGCCGGATGGAGATCTACTTCATCGAGAACAAGGAGGCGGCGGAGAAGATCGCCGCACAGGTGCTCATCAACAAGCGCAGCCGGGAGACGGCGGAGCGCACCCGCATCAACCAGAAAAAGAAGCTGACGGAGAAGATCGACATCGCCAACCGCGTCCAGAAGTTCGTGGACTGCCGCACCAAGGACGTGGAGCGCCGGGAGATCTACATCGTGGAGGGCGACTCCGCACTGGGCGCCTGCAAGCAGTCCCGCGATGCGGAGTTTCAGGGTCTGATGCCCGTGCGGGGCAAGATCCTGAACTGCCTGAAGGCCGACTATCCCCGTATCTTCAAAAGCGACGTCATCACCGACCTGATGAAGGTGCTGGGCTGCGGCGTGGAGGTCAGCGGCAAGGCGGTGAAGGATCTGAACCAGTTCGACCTTGCCAACCTGCGCTGGAGCAAGGTGGTCATCTGCACCGATGGCGATGTGGACGGCTTCCAGATCCGGACGCTGATCCTGACCATGCTGTACCGCCTGTGCCCCACCCTGATCCGGGAGGGCTACGTCTATATCGCGGAGACGCCGCTGTTTGAGATCACCTGCAAGGAAAAGGGCGGCGAAAAGACGTGGTTTGCCTACTCCGAGCGGGAGAAGGCGGACATCCTCAAGGAACTGTCCGGGAAAAAGGTGAATATCCAGCGCTCCAAGGGACTGGGTGAGAACGACCCGGAAATGATGTGGCTCACCACCATGAATCCGGAGACACGGCGGCTCATCCGTGTGCTGCCGGAGGAGGCGGAGGAGACGGCGCGGGTCTTTGACCTGCTGCTGGGCGACAATCTGGCGGGCCGCAAGGACTATATCGCCGAGAATGGCTGCCGCTATCTGGATATGATCGACGTGAGCTGAGAAAGGAACCGCAATGGCAAAGAAAAAAACGGAAGAAAAGACCGTCCACCGTCCGGCCGATCCCAATGTGATGGGCCTGCGGGGCGCGGTGGTGGAGCAGCCCATCACCCGCACGCTGGACGAGAACTATATGCCCTACGCCATGTCGGTCATCGTCAGCCGCGCCATCCCGGAGATCGACGGCTTCAAGCCCTCCCACCGCAAGCTGCTGTACACCATGTACAAGATGGGACTGCTCACCGGCAGCCGCACCAAGTCCGCCAACATCGTGGGTCAGACCATGCGCTTGAACCCCCACGGCGATCAGGCCATCTATGAGACCATGGTGCGTCTGGCAAAGGGCAACGAGTCCCTGCTGCATCCCTTCGTGGACAGCAAGGGCAACTTCGGCAAGGTGTACTCCCGGGATATGGCCTACGCCGCCAGCCGCTATACCGAGGCCAAGCTGGCGCCCATCTGCGCCGAGCTGTTCCGGGATCTGGACTGCGACGCCGTGGACTTTGTGGACAACTACGACAACACCATGAAGGAGCCGTCGCTGCTGCCCACCACCTACCCCAACGTGCTGGTGTCCGCCAATCAGGGCATCGCCGTGGGCATGGCCAGCCAGATCTGCGGCTTCAATCTGGGCGAGGTGTGCGACACCGCCATCGCGTATCTGAAAAACCCCGACCACGACATCGCCTCCACCCTGCTGGCGCCGGACTTTCCCACCGGCGGGCAGATCATCTGCGACAACGATGAGCTGCGAAGCATCTACGCCACGGGACGGGGCGGCCTGAAGGTCCGCGCCCGCTGGCGCTACGACAAGAAGGAAAACGTCATCGAGGTCTACGAGATCCCCTACTCCACCGCCATTGAGACGATACTGGACAAGGTGGCGGAGCTGGTGAAGGCCGGCAAGATCAAGGAGATCGCCGATATGCGGGACGAGACGGACCTGAGCGGTCTGAAGCTGGCCATTGACCTGAAGCGTGGCGTGGACCCGGACAAGCTGATGGCCAAGCTGTTCCGCCTGACCCCCCTGCAGGACACGGTGAGCTGCAACTTCAACATCCTCATCGCCGGTATGCCCCGGGTCATGGGGGTGGGGGAGATCCTCACGGAGTGGACGGCGTGGCGCACCGACTGCGTCAAACGCCGGGTGTACTATATCCTCAACAGGAAGAAGGAAAAGCTCCACCTGCTGCAGGGCCTGAAGCGCATCCTGCTGGATATCGACAAGGCCATCCGGATCATCCGGGAGACGGAGGAGGAGGCCGAGGTCATCCCCAACCTGATGATCGGCTTCGGCATCGACCAGGTGCAGGCGGAGTACGTGGCGGAGATCAAGCTGCGGAACATCAACAAGGAATACATCCTCAAGCGGGTGCAGGAGACGGCGGCGCTGGCCGACGAGATCGACGATCTGGAGGACACACTGGCCAAGCCGGGGCGCATCCGCCGCATCATCATCGACGAGCTGACGGAGGTGCGGAAGAAATACGCCGTACCCCGCCGCACCGAGATCGTGTACAGCCACGAGATCGAGGAGGAGCCGGAGGAGGACGCACCGGAGGACTATCCCGTCCACCTGTTCCTGTCCCGCGAGGGGTATTTCAAGAAGATCACGCCCCAGTCCCTGCGGATGTCCGGCGAGCAGAAGTACAAGGAGGGCGACGGTCCCAGCCAGTACTTCGAGGCCACCAACAACACGGAGCTGATGTTCTTCACCGATAAGCAGCAGGTCTATAAGACCCGCGCCAGCGAGTTCGGCGAGACGAAGGCCTCCCTGCTGGGCGACTATCTGCCCGGCAAGCTGGGTATGGACGCGGGAGAGAATGTGGTCTTTTTGTGTCTGCCCGGCGATTACAGCGGCAGCCTGCTGTTCGCCTTCGAGAATGGCCGTGTGGCGCGTGTGGCGCTGAGCGCCTACGCCACCACCTCCAACCGCCGCAAGCTCACCGGCGCCTACTGCGACAAGTTCCCGCTGGTGCAGATCCTACCGCTGACGGAGGACAGAGAGCTGGCGCTGCTGACCAACGAGCCCCGCGCCCTGCTGGTTCATACGGCGCTTCTGGCGCCCAAGACCACCCGCAGCACCCAGGGCGTGCAGGTCATGAACATCAAGCCCAAATACCGGCTGGAGCGGCTGGCCGAGGTGGCCGACACCGGCATTACCAACCAGGCGCGCTACCGCACGCGCACCATTCCCGCCGTCGGTGCGCTGCTGCGTCCGGAGGACAGTGAGGAAAAGCAACTGGAGCTTCTGTAAAAAGGAGGGTCTATGAAAAAGAGAGTGCTGCCGCTTCTGCTGGCCGCGCTGCTGTGCCTTACCGGCTGCGGCAGCTTTTTGCAGCGGGAATGGTATGAGGTCAAGGATCACAGCCCCAACAGCTATGAGGGTAATGGCCGCGATGCGCTGCAGGCCGATACCTATCAGGATCTGGTCAATAACATCTTGATCCTGGTGGGCAATCACACCGCGAAGGGTACCATCTGGCTATATTACGCGCAGGAGGATCTGGACGCGGTAACCGCCATGGAGCAGGCCTGTCAGGAAGTGGAGCACGAGACGCCGGTGGGCTCCTATGCTGTGGAGTACCTGCAATACACGGTGGAGGACACGGTCCGCAATTACAGCGAGATCGAGGTCACCATCGGCTACCGCCGGACGGAGCAGCAGCTGGCCGAGATCACCCATGTGACCAATACGGCCGCGCTGCGCGATATGCTGACCAATGCGGTGGAACAGGGGAAGACGGAGCTGGTGGTGCAGTTCAGCAATGTAGACCGCCGGGCGGAGGAGGTCGAGCGGATCGTCCGCAGTGTGCAGAGCAGTGTGGACGGCCGCGGCTGGACGGTGAGCTTTTTTCCCAGCCGGGAAAGTGTGGGACTGGCGGAAATTTTGATGAACGATTGAAGAAAATGAAAATGCAGGGTTGACAAAGCGGCATTTTTACGCTATAATCATCCTTGCGTTTGCGGGCGTAGCTCATCTGGTAGAGCGCGACCTTGCCAAGGTCGAGGTAGCGAGTTCGAGCCTCGTCGCCCGCTCCAAAACACCACCCTATCGGGTGGTGTTTTTTCGTGTGCGCCTCGGCGCTCACCGTCGTGTCAGCCGGCTGACGGCGGCTGCCGCAGCCGACAGCCGGGACACTTCCTCGAAAGCGCCACGCTTCATCCGCCGCAGGCGGCGCTTCGGCGCTTTCCTCGTCGCCCGCTCCAAAAAGAAACACCATCCGTCAGGATGGTGTTTTCTTTTTGGAGCAGCACTTTTGCTACGCAAAAGTGGGCGCCTGCGGGCGGGTGATTGAACGCGAGTGGGGGAACCCGTCAAAGGTTCCCCCCTCACACTCCCCCTTCCTTGCGG
>CAKTPV010000026.1 GCA_934591815.1 uncultured Oscillospiraceae bacterium
CAGCCGCAGCAGCAGATGGAGCGGATGATGGATATCCTCCGCCGGACGTACAGTCTGTACGGCTTCACGCCGCTGGATACCCCGGTGATCGAGGCCAGCGAGGTACTGCTGGCCAAGGGCGGCGGCGAGACGGAGAAGCAGATCTACCGTTTCCAGAAGGGCGACGCCGATCTGGCGCTGCGCTTTGACCTGACGGTGCCGCTGGCCAAGTATGTGGCGCTGCACTACAACGACCTGTCCTTCCCCTTCCGCCGCTACCAGATCGGCAAGGTCTATCGCGGCGAGCGCGCCCAGCGGGGCCGCTTCCGGGAGTTCTATCAGGCGGACATCGACATCATCGGCGACGGCAAGCTGGATATCACCAACGAGGCGGAGATCCCCGCCATCATCTACCAGACCTTCACCTCGCTGGGTCTGAAGCGGTTCCAGATCCGCGTCAACAACCGGAAGATCCTCAACGGCTTTTACGCCATGCTTGGTCTGACGGAGCAGTCCGGCGATATCATGCGCACCGTGGACAAGCTGGACAAGATCGGCGCTGAGAAGGTGCGGACGCTGCTGGTGGACGAGTGCGGCGTGTCCGCTGAGAGCGCCGACGAGATCCTGAAGTTCATCGCCATCACCGACGGCAACGAGCAGGTGCTGGCCGCGCTGGAATCCTACCGGGGACGCAACGAGGTGTTCGACGAGGGTCTTGACCAGCTGAACACCGTGGTGAAATACCTGTCCGCCTTCGGCGTTCCGGCGGAGAACTTCGCCGTGGATCTGACCATCGCCCGGGGACTGGACTACTACACCGGCACGGTGTACGAGACGACGCTGCTGGATCACCCGGAGATCGGCTCCGTCTGCTCCGGCGGCCGGTACGACAATCTGGCGGAGTACTACACCGACCGGCAGCTGCCCGGCGTGGGCATCTCCATCGGCGTGACCCGTCTTTTCTATGTGCTGGGCGAGCAGGGTCTGCTGAACCCCGACCTGCCCACCGCCCCCGCCGACGTGCTGATCCTGCCCATGACCGCCGAGCTGTCCCCCGCCGTGACGCTGGCCACCCGCCTCCGCGCCGCCGGCATCCGCACCCAGCTCTACACCGAGCAGAAGAAATTCAAGGCCAAGATGAGCTATGCCGACAAACTGGGCGTACCCTATGTGGTGTTCCTCGGCGACGACGAGATCGCCGGAAACGTGGTGGCGTGCAAGGACATGACCTCCGGCGAGCAGACTACCCTGCCCTTTGCAGAGACGCTGGCGCTGATCCAAGCAGGTCTCGCCAAGCGGAACGAGGGCGCTGTGATTCTGGAAAAGTAAAAACAGGACGTAATATTTTCACTTTATTATACGATACTTTATCATATCAGGAGGACAAAACAATGATGCAGATGCGTACACATACCTGCAACGAGCTGCGGCTGGAGCACGTAGGCCAGTCCGTTAAACTGGTGGGCTGGATGGAGAATGTCCGCGCCGTGGGCCAGAATTTCGCCTTCGTGGTGCTGCGCGACTTCTACGGCACCACCCAGATCGTGGTGGAGACCGAGGAGATGATGGCCGTCATCCACGACCTGAACAAGGAGTCCACCATCAGCGTGGAGGGCGTGGTGCGGGAGCGCGCCAGCAAGAACCCCAAGCAGGCCACCGGTGATATTGAGGTGGTTCCCAACAAGATCGAGGTGCTGGGCCGCTGCCGCTACAACTCCCTGCCCTTTGAGATCAACCGCAGCCGCGAGGCCGACGAGCAGCAGCGCCTGAAGTACCGCTACCTCGACCTGCGCAACCCCGCCGTGAAGCAGAACATCATCCTGCGCTGTCAGGTGGTGGCTGCCCTCCGCGCCGCCATGACCGACCACGGCTTCTTGGAGATCACCACCCCCATCCTGACCGCCTCCTCCCCCGAGGGCGCCCGCGACTATCTGGTACCCGCCCGCAAGCACCCCGGCAAGTTCTACGCCCTGCCCCAGGCGCCCCAGCAGTTCAAGCAGCTGCTGATGACCTCCGGCTTCGACCGCTACTTCCAGATCGCCCCCTGCTTCCGGGATGAGGACGCCCGCGGCGACCGCTCCCCCGGCGAGTTCTACCAGCTGGATATGGAGATGGCCTTCGCCACCCAGGACGACGTTTTCGCCGTGCTGGAGGATGTGCTGCCTCCCATCTTCGCCAAATACGGCACCTACAACGTGGCATCCGCCGCGCCCTTCCGCCGTATCGCCTACAACGACGCCATGGAGACCTACGGCTCCGACAAGCCCGACCTGCGTATCGACCTGACCCTCACCGATATCTCCGATGAGGTGAAGGGCTGCGGCTTCGAGCAGATCGACGGCAAGGTGGTCAAGGCCATCGCCGTCAGCGACTGCACCCTGACCCGCAAGGCCATCGACCAGCTCTGCACCGACGTGGAGGTGCAGTCCGGCAGCAAGCCCTACTGGTTCAAGGTGGACGAGAACGGCCAGCTGGCCGGCGGCATCGCCAAGTTCCTGGGCGGCTGCCATGAGATGCTCACCGCCAAGCTGAGTCTGAAGCCCAATATGCTGGTGGGCGTGGCTGCCGGTGACAAGGGCGCCGCCATCAAGACCGCCGGCGTCCTGCGCAGCAAGCTGGGCGCCGCCTGCGAGGGCCACATGGACAAGGAGCGCTATGAGTTCTGCTGGATCGTGGACTTCCCCATGTACGAGATCGGCGACGAGTCCGGCGAGCTGGAGTTCTGCCACAACCCGTTCTCCATGCCCAGCGGCGGGCTGGAGGTGCTGCTGAAGGCCGAGCGGGGCGAGATCGACCCCCTGACCATCACCGCCGACCAGTACGATCTGGTGTGCAACGGCGTGGAGCTGTCCAGCGGCGCTGTCCGTAACCACGACCCCGAGATCATGGTCAAGGCCTTCGAGCTGGTGCGTCTGGGCGAGGAGGACGTGAAGAAGAAGTTCCCCGCCATGTACAACGCCTTCTGCTACGGTGCGCCTCCCCATGCCGGTATCGCCCCGGGCGTGGACCGCATGGTCATGCTGCTGGCCGGCGAAAGCTCCATCCGCGAGATCATCCCCTTCCCCATGAACAAGAACGCGCAGGACGTGATGATGAGCGCGCCCTCCGCCGTGGAGCAGAAGCAGCTGGATGAGCTGCACATCGCCATCGTGGGCGACGTGGAAAAGGACGACTGATGGACACCGTCAAGCTCTACTACGATAACGCCTATACGCAGGACTTCACCGCCGTGGTGCAGTCCTGCGAGGCCGTGAAAAACGGCTTTTCCGTCACCCTTGACCGCACCGCCTTCTACCCCGAGGGCGGCGGTCAGCCCGCCGACCACGGCACGCTGGGCGAGGCCCGCGTGCTGGATGTACACGAGAAGGACGGCGTCGTCACCCACCTGTGCGACCGGGCGCTGTCCGTCGGCGCGGAGGTCAGCGGCCGCATCGACTGGACGCGGCGCTTCGACCATATGCAGCAGCACTCCGGCGAGCATATCATCTCCGGTCTGCTGTGCAGCACGTTCCACTGCGATAACGTGGGCTTCCACATGGGTGCGGACGTGGTCACCATCGACTACAACGCCCCCATCACTTGGGAGCAGGCGCTGGAGGTGGAGCGGCGCGCCAACGCCTACATCTGGGCGGATCATCCCATCCGCATCTGGTATCCCTCGGCGGAGGAGCTGGCCGCCCTGCCCTACCGCAGCAAAAAGGAGCTGACCGGTGCGGTGCGGATCACGGAGTTCCCCGGCGCGGATCGGTGCGCCTGCTGCGGCACCCATGTGGCCAGCAGCGGACAGGTGGGGCTTTTGAAGCTGCTGAGCTGCCAGAAATTCCGGGACGGCGTGCGGCTGGAGCTGCTGTGCGGCCAGCGGGCGCTGGACTGCCTGGCTTCCGGCTGGGAGCAGGCCCGCCAGATCGGGCAGGCGCTGTCCGTCAAGCCCCAGAGCGCCTTTGCCGCCGTCAGCCGCTTGCAGGAGGAGCTGCTCTCCCTCAAGGAGAAGGCCGCCCGGCTGGAGGAAGCTGACTTCGCCCGCACCGCGGCGCAGTACCGTGGCGCTGGCAGCGTCCTGCACATCGCGGAGCCGCTGGACGGCGACGGTGCGCGGCGGCTGTGCGACGCCATCGCCAAGGCCGCCGGCGGACGCTGCGCCGTGTTTGCCGGACGGGACGGCGACTACCGGTACGCCGTTATCGAGAACGGCGGTGACCTGCGCCAGTTCATCAAGGACATGAACACCGCCCTCCACGGGCGGGGCGGCGGACGGGACGGCTTTGCCCAAGGCAGCGCCGCCTGCACGGCCGAGGAGGTTCGCGCCTTCTTCCAAGAGCGGTAATTCCTTCGCCATACGAAATATTTTTCCCGCTTTTCACAAATTTTCACCCCCGGATATGTGCGTTTCACACATATTCGGGGGTTTCTTTTTTTGCCGGGACATGATAGAATATTGAGTTACAGTTAAGTTATCAATAAAGGAGTCCCTATGGAAAACGAAAACAAGCTGGGCGTCATGCCCATTACGAAGCTGATCTGGAATATGTCCCTGCCCATCATCGCGTCCATGCTGGTGCAGGCGCTGTACAACATCGTGGACAGCTGGTTCGTCAGCCGCGTCAGCGAACAGGCGCTGACCGCCGTATCGCTGGCGTTCCCGGCGCAGAACCTGATGATCGGCCTTGCCACCGGTACGGCGGTGGGCGTCAACGCCCTGATGGGCCGCGCGCTGGGCGCAGGGCTGCGGGAGCGCGCCGACAAGGTGGCCAACAACGGCGTCTTTCTGGCGGTGGTGGGCTTCGTGATCTCCGCCCTGCTGGGTCTGACCTGCTCCGACCTGTTTTTCCGCTCTCAGACGCAGGTGGAGAGCATCATCCAGATGGGCAACGACTATCTGCGGATCGTCACCATCGGCTCGCTGGGTATGTTCTGCCAGATCATGTACGAGCGGCTCTTGCAGGGCACCGGGCGGTCTATCCTCAGCATGTACACCCAGGGGCTGGGCGCTATCATCAACATCATTCTCGACCCCATCTTTATCTTCGGACTGAAAATGGGCGTGGCTGGCGCCGCCGTCGCCACCATCATCGGCCAGTTCTGCGGCTGCGCGCTGGCTATTTACTTCAACCACAAAAAGAACACGGACATCACCCTGTCCCTGCGGGGCTTCCGCCCCAACTGGCGGCTCATCGGCGAGATCTACGCCATCGGCCTGCCCAGCGTCATCATGATCGCCATCGGCTCGGTGATGACGTTCCTGATGAACAAGATCCTCATCACCTACCACGCCGCCCACGAGACGGCAGCCACCGCCTTCGGCGTCTATTTCAAGCTGAACTCCTTTATCTTCATGCCCATCTTCGGCCTGAACAACGGCGTGATTCCCATCGTGGCCTACAACTACGGCGCTCAGAACCGCCGCCGCATGATGGCCACCATCAAGCGCAGCACCCTGTACGCCTGCTGCATCATGGTGTTCGGCACGGTGCTGTTTTGGGCCATACCCGATACGCTGCTGCGGCTCTTTGACGCCAGCGACGTGATGCTGGCCGCAGGCGTACCCGCCCTGCGCATCATCGCCCTGAGCTTCTGCATGGCCGGTATGTGCATCGCGCTGGGCAGCTCGTTCCAGGCACTGGGAAAGTCGATGTACTCCATGGTCACGTCCATCGTCCGGCAGCTGGTGTTCCTCGTGCCTATCGCCTATGTGCTGGCACGCTACGGCGCCGCCGTCGGCAACAGCGACCTGGTGTGGTGGTGCTACCCCATCGCGGAGGTGTCCTCCCTGCTGCTGACGCTGGTGTTCTTCCGGCACATTTACAAGACCGTCATCGCCCCCCTCCCGGAGGGTCGTGAATAAGCGCAAAAAAGAGAGACGCAGGGCGTCTCTCTTTTTTCTATGTCTCGCGTTGGCGTGTCCGCGCTTAGTACGCCAGCTTCTCCGCCAGATAGCTCTTCAGCTCGCTGATAGGCACGCGCACCTGCTGCATGGTGTCGCGCTCGCGGACGGTAACACAGTTGTCGCCCTCGTGCTCGGCATCGCCCACGGTGTCAAAGTCCACGGTGATGCAGTAGGGCGTACCCACCTCGTCCTCGCGGCGATAGCGCTTGCCGATGGAGCCGGTCTCGTCGAAGTCGATCATCCACTCCTTCGCCAGCTCGGCGTAGACCTCACGGGCCTTGTCGCTGAGCTTCTTACTCAGGGGAAGCACCGCCGCCTTGTAGGGCGCCAGCACCGGGTGCAGGTGCAGCACCACGCGGACGTCGTTCTTCTCCGCGTCCACGACCTCCTCGTCGTAGGCGTCCACCAGCACCGCCAGCACGCTGCGCTCCACACCCAGAGACGGCTCCACCACATAGGGGATGTAGCGCTCGTTGGTCTCGGGGTCGAAGTAGGTCAGGTCCTTGCCGGACACGGACTGGTGCTGGTTCAGGTCGTAGTCGGTGCGGTCCGCCACGCCCCACAGCTCACCCCAGCCGAAGGGGAACAGGAACTCGAAGTCCGTGGTGGCCTTGGAGTAGAAGCACAGCTCCTCGGGGTCGTGGTCGCGCAGGCGCAGGTTCTCGTCCTTCAGGCCGATGCCCAGCAGCCAGTTGTGGCAGAAGGTGCGCCAGTAGTTGAACCACTCCAGATCGGTGCCGGGCTTGCAGAAGAACTCCAGCTCCATCTGCTCGAACTCGCGGACGCGGAAGATGAAGTTGCCCGGGGTGATCTCGTTGCGGAAGGACTTACCGATCTGGCACACGCCGAAGGGCAGCTTGCGGCGGGTGGTGCGCTGGGTGTTGACGAAGTTGGTGAAGATGCCCTGCGCCGTCTCAGGCCGCAGATACACGGTGTTCTTGGCATCCTCGGTGACGCCCTGGAACGTCTTGAACATCAGGTTGAACTGACGGATGTCGGTGAAGTTGTGCTTGCCGCAGCTGGGGCAGGGGATGTTGTGCTCCTCGATGAAGTCCTTCATCTCCTGCTGGGAGAAGGCGTCGATGGGCTTGGGCAGCTCCACGCCGTTGGTCTGGCACCAGTCCTCGATGAGCTTATCGGCGCGGAAGCGCTCCTTGCACTCCTTGCAGTCCATCAGGGGATCGGAGAAGCCCGCCAGATGGCCGCTGGCCACCCACGTCTGGGGGTTCATGAGGATGGCAGCGTCCTGTCCCACGTTGTAGGGGTTCTCCTGCACGAACTTTTTCCACCATGCCTTCTTGATGTTGTTCTTCAGCTCCACGCCCAGCGGGCCGTAGTCCCATGTGTTGGCCAGGCCGCCGTAGATCTCGGAGCCTGCGAAGATGATGCCGCGGTTTTTGCACAGCGCCACGATCTTATCCATGGTCTTTTCGGTGTTTTTCATGTGATCGTCTCCTTTATGTGAATATTTTTGGTCTGTATGTTCAAGCCGCCTCCGGCGGCGCTACCTGCACGGTCATGACTCCCGCATCCCAATCCGTCTGGTCTGTGGACACACCGTACCACCACATTGTCCCGCCGTCCGACAGGTGGTACAGAATGGCATAGAATTCTCTTGGGTGCAGCGCCATGGGATAGTTGCTCTCCGGCAGCTGATCTCCCGTGGTCTGCCACGCGGAAAAGGCATTGTATCCGCCCTCCACGCGCCAGAACTCGCGGCTGGCGTAATCACTCCAATCGGATATATCCTGCTCTCCGAAGTAGGACGCCGTATACGCCTTTCCGGCGATGGTCAGTGTGTCCGTGCGGATCGGTGTCAGCTCCGGCTTTTCCACCCGCGCCAGATTGGCGCAGGTCAGCGTCACCTTGCTGCCGTAGTGCGCCGCGATCTGAGCCGCCATGGAGGGTACGGTACCGGTCTGGTGATCCATCCCGTTGGGGTCGGCGTGGGCGCCGCCGCAGAAGGCCATCACGCTGACACCGCCCAGTGCGTCGAAGGCGGTGCAGAAATTGGTCGCCAAGGCGTTCTCCCGCTGCACGTCGGCCTTATCGTCTGCGCCGCGCCCATAGTACATGGTGCCCTGCTTGATGCTCCTCTCTACCTCGCGGTATACGTCGGTGTCGGTCTTTCCTTCGTCCTCCAGAAGCTGGCGCGCCTTTTCGCCGGAGGTGGCATACTGATGCTCTATATCAAAGCCGTGGAATATCGTGTCCGGACACGTCTCCTTGATCTGATGGTAAAAATCCGCCACCACCTCCGCATGGAACAGCGTCCCCTCGCAGGCGCCGTACACCATGTCCCAATAGGCATCGTCCTCCGCCGCCATCCAGCGGTTCAGCAGCAGCGTGGAGCCTGCACCCATCTCTATGAACAGGTGCCGCATCCCTTGGCTGTAACAGGTCTGCCACAGCGCCAGCTCCTTATCCAGGCAGGCGGCGTTGGCGTGTTCCTCGCCGTAAATGAATATCTCCCCTGTGGGCGCACCCGTTTCCGCCGGTGCGCCGCAGGCCGTCAGTCCCAGCAGGGCTGCCAGCAGCAGCGCCAGTATCCTCTTTTTCATAGACTGCCCTCCTTGAGCGGCAAAAAACGCCCTGATGCCATTGCTGACATCAGGGCGAACTAAGCTTTAGTCCGTGGTTCCACCTGAATTTGGATCGCTCCACACTCTCTTGCCGGTAACGGGGCATCCGGCGGGCATTTCCTCCCGCAGCTCCGGGCAGCCACGCCCTTCATCGCCGATAACAGGGAAAGCATAGCATCTTTTCGCCCGCCCGTCAAGGTCTATTTTTCCCCGTCCTCCATCGCCCTCTCCCGCCAGAGCTGCGGCGCCTCATCAGAGACGGTGCCGTCGCTGTCCACATAGCGCGTCACGGTGTTCCCGCCGCTGCTGTCCTTAGAGAAATCCACCGACCAGCAGCCGGTCTTCACATCGTATCGGCCCCACGCCATGGCGTATGCGCCGTCGTACTGCGCGGCGGCCAGGTCGATGGCCTGCTGCTCCGTCAGGATGCCCCGCCCGATCTGGGCGGTACCCAGGATGGCCAGCACCTCGTCCCGGCAGCCCTCCCACGCGGCGCTGCCCATCGCACCGTCGTCATCGGGCATACACACATAGCTGCCGGGTACACCCCGAAACGCGATATTGACCCAGACGGTACTCTGCCCGCCCTCGGTGTACTGCCACACCCTCTGACCACCGGAGAGGGTCAGCTCCTGCTCCGTCACGCCTGTGCCGCAGATGCCGTAGCCGTCCAGCCAGCAGGTCAGCCGGAAGGCAACAGACCTCTCCCCGGTCTTCCCGAAACGCAGGCCGGACTGTCCCTCCTCCTCCAGCGTCTCCCACCACCAGCCGTCGGGGATGGTCAGCGCCACATCCACGTTCCCATGGGTGTATTCAGCCAGCTGACCGGTGATCTCCATCGGCTCCGGCGGGGGGTCGACCGGCAGCTTGTCCCCCTCCAGCGGGACGGCGGACCACACGCAGGCCGCCAGCAGCGCGGCGCAGCACAGCGCCAAAAAACACGTCAAAAACCGTCTCATCCTCGCGCCCTCCTTTTCCGCATAAGTCTTTCGCCTGTACGTCCTTCTGCCTATAAGACGAAGCGGGGAGGGAATCGGTTCCCTCCCCGCCTGATGCGTATGATGTATGCTTACATATCCACCGGTGTCAGATCGCTCTCCTCCACCTGATGCAGCTCCTTTTTGTTGAGGATCTCGTACATACACGGCACTACGAACAGCGTCATCAGCGTGGCGTACAGCAAGCCGCCGATACACACCAGCGCGATGGGCTGGATCAGCGCCGTACCGGCGTTTTTCGCCAGCGCCGTGACCACCAGACCGAGGATGGTGGTCAGACTGGTCATCAGGATGGGCCGCAGGCGGGTAACGCCCGCGTCGATGATGGCCTCCCGCAGGCCCATGCCCGCCAGACGCTGCTGGTTGATGTAGTCCACCAGCACGATGCCGTTGTTGACGATGATGCCCACCAGCATCACGAAACCGATGAGACTGATGACCGACACCTCGATACCGGAGAGCAGCAGTGCCAGGAAGCCTCCGGTGAACGCCAGCGGGATGGTGAACATCACGATGAACGGCGCCTTCAGGGACTGGAACTGCGCCACCATGATGAGGTACACCAGCACCACGCCCAGCAGAAGCATCAGCAGAAGCTGCTGCATGGCGTTCATGATCTGCTCGTTCTCGCCGTCGAACTCCACGGTGACGCCCTCCGGCAGTGTGACCGAACCCAGCGCCTTCTGCACCGCCGTGGTGACCTTGGTCACGTTGTAGCCGTCCGCCACCGCCGCCGACACGGTGATGCACCGCCGCTGCTGGTCGCGCTGGATGCTGTTGAGGGACACCGTCTCCTTGACCTCGGCCACCTCCCCCAGCTTGAAGGAGGTATCCTCGTCCTGACTGTCCCCGCCGGTGAGCTGGCTCAGTCCGGCGGATGCGGAGGCGCTGCTCATGCCGCTGCCCATACTGCTCATGCCGCTCATGCCGCTCATGGACGAAGACATGGAGCTGCTCATGCTGCTCATACCGCCGCTCATGCTGCTCATGCTGCTCATGCCGCTCATGGACGAGGACATGGAGCTGTCATCCGGCGAAATGGTCAGATCCATCAGCTTCTCGCGGGTCAGCTTGCTGCCCGCCGCCGCATCCACGATCATCTCCATGCTGGCGCCGTCCAGCGTCACATCCGCCACGGTGGTGGTATCCTGCAGCGCGGCCGCCACCTGCATATAGATCTGCGCCACGGTGATGCCCTTGGTCATGGCCTTGTTCCGGTCCACCACCACCTGCAGGGCGGGGGCGGCGTCCTCCAGCCCGTCGGAGACATCCTGCACGCCCTCCACCTGCTCCATGCGCTGTCCCAGCGAACGGGCGGCGCTTTGCAGCGACTCCATATCGCTGCTGTACACCCGCAGGGAAACGCCGGTGCCGGTCATATAGCTCATCATGCCGCTCATGACACCGGCGGTGGTCACCTTACAGGGCAGATCGGCGCACAGCGCCTCGATCTCTTTCCCCGCGTCGGAGCCGAAGGTGCCCTCCGGCATGGTGAGGTAGCCAGTGACGTCAAATTCGCCGTTGTCGCCGCTGGCCATGCTCAGGCCGCCCATGTCGCCGCTGCCCATCATAAAGCCAGCGGACTCCACATTTTCCACGGACATGACCCGCTCCACCACCTGATCGGCCAGGTCCACCGCCTCTGCGCGGGTGATGCCGTCCGGCATGGTGACGGTGACCGACAGGTTGTTCATGTCGATCTCCGGCATGAATGTGAAGCCCCGGCTCACCGCGCCCCACGCCGTCGTCACCAGCAGTACCAGAGACAGCAGCAGCACGCCGGCCTTGTGATCCAGCGACCACGTGATGGCCCTGCGGTAGGCGGGATAGATCTTATCCAGCAGACCCGGCTTCGGCACAAACTCGCGCCGCAGCATACCGGAGGCCATGGCCGGCACCAGCGTCAGCGACACCAGCAGGCTGGCCAGCAGCGAATAGGTGATGGTCAGCGCCAGATCGGTGAACAGCTGCCGGGTCAGACCCTCCACGAACACGATGGGCGCGAACACGCACACCGTGGTGAGGGTGGACGCTGTCACCGCGCCCAGCACCTGCTGCGCGCCGGACACCGCCGCCTGCACGATGGTGGCGCCCTTGGCCCGCAGCCGGTAGATATTCTCGATGACCACCACCGAGTTATCCACCAGCATACCCACCGACACCGCCAAGCCGCTGAGGGAGATCATGTTGATGGTCACGCCGGTGAAGTACATCAGTACCACTGCGAAAATGACGCTGACGGGAATAGAAAGCAGCGTGATGACGGTGGGACGCCAGTCACGCAGGAACAGAAACAGCACCACCACGGAGAACAACGCGCCCCACAGCAGGGACGAGAGGATCGTCTCCACGATCAGGTAGATATAGTCGCCCTGATCCATCAGCGGCACGAAGGTAAGCCCCTCGTACTGGCTCTCCAGCTCCCGGAACCGGTCGGTGAGGTTGTTGGACACCGCCGCCGTGGCGTAGTTGGACTGCTTGTTGAAGGACAGCAGGATGCCGTTTTCGTCGTTGAGCTTGGTATACAGCTGGCCGCTGTCGTCCGTCACCACCACGGTGGCCACGTCGCCCAGCGTGATGGCGTCGATGCCGTCCAGCCCCAGGTCGAACAGCACCATATTTTCCAGCTCGCTGCTATTTTCAAACTTCTGCCCCACCGACACCATGTAGCTCACGCCGCTGTTGTCGTCGATATAGCCGGCGGGCATGGAAAAGTTCTGCGCCGTCAGCAGACCGCTGACGGTGGAGATAGACAGAAGGCCGCCTAGATCGGTCTGGGAATCCACCTTGTCGTACGCCTCCCGCAGCTGCTTGAGGCCGCTTTCGATCTGGCTCTTTGCCTGACTGAGCTGCAGCTCCGCGCCGGTCATCTGGGACATACCGTCCATCATCTGCACCAGAAAATCAGAGATATCGCCCTCCATCTGCGCTTTCAGCTTACCGCTCTCCAGATCGTCCAGCATCTTTTTTGTCTGCTCCCGCAGCGACTTGAGACTCTGCTCCAGCTTTTCCAGCGAGCCGTCCGGGTCGGTGATGATGCCGCCGAGGATGTCGCCGATGTCCGCATCCTTCAGCTTGTCGTACAGCTCCTTCAGCTTATGATAGACCTCGTCCGCCGAATCGCCCACAGCACCGGCTACGCCGTCCGCCGCGGCACGCTTGGCGTCGGACAGCGCCTTTTCACCGTCCTCCACCTGCTGCTTGGCCGAATACAGCTTGCCCTCCGCCTTTTTCAGCTGGGCCTTCACCGCGTCTGCCAGCTTGGCGGACAGCGCCTCCATCTTTGCCTGATCCAAAATCACATGGGCCTGCCGGGTCAGGGCGCCGGACACCGTGACGCTGGCCACGCCGCTGACACCCTCCAGCTTGCCGGTCAGCTCATCCGTCACCAGATCGCTGAGGGCGTAGACGTCGCTGCCCTCCCGGGACACGGCGGCCACCATCACCGGGATCATAGACGGGTTGATCTTCAGCACATAGGGGGTACTCACCATGTCGGACCACTGCCCCTCCAGCATGGAGATCTTCTGCTGGATATCCACACTGATGGTGTCCATGTTCACGCCGTCCTCAAACTCCAGCATCACCATGGACACGCTGTTCTGGCTGGTGGAGGTGATCTCCTTGATCTGATCCAGCGTGGCCATAGACTGCTCCATGGGCCGCGTAATCTCCTCCTCCACCGCCTCGGGGCTGGCGCCGGGATCGGCGGTGACGATGATCACATAGGGAAAATCCATATTGGGCAGCAGATCCGGCGTCATCCGCAGATACGCCACGATGCCCAGCACCACTACCGCCAGCACCACCACAAATACCGTCAGCGGCCTCTTTACGCTGAATTTTGCCATACTCCCGTTCCTCCATGGCACTCGCCTGATCTTATCCACATGGGCACATACCCGATTTTATCCAATGAAGTAGTCTACCACGCCGCTGTACGCTTCGCAAGCGGCATACCGAAAAATTAACGAAACCGTTACAATATCCCTTGTTCCCGCGAAAAAACGTTCGTTTACCGAACGATTTTGGGAAGAGTGCAGGCGGAAAAAACGGGAGAGGCACCTCTCCCGTTCTATACACCGTGCCGCTGGGCCTATACGATACGGAAATTACCCTCCGCCATGGCCGCCTGCCGCGCCGCACGCTGCTGCGCCAGCGCCTCCTGCAAGGCGGCAATGATGCTGTTGGACACCAGAAAGCCCTTGGGCGTCAGACGCCAACCACCCTCGGTGGGCAAGGCGAGCCCCGCCTTTTCGTACTGCTTGAACAGTGCCTCCATGGGCTGGAACCGCTGGCGGTAGCGCTTCTCAAAGGTCTGCCGGTCGATGCCCGCCGCCGTCCGCAGCGACAGCATCACATACTCGTAGTCCCGCGCCAGCGTGCTGTCATTCTCGGACTCCGACAGCACCAGCTTGCCCGCGATATAGCTGTCGATATCCCGCACATAGCCGTACCGGACGCCGCCGAAGTCGGAGTGCGCCCCCGGCCCAAAGCCGGCGTACTCCTCCATGTTCCAGTATTTCAGGTTGTGGCGGGAGGCCTTGCCGGGCTTGGCGAAATTGGAGATCTCGTACTGCTCGTAGCCCATCTCGCCCAGCGCCGCCACAGTGTACAGGTACATATCCGCCTGTGCGTCGTCATCCGGCAGCGTCAGCGTCTGCCGCTGCTGCCACAGGGGCGTACCCTCCTCCAGCTTCAGACCGTAGCAGGACAGATGCTCCGGCCCCAGCGCCACGGCGTCCGCCAGCGTCCGCTGCCAGTCCTCCATGGTCTGCCCCGGCAGGCCGTAGATCAGATCCAGGCTCAGATTTGTGAACTTTGCCTGCCGCGCCGCCGCCACCGCCTGCTGCACCTGCTCATAGGTGTGTACCCGCCCGATGCGCCGCAGCAGGGCGTCGTCGGTGGACTGTACGCCGAGGGACAGACGGTTGAAGCCCGCCCGCCGCAGCCTCCGCAGCTCCTTCCAGTCCCCGGCGCTGTCGGGATTGGCCTCCAGCGTGATCTCCGCGTCCCTTGCCACGTCGTACCGCCGCAGCACCGTTTGCAGAATACGGCAAAGCCGCGCCGCCCCCAGATAGCTGGGCGTGCCGCCGCCGAAATACACCGTGTCCACCTGCATCCCGGCGGCGCGGGGCGCTACCTCCTCCAGGTGGCGCAGCAGCGCCGCCATGTAGGCGTCCATCTTCTCCTCGCTGTGAGCCAGCGAGTAGAAGTCGCAGTAGGCGCACTTGGCCTTGCAGAACGGGATGTGGATATAAAGCCCCAGCGTGGGCTTTCCCTGCCGCCCGCTCATGGCTGCACCTGCGGCGGCAGGATGGTCACCGCGTCGTAAAAGCAGTTCACCTTGCAGCCGCGGCAGCCGATGCACTGCTGCTGGTTCACCTCATAGATGCCGTCCTCCCGCAGAAGAATGCACTTTACGGGACAGAACATGGCGCACCAGCCGCAGCCGGTGCAGCTCACCTCGTCGATCACCGCCAGCTGTATGGCCTTTCGCCCAAAAGGGTGTGCCGGATCCGTCATGGGCTCACCCGCCTTTCCTTGATTTTATCTCTCTGATTATAGCCGTTTTTCCCGCTTTTGACAAGCCCGCATGAAACGCGGCCCTGCGGCGCACACTATGGAGGAAAGGAAGTGACTGCCATGACCCCCGAGGCATATCAGGCGCTGGTCAAGCAGATGTCGCCGCCGTCCCCCATCGTAAAGGACACGGTGCTGGCCTTTCTGGTGGGCGGCGCCATCTGCACCGTGGGGCAGCTCCTGTCCCACTGGTACGGCACACTGGGACTGAATACCGCCGACGCCGGCACCGCCACATCGGTGACGCTGGTATTTCTGTCGGCGCTGGCCACCGGACTGGGTGTGTACCACAAGCTGGCGCGTCTTGCAGGCGCCGGTACGCTGGTACCCATCACCGGCTTTGCCAATGCGGTGGCATCCTCCGCCGTGGACTTTCAGACGGAGGGGCTCATTACCGGCACCGCCGTGAAGATGTTCACCGTGGCCGGGCCGGTCATCGTGTTCGGCACCGCCGCCAGCGTGGTCTACGGGCTGGTGCTGTGGCTGGTGCAGACCCTATGAAAAAGAGGAGGGACACCCGGTGTCCCTCCTCTTTTTATGTCTTTTTTGCAGCAGACTCAGTTGTCCACGCGGTTGCGCCACTCCAGCTCCTGCTCCAGCTCGAACTTCAGCTTCTTGTTCTCCTCCACCAGCGTGTCGTAGTGGGTGCCCTGTACATAGTACTTCACAAAGGCGAAGGTGGCCTCATTGAACTCCTCCTCGGTGTACTCCGGCAGCAGAGAGCCGCCCTTGCGGCGCAGACCCGTCACGCTGATGACCACCAGACGGCGATGCTCCTCGCTGAGCTGGAACAGCTTCAGGGACTCGGGGATCTGCAGCTCCAGATCGTACCGCTCGTTGACGATCTCCAGCAGGCGGCGCTGCTCCGGCTTGGCGGAGACGATGACGCCGTGCTCGGCAAACAGGCGCTTGAGGTAGGAGGCGGAGACCTCCTCGCGGGTGATGGTGCCCTTGCCGATGCCGGTGAGCATGGTATTGGACAGGTTCAGGCTGACATAAACCTCCTGACCGGTGGTGGGATAACTCATGTGCGTACCTCCTGCATTGCAAAATTGGTTTTCCTCCGTCCGAGACGGCCTCTTTTGTTCTGCTGTCAGCATACCACAACGCGCCGCAAATAGCAACACAAAGTTGTCCCAAGTACGTCTATTTATACGAAAAAACACCCTATTTTCCAGAAAGAAAGGCACTTTCTTCTCCCAAATGTACCATACGACCCAAACAGTCCGAAAGGCTCCCACCACCGGCTTTTTCATCCCCCCGCGCAGCGTCGTGAGGTGTGAAGGCGGCAACGGCGTATGGGCGGAAGAAACGCCGCACCAAGCCTCTGAACGAGCGGTTCTTGCGTCCAGACGAGGCGCGGTGACGACGCCATACTTTCTGTATGGCGAGGAGCGGCAACGACGTATGGGCGGAAGAGACGCCGTTCAAACGCCTGTTAGATCAAAGGGCGGCGTATACTCCTCCCTCGCCGCCGTGCGCTCCTGGGTAAAGCCGTCGGTGATGCCGCAGTTGTGCATATAGTCTAAGGCGGCGCGGTACTCGGCGCGGGTAAGGCGGCGGGCCAGACGGCCCTGTGCGCCGGGCTGGGGGGTATACTGGCTCATGAGGGAGAACAGGACGTCGCCGGGGCGGAAGGTCTCGGCCACCCAGTCGATGACGCGGCGGGTGTTGTCCAGATAGCCGGGCAGCACCAGATGGCGGATGACCACGCCGCGGCGCAGGAGGCCGTTTTCCATCACATAGGGTCCGGTCTGGCGGAACATCTCCTGTATGGCGGCGGTCGCCACGGGGAAATAATCCGGCGCGGCGGAGAGCTGAGATGCCAGCGTACCGTCGGCATATTTCAGGTCGGGAAGCCAGATATCCACCAGCCCCTCCAGAGAACGCAGGGTCTCCGCCTTTTCGTAGCCGCCGCAGTTGTAGACCAGCGGCACGGGGAGCTTGGGCTCCAGCGCCGGGAGGATCCAAGGCAGGAAGTGGGTGGGGGTGATGAGGTCGATGTTGTGGGCGCCTTGGGCGATCAGTTCCTCAAAGATGGCGCGGAGACGCTGGGTGGTCACATCCTTGCCGAAGCCCTCCGTCGAGATGGTGTGGTTCTGGCAGTAGGTGCAGCGCAGGGTGCAGCCGGCGAAAAACACCGCGCCGGAGCCGTTGGTGCCGGAGATGGGCGGTTCCTCCCAGTGGTGGAGGGCGGCGCGGGAGACGCGCAGCCCCGCGGGCATGGCGCAGAAGCCGTTTCCCCCATCGGCGGTACGCGCCGCGCCGCAGTTCCGGGGACAGAGACGGCAGATCATAAGGCGTGGATGTCGAAGTCCGGGCCAAGATCCCCCGTCATCCAGTGGCGGCGGCACAGGCCGATGTACTTGTCGTTGGCGCCCAGCACCACCTGCGCGCCCTCCTTGACCACATGACCGTTCTCGTCAAACCGGGCATTGAAGGCCGCCTTCTTGCCGCACCAGCAGATGGTCTTGACCTCCTCCAGCTTGTCCGCCAGCACCAGCAGGTGATAGCTGCCCTCGAACAGCTCGCCCTTGAAGTCGGCACGGAGACCGTAGCAGATGACGGGGATGCCGCAGTCGTCCACCAGATGCACCAGATAGTAGACCTCGTCCTTGGTGAGGAACTGTGCCTCGTCGATGATGATGCAGGCGTAGCGCTGCAACTCTGCGTCCGCCATGGCGCGCATCTCGTCGAAATAGATGCAGGGGTGCTTCAGTCCGATGCGGGAGTAGACCATGTGGTCGCCATCCCGGGTATCCAGCCGGGGCTTGACCAGCAGCGTCTCCTGCCCCCGCTCCTCGTAGTTGAATCGCGCCATCAGGGCATTGGCTGTCTTGCTGGAGCCCATGGCGCCGTATTTGAAGTAAAGCTGTGCCATCGTGTCAGTCTCCTTTATCTGATTTCTCTCCCGCGGCGGCGTTCTCCAACGCCGCCGTAAACACACGAAAGGCGGAGGGGATGGCCCTCTGCCGCCGCTGTAAGGCGTCTGCCCACAGCCAGTCCGGCTGTCCTTCCCCTGCCACCGTCAGCAGGTAGCCGGTCATCTGCCAGCGCAGGTGGGTGAACTCGTGCTTGGCGTGGAGCGTTCGCTCCCAACGCAGCACTGTGACGCCCCATGCCGCCAGCTGGCGGGCGGCTGCCGCCTCGTCCAGCGTACCCTCCACATAGGGAAGCTCCCAGAGTCCCGCCAGCAGGCCGGTTTTCGGCCGCTGCCGCAGGGCGGCGCCGCCGTCCTCCCGCACCATGGCGAACACGGTGAGGAGGATCTCCCGTTTCTCCTTTTTCTTCTCCCGCACCGGCAGGAGCGCCTGTGTCCCCTGCTGCCGTGCCGCACAGAACGACGCGGCGGGGCATTGTCCGCACAGGGGTTTTCCACCGGGCAGGCACACCGCCGCACCCAGATCCATCAGTGCCTGATTGAAGTCGCCGGGCCGGTCATGGGGCATGGTCTCCGCCATGGCGCACCGGAAATCGGCGCGTACCCTGGGCTCCAGCACATTGCGGCTGTCGCCGGTGAGCCGGGCCGCCACCCGCAGCACGTTGCCGTCCACGGCGGGGACCGGCTGGCCGAAGGCGATGGACAAAATCGCCCCCGCCGTGTAGTCCCCGACGCCTGCCAGACGCCGCAGGCCGTCGTAGCTGTCGGGGAACACGCCGCCGAAGTCCTCCACCACAGTCTGCGCCGCTTTTTTCAGATTGCGGGCGCGGCTGTAATAGCCCAACCCCTGCCACAGGCGCATAAGCTGCTCCTCCGGCAGCGCCGCCAGCGCCTGTACATCCGGCGCAGCGTCCATGAACCGCTGAAAATAGGGTAGCACCGCCTGCACACGGGTCTGCTGGAGCATGATCTCCGACACCCATGTGCGGTAGGGGGACACCTGCTCCCGCCACGGCAGCACCCGGCGGTGCTCGTCATACCACGCCAGAAGGGGCGCGGGCAGTTTTTGTAAATTGGTTCGTTCCATCGCTCACCTGTTAAAGCGCGCCGCGTAGCCGCAGCGGCGGCACAGCTCCTCCGACGGCTGGCGGGCGTCGAAGCCGCGGCAGATGGCCTGCGCACGGGGCGACGCCAGAATGTCGTCCAGTTCTCCGGTCAGCAGGTTTCCCAGCGCCAAGCGCCCCTCGCTGTCCAGACAGCAGGGTACCACCGTGCCGTCGCACAGCACGGCAAGCTGCTGGCGCAGGCCGTGGCAGAACTGGGTGTCCCGCCGGTCGCTGTCCGGATGGGGCCAGCCGAATTTCTCGCCCGGCTCCAAATAGAGGCGTTCCGCCAGCCTGCGGTTGCCCCGGCGGTCCGGGGGCAGCGCCGCCGTGTCCTGCCCCAACAGGCCATCCAGAACCCGCAGGATCCGGGCGTTTTCCGCTTCCGCGCCGCCCTTGTTCCACAGGCGCAGGGCGCAGATCACGCCGCCCTCCCCCAGAGACAGGCAGCTTGCCGCCGCCTGCGCCACGTAGTCCTCCAGCCCGGCGCTTTTGCCGTTGCCCTCAAAGGAGTGGAGGGAGACGCTGACCTTGTGGAGGGCGGGACAGTCCCGCAAAAGCGGCAGCTTCTCCGGCAGCAGCGTGCCGTTGGTGGTCAGGCAGACCCTGTAATCCAGCGCGGTGCAGATGCGGAGGATATCCGCCAGCTGCGGGTGCAGCAGCGGCTCCCCCATGACGTGGAGGTACAGATACTCCGTGTAGGAACGGAGCTTTTTCGCCAGCAGTGAAAAGTCCTCCGGCGTCATGAATCGCTTTTCCCGGGCTGTACCGGGGCAGAAGGCGCAGGCTAAATTGCACACGTTGGTGATCTCCAAATAGGCGCGGCTGAACACGGCGCTGTTCCCTCCTCTCCGGCGTTTTCTGACAGATAGTGTACCACAAACCGCCCCGTTTGAAAAGCGGAAATCCCCCCGGCGCAAAGGAAAAACGGCAGTCCTGCGGACTGCCGTTTTGAAAGGTATTGCGGTGTTTTTTCCGGGAAAAGGCGGCTTTACCGACCCTCGCGGTCGAAGGCCACCACCACGCGGCGGTTGGGCTCCGTGCCGATGGAGTAGGTGGTGACGCCCTTCACATCCTGCAGAGCGGCGTGGATCACATGGCGCTCGTAGGCGTTCATGGGCTCCAGCGTCACGCTGCGGCGGTACTTGGCGACCTTGGCGGCCACCTTGTTGGCAAGGCTCTCCAGACTCTGCTCGCGCTTGGCGCGGTAGTTCTCCGCGTCCATCTGGATACGGATGCGCTTGTCGCTGCCGGTGTTGACGGCGTAGTTGGTCAGCTGCTGGATAGCGTCCAGCGTCTCGCCGCGGCGGCCGATGAGTTGACCCAGCTTGTCGCCCTCCAGGATCACCTTATAGCGGCCCTTCTCCATCTCGTAGACCTTCACCTGCGCCGCGCTGTCCATGTGCTCCAGCAGGCCGGAGACAAAGGCCACGATGCGCTGGGCATTGTCGTCCTCGCAAAGAGGCAGGTCGATGGCGGGGATCTCCTTCTTCTCCGGGCGCTCGGTGCGCTGGGGCTTGTCCGCCTTTTCAGGGCGGGGCGCGCGCTCGGTCTTTTCAGGACGGACAGGCTTCTCCGCAGCCTTGGGAGCGGCGGGCTTTGCGCTCTTCTGCTCCTTCTCGGCGGCGGGCTTCTGTACAACAGGCTTGACAACGGGAGCCGGCTCCGCCACAGGGGCTTCCTCCGGGCCGTAGGTCAGGCGGACGCGGGCAGGGCTGCTGCCGATGCCCAGAAAGCCGCTCTTGGCGCGCTCCAGGATCTCGACGGACACATCGTCGCGGTCCATGCCCAACTGCTCGAGACCCTTGCGGACGGCCTCCTCCTCAGTCTTGCCCGTTACGTCGATATAACTCATAGACAAAACTCCTTATCAGTTGTCGTTGTAGTGATCCTCGCTGTAGGCGCGGCCGCGCGCATAGGGGCGCTGACCCACGCGGCCTGCCTCGGTGGTGCTGCCGCGATGGTCGCCGTCGGAGGACTTCTTCTTTTTCTGCTGGGGCTGGGGCTTCTTATCGCCCTTACCCGCCAGCTGGCTGTACTGGTTCTCGCGGGCCGCCTGCATCTTGGCATAGCGCTTCTCCCGCTTTTCCCGCTCCTTGTCCGTCTCCTCACGGTCCAGGATCTTGTTGAAGCGCTTATTGAGGAGCAGCTCCTGCAGGCAGGAGAAGCCGGCGTTGCAGATCCAGTACACGCACAGAGCGGCGGGCAGGATGTAACCCATCCACACCGTCATCAGCGGCATCATGTACATCATGGCCTTGCTGGAGCCGTTCATCTGGGTGTTGCTGTTGCTCCGCATGGAGATCATGGTCATCAGGAACTGGAGGGCGGCGGAGATCAGCGGCAGAATGAGGATGCCGATGACGGGCCAGCCGCCGGAGGGGAACTGGCTGAACAGATCCTTGCCCACGGAGGACAGATCCATGCCCAGGAAGTTGTAGTTCAGGTCGATGAGGCCGGCGAACTTGCCGTCAAAATCAGCCCAGTGCTCGTGGATGAACTTTGCCAGATAGATCTGCTCATAGGCAGCGGCCTGACCGCTGGATTCCGCCACATAGCCCAGAGAAACGGCCAGCGCGGTGATCTGCTCGATCGCGGCCTGGGACAGGCTCATGAAGTAGCGCAGCGGGGTACGGATGATATAGTACAGAGCGATCAGGATGGGGAACGGGATAAAGGACCACAGGCAGCCGGACATGGGATTCACACCCTCACGGGCGTAGAGCTCCGCCATCTCCTGCTGCTGCTTTTCCTTGTTGTTGGCATACCGGGTCTGGATATCCTTGATCTTGCCCTGCATACGGTTCATGCGGAGCATGCTCTTCTTGCTCTTGAGCTGGAAGGGCAGCAGCACCAGCTTCACCAGCAGGGTGAACAGGATCAGCGCCACGCCGTAGGACCCGGTCCATGTGTAGAACAGGCGGGTCAGCCACGCGAACGGTACGCAGATGTAGTATCCGAGTTGTGCAAACATGGGTGATCTCCTTCGTTGTGAAATAAAACGAGGTTTTCAGGGGTTTTCAGGGCACCGGATCATACCAGCCGCCCTTGTGGAAAGGATGACACCGCAGAAAACGCTTCAGCGCCAGCCAGCCGCCCTTGGCCGCCCCGTACTTCTCGATGGCCTCCAGCGCGTACTGGGAGCAGGTGGGTACGAAACGGCAGGTGGGCGGAAAAAGAGGAGAGATGGCACGGCGGTAGAACCGTATGAAGCGAAGCATGAGCTTTTTCATACGTCCTCCCGCAAAAGACCGAGCTGTGCAAGGCAGCGAAGATACTGCTTTTCCAGCTTGGCATAGGGCATATCCACGGCCCGTACACGCGCCACCACGATCAGGTCATAGCCGGGGAGCATTTCCTGCTTGTGCAGGCGGTACAGCTCCCGCAGACGGCGGCGGACACGGTTGCGTACCACCGCATGACCCAGCTTGGTGGACACGGTGACGCCCAGACGGCTCATACCCTTCCGGTTTTTCAGGCAATAGACCACCACGCCGCCGGAGACGGCGGAGCGGCCCTTGCGATAGATGCGGCGAAAATCGCCGTTTTCCTTGACCGTGACTTGCGGATCCATACGTTCCCTCTTTTTTCCGGTTTGCTTGTCAGGCGCATTGCATTTTCCAGAGAAACACCAATAGGGACGGCAGCTGAACCACCGTCCCTTGAGGCTTTATCTCCCTGTGCGATGCACTTTCCGCGACCTCAATGGGTCAGGCGAGCGCGGCCCTTGGCACGACGGCGAGCCAGCACCTTGCGGCCGTTGCGGGTGGCCATTCTCTTGCGGAAGCCGTGCTCCTTGGAGCGCTG
>CAKTPV010000027.1 GCA_934591815.1 uncultured Oscillospiraceae bacterium
AAGCCGCGGGTCACGATCTCCGGCGGGCAAAGCAGCTGGTGGTCGTGGCTGGACATGGGCAGCACGATGACCACCATACCGTCCTCCGCCAGCAGCTTCCGGTCGTTGAGCACCACAGCGCCCACCTCGCCCACGCCGCTGCCGTCCACGAACACCTCGCCGGCGGGGACAGAGGTCTCGCACTTGATATGCTTGGTGGTCAGCTCGATGACGGAGCCGTTGTCGGCCACCACGATGTTATTGGGGTGCATCCCCATGCTCTCCGCCACCCGCTTGTGGATCTGGAGCATCCGCTGCTCGCCGTGGAGGGGGATGAAGAACTTGGGCTTTGTCAGGGCGTGGATGATCTTCAGCTCCTCCTGACAGGCGTGGCCGGAGACATGGAGCATATCCGCCTTGTCGTACACCACGTCGGCGCCCTTGCGGAACAGCTCATTGATGACCCGCCCCACCGTCACCTCGTTGCCGGGGATGGCGCTGGCGGAGATGATGACCTTGTCGCCGGGGCCGATATCCACCTGCTTGTGGGTGGAGAAGGCCATGCGGTACAGGGCGCTCATCTCCTCGCCCTGTGAGCCGGTGGTGACGATGACCTGTTGGCTCAGGGGCAGACCCTTGATGCGGTTGATGTCCATCAGCGTATTCTTGGGCACCTTCATGTAGCCCAGCTCCGTGGAGACCTTCATGATATTCTCCATGCTGCGGCCGGTGACGGCCACCTTGCGGCCGCAGGCCGCCGCGGCGTCCAGCACCTGCTGGATGCGGTGAACGTTGCTGGCGAAGGTGGTGACGATGATGCGCTTGTCGCAGCCGGTGAACTGCCGCTTGAACGTGGCGCCCACCGCCTTTTCGCTCAGGGTGTAGCCGGGACGCTCCACATTGGTGGAGTCGGCCAGCAGCGCCAGCACGCCCTGCTTGCCCAGCTCGCCGAAGCGCGCCAGATCGATGACCTCGCCGTCGATAGGCGTGGAGTCGATCTTGAAGTCGCCGGTGTGGACGACGGTGCCCATCCGGGTGTGGATGGCCAGCGCCGCCGAGTCTGCGATGGAGTGGTTCACATGGATGAACTCCACCTGAAATTTGCCGGCCTTCACAGTCTGGCCGGCCTCCACGGTGATGAGCTTCGTGGAGTTCAGAAGGCCGTGCTCCTGCAGCTTCAGCTTGATGAGCCCGGCGGTAAAGCGGGTGCAGTAGATGGGGGTGTTGATCTGCTTGAGAACGTAGGGGATGGCGCCGATGTGATCCTCGTGTCCGTGGGTGATAAACATACCCCGCAGACGGCTGTGGTTCTTTACCAGATAGCTGACGTCGGGGATGACGCAGTCGATGCCGTACATATCGTCGCCGGGGAAGGCCATGCCGCAATCCACGATGACGATCTCACCGCCGTACTCGTAGGCGGTCATGTTCTTGCCGATCTCATTCAGACCGCCCAGAGGGATGATCTTCAGTTTTTCTGCCATAAATATCAAATACTCCTTTGCTTTTGCAAGATACCACACAGCCGCCGGGCGGGGAAATGGCCGCAGCAAAACAAAGGCGGTCCGTCCTCGTGCCGGCCCTGCATCGCCGGAGAGGAGCGGAGTATCGCCCAGCCGCTACTGTGGATGGTGTGTAAGAGGTTGCCCTCTTTCTCTATGTGATCGCAGGGATACACTCTGCGAAACAACCAAAAAATGCGCGTATTTTTCTGCGCTTTTCACAAAGTATAGCACACTTTCCGCCATTTGTACACCCCCAACTTGTCGACAAGCTTCGACAGGACGCACGCCGCGGCGGAATTTGACCTGTTTTCCCCAAAGCGCCTATTGTCCGCCGGGGAATTTTGTGCTATAATCAATTGCTATATTAAATTGGAGACGTATCCCTATCACCGAGAGGAGGAACGCCTTTTGAGTAAAAAGATCATTCGCGGATTCCGCACGAATATGGCGCTGTACGGCCTATGCCTCATTGTGTTCGTCATCGTGACCATCCCCTTTGAGCCGCTGCTGGCGCTGGCGGAGGCGGCGGTGGCCGCCGTGGTGCTGCTGGTGGGCAGCCGCCGCAACAAGATAGCCCAGGCCTCCGTGCGGCAGTACATGGACCGGGTGTCCGGCGGCATGGACTCCGCACGCTCCAGCAATATGCTGTATGCGCCGCTGCCCATGCTGGTGTTCGATGCCACCACCGGCGAGGTGCTGTGGAGCAACGATATGTTTTTGCAGCTCACCAGCCAGAAAGAGAAGATCTTTGAGATGCTGGTGGACACGGTGGTGCCGGATTTCAGCTATCGCTGGCTGCTGGACGGCAAGCGGGAGTATCCGGAGCTGTTCCATTGGAACGGACGGATCTACCGGGTGTTCGGCGCGCTGAGCCATCCGGAGGAGATGCAGCGGGATCAGAACCCGCTGGCCACCACCTACTGGATGGATGTCACCGACAGCGAGGAGATGCGCCAGACGCTGGAGCTGACCCGGCCTCTGGTGGCCATCCTCATGGTGGACAACTACGAGGAGCTGATGAAGGCCTGCCCGGAGAGCAAGCGCTCGGCGGTGCTGGCCGCGCTGGAGGAGCAGCTGAACAACTGGGCGGCAAATTCCGGCGGGCTGCTGCTGGGCTACGACCGCGACCGGTATCTGTTTGTGTTCGAGGAGAAGGACTACGGCGGCTACACCGAGAGAAAGTTCGATGTGCTGGAGAGGGTGCGGCAGGTGCAGGCCGGCGAGGGCGTGTACGCCACGCTGTCCATCGGCGTGGGCCGGGATGAGGACAGCTTTGACCAGCTGTTCAAAAATGCCTCGCTGGCACTGGAGATGGCCCTCAGCCGCGGCGGCGATCAGGCCGTGGTGAAGGACCGGGTGAACTTCGAGTTCTACGGCGGGCGCAGCAAGTCCACGGAGAAGCGCACAAAGGTGAAGTCCCGGGTCATGGCCAACGCACTGGGCGAGCTGATCGACGACGCCAAGCAGGTATACGTCATGGGCCACAAGTACGCGGACATGGACTCCGTGGGCGCGGCCATGGGCGTGTGCTGCATCGCCCGGAAGCGGGGCAAGAAGTGCCAGATCGTCATTGATACGGAGAACAACGCGGCTCACCCGCTGATCCGGCGGATGCAGGCCCAGCCGGAGTATTCCGGGGTACTGACCACCGGCGGCGAGGCGTTCCTGAAGTGCCAGCCCGGCACACTGCTGGTGGTGGTGGACACCAACCGTCCGGAGAGCGTGGAGTCCGAGGAGCTGCTGGAGACCTGCAACCGGGTGGCGGTCATCGACCACCACCGCCGGGGCAGCAGCTACATCGAAAAGATGGCGCTGAACTACCACGAGCCGTATGCCTCCTCCGCCAGCGAGCTGGTGGCGGAGCTGATGCAGTATCTGGTGGAGCCGTCCGACGTGCTGAAGTGCGAGGCGGAGGCGCTGCTGGCGGGCATCGTGCTGGATACGAAAAACTTTATCAACCGCACCGGCGGCCGCACCTTCGAGGCGGCGGCCTTCCTGCGGCGGCTGGGGGCGGATACGCAGGACGTGCAGCGTCTGTTCCAGGGGGATCTGCAATCCATGATCGACCGCTACGCCATTATCCGGCAGGCGGAGCTGTACCACGACGATATCGCCGTGGTGGCGCTGGAGGAGGAGTGCGACCGGGTGACGGCCGCCAAGGCCGCCGACGAGCTGCTGACCATCCGGGGCATCAAGGCTTCCTTCGTCCTGTACAAGAAGGGCGACGGCGTGTATATGTCCGCCCGGTCGCTGGGTGAGATCAATGTGCAGGTCATTCTGGAGGCACTGGGCGGCGGCGGCAATTCCACCACGGCCGGCGGACAGGCAAACGACATTTCGGTGGACGAGGCCAGAGAAAAGCTGCTGGCGGCCATCGACCGGTATTTTGAAAACTGACGAAAAGGAGAACTACAACGATGAAAGTCATTCTCAAGCAGGATGTGAAGGGTAAGGGCAAGAAGGGCCAGATGATCGAGGCGGCGGAGGGCTATGCCCGCAATTTCCTGCTGCCCAAGGGTCTGGCGGTGGAGGCCACTCCCGACGCGGTGAACACCATGAATTTGCAGGCCAAGGCCAAGGCCAAGGCGGACGCGGAGGCCAAGGCAGAGGCGCTGGCCATTGCCGAGAAACTCAAGAGCTGTCAGGTGAAGATCGCCGCCAAGGGCGGCGAGGGCGGCAAGCTGTTCGGCGCCGTCACCGGCAAGGAGATCTCCGGCGCGCTGAAGGAGCAGTTCGGCATGGACATCGACGGCAAGAAGCTGGTGCTGGAGCAGCCCATCAAGAGCTTCGGCGGCTATCAGGTCAAGGCCAAGCTGGGCTTCGAGGTCAGCGGCACGGTGTACGTCCTCGTCGTCGAGGAGAAGTAACCGTCTACATCACAACGGAAGGGAGGCCCTCATATGGCTGCGGACGATCTGCTGCTGCGGCAGGCGCCCCATTCACCGCAGGCGGAGCAGGCGGTGCTGGGCTCCATGCTCATCGACCCCGACTGCATCAAGGACGTCATGGACAAGCTGCGGCCGGAGGATTTCTACCTGCGGGCCAACCGCGATATTTTTGAGACCATCTACCATATGTTCGTCTACTCCCGTCCCATTGACGGCGTCACCGTGGCGGGGGAGATGGAGAAAACCGGCGTCTACAACGACAACACAAGGGACTACCTGCTGCAATTGATGGATGTGACGCCCACCAGCGCCAATGTCATGGAGTATGTGCAGATCGTGCTGGACAAGTCGCTGATGCGGCAGGTGGCGTCCGCCGCCGGGAGCATCAGCGCCATGGTGCTGGACGGCGCCGGCGACGCCGGCGATATGCTGGAAGCAGCGGAGCAGAAGGTGTACGCCATCCGCCGCGGCCGCAGCGCCCAGAACATGGTGCCTGTGAGCATGGTGCTGGAGGATGTGATGGCGCATCTGGCGGAGCTGACCGCCAGCGGCGGCAAGACGCTGCCGGGTCTGTCCACGGGTCTTTCCGCCGTGGACGCCAAGATCAACGGCCTGAACAAGTCCGACCTGCTGCTGCTGGCCGCCCGGCCCGGTATGGGCAAGACCAGTATGGCGCTGAACGTGGCGCTGTCAGCGGCGCGGGAATCCGGCAAGACCGTGGCCATCTTCTCCCTGGAGATGTCCAAGGAGCAGCTGGTGACCCGGCTCATTGCCAGCGAGGGGCTGGTGGAGAACACCCGTCTGGTGACGGGCAACCTGCGGGAGAGCGACTGGCAGCGGATCGCCGAGGCGGCGTCCTCCCTGAGCCGGATGGACATCCGCATCGACGACAACCCGCTGCTGACGGTGGCGGATATGAACGCCAAGTGCCGGCGGCTGGATAACCTGGGGCTGGTGGTCATCGACTACCTCCAGCTGATGACATCCGCCGGCGGAAAGGGCTATTCCGGCGAAAACCGCCAGCAGGCGGTGTCGGATATCAGCCGTATGCTGAAGATCATGGCCAAGGAGCTGCAGGTGCCGGTGCTGTGCCTGAGCCAGCTGAGCCGTGCCAACGAAAAGCGAGACGACAAGCGGCCCATGCTGTCCGACCTCCGTGAGTCCGGCGCCATCGAGCAGGACGCGGATATCGTGCTGTTTCTGTACCGTGACGACTACTACAACAGCGATTCGGAAAAGCGCAACGTGGCCGAGTGCATCGTGGCCAAGAACCGCCACGGTGAGACGGGTAAGGTGGAGCTGCGGTGGATGCCGGAGTACACCGCCTTCGGTACGCTGGAGAACCGCTATGACGATGAGGAGTGAGCCATGGACCTGACGCCGTGGATGGAGCACTGGCATATGCTGCCCGAACCGGGCGGCATCGTGCTGTGCGGCGTGTCCGGCGGACGGGATTCCGTCTGTCTGCTGGACTATCTGCATAAGCTGGGACAGCGGCGTGGCTTTACCGCCGCGGCGGGACATCTGAACCACCTGATGCGGCCCACCGCCCAGCGGGACGAGGATTTCGTCCGGGCCTTCTGCATGGAGCGGGGTATTCCCTTCTATACGGAAAGCGCCGACGTGTACGGCCTGTGCGATACGTGGGAGCTGACGGTGGAGGAGACAGGCCGCCGGGCGCGGTATGACTTCCTCCAACGGACGGCGGCGGCCATCGGCGCGGAGAAGATCGCCACCGCCCATCACCGGGACGATCTGGCGGAGACAGTGCTTTTGCAGCTGCTGCGGGGTACCGGGCCGCAGGGATTGACCGGCATCCCACCGGTGCGGGGCAATATCGTCCGGCCGCTGCTGGACACGCCCCGCCGGGACATTGAGCAGTATATTGAGGAAAACGGGCTGACCTACGTCACCGACGAGACAAACAGCGACCTGGCCTACGCCCGGAACCGGCTGCGGCTGGAGATCTGGCCGGAGCTGGAGCGCATCAATCCCTCCGCGTCGGCGCATATTGCGCGGACGGCGGACATCCTGCGGCGGGAGAACGCCTATCTGGATGAGCTGGCGGCGGGATACCTGCCGGAGACGGGAGCCTCCGTGTCCTGCGAGGTGCTGCTGGCGGCGCCGGAGGCGCTGCGCCCCCGGCTGCTGCGGCTGCTGTTGGACCGGCTGGGCACGGGTAAAAAGGATGTGACTGCCGGGCATCTGGCGGCGCTGGAGCATCTAGCTGCCGGAGAGGGTACGCTGGCGCTGCCCGGTGGTGCTGCGGCGGTGTGCCGGAACGGTGTACTGACGCTGCGGACGGCGGAGACGCCGCCGGTGGAGACAGCGCTGCGGGAGGGGGAGAATTCCTTCGGCGCGGTGCGGCTTCTGGTGAGCCGGACGCCTGCGGCGGGCGCACTGGCGCTGCGCTGCGGACGAGGGCAGGTGCTGACCGCCCGGTGCTGGCGGCGGGACGACCGGCTGGCACTGCCGGGCAGCCGGGGAGAGCGGAGCGTCAAGCGGCTGCTCTCCGAGCGGGGGATACCCCCCGAAAAACGGGAGACGCTCCCGGTGTTCTGCGTGGATGGCGCTCTCGCCGCCGTGTGGGGCGTGGGCGTGGACAGGAGATTTCTGCCGGAGACTTCCGGCGAGGATATATATTATATAATGTGAGAGAATTACGGAGGATAGAGCGTATGGCAAAGAGCAATATGGATCAGGATATTCTGAAGGTCCTGCTGCCCGAGGAGGAGATCAAGGCCCGTGTGCAGGTGCTGGGCGACCAGCTGTATGAGGCGTTCCACGACAAGAACCCCCTGTTCGTGGGTGTTCTGAAGGGATGCTTCATCTTCATGGCGGATCTGGTGCGTGCCGCGCAGTTCAAGAGCGAGCTGGAGTTTATCGGTGTGTCCTCCTATCATAACGGCACCAAGTCCTCCGGCGTGGTGCAGATCACCCGCGACTTGCAGGAGGACATCAACGGCCGGGATATCATCATTGTGGAGGACATTCTGGATTCCGGCAACACGCTGGTGTTTTTGAAGAACTACCTCATGGCCAAGGGCGCGGCGTCCATCACCATCGTCACCCTGCTGGATAAGCCCTCCCGCCGGGAGAAGGCCATCACCGCCGACTACATCGGCTTCGTGGTGCCGGACGAGTTCGTGGTGGGATATGGACTGGACTATGCCCAGCAGTACCGCAATATGCCCTACATCGGCGTGCTGAAGCCGGAGGTATACAGTAAGTAAAATAATGCGCGGCGTATACGAAGCGTATATGCTGCGCCGGCGGACAGGCAAGAAAACTGAAGGAGGAGCCACATGGAGAAAAAGGGCGGCAAGCGATTGGCGCGTAAGGATACGGACAGACGGCGGGAGGAGCTGTCGGAGGCAGTGGAAAAGCCCGCAGAAACGGAGGGCGACACGGCCCGTCCGGAGATGAGCCGCGGACGCCGGCTGTGGCACGACTATGGGTATCTGGTCGTCACACTGGCGGTGGTGTTCGTGCTGTTCCGCGTGCTGCTGCAATTGGCCTATGTACCCAGCGGCTCTATGGAGACGACCATCCCCACCAAGTCCCTGCTCGTCGGCTGGCGGCTGCCCTATGTGGTGTCCGACCCACTGCCGGAGCGAGGGGATATCGTTACATTCTGGAATGAGGAGATGGATCGGGTACTGGTGAAGCGCGTCATCGGCCTGCCGGGGGAGACGGTCTCCATCAAGGACGGCTTCGTCTACATCGATGGCGGGAAGCTGGCGGAGGACTATCTGCCGGTCAGCGGGATCACCCGGAGCGAGGAGACGACCTTCGAGGTGCCGGAGGGGCATATCTTCCTGATGGGAGATAACCGCACCGGCTCGCTGGACAGCCGGTTTTGGGACGACCCGTATATGCCGCTGGACCAGATACAGGGCCGTATGCTGCTGGCCATTTCCATCGGGCCGAAGCAGAGCTGGCAGGGCATCCATTGGATCGCATAAGGGGGAGAAGATTTGGAGAGAAGAAGGTTTGGCATCACGGGACTGCTGCTGGTAGTCCTCGTGGTGGTATTTGTGGGGTATCTGTCCGGCAATATGCGGCGCTCCGGCGATATCCCGTACAGCCAGATGCGCGCTATGTTCACGGAGGAGAAGGTGCAGTCCTTTATCGTCAACGGCGAGCGTCTGACAGCCAGCCTGCGGGACGGTACCACCGCCGCCTGCGAGCTGTACAGCTTTGAGGCGTTTTACGACGACCTCAACGACTTGGTGGTGCAGCAGAACAAGGCGGGCATCATCGAGGCCTACGACTACTACGCCGACCACTCCACCAACTGGGTGCAGGTGCTGCTGCCCTACGTGCTGGGGGTGCTGGGTTTTATCCTGCTGCTGAACCTGATGAGCCGGATGTCCGCCGGCGGCGGGCCGGCCAACGATAAGATGGCGCGCTTCGGCGAGGCGCGGACCCAGAGCCTGCCCACGGGCAGCAAGAAGGTCACCTTCAAGGATGTGGCGGGCGCTGATGAGGAGAAGGAGGAGCTGGAGGAGATCGTCCAGTTCCTGCGGGATCCGGAGAAGTACACGGCGTTGGGCGCGCACATCCCCAAGGGCGTGCTGCTGGTCGGCCCTCCGGGCACCGGCAAGACGCTGCTGGCCAAGGCCGTGGCGGGGGAGGCGGACGTGGCATATCTGTCCATCTCCGGCTCCGACTTTGTGGAGATGTATGTGGGCGTGGGCGCCAGCCGCGTCCGCGATCTGTTTGAACAGGCCAAGAAGCAGGCGCCTGCCATCGTGTTTATCGACGAGATCGACGCGGTGGGCCGCCAGCGCGGCAGCGGTCTGGGCGGCGGTCACGACGAGCGGGAGCAGACGCTGAACCAGCTGCTGGTGGAGATGGACGGCTTCGCGGTCAACGAGGGTGTGGTGGTGCTGGCTGCCACCAACCGTGTGGATATCCTCGACCCCGCCCTGCTGCGTCCGGGACGGTTCGACCGGCAGGTGTATGTGGGCCTGCCCGACATCAAGGGGCGGGAGGATATCCTGAAGATCCACGCCCGGGGTAAGCCGCTGGCAGAGGATGTGGATCTGAGCCGCGTGGCCCGCAGCACGGCGGGCTTTACCGGCGCCGATCTGGAGAACCTGCTGAACGAGGCGGCGCTGCTGGCGGGACGGCGGGATCAGAAGTTCATCACCGAGAACGCGATCCACGAGGCGGTCATCAAGGTCATCGCCGGGCCGGAGAAGCGCAGCCGCGTGATCCCGGAGATCGAGCGGAGGCTGACGGCCTACCACGAGGCGGGTCACGCCGTGGTCATCCACGCGCTGCCCGACCACGACCCGGTGCATCAGATCACCATCGTGCCCCGCGGACAGGCCGGAGGCATGACCATCTTCCTGCCGGAGGAGGATCGTTCCTACCGCTCCAAGGCGTATATGACGGAGCAGATCGTGTCGCTGCTGGGCGGCCGCGCCGCCGAGGAAATGATGCTGGGCGATATCTCCACCGGCGCCTCCAGCGATATCCAGCGCGCCACCGCCATCGCGCGGAAAATGGTGGGCACCTACGGCATGTCGGATAAGCTGGGCAACGTGGCGTTCGACGCCGGTACGGACGAGGTGTTCATCGGTAAATCCATGGGACACACCCGCCCCTACTCGGAGAAGACGGCGGCGGAGATGGACGAGGAGATCCGCGCCATGATCGACAGCGCCTACGACCGGTGCAGGGAGATCCTGACGGCGTACCGGCCTCAGCTGGTGGCCGTGGCGGAGTACCTGCTGGCGCATGAGACCATGGACGCAGAGACGTTCGAGGCGTGCTTTGCAGACACCACTGCGGCAAAAGACGGCGAATAAAAGCGAAAGACAGACCCTGCGGCAGAGCCGCAGGGTCTGTCTTCTGTACTGCATGGCAAAGAGGCTGTAAAGAACCAAAAAAGGACCGCGCGGGTTGGGCAAAATGACGAAACAAGTGTCTATCACATGAGGACATTTGTCAAGTCGGGCGGCGGGAAATTTGTAGAGAGTGTGTGTGACGGAGAGACAAAACCGACGGAAAAACAGGAGAAGACCGGCTGTCCGCAGGGAAAACAGTACGATTTTTCGGAGCAAATCACAATTGTAATTGAAAAGAAGTTCCGATAAAATGTGAGCATTCTATGGGGCGCCCATTGGGAGGGAGCCTCGGAGAAAGCTTAGGAGGAAAAAGAAATGAAGAAGTTATTTGCAATGCTTCTGGCGCTGGTCATGGCGCTGAGTTTGGTCGCCTGCGGCGAGCAGGGCGGCGACCAGGGCGGCGATGCACCGCAGGGCGGTGGAGCCAGCAGCGGCGACAAGGTCATCAAGATCGGCGTGTTTGAGCCGCAGTCCGGCGATAACGGCGCCGGCGGCAAGCAGGAGATCCTGGGTATGCAGTATGCCAACAAGATGTTCCCCACCGTCACCGTGGGCGGCGAGGAGTACCAGGTCGAGCTGGTGTATGCCGACAACGCTTCGTCCAACGATAAGGCGCCTACCGCCGCACAGACCCTGATCTCTCAGGGTGTGTCCGTGGTGCTGGGCTCCTACGGCTCCGGCGTGTCCATTGCCGCCGGTGATACCTTCTCCGCAGCGCAGGTGCCCGCCATCGGCGTGACCTGCACCAACCCCCAGGTGACCTCCGACTGCGATGCGTATTTCCGCATCTGCTTCCTGGATCCCTTCCAGGGTACGGTTCTGGCCAACTATGCCAAGAACGAGCTGAAGGCTACCAAGGCATACTGTCTGGCCAAGCAGGGCGACGACTACTCCGGCGGTCTGGCCAACTACTTCATCAAGGCCTTCGGTCAGGAGAACTGCGTCTATGAGCAGTTCCCTGAGGGTACGTCCGACTTCTCCACCTACATCACCAACGCCCAGCAGCAGGGCTGCAACGTGTTCTTCTCTCCGGTGTCTCTGGAGGCTGCGGCACAGATCATCGCCAAGGCGGAGACCCAGAATCTGGGCATGCCCATTCTGGCCGGTGATACGTGGGACTCCAACGTGGTGCTGGAGGCTGCCAAGGGTACGAAGCTGGATATCTGTGTTACCACCTTCTATCAGGAGGGCGTGAACGCGGACTTCGACGCGGCGATCAAGGCGTGGATCGACAGTGACGCCACCGCCAAGACCAACAACGGCGGCGACAACAAGCTGTCCGCCGTGACCGTCATGGGCTACGATGCCTACTGCGTGGCGCTGGAGGCCATCAAGGCTGCCGACTCCACCGACCCCGCTGCTGTGCTGGCCGCCCTGCCCAACGTGACCTGTGAGGGCATCACCGGCAGCATCTCCTTCGATGACATTGGCGACGCAAACCGTGACAGCGCCGTGGTCAAGAAGTGCAACACCGAGACGGGTGACTGGGACTTTGTCACCGTGGCAAAGGTGAGCTGAGGAACGGACGATCTCATTAAAGTGATACAGCGCAGTGGATGGCGGGAGCGGCAGCTCCCGCCAGCCACTGCATATAGCCCCGGCGGCAGAAGCAAAGAGACACCCGCGGGAGAGCGGAGCTTTTTTGCGGCGTCCGCCGGGAAACGACCGTTGGGAGAGAAAGACTGTAAATAGGGAGGAACCCTGTATGGACGTGTTAAAAACCGCGTTGCCGTATGTGATATCCGGCATATCGGTGGGCGGGCAATACGCGCTGATCGCCATTGGCTATACCATGGTATACGGCATATTGCGGCTCATCAACTTTGCCCACGGCGATGTGTTCATGGTGGCAGGCCTGATGATGGTCTACCTTGTTACCTGGATGCCCCTGTATCTGGCGATCCCTCTGATGATCGCGCTGACGGTGCTGCTGGGCTTTTTGATCGAGCGCGTGGCCTATAAGCCGCTGCGTACCGCGCCCCGTATGTCGGTGATGATCTCCGCTATCGGCGTCAGCTATTTTATTCAGAACATGGCGCTGTACATCACCGGCGGTCTGAATAAAAACTATCCCGCCATCCCGTGGATCTCCGACCCGGTGCGGCTGTTTGGCATGGAGACGTCCCGCGTGACGGTCATCACGCCGTTTCTGACCATCGCGCTGGTGATCGCACTGGTGCTGCTCATCAACCACACCAAGATCGGTATGGCCATGCGGGCTGTGTCCGTGGACTTTGAAACGGCGCAGCTCATGGGCATCAAGATCAACAGCGTCATTTCCGCCACATTCATTATCGGTACGTTTCTGGCGGCTATCGGCTCGGTGCTGTTTTTCACCAACTTCCCCGGCGTGGTGCCCACGTCCGGCGCGATGCCCGGCCTGAAGGCATTTGTGGCGGCGGTGTTCGGCGGCATCGGCTCCGTGCCCGGCGCGGTGGTGGGCGCATTCATCATCGGTATCTGCGAGTCCGTGATCAAGGGTCTGGACACCATCCTGATGGCCAACGGCGCCATTACCGAGCAGGTGGGCTTTGCCACCTTCTCGGATGCGTTTACCTTCGTGCTGCTGATCGTCATTTTGGTATTCAAGCCCACCGGCCTGTTCGGTGAGAAGACCACCGACAAGGTGTAAAGGGGTGGGAATATGATGTTGGAAAAGAAAAAAGACGTCCGCAAGACGTTTATCTCGCTGGTGGCGGTGGCACTGTTTCTGGCACTGGTTCTGGTGCTGGATCAGGTCATCAAGCCCAGCAATAAGATGTATATGCTGCTGACGGTGCTGCAAAAAGGCTCTGTATACGCGCTGGCGGCAGTGTCCATGAACCTGCTGAACGGCTTTACCGGCCTGTTCTCGCTGGGTCACGCCGGGTTTATGGTGATCGGCGCGTATACATACGCCATTTTCTCCATTCCTGCCGCCTCCCGCGACACGGTGTATCAGTACTACGACGCGGCCATCCGCATCTCCTTCCCGGAGGTGCTGGGCAACGCCCTGGGCGGCTTCGGCACGGTGCTGGGCGTGATCCTCTGCGTGCTGCTGGCGGGACTGGTGGCGTCGCTGTTCGCCTATCTCATCGGCCTGCCGGTGCTGCGGCTGAAGAGCGACTATCTGGCCATTGCCACGCTGGGCTTTGCGGAGATCATCCGCTCTATCCTCCAGTGGGGCAAGCTGGGTCCCGTGACCAATGGCTCCAATATGCTCAAGAGCTTTACCCGCATCAGCAACTTCAAGATCGGGACGTTCAGCCTGTCCACCTTTGTGCCGGTGCTGATCGCGGTGGTCTCTATCGGACTGATCGTGATGCTGGTGAACTCCACCTACGGCCGCGCCTTTAAGGCCATCCGCGACGACGAGGTGGCGGCGGAGGCTATGGGTATCGATCTGGCCAAGCACAAGATGATCTCCTTTGTGGTCAGCTCCTTCTTTGCCGGTGTGTCCGGCGCCACCATGGCCATGGTGCTGTCCATTGCGCAGGCCAACAACTACAAGGTGGCCATGACCTACGAGATCCTGCTGATGGTGGTGCTGGGCGGCATCGGCTCCATCTCTGGCTCTGTCATCGGTTCGCTGCTGTTCGTGGCGACCTCCGAGTGGTGGCTGCGCGGTCTGGATTCCGGCAAGTTTCTGGGCATCGAGGCCCCCGGCGTGTTCCGGAATGGTTTCCGTCTGGTGGTATTCTCCATTGTCATCATGGTAGTGGTGCTGTTTTTCCGCAAGGGTATCATGGGTGACAGGGAGCTGCCGCAGGTGATCGACGGGTGGAAGAAAAAGCTTCGGGCTAAAAAAACCGCAAAGCAGGAGGTGACGTCCGAGTGAGCAAGAACATTCTGTCTGTGGAGAACGTCACCATGCAGTTCGGCGGCGTGGTGGCTGTGGACGATCTGGTTTTGACGGTCAACGAGGGCGAGATCGTGGCGCTGATCGGGCCTAACGGCGCCGGCAAGACCACCGCCTTCAACGTGATCACCGGCGTGTATGCGCCTACCAACGGCCGGGTGTGCTTTAACGGAACGTGCATCGTGCGGAATCACCCTGCCGGGAAAATGAAAAAGCTCTACAAGGGCAGCCGCGCTGATATGTATACCGCCCAGTTTGCGCCGGAGGAGCCGCTGGAGGATGAGGCGCTGAAGGCATGGCGGGAGGGGCAGCGGGCGCTGGACCCCTACGCCTTTACCAACCGCGTGCTATCGCCTACGCCGGACAAGATCACGGCGCTGGGCATGGCCCGTACCTTTCAGAATATCCGGCTGTGGAAAACGCAGACCGTGTTTGACAACGTACTGATCGCCAAGCATTTGCGGCGTACCAGCAATATGTTCTCCGCCGCGTTCCACGCCAACGGCAAGGAGGAGGCGCGGCAGCGGGCGGAGGTGCTGGAGCTGCTGCGGGTGGTCGGACTGGAGGATGTGAAGGACGAGCTGGCCACCAGCCTGCCCTACGGCAAGCAGCGGCGGCTGGAGATCGCCCGCGCACTGGCCACCGATCCGACGCTGCTGCTGCTGGATGAGCCGGCTGCCGGTATGAATCCGCAGGAGACGCTGGAACTGGCGAGCTTCATCCGCGAGATCCGGGATCATTTCCAAAAGACCATCCTGCTCATCGAGCACCACATGGATCTGGTCATGGGCATTGCCGACCGCATCTATGTGCTGGACTTCGGAAAGCTCATTGCGCAGGGTACGCCGGAGGAGATCCAAAACAACGCGCGCGTCATCGACGCGTATCTGGGGGTGGCAGACGATGCTGAAGATTAAAGACCTGCACGTGTCCTACGGCGGTATCAAGGCGCTGCGGGGCGTAGATCTGGAGGTTCCGGACGGTAAGATCGTCACGCTGATCGGCGCCAACGGCGCGGGCAAGTCCACCACGCTGCGTACCATTTCCGGTCTGGTAAAGGCGGAGAGCGGCTCCGTTACCTACGATGGAAAGGAGCTGCTGGGGCTGTCCATCAACAAAATACTGGAGCAGGGCATCGCCCAGTCTCCGGAGGGACGGCGGGTGTTCCCCAACCTGACGGTGCTGGAAAACCTGAAGATCGGCGCGTACCTGCGTAAGGACAGAGATGGCATCGAGAAGGACATTCGCTGGATCTATGAGCTGTTTCCCCGGCTGGAGGAGCGGCACTGGCAGCCGGCCGGTACACTGTCCGGCGGCGAGCAGCAGATGCTGGCCGTTGGCCGGGCGCTGATGAGCCGTCCCAAGCTGCTGATGATGGATGAGCCGTCGCTGGGTCTGGCGCCGTTGGTGGTGCAGGGTATCTTCGATATCATCCGCACCATCAACCAGCAGGGCGTGACGGTGCTGCTTATCGAGCAGAACGCCAACATGGCGCTGAAGATCGCGGACTACGCCTATGTGCTGGAGACAGGGTGCATCACCAAATCCGGCACCGGCGCGGCGCTGCTGGCCGACGAGTCCGTCAAGGAGGCCTATCTGGGCAAGAGAAGATAAAAAAATCCTGCGGCGCACGCCGCAGGATTTTTTTATCTTGCAGGAATTTACTTCTTGAGGATGGCGTCCACCACACCGTCCAGCCAGTGACCCTGGAACTGTTCGATGGCGCCGTCGTCCGTCAGCTTGGCCAGCTGGGGGTCGATGGGCATCTTGGCCAGCAGGGGCAGACCATACTCCTTAGCGGCCTCCTCGGTCTTGCCCTCACCGAAGATGTAGAGCTTCTTGCCGCAGTCGGGACACTCCACATAGCTCATGTTCTCCACCAGACCGACGATGGGGATGTTCATCATCTGCGCCATCTTCACGGCCTTCTGCACCACCATGGACACCAGCTCCTGCGGAGAGGCGACAATGATAACGCCGTCCACCGGCAGGGTCTGGAACACGTTGAGGGCCACGTCACCGGTGCCGGGAGGCATATCCACGAACATATAGTCCACGTCGTTCCACAGCACGTCGCCCCAGAACTGCTGCACCACACCGCCGATGACGGGGCCGCGCCAGATGACGGGGTCCGTCTCATGCTCCAGCAGCAGGTTCACGGACATCAGCTGAATGCCGGTGGCGGTGGTGACAGGGACGATGGCGTCGCCCTGCGCCATGGCGCGGCCATGGATGCCGAAGGCCTTGGGGATGGAGGGGCCGGTGACGTCGGCGTCCAGAATGGCGACATTGTAGCCCTCCCGGCGGACAGCTACCGCCAGCTGGCTGGTGACCATGGATTTGCCGACGCCGCCCTTGCCGGACACCACGCCGTAGACCTTACCGACGCGGCAGCCGTCGCGCAGGGGCTTGATCTGGAAGGGACTTTCGTTCTTGCGGTCTGCGCAGTTCTCGGTGCAGCTGCCGCAATCGTGGGTGCATTCGCTCATAGTTGCTTCTCCTTTTTTTTCGCTTACAGTTGGTTGCTGCGGCCGTCCTACGCCGCAGAGGAATCATTTTATATATGGTATACCACGTTCCGCTCCGTTTTGCAAGGTCACAGGCGGATGACGCTGACGTTTTCCCGTCCCTGCAGATACGCCCGCTCCCGATCGTGGCAGGTAAACAGCAGGATCTGCCGGTTCCGGCTCTCGGCGAGCAGATAATCCAGCGCCGCGCGGAGCCGGTCGTCGTCGAAGGTCACCAGCGCGTCGTCGAGGACGAGGGGAACGTGCTTTTCCACGGGCAGCACCATGTCGCAGATGGCGAGGCGCACCGCCAGATACAGCTGGTCGGCGGCGCCTTGGCTGAGCTGCTGGATGCTGCGGCTCATGGGGTCGCCGGCGGCCTCCGCGGAGAGGGACAGGTCGCTGCTCAGCAGTACCTTGTCGTATTTCCCGGCGGTGAGAGCGGCGAAGATCTCCGCCGCCCGCCCGCCCAGCGCAGGGGAAAAGCGGTTTTGCAGGGTGGTGCTGGCCTGCTCCAGTGCCGTCATAGCCAGCGCGATGGCGTCGTATTCCTCTTGAAGGCGGGACAGCTCCTCCTGCTTCTGCGATAGCTGCGCGGCCAGATCGCTGCTGCTGTCCAGCGCCCGGATGCGGCCCAGCAGCGTATCATAGCGGCGGCGCGCCTCTGTCAGCGCCTGTTGCGCCTGTGCCAGCGCCTCCGAGACATCCTCCGCTGCGGCGAGGGAGACGGGAGCGGCGGGCTGTGCCAGCTCCTCCTCCGTCAGCTGTGCGCGTAGGGCATCCCGGTACAGGGCAGCCTCCCGCGCCTGTTGCCGAGCGGCGGCCAGTGCGTCCCTGCGGCGGCGCACCTGCGCCAGCGCAGTCTGCGCTTCGGACAGGCTGGCGGCCTCCGGAGCGAAGCGGCGCACCTGCACCAGCAGAGCCGTCAGCCGCGCGCGGCAGGCCTCCTCTGCGTCGTCAGCGAGGGCCTGGGCGCGGCGGGCGGTCTCGGCGTCGTTCGCCGCCTGTTGGCGCAAGGGGAGATATTCCGCGATCTGTTCTTCCAGCGCGGCGCGCTGGCGGGCGGCAAAGCTTTGCCGCTCGACGATGGCCTGACGGCGAAATTTCACGGCGAGAAGTGTGGCGATCACGCCCAGACCCGCCATAGCGAGGCAGAGGCAGAAGGGGAGCAGCCCGCGGCTGCGGAGGAGGAACGCCAGCACCGTGGCGGCGACCACCAGCGAGCCGGTGAAAAATGGAAGGAACGGGAAGGGGGCTTTCTCCGGCACGATGGCGGCGACGCGCTGACGCAGCTCCGGTTCGGCGTCGGGGTAGAGAGGGTGCGCCTCCCACGCGGCGCGGGTATCCCCGGCGGTGCGGCGGGCGTCCTCTGCGGCGCGGCGTTTTTCTGTCAGGGCGGACAGCTCCGGGAGCAGGGCTGCCGCCTGCCCCTCCAGCAGCGACAGGGCGGCATCGTCGGGCAGAGCGCCGGACGCATTGACCAGGGCATCGGCGCGGCACTGGGCGTCCTCCGCCGCCTGCACCGCGTCACGGTAGGCGTTGATCCGTTCCTGGCGCTGCTGCGCCTGCTGCTGCGCGGCTTGCCGTTGGAGCGCGGCGGTGCGGCGCTCCAGCGCATCCGCTTCCTCCTGCGCCTGCCCAGCCTGCTGCTGCAAGGCATCCACCTCCCGCAGGGTCTCCTGCAGTTGGTCGATCTCCCGCTCCAGCACGGGGATCTGGCCGGTGGTGCGGTTGCTCCGGCGGCGGTTCAGCTGCTTTTTCAATCGCTCGTAGGACGCGGTATAGGAGGCATCCTCCTCGCCGGTGGTGATGAGGGAGGCGATGCGGCGTTCCAGCTCGGCGTCATGCCGCACCGCCAGCGCGTTCTGCCCGATAAAGGCACTGCGCTCAAAGACCTCCCGAGGCACACCCAGCAGCTGCTCTCCTGCGTTCAGCGCGGTGAGTCCCTCCACGGGGGTGGCGGTGCCGGTATAAGTGCAGGAAAACCCGCCCATAGGCGATGCGGCGCGGCGCGTATCCCGCAGCAGCGTGTAGGCGTGTCCGTCCGCCGTCAGCTCCATGCGGCCCTGCATGGCGGCGCCGCTCCACGGGACATAGCGTTTCTTGTCGGCCAGCGTGCTGCGTTCGCGGGAGGGAAAGCCGTAGAGCATGGTGCGGATAAAGGCGCTCCATGTGGACTTGCCGGATTCGTTGGGGGCGCAGATCAGATTCAGGCCGGGATGCAGGTGCAGCTCCTGCTGCTCCAGCCGACCGAAGGTGGCGTTCAGGTAGTGAAATTCCACTGCGCGTCCTCCTTTCAGGGTATATTATATAATGGTATCGATTATAGCACAGAGGACGAAAAATGTCATCTGCGGGACAATTTGAAAAAAACTGAAAAAAGAATAAAAAAAGTGTTGACAAATGGCTTTGACCGTAGTAATATATCAACTGTTCCGCGTGGGACGTGTACCTTGTAAATTAAACAACGAACGAAACGAAAAGCACCAGACGGGAGCACAGAGATGTGCAACTGAAAAGACTTGGTGGAGCCGGGTTAAGTCAATTACCGGTGAAGCTAAGTATAAAAAGTTTTAAGCTATGACAAATAGCTCTGTAAAGATTAGCCCGGCGGAAACGCCGTGTTGATACAATTTATAGAGAGTTTGATCCTGGCTCAGGACGAACGCTGGCGGCGTGCTTAACACATGCAAGTCGAACGAGAATCTGTGGAACGAGGATTCGTCCAAGTGAAGCGGAGGACAGTGGCGGACGGGTGAGTAACGCGTGAGGAACCTGCCTTTCAGAGGGGGA
>CAKTPV010000028.1 GCA_934591815.1 uncultured Oscillospiraceae bacterium
AAACGAAAGACCTCGGGACAAAAAGTCCCAAGGTCACTTTTCAAGATCCGTTTTCTTTTCGGGCTTGCCCAGCTCGGGCGGCTGCTTGGCCTTCCAGTCATCCAGCAGAGAAATGATCTTGTCTTTCATTTCCCTCGGGGACTTGTCCTTGCCGAAATACTTTTCCAGTTCCGCACTATTGATGATCACCTTGTCTACCTCCTTTTTCTCCTGCGACAGAATACCGTCGATCACATCGCCGTTGAGCTTGCCGTCCTTGTCCAGCTCCCGCATTTTCTGTGCCTGCGACAGCGAGGGCGAGGACTGCTGCCCCTCGATGGACACGGCGATATACCTCTGATTTTTGGGGCGGATGAATGAGATCTCCACCGCCGGGGTGAACGCCAGCTTTTTCTCGTCCACCATTTTCTGCAAATCCGGCACAAGCTCGGTCAGGCGGATATACCGCTGCACCTGCTTGTAGTTCATGCCGTTGCGATCTCCCACGACCTGCGTGGAGCGTTTTCCGGCGTCCTTGTCCTCCTCGCCGGGGCGGGAGCCTTGGTGCTTGATGGCCTCCACCTGCATTTTGAGCGACTGCGCCTTTTCCGTGGGCAAAATACGCTCACGGTGGCGGAGGTTGTCATCCGTCATGGCGAGGATGGCTTCATCGTCCGTCATGTTGCGGACGATACACGGCATATTCGCAAATCCGGCAAGCTCGCTTGCCCGCTGGCGGCGGTGGCCTGCGATGATCTCATAGCCGCCATCCTCACGGGGACGCACCAGCGCAGGCTGATTGACGCCCGCCGCCTTGACCGACTCCACAAGCCCCTGCATCTCCGCATCGTCCCGGACACCAAAGGGGTGATTTTTGAACGGGTGCAGGTCGGACAGGTTGAGATAGACGATCTCCTCTTTTTCGGCGCGGGTGGCGTCACGGGGCGCAGACGGCTCCGGCGTGACCTCCGCACCAGCGGGAGCGCCGCCCTTATCCACGGCAGGCTTCTCCGGGGCGGGCTTGCTTTGGGACTTTTTGTCCCGAGGTTTGGGCGGCTTGGCCTTATCGGGAGCGGCCTTGCCATCCTTGGGCGGACGGCCTCTGCCGGGCTTGGCAGCCTTGTCCTTTTCCGTGGGCGGCTTCTGCTTGACCGCCTTTTTCTCCTCCTTGGCCGCCTCGTCACGGGCAGCGGCAAAATCCACCACCTTGCCGGAATGTGCTGGGGTGGGATCGTCCTTGCCGGGAGCAGGCGGCTGCTCCTGTTCCTTTTCAGCCTTGGGGGCTTCGGGAGCGGCAGGCTCCTCCACCTCGGCGTGGGTAACAGCGTCGGCGGAATCAGGCACGGCCTCGCCCATTTCAAAGAGCGCTGCCTGCCCCTCATGCTCCAGCATGACCGCCTCTGCGTCGGTCAGCGCAGGCTCGGGAGCGGGAGCCTCGGTGGGCGGAGCTGCCTCGGGAATATTTTTCTTATCATCTGCCATTTGCAAACCTCCTTTTCGTGGCATGAAAAAAGCCAGTCTGCAGACTGGCCGCCACAATCATTTTTTCTTCGCTATGAGTAGAATAATATTTGAAATCGCTACATAGTCTCCATTGAGCGATTTTTACTTGTTTTTAGTTGCATTTATTCGTACAACTTCTCGTAATTTTAAACCGTCTATTAGAAATAATTTTTTACTATAGGATCAAAATTGAAAAGAAAAACATTGAAAAGAATGCGAGGTGTGTTATAATGACATTACCATACTTTATTTTGAGGAGGGGCAATATGCATTTTTTAACATTTCGCCTTTCTATTTTTGGCGATTTTAGCCAATTTACGCCTACTACGGCTAATACTATTGCTTGGACGCAGGCTCTACAAAAAGCGGGATATAATTATTTGCCGAGTATTTTTCAAACTCCTCAACAGGTTGTCAATATGCCGTTTCTTTCAGTTCAACTCGGCGCATCTGATAATCGCATGCAGTTTGTTTCCCCAACAGGCGATACTATAATCCGCATTTTGTCTGAACGCTTAGATGTAGAACTTACTCAGGGTGTTTCTGACAAGCCGGATGCATATCTTAAGGAAAAACTTGATTTTGCTTCTAAAATCATTAGGCTTATGCTTTCTGCGCTTGGAACTGAGTTAAGGGGAACTAGACTGGCCTATTATGTTGATGCCCTGATTCCTGAGCCAACAGATAAGGCATTTAACTCATTTTATCAAAAATTCAATTTGGGCATTTCTATGAACAATAAAGAAGACGAATGTTCTGAATGGAATCATCGTTTTAACAGAAGAATCTTTATTGATGTCGGAACAGATCATGAAGAAAAATGCAATGCAATTTTTTCTTTGGAATCAGGACTTTTGCAAACGGGTAATTTGATAACAAAGGAACAGCAAACCATTAAAGGTCTCCATCTTGCTGCCGATATTAATACGCTTGCGGAAAACTCTGTAGAGAGGTTTACCATCGATAACTTGGATGCTTTTGTAACAAATGCTCAAGATGTATATCTCAACATTCTTAAACAACTTGAGAACAAGTTGTCTGTTTCAAAGACATAATATACTTTTAGGAAAGGAGAAAGATAATGAAGCAATCTATTCGATTTTCCATCAAATCCCCTGTTCCGAATATTGCAAATTCTACATTGAATGGCGATATTTTGGAAGCAAAACAGCAAGAACTCTTTTTCTCCGAACTCCGGGGCATACGGGATAAAGTATCTCAACTTTCGATTTTCGCAAGTGGCAACAACGATTCTTCAAATGAAGAGGTAATCAGTCTATATGAATTGCACACTATTTTCCCCAATAGTGGAACAGCAATTGCAAAGAGAAGTACTGATGAACAGAAAATTGCTAAAGAAAAACGGCTAATCTCAATTATCGAGAGTTGCTATTTTGAAGCTGGAATTTGGACAGAAGCAGATGAGTATTTTGAATCTTTGGTGAAATCAAACTCCTCTATTGAGTCACCACTTGCACTACTGTCAAACATTGTTAACCACAATTTATCAGACGATCATATTTTGGAGGGAGTTCTCCACATCCTTTCCAATTATAGCTACGACGAAATCGAACCGTTTGGAATAAGTGTAGCTATTGCCTGTGCAGTTAATCATTCTATAGTTATACAAGATCTGCTAATTTCGTGTTTTGAAAAGTGGAACACTGTGGATGCGATTGATATTCTTACTGGACTTCAATTGGAAGAACCGTGGTTATCTGAGTACAGAGATGATGTAGTTTCCCAGTTAACACAGAAAGATGCAAGTGCGTAAAGCGAGGAAAACATAATGGCGTATTATGTCCGAAAAATTGCGCGCGCAAAATGGGCGTTGCTGGAACAGGATGCGGAAAATATAATTGAGAATTACAAAGCGGATACCATTGCAAATGACATGAAAACACAAGGGAATACATTGTCTTTGTGGCGTGTCGAAAGCATGGATAAGAAGGACATTGATCCTGTAATTGTCATTAACAGTTTATTAGGGGACACGATTTCTAAAATAGACTTGATTTTCATCCCGGAAGATATGATAAGGGATTTCGCTCTAAAGCAGAAAGATGGTAATACTGTAGTTTCTAAGTATTGCAATCTTCATTATGATATAGTCAGTCTTACTGTAAAAAAGCATATTCTTTTTGCTAAGGATGTTGTCCTTAAAATATTTGCACTTGAGGAAGCTCGCTCTAAAAGTGATACAGCGGATGAGCAACCATCGCTAATAAAGAGATATAATGAAGAAACGCAATTTGTTATGGTCGACCAATGGATTCAGAGCGGAGAGATTAATATTAATCAGTTAAAAGACAGACAGAAAGAGGCGCTCCTAAAATGGCGCGAAAAGAAAAATAGGGCGTCTTAGGTAATTTTCATCCCGCGTATTGAAGCGCCTATTTGCCCCGGTTTAGGGGGGTATGTAACCGCACTAACCGGGAGAGCGCTTGAATGGCATTCAAGAGGTCAGCGGTTCGATCCCGCTTATCTCCACCAGAAAATCCTGAAACCAACGGTTTCAGGATCTTTTCTTTTACCCGGACGTAAATATATCGCCTCCCTTTTAACGTTTTCCGATCATATTCGCACGCCCTATTGCACCGCGCCGTCCGCGTCGGGACAGGTACAGACGCCCTATCGCATAGCGGGGGAGCGGGACAGCAGTCCCGCTCCCCCGCTTTTTGTCTCAGGTGCGGCAAGTTTTTCGCAGAATCAACAAAATGTACGGAGAAAACAGGAATCATTCGTTGCAAAGTGCTGGATTTTATGGTAGAATAGCAATAGCGTATTGGCAATATTGCACACAAATGTTTCGCATTGTGCAATAACTGACGATCCGCGCAAAAATGGCTGCGCACATACCGGACAGAACCCCCAAGCTGCCTGACCGGTTCGAGGCCGAAAGGATGTGATCCCCTCATTGAATAGAGACACCAAGATCATCGCCGTCGCCGGTAAAGGCGGCGTGGGAAAGACCTCTATCTCCGCCGCCTTTGTGCGGCTGCTGGCAGAGACCTATCCCGACAAGCGCATCCTCGCCATCGACGCCGATCCGGCCGTGGGTCTGTCCACTGCGCTGGGCGTGGAGGTACGTGAAACGCTGGACGACATTCGCAAGGGCATTGTTGCCTCTGTGGAGGACGGTGCGCCCCGTGAGGCCATCGAGCTGCTGAGCGAGGCGCGCTACCGCATCTTCGACACCATGGTGGAGAGCCGCGCCTTCTCCTTTCTCGCCATCGGACGGCCGGAGACGGCGGGCTGCTACTGCAAGGTCAACGCCTATCTGAAAGAGGTCATTCACCTGCTTGCCAATGACTTCGACTATGTGGTCATTGACGGTGAGGCAGGGATCGAGCAGATCAACCGCCGCGTCATGGAAAAGGTCACCCATCTGGTGCTCATCACCGACCCCAGCCGCAAGGGTACGCAGGTCATCCAGACCATCCGGCGTGTGGCGGACGATCTGGTGATGTACGACCGCTGCGGCGCCATCATCAACCGCGTCACCGACCCCGCCATGATCCCCTACATCCATATTGAAGGCACTGAGCTCCTCGCCTGTATTGGCAGCGATTCCCTGCACGCTGCCAACGACATCCGCGGCCTGAGTGTTTTTGATCTGCCTGCTGACGCGCCTGTGCTGGCAGGCGCCCGCGAGGCCCTTACAAAACTTGATATCCTGTAAAAAACACATTTGGAAAGAGGTGTAATCCTTGAGAGATCTGAAGCATTTGATCTACTTTGAGAATCTGCTGGAAAACGCCGACAACGAGCTGGTGAAGCAGGCGCAGGCGGATGGCGGGCTGGCCATCGGCTATACCTGCTACCATATGCCTGAGCCGCTGCTCAACCTCGGCAACTGCTTTTCCGTGCGTCTGCGCGCACCGCGGACAGGCTCGCTGGACATCGCCACCTATTACATGTCCAACTACACCTGTGAGTATGCCCGGGCGCTGGTGGAGCGCGGTATGGAGGGCGGCTACCAGTTTCTGGACGCGCTGGCCGGCGTGGACGCCTGCTCCATGATGAACCGCGCCATGGAGCATTTCGAGATCCTGCAGATGAACGACAAGCCCAACTTCTTTGTCTCCCACTGCGACATCCCTTACAAAGTGACGGACTACACGCTGGATTCCTACGTCAGGCAGATGCGCCGCCGCGTGCTGGAGCCGCTGGCGGAGAAGTACGGCGTGGATACCTCCGACGCCGCCATCCGCAAGGCCGTGGCGGAGCACAACGAGGTCTGCGCCATCATCAGCGAGATCGGCGAGATGCGCAAGGCCGATAACCCCGTTATCACCGGCTATGAGTTCCACGTGCTGAACCTGGTGAGCTTCACCTGCCCCAAGCAGCTGATCCTCCCCTACCTGCGGGAGACGCTGGAGGAGCTGAAGACCCGCAAGCCCGACGCCAAGCCGCCCTTCCGCGCCAGAGTTGCCATCGTGGGCAGCGAGATCGACGACCCCAACCTGACCAAGCTTATCGAGAGCTGCGGCGCGCTGGTGGTGTCCGACCGCTACTGCTTCGGCTCCACCCCCGGACGGGAGATCATCCACCTCCGGGACGACGAGGACGCCCTGCCCCAGATCTGCCTGCACATCATGGAGCATTCCGAGTGCGCCCGCTACATCTCCGACGAGAAGGTGCAGCAGCGCCGGGACACCGCGGACCGTCTGGCCCGGGAGTTCCACGCCGACGGCATCATCTACGAGCAGATGAAATACTGCGACTACTGGGGCTTCGAGCGCGCGCTGGTGAGCCACATCATGCACGAGGAGTATAATTGGCCCGTGCTGAGTATCGACCGCCTGTACAACAACGGCAATTCCGGCCAGCTCCGCACCCGCGTGCAGGCCTTTGTGGAATCGCTGGAGATCAAAAAGCTCCACAAGAACGGAGGTGCCCACTGATGGCTGAGAAGAAGAAATTCCCCAACCCCCAGTTCTTCCGCGCACGGAACAACATGGACTGGAAGAAGCAGGCTGAGAACCTGAAGGAGTTCGGCTCCATCGCCCTTGACCTGCTGAAGGAGACGGACTGGAAGGCGTTTGCCGCCAGGCAGAAGGATCACCTGCTGAACAACGTGGCCCGTGTGACCCGCGAGGCCAAGACCGTCGCCGCCATGACCGGCGCGGAGCGCATGGATCTGCTGAAAAACGGCGAAAAGCATCTGGGTACTCTGTACCGTAAAGGCGACATGGCCACCGTCCGCCGGGAGTGGCGCGGCGTGGAAAGCACCCTCATCGACTTCTCCGGCTGGCTGAAGGTCTGGGGCATGCTGCTGGCCACCTTCTCCAAGGATCTGGTGCCCGCCCTGAACACCACGTTCTGGTATCGCTGGATGATCTCCTATATGTGCTGCGTGGGCTTCATGGATAAGAACACCATGGGGCAGCGGGGCAACGCCCTGAAAATGAGCCACCTGATGACCTACGACATTTTCCGCTATGTGGCGGAAAATCTGGTGTTCCTCGCCAAGTGCGACGAGAAGAACGGCAACAGCCGCGAGCTGAACAAGAAGGTCGTGCTGTTCGACGAGATGACCATGGGGCAGCTGATGGCCGGCTTCCCCGATCTGCTGGGTATCCCCTATCAGCTGATGCCGGTGTTCCTGGTGTCCGAGATCGACCAGCTCACCTGCGTTCCCTACATCGACGCGGTGGAATCCTTCGGCCTGCCCGCCGACTGCTGCCCCGTGCCGTCCTCTGAGTGCGGCGCACTGGTCATCGACGCCCTGCCCCACATGGGCAAGTGCTTCATCTCCTCCTCCATGCCCTGCGACGGCTCTACCATGGCCTCCAGCTATATGTCCCGCCGCTTCCCCGATCTGCCGGTGTTCCACCTGTGCTTCCCCGTCCGCTATGAGGACGAGGAGACGGTGCAGATGGGCGCGGAGGATATCCGGGCGTGCATCAAGTTCATCGAGGAGCAGACCGGCGCCAAGTGGAGCTGGGACGCCTACTTCGCCAGCATGAAGCGTTTCAATGAGGAGACGCGGTACGAGCTGGAGAAGTGGGAGGTCAACAAGACCCCCTATCCCCAGATCATCGGCCCCACCTACGAGCTGTTCCGCAAGTGGAACTATGAGATGGACGGCGGCATCGATCCCCGCATCATGAAGAGCTGCCGGAAGGTCAACAAGCTGCTGATGGAGTCCTACGAGCGCCGCGAGGAGGCGTGGGTCGGCAAGATGCGCTACCGCGGCATCGTCTGGTCCTGCCCCGCCCACTACTACGCAAACTTCTCCAACTGGCTGGCCAACTGCTGGGGCATCAACGTGCTGGTGGAGATGGAGTCCCTGAACTTCACCAAGCCTCTGGAGACGGAGGACAAGGAGGAGGCGCTGCGGGATCTGGCCCGCCTGTACGAGCGCATGGTCATGCGCCGCCACACCAACGGCGGCTACCAGCACGTGGTGGACGAGCTGTGGCGTCAGTGCGAGGCGTGGAACGCCAACTTCATCATCATGTACCAGAACGTGGCGTGCAAAAACATGGCCACCGTGCAGGGCATTCTGGACGAGCAGGGCCGCGAGCGCGGCTACCACATGATCTGGATCGAGCACGACCTGATGGATCCGCGCACCGTGTCCCGCAAGACCATGCGCGAAAAGGTCAACGAGTATATGCGTACCGTCATGCGCGCGGAGCCTCTCGACCCCACGCTGTGCGACTTCGACGATGAGAACTGTATGTGACCCCCTTTATCAACATCTATAAAAGGAGTATGTGCTATGAAATATTACGGCGGTTGTGACGTAGGCTCCACCTACACAAAAGCGGTCATTCTGGACGAGAACGGGAAAATCTGTGCCGATACCACCATCCGCAGCAAGATCAACTCCGAGGTCAGCGCCAAGCTGGCTATGGAGGAGGTGCTGACCAAGGTAGGTCTGACGTCCTCCGAGGAGCTGGGCTACCTGATCGGCACGGGCTACGGCCGGAACAAGGTCCCCTTCGCGGATGAGAACATCTCCGAGATCTCCTGCCACGCCATGGGCGTCCACGTCACCGATCCCACGGTCAAGGCCATCATTGATATCGGCGGTCAGGACGTGAAGGGCATCTCCATCGACACCGACGGCACGGTGAAGAACTTCGCCATGAACGATAAGTGCGCAGCGGGTACGGGGCGTTTCTACGAGGCCATGGCCCGCAGCTTCGAGATGAGCCTGCCGGAGTTCTCCAATCTGAGCCTGACGGCGAAGAACGTCATCCCCATCACCGCCCAGTGTACGGTGTTCGCCGAGAGCGAGGTCATCACGCTGGTGGGCGAGGGCAAGCCCATGGACGAGATCGCGGCCGGCATCCAGATGGCGGTGGCCAAGCGCTGCTTCGTCATGAGCAAGAAGGCGGGCGCCACGGACGCCATCACCCTTACCGGCGGCTGCGCCAAGAACGCCGGCCTGAAGAAGGCCATTGAGCATGTTTTGAAGCTGAAGGTCATCGACCTGACCACCGATCCGCAGCTCATGGGTGCGCTGGGCGCCGCCGAGTACGCCCGTCAGAAGGGCATGGCCCGCGCCTGACACCTCTGGACATAACAAGGAGGCACGATTATGTGTAAATTCTGCAAGGCTGTCATGAAGGTCGTGAGCATCCTCACCGCCATTGTCGGCGCTCTGTTCGTGGTCTATTTCTGGAATCTGGATCAGAAGCTGCTGGGATGGGCCTACATTCAGGTCAACAAGATCTTCGACCGCAAGAAAGTGGATATCAAATTCTAATGGAACTCTACAACGCCATGATCCGCGGTGTGGAGGGGCTGGCCGGCTCCTCCGCACCCCGGCGCTTTGACTACGACCCGGCCAACGCATGGGAGGATACCGGTGCCTTTGAGCTGGTGATGCTGCGGGACGCCGCCTTTGAGCTGGGCGGCGGCGATAAGCCCGCCGTCAACTTCACCTGCGTCACCACCTCCCCTACCCTGATCCCCAAGGACGAGATTTTGGTCTTCGGCCCCGATCTGGGCGAGCTGAAGGGCGACTGCGCCTACGCCCGCGTCGCACTGCTGCGGGTGGGCGATATCGAATCCGACGACGAGGAGGACACGGAGCAGGCGTTCCGTGCCATTCAGGACATGGACTTCGTCAAGTACCGCGTCTTTCCCAAGGGCTACATGATCCGCACCAGCTCCGAGAGCAGCCGCGAACAGGTACGCATCAGCAAGGAGGCGCTGCAAAAGGGCGTCAGCTTCCAGCGTATCGGCAACGACTTTATTCAGCAGTACAAAAAGAACCCCTCCATTCTGGCGGTGAAGATGCTGTTCATCACCGCCCCGGACGCGGATTACGCCGCGCTGGCCAAGGAGGCCAAAACCGCCAAGGACATCACCCTGAGCCTGACAAAAATTCTGGAGGGTATGCCCACGGACTGCGGCTCCTGCAGCCTGAAATCCATCTGCGACGAGGTGGAGGGTATGCGTGAGCTTCACTTCGGCAAGGAGCATCACACCACAGAATGACGCCCCCCTGTCAGGCAAAAAAGATACCCGCCTCGCGGCGGGTATCTTTTTTGCCTTTTTCAGATGCGGCGGTCACGCCGCTGGCTGTTGTAGTGCTTCTGCAAAAACGGATAGATCACCTTGTAGATCAGCTTGTTCTCCAGATTGAACATATAGATGACAAACGTGCTCACAAACAGGGCAAGGGCCGTCAACACCACCGTTTTCAGGAGTTTCCCGATAAATTTCATTTATTTGCCCTCCTTACCACGCCAGGCTGTCGTCGAAGTCCACCAGCGTCTCATCCAGCGGCTTTTCGTTCAGCACCACGGTCATGTAATTGTTGATGATGTTGCGCATATCCCGGCGGGAGATGGTGCGGCAGTCCTCCAGATCGTGCTCCAGGAAGATGAAGTGGAATCCGAGGTCTCGAGCCTGCTCCTCCATCAGTGCGTGGACGCCGTTCATACCCTTGCAGGCCACGTTGTCGTTGAAGATGACCATGTCGCAGTTGAACTTTTTGGCCCACTCCCACAGGGCGTTCACGTTCTCCCAGCCGCCCACGGCGTGGTGCCGCATGACGCCCTTCTCGGAGAACAGCGCCAGATCCTGAATGGCCTGCTCCGGGTCGGTGGTGGAGATCATATTGTGACCCATGGTGGAGTCCATGTTCAGTACGATGTTGATACCCCAGCAGTTCTGTACCCATGTGGGGAAGTCGGTGTAGTACACCGCCGACGGCCCCCACAGGAACGCCCGGTGCCGCGTGGTGCCGCCGAAGGGCTCGTGCCGCCGCTGGTAGGCGTCCAGCATGATCTTCAGCACCTTGCGGTCATTGTAGGTGAACTGATCCTCCTGCCCGTTCACCGACGCCCAGCCATACAGCCGGTACAGGCTCTCGGCAATGCCGCACAGGGCGGAATAGGGCGTCTTGAACAGCTCCCACTTCTCCAGCTCGATGCGGTTCTGTTCGTTCATATGCTCCGCCCGGGCGAACAGCGCGTTCCAGTCGTACTTCTCGCCGTAGTGCTCCTCGATAAAGGCGATGGCGTCCTTCAGCACCTGCGTAGAGTAGGGATGCGCCCCCGGCTCGTTGTGGATCATGGCCATGGTCACCGGGAAATCCGGCAAACCAAACCGCCGCCGCTGGAACATGGAGGTGGCCTCACTGGCGTTGCAGGGCATATTGGTGGTCAGCACCGCCTTGCCCACGATGGGGAAATCGTCGTCGATGGCCACGCCCGTCTCCGCCGAGCAGCGGGAGCAGACGTCCGCCGCCAAACCAAAGGACTCCGCCACGTCGATATAGTACGGCTCCAGATGCTGGTCAATGTCGCAGATGATGAACTCCGGCAGCGTCTGGATCGGGATGGGAATGAGGTTTTTGAAGCCGGCCATGAACAGCGGCGGCAGCACCTCGTCCATGGGTACAATGCGGTCCGACAGCTTGCCGCCGCCAAGCCGCTTGTCGTTGGCCAGCACCAGCGCGATCTTCCGGGTCAGGCTGTTGACGATGCAGTGCATATTCATGTGGGCGATCTTCAGCTCCTCATCCCGGAAACCCTCAAACAGCCGGTCGATAAAGGCGAAGGTACCCAGATAGGAGCCCATCCACCGGTACTCCCAGAAACCCTTCAAAACGGGGATGGGCGCGGAGACCACCATTTTGCCCATGGACAGCAGGTTATTGAGCCACGCGGTGTAGTCCACGAACGTGTCCTTCACGCCGCGCCATTCCCGATAGCGGGCGATGCCGGTCTTGTCCTGATAGCGGCTGCGCAGACCGCCCTTTCCGTGGGCCGCCTGCCACTTGGGGTCAAACCGCTCCAGCTTCTTATCGATCCCTGCGATCGCGGCGTTTGTCAAGTCTTTCAGCTTCACAGTCTCCCCTCCTTCTCAGTGCCGAGCTTCTTGATCTCCAGACTCTCTACAAAGGCCTGGAAGCGGGTACGAAGCTGTCCCACGGAGCCGAGGTTATACTCCTTCTCAATGGTACAGCATGGGATACCCATCTCCTGCTGCAAAACATGGCTGGCCAGCACCTTCTCGTAGCTCCAGAACTCGCAGAATTTCATGCTCTCGTAGATCACGCCGTCGGCGCGGTACTCCCGTACCAGCCGCCGGAGCTCCTGATGGCGCTGGTCGATCTTCCCGCCGTCCATGAATCGGACGCACTGGTTATGGTGGAGATAGTGGCGGCAGATGGCGTCAAACGCCGCCTCCCCCTCCCGTATCCCGATCTCCTCCCGGCCGGGGAAGCCGCCGAAGCAGTAGCGATCCGCCACCACCATGGCGCCGCACATCTCCAGAAGCTTGGTGAACTCCGGATCGTCGATCTCGCTGCCCGCCACCACCACACGGGCGCGGAACGGGAACACCGGCTCCGGCTGCCGCGTTTGCAGCTCCTTCAGCGTCTCCTCCAGATAGGGCAGGATCAGGTCGTGGGGGCAGACCTGGCTGACCAGCACGATCACATGGTACTCGTACCCGGTGATGGGCGGATTTTCCAGCTTGCGGAAATTCCCGATGGCAGTGACCACGCGGCAAAGCCGGTTGTGGCGCTCTACCGCCTCCCGCAGCGCCGCGTCGGACACGTCCACCCCGTAGTGGTCGCGGAGCACGTCCAGCACCTTCAGCTGCAGTTGAGCCTTGTAGTAGTCCAGACTGGTCTCGTCCCCCTTCATGGGCGGGTCGATGATGGTGGTGACGAACTGTGGATTCTGCACCGGCTGGAGCAGGGCGAAATGCTCCTCCATCCGCTCCATGGCGGCGCAGCCCTCCGCGCCGAACAGCGCGTTCAGGTAGTTGAAGCCGCCCTCGATGGCGCGCTCCAAAATACAGCGCACATAGGGGCAGTTCCGGTTGGTCATGTAGTACGACGCCACCTCCGCCGTACCGCTGTTGGGCGCCCGCAGCCGTGAGGAAAAGCAGCCCTTCAGGTTCAGCAGCACCTCCGGGATATAGTAGCAGTTATACCCCAGCGCCAGCTGTCCTTCGTCGACGGCCTGCTGCACCAGCGTGTTGTGGGACTGCCGCAGCAGCTCCTCGAAAAAGATCATGTGCTTCAAGTCTTTCATGGGCAAAACTCCTTTTGACAGGGACGCTCCCTGAATTTTGGCGATTTGTCTGTGCTTGGCACACCATGTGCACGCTTATGTCTGCATTTTATCACTTTCCGTCAAATCTCGCAAGAACAGAACAACGTTTTTTGTTGATTTTTGCAAAAAAGGATGACCGCAAAGCGGTCATCCTTTTTTCGGTTTATTTCCAGAGAGAGCAGAGCAGGTCGGTGTAGGCCGACGGGTTCTCGATGGGCAGCCCCGCGATGAGGAGCGCCTGGTTATACAGGATCTCCGCGTACTTCTTGGCACGCTCCGGGTCCAGTACCCGCGCCGTCTCAAGCGCCATAAACGCCGGGTGATCCACGTTGAGCTCCAGAATGCGCTTGGCCTTCAGCCCCAGCTCCGGCTGCACCGCCGTGAAGTACTTCTCCATCTCGAAGGTCACGCCCTCGCCGCTGGTGAGGCACACCGGATGGGTCTTCAGCTTGGTGGATGCCTTCACCGTGTCCACGCGGTCGCCCAGTACCTCCTTGATGAAGCCGAAGGACTCCTTATAATGCTCGGTCTCGTCCGGCTTCTGCTCGTCCCCCAGCTCCAGATCGCCGTCAATGGCAGAGCGGAAGGGCTTATCCTGATAGGTGTGCAGGATATCAGACAGGAATTCGTCCGCCTTATCCGTAAAGTACAGGATCTCCATGCTGTGATCCTTCAGCAGCTCGGTTTGGGGCATGTGGTCGATGGCCTCCACCGTGTCGCCGGAGGCGAAGTAGATGTACTTCTGCCCCTCCTGCATCCGGCCCACATACTCCGCCAGCGTCACCAGCTTCTTCTCCGTGGAGGAGTAGAACAGCAGCAGATCCTGCAGCGTCTCCTTCTTGGCGCCGTAGTTGTCCATGGCGCACATTTTCAGCTGCCGGCCGTAGCTCTGCCAGAACTGCTCGTATTTCTCCCGCTCATCCCGCAGCAGGCGCTCCAGCTCTGCCTTGATCTTCTTCTCCAGATTGGTGCAGATGAGCTTCAACTGCCGGTCGTGCTGCAAAAGCTCACGGGAGATGTTCAGATTCAGGTCAGGCGAGTCCACCACGCCCCGGACGAAGTTGAAGCACTCCGGCACCAGATCGGCGCACTTGTCCATGATCATCACACCAGCGGAGTAGAGCTGCAAACCGCTCTCGTAGTCCTCGGTGTAGTACCGCCCGGTGGCCTTGGAGGGGATAAACAGCATGGCCTTGTAGGTCACAGCGCCCTCGGCGGACACGGTGATAACGCTCAGCGGCGGGTTGGGGTCGGCAAAGCGCTGCTGATAGAACTCGTCGTACTCCTCCTTGGTGACGTCTCCCTTCTTCCGCTGCCACAGGGGCACCATGCTGTTGAGGGTCTCCCACTCGAACTTTTCCTCGTACTCCGGATTCTCCTCGGTGCTGCCCTCCTTCAGGACGGGATGGGGCAGCTCCATGCGGATGGGGAAGCGGATGTAGTCGGAGTACTTCTTCACCAGCTTTTGCAGCGGGTACTCCCGCAGGTACTGGCTGTACTCGTCCTTCTCCTCGCCGTCCTCCTTGATGTGCATGATGATGTCGGTGCCCACCGTCTCCTTTTCGCAGGGCTCAATGGTGTAGCCGTCCACGCCGCTGGACTGCCATTTCCACGCCTGCTCCTGCCCGTACTTTCTGGTGATGACGGTGATCTCATCCGCCACCATAAAGGCGGAGTAGAAGCCCACGCCGAACTGTCCGATAATATCGGTGTCCGCACCGGCGTCGCCGTCCATCTCCTGCCGGAACTTGAGACTGCCGGAGGAGGCGATGACGCCCAGATTGTTCTCCAGGTCCTCCCGGTCCATGCCGATGCCGTTGTCGCTGACGGTCAGCAGCCGCTTTTCCTTGTCCAGCACCAGCCTGATGGCAAACTCATCCCGCTTGATGCCCACCTTGTCATCGGTCAGGCTGAGGTAGCACAGCTTGTCGATGGCGTCGGAGGCATTGGAGATGATCTCCCGCAGGAAGATCTCCTTGTGGGTGTAGATGGAGTTGATCATCATATCCAACAACCGCTTGGACTCCGCCTTAAATTCTTTTCTTTCCATACAGGACACTCCTTTTGCGTTGATATTGCTTCACAGCGTTTCGGGGAGATGCACAGCGCATCTCCCCGTTGTATACCTTTTTGCGGTGCTTACCGTGCTTTCCGGGCCACCAGCCAGCCCACGCAGGACAGCAGCGCCACAAAGCCGGACACGATCATCACGACCAGCAGCGTCGGCGCCAGATGCGCTTTCAGCTTACCGCCCACACACCGGGCCAGTCTGCCGGACAGCCTCGCTGTCAGACGGCCCACCGCAGCGGCGGCGCTTCTGGCTGCGGAAAGCCCCAGCGATACACCCTCTCCCACCAGCGACAATGCGGCGCTCGCCGCCTTCTTCGCCGCATCGGCGAGCACATGTAAAAACTTCTTCATGGCAGCCTCCTTATCTCGTCGTTTTATACCAATCCACAATACTTGTCAAGTTCTCCTGCTTTACAGCGCTGGCACCCCTTGTCGCCATGTCGTAGGTCAACTGCTGGGCGGGGGTCAGGCTCGCCTTGCCCTCCAGCGCCCGGCGGATATCCCGGCATTTCACCTGCATGATCCATTTGTACGGCCCGTGGAGCCTGCGGATATCAAAGCCGCCCTGTAGGGTGAATACCTGCACCTCCGGCGCCAGCTTCAGCTTCTGCCGCAGCTTGTCCGATGCGGCCTTCGTGGCTGGCCCCATGCCCACCTGACATACGGCGCGCACCTTATAGAGCCGGTCAGCCTTGGCGTATCCCTTGACGTTGCCCGCCATGAGCCAGCCCAGGAAGATGACCTCCCGCTGGGGCTGCGGGTCACTTACCCGATGCAGGTCATACACCGGCAGGCCGGTCAGCTCCCCCAGCATCCGCGCATATTCCGCGGTGTAGCCGCTGTTGGATGTGTACACGATGGCTGAGATCATCGGATATTCCTCCTGTCACTATTATAGCTGTGCCGCTGCCGGCTGTCAACGCGCCGTCACGCCGTTTTAGGCACACGGCGCTTATCGCATAAACCGGTCGATAGCCTGATTCAGCGCCTCGATCGGCTCCATATCGTCGGCCTCCACCGCGTCCACGATACAGTGGGCGATGTGATCCTTCAGGATCACGCGGCCCGTGCTGTTCAGGGCAGAGATCACGGCGCTGAGCTGCACCAGCACCTCGGCGCAGTCCTCGCCCCGCTCGATCATTTTCCGCACCGCCTCCAGATGCCCCTGCGCCCGGGAGATGCGGTTGAGCACCGCCTTCGTCTGCTGGTGGGCGTGCTGGTGGCTGTGGGTGTGTGTCGTTCCGTTTTCGTCCGCATGGCCGTGGACATGGTTCTCGCTCATTGTACTGCTCCTTTTACCGGTTCGTGGGATCGCCGAGCATCCGGGACGGGTCTCCGTCCCCTTTTTTTGATAAACGCACAAGCGCCTCTCCCCTTTGGGAAATTATACATAATTCCGTTTTTGATGTCAATTCATTTGTCTGTTTTGCACAGATAATTGACAGTTAATTGCTATCTGTCCGTTAAATCTGCAAAAAGCACCGGCGAATTGACTTCTCCTCCGCGCCGTGCTAAGATAGAGCCAACTTTGAATAGGAGGTGGGCCTATGTGCCATGAACACGACCACGATCACGACCATGTGCATCCCCATGACCATGAACACACCCATTCCCACGACCACCACTCCCCGGAGGAGGCGCTGGCGCTGCTGACGTATATGCTGGGTCACAACCGCCACCATGCCGAGGAGCTGCACGAGCTGGCTCACGATGTGGACGGCGAAGCCCAACAGCTGCTCCACGACGCGGTGGTGGACTTTACGCTGGGCAACGAAAAGCTGGAGGAGGCCCTCCGCATCCTGAAGGGGGAATAACGATGTGCCTGTCCACCGTCTACAACACCGCTCAGCAGGTGCTGTGTAAAAATGTGGCCTCCGTCACGGAGAAGGACGGTCAGCTGATCTTCACAGACATTATGGGCGTCCCCACCGCCGTTACCGGCAGCATCCAGAAAATCGACCTGATGGACAACATCATTGTCATCCGTCAGTCCGGCCAGTAAACAAAAAAGTTCGCTCTGCTCCCACATAAAAAAGGAAACGGCGCTGCCGTTTCCTTTTTTGTATCTCGTGACCTCCGCGCGCCTGACGAAACGGCGTCTGCCGTCCTGTGGTCTCACGCGTTCAAATTCCGCCTCACGGATCCATGCTGTAATAGTCTTTCACAAAATCTCTTACTTCTTCATAGAAATCCGAATACACCGTCCAGCCTACAATCGGTGCTGGTCTGTCCGGGTCAGCCTCTAGATCCGTGATCATATCACGAATGGTGGATATTTCAACCCCCGCAGGAATCGTGATTGCATCGTCTGCAAGGTGCTGAAGAAGCACAGATTCTTCCATCTCCGACAGCTTCTGCGGTGCATCGTTGCTGGAGCAGGCGGAAAATGTACAGATCATGCCGATCAAGGCGATCATCGCGGCGATACCGCGTAGGCTTTTGGAACGATACATAGCGCTACCTCCAATCACAGTTTGTCAGATAGGACTCCTCTCCGTATTGTTAGTTTACCATTTATAAGTACGCGTTTCAATATGCGGGAGCAGCATATTTATGAATTTTATGGAAACATACAGCGGCAAAAACCGACCGCACATAATCTTTCGTGCAGCGGTATACGGTCAGCTCTCTGGGCAGTGTCAGAATGCATTTCCTCGCGGACAGACCCACGTTAGAAAGAAATGCAATAAACTGAAGCATCTTTTGGCGGCGGAGGGCAAAACAAAAAGACCCGAAACCTTCGGGTAATGTTCATAGGGACACAAGTTGACACCGTGTCTTGCAAGGGGGCGGACAGCGTTTGCTGTCCGCTTCTTGCGTTTTTTCTCTGCTTTTTTATTATGCGGGAAGCTCGAATACCTCACTCAGGGGCGGCGCAATGTGCGGCTGCGCCTCACCCTGCTCCATCGCGCTGTCAACTGTGCCGATGTCGCGGTACACGATGCGGATGCTCTGGTGGGAACTGCGGGAATATTTCTCTGTCCGCTCGCCTACCTCGATCCGCTGGATGAACAGCCGCAGCAGTTCCGGCGTCAGTTCGTCGATGGCGGTATACTGCTTCGCCTTCTCAACGAACGTGTTCACGTTGGCGGAGGCGGCTTTCAGCTTTTCCAGCCGGGCCTCCTTTTCGGGGATCTGTTCCTCCAACGCTTTCTGCTCACCGGTGTAATCGCCCGCCAGCATCCGGTACTGCTCATCGGTCACCCGCCCCAGCACATTGTCCTCATAGAGCCGCTTGAACAGCTTGGACAGTTCCTCTCTGCGCCGCCGCATGGTATCCAGATCTTTTTGGATCGTGTTCATCTCACGCCGCAGCTCCAGCGTATTCTTGCTGCCGATGTAGGCGGCGAACTGCTTTTCCTTCATCCGCGCGAAGTGCGTCACCCGGCGCAAGTCCTCCAGCACAACGGCTTTCAGTTCAAACTCCCGGATGTGATGCGGCGTGCAAACGGTCTTGCCCTTTTTGCCGTAGGTGTAGCACTTGAAGTTGTACTCCGTCCGCTTCATCGTGCTGGCTCTGTGCAGCACCAGCGGCTTGCCGCAATCCGCGCAGAACACCAGTCCAGAGAAGATGTTCGGCTCGTCCATGTGCTTGGGGACACGCTTTTTGTGCTGACGCACCTCCTGCACGATGTCCCACTGCTCCTGTGTGACAAGAGCTTCGTGGGTGTTCTTCACCACGAACCGCTCACTTTCAGGGCGCTCCACACGCTGCTTGTTTTTGTAGGAGATCGT
>CAKTPV010000029.1 GCA_934591815.1 uncultured Oscillospiraceae bacterium
GGCCACCGGCCGGGGAAGGCGTCGTTTAGGTGGCGTCCGTGAGGCGGGTAAGAGTTGCCCCGCCCACGCATCATGACTCTACTGAACCGCAAAGTCTGTCCGGTGCCTTTGCGGGGAGGGAATGTTGAAACCTGACTGCGCCCGGAGAAAGTCCTGTTAAAGCGCTTTCGGACAGGGGTTCGACTCCCCTCAGCTCCACCATTAAAGTGAAAGACCCGTAACCATTGTGGTTGCGGGTTTTTCTTGTATTTGCAATGGCTTGCGGATTTTTGCTGAACATAAAATGTGTTCGACTTGTAGCATATTTTTTGCTCTCGCAACGTAAATTGTCAATATTTTTCGATATGAATTTCGATATGAAATTCAGCGGGTAGACAACTCCACCGGGCAAGCTTTTGGCGTAGGTAACAGGATCAAACCTTATGATATGGTTTGGCGTTTCTGCCGCAATGGCCGTTTTGGGGATTTTTTAATGGCAATTGAGTGTTTTAAGAAAGACAACTAAATTCCCGCTTATCGCAGGGGTGCGGTGCTGACAAAATCAAAACGCTTTCAAGAGGGGAACCCCCGCAGCTATGGCTGCTGGGAGGCTCCCATTTTTTGCGGTGCGGCGGGGCAGATGCAAAAAAATGGGGCGGTGTTGGCGGGAAAAGGGCAACCGGAGGGGGAATGGCGCGGAGAAGATGAAGGGGGGCTATGCGATGCACGAGAACAGGAGAGCGCAGGGAGACAAAGAGGGTACGTGGGTCGAGTGCGATCTGTGCGGCCGAGAGATCGGTTGGGGCGAGAGCTACTACCGGGTGGGCGGTGAAAATGTGTGCCGGAGTTGTCTGGCGGATTTTGCCGCCCAGATCCTGCGGGTGTATGAGGTGAGAGGGGGAGAGGACGTATAGGCGGGAGAAAGCGCAGTTCGGAAAAGGAGATACGGAGCTGTCTTGTGGATGCGGCGCGGCAGCTGAACCGCGCCGCATCCACCGCCGCAGAGCGGATGGAGGAGGGGACGGTGGATGTGAAGGAGCTGAAGGAACTGGCGGCGGTCTTACAGACGCTGGCGGGGCTGGAGAAGGTGCTGGAGCCGCCGCAGACGGTGGAGAAAAAGACGGACAGTACAGTGCGGGTGGTGCTGTCCGAGGAAGCGGAGGAACTGAGCCGATGAGCGGCGTTACCGTGACACTGGGGACGCCTAACCCGCGGCAGAGGGAGTTCCTGCGGTGCCGGAAAAAATACGTCGCCTTCGGCGGCGCACGGGGCGGCGGCAAAAGCTGGGCGGTGCGGTGCAAGGCAAAGCTGCTGGCACTGCGGTATCCGGGCATCCGGCTGCTGCTGGTGCGGCGGAGCCTGCCGGAGCTGGAGGCCAACCATCTGACCTTCCTGCGGCGGGAGCTGGCGGAGGTGGCGGAGTACCGGGCAGGCGATAAGCGGTTTGTGTTCGGCAACGGCAGTATTCTGCAATTCGGGTACTGCGGGTGTGACCGGGACTTAGACCGGTATCAGGGAGCGGAGTACGACGTGATCTTTCTGGACGAGGCCACCCAGCTGAAGGAGCTGTGGATGCGGCAGATCGCCGCGTGCCTGCGGGGCGTCAACGATTTTCCCAAGCGGATCTACTACACCTGCAATCCGGGCGGGCCGGGGCATGGGTACATCAAGCGGCTGTTTATCGACCGGCGGTATGAGCCGGGGGAGGATCCGGAGGACTACGCCTTTATTCCGGCGCGGGTCACGGACAACACGGCGCTGCTGGCCCGGCAGCCGGACTATCTCAAGACGCTGGAGGCGCTGCCGCCCAAGCTGCGGCGGGCGTGGCTGGAGGGGCGCTGGGACATCATGGAGGGACAGGTGTTTCAGGAGTTTACGGACGACCCGGCGCACTACGAGGATCGCCAGTGGACCCATGTGATACGGCCCTTCGACGTACCGCGGGAGTGGAGCGTGTACCGGAGCTATGACTTCGGCTACGCCAAGCCTTTTTCCTGCGGCTGGTGGGCGGTGGATCACGACGGATGCGTGTACCGGATCGCCGAGCTGTACGGCTGCACCGCGACGCCCAACGAGGGGGTGCTGTGGACACCGGACAAGCAGTTCGCGGAGATACGGCGCATCGAGGAGGAGCATCCACTGCTGCGGGGGCGGCAGATACAGGGGGTGGCTGACCCGGCCATCTGGGACGCCAGCCGGGGCGAGAGCATCTATGAGACGGCGCTGAAGCACCGCATCTTCTTTGTGAAGGGGGACAACCGGCGTATCGCGGGGTGGATGCAGATGCACTACCGGATGAGCTTTGACGAGCAGGGGTATCCCATGCTGTATGTATTCGAGAACTGTCGGGCGTTCATCCGGACGGTGCCGGCGCTGCTGTACAGCCAGACGGCGCCGGAGGACGTGGATACCAGTCAGGAGGATCATGTGGCCGACGAGAGCCGGTACTTTTGCATGACGCGGCCTATTGCGCCGGTGCGGGCAGAGGCGCGGGAGGTGGCCGAGGATCCGCTTGATCTGCGGTCGGGGCGGTTCGGAAGCTGGGGCGGCGTGAGAAGAATTTGAGGGACGCTGTATCGAACCGTGCAACAAAACAGCGGGAGAACACAGAGACAGCAACAAGGAAAGGACGGTGCATATGGAACAGGAGGTCATGCGGCCGAGGATCGGCGCACAGGAGGTGCTCCGCGCAGCGGAGATCCTGCGTAAGTACCGGCGCGGCAAGGAGAATCTGGACAAGCGCATCATCGACAACGAGCAGTTCTGGAAGCTGCGGCACTGGGAACAGATGGAAAAGGCGGGGGAGGGCGGCAATCCCGCCGATCCCAGACCCGCCAGCGGATGGCTGGTGAACTGCATCCTGTCCAAGCACGCGGATGCCATGGACAGTTATCCGGAGCCTACGGTGCTGCCCCGTGAGCCGGACGACCGGGAGGAGGCGGCCAAGCTGACGCGCATCCTGCCGGTGATCCTGAAGAACAACCGGTTCAAGCGGGAGTACGCCAGAGCGTGGTGGAACAAGCTGAAGTCCGGCTGCGCTGTGTACGGCGTGTTCTGGGACGGGGACAAGCTCCACGGGCTGGGGGATGTGGATATCCGCAGCATGGATGTGCTGAATCTGTTCTGGGAGCCGGGGGTGCAGGACATTCAGGCGTCGGAGCACTTCTTCTCCACAGAGCTGGTGCCGGATCACCGGCTGCTGCGGGAATATCCTCAGCTGGAGGGAAAGCTGGGCCGGGGCGGCGGGGCGCAGGTGAGCCGGTATCTCTATGACGACAGGGTGGATACCTCCGACCGGTCGCTGGTGGTGGATTGGTATTACCACACGGAGGTCAACGGACAGCCGGTGCTGCAATACTGCAAGTTCGTGGGGGAGACGGTGCTGTACGCCACGGAGAACGACCCGGCCTACGCCGAGAGGGGCTGGTACGACCACGGGAAATACCCCTTTGTGTTCGACGTGCTGTTTCCGGAGGAGGGTACGCCCTGCGGCTACGGGTATGTGGATCTGTGCAAGTCGGCGCAGAAGCAGATCGATCTGATGAATCAGGCGATTTTGAAAAACGCGCTGGCGGCCACCACGCCCCGGTTCTTCATCCGCTCCGACGGGGCGGTGAACGAGGAGGAGTACGCCGACTGGACGCGGCCCTTTGTCCACACCAACGGGAATCTGGGAGCGGATTCCATCGCGCCCATCCGGGTGCCTACGCTGGACGGCGTGTACGTGGCCATTTTGCAGAACAAGGTGGCGGAGATGAAGGAGACGGCGGGCAACCGGGACGTGATGAGCGGCGGTACGGCCGGCGGCGTCACCGCCGCTACTGCCATTGCCGCCTTGCAGGAGGCCGGAGGCAAGCTGTCGCGCAACATGATCGACGACGGGTATGAGGCATTTTCGCAGGTGGTGACGCTGTGCATCGAGCTGGTGCGGCAGTTTTACAGCGTACCCCGGCAGTTCCGGCTGCTGGGCCGTGGCGCGGAGCGGGAGTTTGACCTGTTCGACAACGGCGGGATGCAGCCGCGGCTCATGGAGCTGGGCGGCTACCGGGTGCCGGAGTTCGATCTGGAGGTGGCGGCGCAGAACGAGACGCCCTATAAGACCATGGAGTACAATCAACTTGCGTTGCAGCTGTTCCAGATGGGCTTTTTCCGGGCGGACATGGCTGAGCAGGCCCTGCGGTGTCTGGACTTGATGGAGTTCAAGAACAAGGATCAGCTGGCGGCGGTGATCCGGCAGGGACGGCAGCGTACCCAACAGGTGGAGTGGCTGCAGGGGCGGCTTATGACGGCGCTGAGGCTGCTGGACGCCCAGCAGGGCTCGCAGCTGGCGGAGGAGCTGGCGCGGGAGATGGGCGACGCAGAGAGCGGCGGAGAGCTGAATGCCAGCGGCCTGCGGACGCCGGACGCAGGCGCCGGTGCGCTGGACACCATGGAGCGAACGCGGCAGCGCTCCCGTGAGACGGTGCGGCCCCGATGATACGGGTGAGAGCCGGAGAACGGCGCATTACGGTCAGCGGCCACGCGGGATACGCACCGGCGGGACAGGATATCGTGTGCGCCGCCGTGTCAGCGCTGACGTATGCGCTGGCGGGGTATCTGGAGGAGACGGGACAGGCGGCGCGATCGGACATACGCAGGGGCTATGCGGACATCGAGGGCGCGGAGGGCTGCGGCGCGGCCTTTGCGCTGGTGCGGTGCGGCATGGAGCAGCTGGCCGCGGCGTATCCCAGCTGCGTGGAGATGACAGGGTCGTGACCTACCACGGGAAGGAGAGGCTATGAAGCAGCTTTGGATGGACTGGCAGGCATTTGCCGAGGAGGTGGGCGATGCCGGTCAAGAGACGGGCGCGGTGGAAGGCGGGCAGGCGGCTCCCGACGCCGGGGAGCAGGACGATTTCGCGGAGCTGATCCGGGGAAGGTACAAGGCGCAGTTTGACGCCCGCGTACAGAAGATCCTGGACGGACGGCTGCGGGGGCTGCGGCAGGAGAACGCACGGCTGCGGCAGGAGACGCAGGCACACCGGGAGAGACAGGCCGGGGCGCTGCTGCGCTTACAGGCGGAGGAGGAACGGATCCGGCAGGTGTATCCGGACTTCGACTGGAAGCGGGAGCTGGCATCGCCCCAGTTCGGACGGCTGGTGACAGCGGGAGTGGACGGGCAGACCGCCTACGAGATCGTACACCAGCAGGAGCTTTTGCAGGCGGCAATGGCCTATGCGGCGGCGCAGGCCCGCAGCCAGACGGCAAGAGCCATTGCATCCGGCGGCGGACGTGTGGCGGAGAACCGGGGCGGCAGCCGCACGGTGACACGCAGCGACCCGAAAAGCCTGTCCAGCCGGGAGCTGGCGGACATCCGGAGACGGGTGCAGGACGGAGAGAAGATTCGATTCTGAAAACAGGGAGGAAGAGAGCATGGAGAAAATGAATTTGCAGATGTTTGCGGGGGAGATGAACACCCAGACCACGGGCGGTCTCAGCGCGGAGATGAAGACCTACTACGGCATGGAGCTGCTGGAGAACGCACGCCCCCAGCTGGTGCATAACCAGTTTGCCGCCACCAAGGGCCTGCCTGTGGGCGGTGGTAAGACCGTGGAGTGGCGTAAGTTCGGCGCCTTCGACAAGGCGCTGACGCCGCTGACCGAGGGCGTGACCCCTGACGGCAGCGGTATCTCCGTCAGCTATATCACCAAGGAGCTGGCGCAGTACGGCGATTACACCACCGTGTCCGATATGCTGGATCTGACGGCTATCGACGATGTGGTGCTGGAGATCACCGACCGCCACGGCGCCAATATGGGCCTGACGCTGGACACCGTGACCCGCAATGAGATCCAGCAGGGCGAGCAGGTCATCTATGCGCCCAGAAAGGACGGCAACAGCAGCGCCGAGGTGGTACACCGCTACGCACTGGACGGTCAGTGCAAGATGACCAGCGAGCTGGTAGCCAAGGCTGCCACCCAGCTGAAGAAGATGAATGCGCCGACCTTCGACGGGAAGTATGTGTGCATCATCCACCCCAGTGTGGCCTTTGACCTGCGTCAGGACGAGGCGTGGATCGCCGCCCACCAGTACGCCGCCGCTACGGAGCTGTTCTCCGGCGAGATCGGCGAGCTGCACGGTGTGCGCTTCGTGGAAACCACCGAGGCCAAGATCTACCGCGGCGGCGATCTGGCGGAGAATGCCCGCACCCTGACGGTCAGCGGCGCGGTGAACAACGGCACCGAGGTATCCTTTACCGGCGGTGCGGTGAAGGCCGACGCGCTGGCGGGACGCTATGTGCTCATCGGCGGCAAGCGCGTGAAGGTGGTCTCCAACACCACTGGCAAGCTGGTGCTGGAGCAGGCTGTCACCGCCACCGACAAGGCGGTGATCTATCCCGGTGAGGGCGGCAAGGACGGCTGTGCCGTGTACGGCTGCCTGTTCCTGGGCAAGGGCGCCTACGGCGTGGTGGATCTCAGCGAGGGCACGGAGGTCATCGTGAAGCCCCGCGGCTCCTCCGGCACCGCCGACCCGCTGGATCAGCGCTCCAGCGTGGGCTGGAAGGGCGTCCATGCCGCCGCTATCCTGTACGACGAGTACATGGTGCGCGTGGAGTGCGGCTCCAGCTATTCCGGCGAGGACAAGGCCAACTGACGAGGCGCGGGAGGGGCGGAAAACCCCTCCCGCCGTGAAGCGGAACTGTGAAAGGAGAAAGGCGTTATGAAAGAGCAGATGGTGACGATCTTCCTGCCCCGCGGCAGAAAGAACGAGGAGAACTTTGTGATCGTGTCCGTCAACGGACGGAGCTGGAAGATTATGAAGGGCGTGCAGGTGCAGGTGCCCGACTACGTGGCGGAGGTGCTGGAGAACAGCCGCATGATGGCGGAGACCGCCCGCCGCTATGTGGACGAGCGCGCCAACTGAGGTGCCGGATATGAGCAGGCTGACAGCGGGGCGGATGCTGGGCAGGGTGGACGCCCTGCTGCCCAACCAGTACAGCAGAGAGGAGAAGATGCGGTGGCTGGCGGAGGCGGAGGGCTTCGTGCTGCGGGAGGTGCAGCAGCTGGCGGGGGCGCTGCCGGAGGTAACGGAGGACTATGTGCTGACGGCGGAGGCACCCTATGACCAGATGTACCGGTACTATGTGGAGGCGCAGATCCATTATGCCAACGGTGAGACGGCGCGGTACAATAACGCGGCAGCCCAGTGGAACAACGCCTTTCTGACCTACAAGGACTACTGCTGCCGCACGGCGGCGCCCCGCCGTACCACAGCGGCGCTGCGTCTGTTTTAAGGGGGTGGGGGAATGTTTTTTCCCAAACTGACAGTACCGCCGCAGCAGCGGATCACGGCAGACCGGTTTCTGGGACTGGACCGGCGGGGCGGCAGTCCCATGGGGAGCTTTCAGGAGATGGAGAACCTGTGGGCCGGCGGGTATCCGGTCATGGAGACAAGGCCCGCCCGAGGTGTGGTGGCCATGCTGAAGGAGCCCCACGGCTTGACATGCCGGGACGCGCCGGTGTGGGTGGACGGCCGGACGCTGTTCATCAATGGGCAGAAAACGGGGCTGGTGCTGACCGACGGCGACAAGCAGCTGGTGAGCATGGGCGCGTACCTGCTGATCTGGCCGGATAAGAAGTACATCAACACGCAGGATCTGACGGAGTACGGCGGACTGGAGAACCGTACCGTTACCACGGGAGAGGTGACGGTGTCGCTGTGCAGGAGCAGCGGCGAGGAGCTGGGCAGCTACTCTATCGGGGAGGAAGCCCCTGTGTCGCCGGGAACGGGCAGCCTGTGGATGGATACGGCAGACGGTGAGCCGGTGCTCAAGCGCTATGACGGCAGTTCGTGGCTGGAGGTGGAGAACGTGTGCACCAGAGTGGCAGCCACCGGTATCGGACGGGGCTTCACTGCCGGGGACGGCGTGACTGTGCGGGGCTGTGAGACAGAGGGCGTGGACGGGCTCCATCCCCTACAGGCGGCGGGTGAGAACTGGATCGCGGTGCCGGGGATGTGCCGAACGGCGGGCAGTCAGACGGCGGCGGTGACAGTGGAGCGTACCATCCCGGACATGGACTTTGTGGTGGAGCAGGGCAACCGGCTGTGGGGCTGCAAGTACGGCATCGTCAACGGAGAGCCGGTGAATGAGATCTACGCCAGTAAGCTGGGGGACTTCCGGAACTGGAACAGCTTTGCGGGCTTGAGCACCGACAGCTATGCGGCGGCGAGAGGCTCCGACGGCGTGTTTACCGGCGCAGCGGCGTGTCTGGGCGGCGTGATCTTCTTCAAGGAGGACTGCATGGAGCGGGTGTATCCCAGCGCGGCGGGCGCACACCAGATCGTGACGCTGCGGTGTTCCGGCGTGAAGAAGGGCTGCGGCGGCAGTGCGGCGCTGGTGGATGGGACGCTGCTCTATGTAGGGCTGAACGGCGTGTACGCCTTCGATGGCAGTATGCCGGTCTGCGTGTCGCAGCCGCTGGGAAATGTGCGGCTGGAGGACGCCGCGGCCGCCGGATGGAACGGCCAGTACTGGCTGGCGGCGCGGGACGCTGCGGGCAAGCGCCATGTGCTGGTGTACGACACCGTCCACGGTCTGTGGCACAGGCAGGACGATGCGGATATCATGGCGTTTGCCGTGTGCGACGGAGCGCTGTACGGACTGGAGCGCGGCGGTGCGCTGTTGGATCTGACCGGTGGCAGCGGCACGCAGGAGGAGACGGTGCGGTGGATGGCGGAGACGGGTGAGCTGGGACTGTCAACGCCGGAGAGCAAGTATCTGACGCGGTTGGAGCTGCGGGTGCAGCCGGAGGATCGGGCGCGGCTGGAGGCGCTTGTCAGCTATGACGGCGGGCGGTGCTGGGAGACGCTGGGGGAGGTCATCGGCGGCGATGGACAGACCCGCGGCTACCTGCTGCATCTGCGGCCCCGGCGGTGCAGACAGCTGCGTCTGCGGCTGAAGGGCGCGGGGCGGTGCCGGATATACAGCCTGTCGGCGGTGTATGAGAAGGGGAGTGACGGCCCGTGAGCACACTTACCATGCCCGCCTGTCCCACAGGCACCTTGCAGCAGCAGGTGATGCAGCAGTATTCCTACCTGTTCCAGATGGTGCAGCAGCTGAATCTGGCGCTGGAGCAGCTGGAGCAGACGGGAGGCGGCGTGCGCCCTGCTTATGTGGCTGCCGCCGGCGGTGCGGCGAGCGGGACGAAGCAGACGGAGGCGGATCGGCAATACCAAAAGCTGCGGACAATGATCATCAAAACGGCGGATCAGGTGCGGCGCACGACAGAGGAACTGACGGCGCGGCTGGAGGAGGAATATGTGGCGGTGTCGGACTTCGGGAGCTATGTGGCGTCCCTCAGCGCCTATCTGGAGGCAAACCCGGAGGCCGTCACACAGTATTACAGTTTTTTCTCCGACCTGAAGACCAATGTAGAGGCAGTGGACGCCGCTTTTCAGCACTATAAGGTGGGCACGGAGGGTTATATCCGCACGGGCATCGTCTATTACGACGGCGCGGTGCCGGTGTACGGCGTGGCGGTGGGACAGGATCTGACCTGCCGGGAGGTGGACGGCGAGAAGATCGTGGAACAGAACAACTTCCGGGCGGTGTTTACAGCCACGCGGCTGTCCTTCTGGCAGGATGCCACGGAGGTGGCCTATGTGTCCAATAATCGATTGTATATCACCAATATCACGGTACTGGGCGGTATCGCCATTGGCGCATGGAGCGTGGAGGCGGCGGAGAGCGGTCTGACATTTCGATGGATCGGAGGGTGAGAGATGAGCATCACACTGGATACGGTGAACTGGGGGAGCGCACCGAATATCGGCGTCACGTTCTCCTATGACAGCCAGCGGTCCGGGCAGGATATGCGCTACCGCATCTATGCGTCACTGTCACCGGTGACGGGCGGCTCCTATTTCGGTTATCCCGTTTATATCTCACTGTACCTGGACGGGGCGTGCGAGGTCAGCGGCGACACGGTGAAGGCGGCGCTGCCGGAACGGTGGAGCAGCAGTATCGATTACGACAGCGGGTGGATCACAGTCTCTGGGAAAAGCGGCGGCACCACGGCACTGACGGTGCGGCTGTACAGCGGCTCCGGCTCCAGCCGTGACCAACGGTACAACTATTCGCTGGAGGTGGAGCCGGGCAGCTCGCTGGAGGATTTCAAGCTGGCAGCGGGGGATGCCACCATCGGGCAGACGGGGACGCTGACGGTGACGAAGCCGGGCGGCGGCTATGAGTTCCGTTTCTCCTACACCTTTGGCGGCAGCTCGGGTACATTGAGCGGCGCTTCGCTGAAGCAAGTAAGCTATACGGCGGCGAAGGCGGTATATCAGTGGGCGGTGCCTGCCGCGCTGGCCAATCAGATCCCCGACGCACTGTGGGGCGTGGGCACCATGACCATGGCGATCTACGACGGCGGCGACTATATCGGCAGCGTACAGGCGTCCTTTACCGCCTATGTGCCGGAATCCATGCGGCCTACGGCGACCTTGCAGGTGACGGTGGTCAACGACAATGCGGTGGTGAAAGGGTGGAATCTGTGCTTGCAGGGAGTGAGCCGCCTGCAATACACCGTGAAGGCGTCCGGTAAGGGCGGTGCGTCCGTGAGAACGTGCAGCCTCAGCTTTGCGGGGCAGACGGTGACGGGTACCTCCGGCACCACGGCACGCATCGGCGCGTCGGGTACCATGAAGCCATCCGTCACAGTGACGGACAGCCGCGGACGGTCGGCCACGGTGACGGGCAGCGCCATCAAGGTATATGCCTACCACCTGCCGGTGATCTCGGCCAGCAGCGTGGTGCGGTGCGGCGCAGACGGCGGTGCGGCGGATGACGGCGCATATCTGAAGGTGCAGTGTAAGGCATCCTGCGCCGATGTGGAGAACCGAAACACGGTGAAGATACAGGCGCGTTACCGCCCCATGGGCGGCGACTGGAGCGGCTATACGGTACTGAGCAGCGGGGTGGAGAAGCTGATCGGCGGCGGTCTGGCGGCCACGGCCTCCTACGAGGTGGAGCTGTCTGCTGTGGATACGGTGGGCAGTGTGCGGACGGTGCGGTATACGGCGTCCACGTCTCAGGTGACGCTGCATCTGCGTAACGGCGGAAAGGGCGCGGCCTTCGGCAAATACGGGGAGCGGGAGGCGCTGGAATGCGCGTGGCCGGCGGTGTTTTACGGGGACGCGGAGGTGGCCGGTGAATTGACGCTGGGCGGCAGGCCGCTGACGGATGTGCTGTGGCCGGTGGGCAGCGTGCGATTCACGGCGGAGGATGTGCCGCCGCAGCCCTCACCGGAAAACGCGGTGTGGGAGAGCGCCGTCACCGGCATCGAGGGGCTGTACGCATGGCGCAGGATCACATGAGGAGAAAGGACGGAACGAATGGCATCCACATACAGAATGGTGGCATACGGCTCGCAGGGCGACGCGGTGCGGCAGCTGCAAGGCGAGCTGAACAAGCACGGCTATCAGTTGAACGAGGACGGGATCTTCGGCAAGAAGACGAGATCCGCCGTGCGGGATTATCAGAGGAAGAACAATCTGCGGCTGGACGGTATTGCCGGCGACGAGACGTGGGGCAGCCTGATGGCGCCTGCTCCGGCAGAGCCGGAGACACCGCCTGCGCCTGTAGCCAAGCCGTCGGCAAAGACGGCAAGGGAACTGGAAAGACTGGAGAAGGGCTATACGCCCTCGGCGGATGTGATGGCGGCGCTGGCGTACCGCGACAGCGTGGCGGCACTGCGGCCTGAAGCATACAAATCTGCCTACGGACAGCAGCTGGCGGCGCTGTACGACGACATGACGGGCCGGGAGCCGTTTTCCTACGAACCGGAGGAGGACGCCGCCTTTGCCCAGTATGCCCGGATGTACCGGCAGAAGGGACGCGCCGCCATGGAGGATACCATGGGGCAGACGGCGGCGCTGACCGGTGGCTACGCCTCCAGCTATGCGGCGGCTGCGGGGCAGCAGGCATACGAGCGGTATATGCAGGAGCTGATGGCTATGCTGCCGGAGTTTCGGGAGCAGGCGCAGAAGACCTACGACCGGGAGGGGCAGGCCCTGCGGGAGCAGTATGACCTGCTGGACAGACAGGAAAAGCAGCAGTACGACCGCTGGCAGGATGATCTGTCCGCGTGGGAGCGGCAGTACGCACAGGCACAGGCACAGTACGACAGCGCCGGGGAGCAGGACAGAAAACTGTATGAAATGGCGCTGGCCCACTACCGCAGCATGGCACAGCAGGAGCAGAAGCTGTCCGCCTCCGGCGCGGAGGTGGACCGAGGCGAGACAACGGTCTCCGGCGGGGAGTCGCTCAGCTCCACAGCGGCGGACAGCCTGTACCGGGCGATGGGGAACTATCTCAAGAGGGGAAAGACGCAGGAGGCCGCGGCGCTGCTGGGACAGTACAGCGGCCGCATGACCCCTGCGCAGAGAAAGCGCTTTGAAAAGCTGTTCACCAGCCATGGACAGCCAGCGGCGCTGTGACCGACTGGGAAAAACTGTTGCATTCACAGTCGGTGTATGATACTATATCGTCGGCGTAGTGGTGCGGGGCGGCGTGTGCGCTGCCCCGCACGCTTTATAAGCACTGCCGAAAGGAGAAAAACATGGAGAAAAAAGGAAATTTCCTGCGTAGAACGGCAGGCCTGATGGCGCTTCTGCTGGCCCTGAGCCTTTTTGCGGCGGGGTGCGGAGAAAAGCCCGTTGAGCCGGATGCACCGGATACGCCGGACGTGGAGGCACAGCCCAAGCCTACGGATATCGTGTTGGTGGAGCCGGATGCCCCGGAGGTGCCGGTGGATTTTGAGACGGCGCAGAAGACGTGGCCTGACGTCTATGCCTATATGAAGATCCCCGGCGCCAGCAACATGGCCATCCGGGAGGGCAACTTCCTGGTGCAGCGGCCCGGTGACGACGACTACTATCTGAACCGCGACTTGGACGGCAAGGACAACAAGGCCGGTACGATGTACACACAGGCCAGCCTGAATAAGCCGGATATGAGCGATCCCGTGACGGTGATCTACGGTCACAATATGCGTAACGGTACCATGCTGGGCGGACTGCTGAACTACGCCAACGCTATGCACTTCGAGGATAAGCCGGTGGTGGAGATCTATCAGCCGGGACGGAAGATGACGTACCGTATTTTTGCGGCGATCCCCTATAACAGCAGCCTGATCCTGGGGAACCACGATTTCACGAATGAACAGGAGTTCACGGATTTCTTCGCGGCGCTGGGCAAGGCGGCTGCGGATAAGAACTACACCAGCACCGATGATAAAAATGCGTTTTGCCCGTTTGTCGGCAGCGTACATGTGAACACCGACGATCTGCCGGTGTGGGGCGATAAGGTCATCATCATGTCCACCTGCATCGGCGACGACCGGTATCGCTATCTGATGCTGGCCAAGCTGGTGGAGGATTCCAATGAACCGCTGGAGATGACCCGCGAGGAGGCTGAAAAGGCAGGTCTGACCGACCACATCATCGGCCTGGCGCCGGCGAAGGATGCGGCGGACGGCGCGGACGCCTCCGCTCCGGCGGGGACGGATACGGCGAAGCAGGATGCAGCCAAGACCGATACCTCGAAAAAGGGCAATTGAACAAAAAGACAACCGGAACGTAAAAAAGCCTCTCCCACATCGGGAGAGGCTTTTTTTGCGTGCTTACAGCGTATCCGGAAGCGTAAAGCGCGTCCACGGCTCTGTGTCCGGCGGCGGACAGGCGAAGGTCATGGCCTCGCCGGTCTGGGGGTGGGCGAAGGACAGGCGATACGACCACAGGGCGATGGGCCACGGCGCGTCGGACGCGCCGTACTTGCGGTCGCCGGACAGGGGGAGATCACGGGAGGCGAACTGTACGCGGATCTGGTGGGTACGGCCGGTGTGGAGCCGAACGCGCACCAGTGTCAGACCGTCGGCGTTGTCCACGGTGTCGTAGGACAGCCGGGCCTCCCGGGTGTCCGGCGAGGGGGCGTCCGCCACGTAGGTGACGCGGCGTTGTACATCCCGCGCCAGCAGATCCGTCAGGGTGTCAGCGGGCTGGGCGGGCGTACCGCAGAGGACGGCCAGATACTCCTTGGAGAAGCGATGCTCCCGGATCTGCTGGGACAGCAGGGAGGCGGCCACGCGGCTGCGGGCAAAGACCATGACGCCGGCGACCTGCGCGTCCAGACGGTGGACGGTGCGGATGCAGTCGGTGTGCAGGTGGGTGCGGAGCAGCTCCGGCATACCGCCCGGCTCGTCGGTGGACACCACGCCAGCCGGCTTGACCGCCACCACGATGCGCGTGTCCTGATAGAGTATGTCCATGCGTCCCGCCTCCTGTTCCGGATCAGTGTAGCACAAAGCGGCGGGGGATGCAAATTTTTGCTTGACAAGAGAGGTCTAATCGGTTAGACTGCAAGCAAGAGGTCTAACGATGTAGACCACAAAAAGGAGGGGATAGGATTGGAAACACCGAAGATCTTTGACAGCGAGCTGCGGCTGTGCGAGATCCTGTGGGAGCATCAGCCGGTGAAGAGCAGCGAGCTGGTGCGGCTGTGCGCCGAGAAGCTGGGGTGGAAGAAGTCCACCACCTATACGGTCATCAAGCGGCTGACCGAGCGGGGCGTTGTCAGGACAGAGGACGCCGTGGTAACGGCGCTGGTGTCCCGCGGCGAGGTACAGTGCGCCGAGAGCCGCGCCTTTGTGGAGCGGAATTTCCGCGGGAGCCTGCCCGGTTTTCTCAGCGCCTTTGTGGGCGGGCGCGGACTGTCGGCGGAGGAGGCGGACGAGCTGCGGCGGATGATCGCCGAATTTGAGGAGAAGCGAAATGACTGATGTATTTCTGAGGATCGTGGAGCTTTCGTGGCAGGCGGGGGTGCTGGCGCTGGCGGTGATGCTGGCGCGGCTGGCGCTGCGCCGGGCGCCCAAGTGGGCGGTGTGCCTGCTGTGGGCGCTGGTGGCGGTGCGGCTGGTACTGCCCTTCTCCCTGCAAAGCCCGGTGAGCCTACAGGCGGCGCAAAGCCCTGTGGCGGCGGCGCTGTACGAGCTGCCCCAGACCCAGGAGGCGGCGCAGAAAACGGACGAGGTGCTGTCCGGCGGCCCGGCGGAGCCGGTGACACCGCTGCCGCCGGCGGAAGTCGTGACGGCACAGCCGGTACCGGCGCCCAAGCCGGCGATGACCGTGTCGCTGCTGGCGGCGATCTGGCTGGCGGGTGTGGTGATGATGCTGACGTATATGCTGGTCAGCTATCTGGGCATCTACCGCCGGGTATGCACGGCGGTGCGGCTGGAGGACAACGTGTACCGCTGCGGCTCGTGGGGAACGCCCTTTGTGCTGGGGCTGCTCCGTCCCCGCATCTACGTGCCGGAGGGTATGGACGACGCGGCGCTGCCGCAGGTGCTGGCCCATGAGCGGTGCCACATCCGGCGGGGCGACCACCTCGTAAAACCGCTGGCATTTCTGCTGCTGGCGCTGCACTGGTTCAACCCGGTGCTGTGGGCGGCGTATGTTCTGCTGGGACGGGACATGGAGAATGCCTGCGACGAGCGGGTGCTGCGGGGCGTGGACGGCGCGGGGCGCGCCGCCTATTCCCGGGCGCTGGTGGCCTGCGCCGTGCGGCAGCGTCCGGCGGCGGTGTGCCCGCTGGCCTTCGGCGAGGTGGCGGTACAGGAAAGGGTGAAGAATGCCATGAACGGGAAAAAACCGGCTGTCTGGGCGGCGGTGCTGCTGGTCATCGCGGCGGCGGTCATCGCCGTGTGCTTCCTGACCAGCCCCGGCCGGCGGGAGCCGTCGGCTGACGGCGCATGGGACGCAAGGACGCTGTACGCCCTGCGGACGCCCGATATGGGCGACCCCTCCGCCGTGGGCAGGATCCTGAACGCGCTGGGGCTGCCGGAGCTGGGCGGTGAATATCTGCTGGAAAAGCCGGTGGCATACAAGTATTTCTTCCAGTTGGAGACGGCACAGGAGCCATATGGCGTGAAAGTGTTTCACGCGTTTGAAGAGAATATAAACTCGTGGGACAATGAGCGGAATCTGGAAATGTGGCTGCGTGGGTACTTGGCACTGGCGCTGATCGACAACGCGGAGTGGGTGGAGTGGCAGCCGTGGACACCGGATATGCCGGAGCCTGCTACGGAGGGCGTCTTCGAATTCCCCATCATGTACGCAGATACCTACCGGGAGGATATAACCGCCGCGCGCCAGAGCGTGGAGGGGCTGCAGGCGTTCATCGGCAAGCTGGAGCAGGAGAAGAAGGATGGCACGCTGCGGTGCTCGTGGCGTCCGGTCATGCCGGGAGTGGACACGAATCCGTGTTACTGGGATGCCGATGAAGAGGACATCGCGTGGAGCGTTACCGGCGACAACGACCCCGTGAGCATCGACCCGGCGGACTACGGCATCGTGTACGACACGGCGCACCTGCCGGACTGGGAGACGTGTCCCCTCAGCTACCTGTGCGCCTACCTGCTGGGCAGCGACGGCGCGTATAC
>CAKTPV010000030.1 GCA_934591815.1 uncultured Oscillospiraceae bacterium
GCGTCAGCGCCGTCGCCAAGTAAGGGCAAAACAGCATACAGAAGCAAAGCCCCCTCCGGCACCGCCGGAGGGGGCTTGTGCAAGCACGTTTTTCCGCTTGCAATCGGAGGGAAAAGCGGATATAATAGAAAAAGAGATATAGCTCATATAGTCCTGCGGCGATGGCGCAGGGCGTTTCTACGGCGCCGCCGACGGCGCTACTATGGGTGTTCTGGCGGAAGGTCAGAGCGCCCTTTATTTTTTGCAGGGGAGGTAGGAGCGATGACACAGGTATTGCGAGGCAACATCATCCACGCGCCAAAAATGGGGGAGCTGTCCATTCTGGAGCATGGCTATATGGTGCTGGAGGACGGCGTGATCCGCGGCGTGTATCCCACGCTGCCGGAGGAGCTGGCGCAGGCGGAGGTACGGGACTACGGCGACCGTCTGCTGATGCAGTCCTTTGCGGATATGCACCTCCACGCGCCCCAGTATCCCATGCTGGGCATGGGCATGGACTTACCGCTGCTGGACTGGCTGAGTACCTACACGTTTCCCACGGAGGCGCGGTTTGCCGACACGGACTACGCCCGGCGGGTGTACCGCCGGCTGGCCGGCGACCTCATCACCAGCGGCACCACGCGGGTGTGTATGTTCTCCTCCCTGCACACGGAGGCTACATGGATCCTGATGGACGAGCTGGAGCGTGCCGGTGTCACCGGCTATGTGGGGAAGGTGAACATGGACCGCAACGGTCTGCCCGGCGTTTTGCAGGAGACGACGGAGGAGTCCATCCGGGAGACGGTGCGGTGGCTGGACGGCTGCCATTTTGAACACGTCAAGCCCATCCTCACGCCGCGCTTTACCCCCAGCTGCACCGACGAGCTGATGACGGCGCTGGGCCAGCTGGCGCGGGAGCGGGGACTGTATGTGCAGTCCCATCTGTCGGAGAACACCCGTGAGATCCAGTTGGTGCGGGAGCTGCATCCCGACTGTGCGCAGTACTGGGAGACATACGACAAATACGGTCTGTGGAAGGATCACACATTGATGGCGCACTGTGTCCACTCCGATGAGCGGGAGCGGAAGGCCATCCGCGACGCCGGTGTGGTGGTGGTACACTGCGCCGATTCCAACGTGAATATCTGCTCGGGGCTGTGTCCCGTGCGGCAGATGGTCAAGGAGGGCCTGTGGGTCACGCTGGGCAGCGATATTGCCGGTGGCGCACAGCTGCCCATGTACAAGGTCATCACCATGTCCATCCGTACCTCCAAGGCGCGGCGGGTCACGGACGAGTGGCACCCCGACTTCCTGACGGTGCCGGAAGGCTACTATCTGGGCACCACGGCGGGACACAAATATTTCGGCGCGGGGGACGGTTTTGCAGTGGGCGACAGGCTCCACGCGGTGGTCATCGACGACGGGGACTTCCCGGAGGCGGGACGTCCGCTGTCGGTGCGGGAGCGGTTCGAGCGAGCCATCTACATGACCCACCGGCACAACATCGTGTCCGTCTGGTCCGACGGGCGGGAGGTCGTGCGGCGGTAAAGGAAAGCGGTAAGCGCGTATACGAAGAAGGGGAGGGCACACCATGGAACGAGAGGTTTGTATCCGGCGGGTCAAGGCGGGGGACGAAAATACCCTTGCGTATATCCAGACCGAGAGCTGGCGGGAGGCATTTCGGGAGATTTTGTCGGAGGAGGTGCTTTCCAAATGTACGGAGCTCGAGAGTGTGACGGAGATGTATAAAATGCTTCTGGAGAGGCAGGCAGCGAACGGCTATATTTTGGAACTGGACGGGAAACCCCACTGCATGGCGTGGTGGGCTGCGGCCAGAGACGCGGATATGGCGGGTGACGCTGAACTGATCTGTATCCACTCGCTGAAAGGTAACTGGCATCAGGGCTATGGAAAAATGATGATGGAGCGGATCCTGAGCGATATCAAAAGCGCCGGATACCCAGAAGTCGTGCTGTGGGTGTTTGACAACAACGCACGTGCCATTGGATTCTATGAGGCGCTGGGATTCACCGCCACCGGCAGAAAACAGCCCTCCTTGGGCGCGGTAGAGGAGCTGTACAGCATGACCCTGTAAGGAGAGCTGTATGTCCGGGCACACCATGTTCCGGCGCGGCGGGGCGTTCCGAAGATCGCTTCGGCTTTTTTCGCCCGCATCGCTTGTCAAGCGGTAGGGGATGTGGTAAGATGGATAAAAACCGAGAGAGAGGAACGTGGCCATGGAAACCAGCTTCAAAACGTGTCTATTTGGGGGATTCGACCGGGAGGACGTGATCTCCTTTATTGAAAAAACAGCGGCGGAGACGCAGGAGCGGCTGGACGCCCTGACGACGGAGCGTGAGGAGCTGCTGGCGAAGAAGCGCAGTACGGAGGCGGAAAACGCGGCGCTGCGCGTGCAGCTGAACGAGCTGACGGAGCGGCTGGACAACGAGACCGCCCTGCACGCCCGGGTACAGAGCATGGAGGAGGAACTGACCGCCCTGCGCCGGGAGAACGAGACGCTGCGGGAGCCGGCGGCGCAGTACCAGTCCCTGAAGGATCATATCGCGGAGATCGAGATCAGCGCCCACCGCCGCACAGAGGAGTTTCGCGGCAAAGCCATTGCGGAGCTGATGCAGCTCATCGAGCAGCAGCGTCAGTGGTGCGCCCAGCAGCGGGATGCCTATGCCCGCATGACCGAGGGCGTTTTGCAGGAGCTTCGGCAGGCGGAGCGTCAGGTGGAGGCCTGCGATATCGGGAATTTCGACCGCATGGAGGAATCCCTCCGGCAGCTGGAAAATACCCTTCACACACCGGAATAAAGAACGAAGCCCCCGCAGCCGATGGCTGCGGGGGCTTTTCGCAGATGGGATGATGGGATCTTACAGCAGCATGACACCGGCGGCGGCACAGCCGTCCAAGGTGTCCTTGTCCCACAGGCTGGCCTGTACCTCGCCGATGTGGCAGGTACCGATCATCAGCATACAGAGGCGGCTCTGGCCGATACCGCCGCCGATGGTCAGGGGCAGCTGGCCGCTGAGCAGCATCTTGTGGAAGGGCAGCTCGCGGCGGTCGTCGCAGCCGCGCTTGCGCAGCTGGCGATCCATGGTGGCCTCATCCACGCGGATGCCCATGGAGGAGATCTCAAAGGCGCTGTCCAGCACCGGGTCATACATGAGGATGTCGCCGTTGAGGGACCAGTCGTCGTAGTCGGGGGCGCGGCCGTCGTGGGGCTGGCCGCTGCGCTTCAGGTCGTCGCCGATCTGCATGAGGAACACAGTGTGATGCTCGCGGCAGATAGCGTTTTCCCGCTCCTTGGGGGTGAAGTCGGGCCAGCGATCCTCCAGCTCCTGCGTGGTGACGAAGTACACCTCGCGATCCAGCACGGTGTGCAGGCTGGGAAAGGCGATCTGGAGGGCGTCATTGGTCTCCACCACCGCGCCCACAATGGCGCGGACGGTCTGGCGCAGGTACTGCTCGTTGCGGTCCTGCCGCTCGATGACCTTTTCCCAGTCCCACTGATCCACATAGATGGAGTGGAGGTTGTCCACCTCCTCGTCGCGGCGGATGGCGTTCATGTCGGTGAACAGACCCTTACCGGGCTTGAAGTCGTAGCGCTTCAGCGCCAGACGCTTCCACTTGGCCAGAGAGTGTACCACCTGCCCGGTGGCGCCCACATCGGGGATGTCAAAGGAGACGGGGCGCTCCACGCCGTTGAGGTTGTCGTTCAGACCGGAATTCTCCTCCACGAACAGGGGCGCAGAGACACGGCGCAGATTCAGCGCCTGCCCCAGATTCACCTGAAAATTGCTCTTGATGAACTCGATGGCGCGCTGCATTTCGTAGGTGGACAGCGGCGTCTTGTATCCGGCGGGGATCGTCAATTTGCTCATGCGTGAAACACCTCTTTTAAAAAAATATTGTTGCCATTATAGGCGTGAAACGTGGGAATTGCAAGGGAAAAACACGCAAAATTATGCCGGTAAAAACGGCGCGTTTTGTATAAAAATGTCCTCCGGCACAGCCGGAGGACATTTTTATACGATTTGTCCGCGTGACGCTTACCTGTAGGACTCGATCATGGCCTTAAAGGCGGGCAGGCTGCGGCGGATCATGTCGTTGGACACGCAGTAGCTCAGGCGGAAGTAGCCGGGGCAGCCGAAGCCGTCGGCGGGGACGACCAGCAGATTGTGCGCCAGCTTGGCTCTCTCGGAGAAGGCGTTGGCATCGCCGTTGGGCGCCTTGACGAACAGGTAGAACGCGCCGTCGGGCTTGGCACACTGGTAGCCCATCTCCCGCAGGCTGTTGTACAGCAGGTTGCGGTTCTCCTCGTAGGCCGCCAGATCGGGGCGCTCCCCGGCGCACAGCTCGATGACCTTCTGCATCAGTGTGGGCGGGCAGACATGACCCATGATGCGGGCGGCGCCGGAGATGGCGGCGTACACCGCGTCGCTGTCGTCGGCAAAGCCGGGGACGTACACATAGCCGATACGCTCGCCGGGCAGGGACAGGGACTTGGAGTAGGAGTAGCAGACGATGGTGTTCTTGTACAGGCAGGGGATGAAGGGAACCTTCACGCCGCCATACACCAGCTCACGGTAGGGCTCGTCGGCGATGATGTAGATGGGGTGGCCGTACTCGGCGCTCTTGCGCTCCAGCAGCGCCGCCAGACCCTTCAGTGTCTCCTCCGTGTAGACGACACCGGAGGGGTTGTTGGGGGAGTTGATGATGATGGCCTGTGTGTGGGCGGTGATGCGCTGCTCCACGGCGTCCAGATGGATCTGGAACGCTTCGGTGTCGGCGGGAACCACCACCAGCTTGCCGCCATTGCCGGTGACAAAGGGGTGGTATTCGGGGAAAAAGGGCGCCACGGCCATGATCTCGGAGTCATGGTCGACCAGGAGCGCCTTGATCACGGAGATCAGGGCGGGGGCGGCGCCGCAGGTAAAGAACAGCTCACCGGCCTTGACATCCAGACCGAAGCGGTCGGTCAGATCCTTGGCCACAGCGGCGCGCGCCTCCGCGAAGCCGGGCGCCATGGAGTAGCCGTGGAGTTTGATGGAGTCCGTCTCGTCCACGATCTTGTGGATGGAGTCGTTGACCTTCTTGGGCGCGGGGATGCTGGGGTTGCCCAGAGAATAGTCATAGACCTTGTCCGCACCCACCTTGGCGGCCTGCTCCAGCCCGTAGGCAAACAGCTGACGGATGACGGAGGGGGCGGTACCCAGATGATAGAATTCCTGATTGACCATGATGTGATCTCCTTTCAAATCAGATGGCTGCGTGGGACACGCAGGAGAATGATACGGCTTTCCGTACGGAGTGCCGTCAGGACAGCTTCATGCGGGAAGCGAGGACACTGCCCAGCGCGATGGACGCCAGCTTGGAGTAGGCGCTGTCGGCGCGGCTGACCAGCACGATGGGCACCTTGGCGCCCAGAATAATACCGGCATTTTTGGCATTGCCGAACAGGTTGGCGGCCTTACCGATGCCGTTGCCCACCTCATAGTTGGGTACCAGCAGGATATCGGCCTTTCCCGCGCCGGGGGCGGTGTAGTGCTTGTGGCGGCAGGCCTCCTCACTGACGGCCAGATCCAGCGCCACAGGGCCGCAGACGTCCATGTTGTACTTGGCCCAGCGGTCGGTCATGTGTGCCAGCGCATCGGCATCCACGGTGGACTGCACCTTGGGGTTGACCTGCTCCGCACCGCAGACGCAGGAGGCGTTGATATGCTCATAGCCCAGCGCCTGCAGCACCATGGCGGCGTTCTCCAGGATCTCCGCCTTCTTATCCAGATCGGGGAAGGTGTTGACGCCGCCGTCGGTGAGCACCAGCATCCGGCCCAGTGCGGGGATCTCGTAGAGCATACAGTGGGTGGTCAGGTGGGAGGTGCGCAGGCCATGCTCCTTGTCGAACACGGCGCGCATCAGGTCGGCGGTGCCGAGAATGCCCTTCATCAGGAAGTTGGCTCTGCCCTCGGCGCACAGCGCCACGGCCTTGGCGGCGCAGTCCCCATCGGTGTCGCCGGGGATGATCTCATAGGCGGCGGGGTCCTCGCCCAGCTCGGTGAGCATGGCGCGGATCTCGTCGGTATGACCTACCAGAATGGGGGTGGCAATACCCTCCCGGCGGGCCTCGACCACCGCCTCGATCACCGGCTGGTCGTGGGCGGCTGCCACAGCGATAACGCCGGTGCTGCCGCCGCGGGCAGCGGAAATGATGCCGTCAATGGTGTGTATCATGGGTTTTCCTCCTCCAAGAAAGTAATTCCTCCGGGCCTGAAAAAGATCCCGGTGCAGACAGACTGTTTTCTGGGACAATTATACACCGTGTCACCCACAGCGTCAATGAAAACCGAATGATTCAATAAAAAGAAATGCCGACAGGGGTTGACGAAATCCGCCGCGGCGCATACACTAAGACGGTGCGCATTTTTCGGCAAGGAGTAAGAGATATGAAAGAAATCAAAATGTGGTCGCTGGCCTTCACATATGTGGGATGCTTTCTGGGCGCGGGGTTCATCTCCGGACAGGAGCTGTGGCAGTTTTTCGGCAATTTCGGCAACTGGGGCTATGTGGGCCTTGCGGGAGCGGCTGTGCTGTTCACCGTCATCGGCATCCTGTTCGTGCGGCTGACGCAGATGACGCAGTGCGCCGATGTGGACAGACTGCTGGTGCCTTGGGATATCAAGTGGCTGCGGGGCGCCTCCGGCGTCATTGCCGCGCTGTTCCTGTTTTTTGTGGTGGTGTCCATGTCCGCCGGCGTCGGCGCTATGCTGAACCAACTGTTCCATGTACCCACTTGGCTGGGCAGCCTCGTATTCATGGCGGCGGTATTTCTGGTGACGCTGCTGGGCGTATCGGGCATGGTCAATGCGTTCTCGGCGCTGATCCCCGTGCTGATCGCCGCCACTGTGGCCTTTGCCGCCGGCGCTTACGGTACCTTCGGCACGGAGGGCATCTTCCGGTTGAAGAACGTGAACACCAACCCGCTGATGCCCAACTGGGTCATCGCGTCGCTGACCTTTGTCGCCTATAACATTCTGGGCGGTATCGGCATCATGGCGCCTGTGGGGCAGTACGTCCGGAAAAAGAGGCACATCTATCTGGGCATCGCCCTGTCCGGCGTGATGCTGCTGGCGGTGGCAGGCAGCATCCTGACCAGTCTGGCGGCCTGTCCGGAGGCGGTGGCGGCGGAGCTGCCCATGGTGGCGTTGGCCAGCAAGCTCAACGGGATGCTGGGTACGGTGTACGGCCTGATGCTGCTGCTTGCCATGTTCTGCAACGCCATGGCCAGTCTGGTGGGATTGATCAGTTATTTGGAGCAGAAGGCCCGCTTCGTGCAGGAGAAGAAAAAACCGCTGCTGGCGGGGATCTGCCTGCTGGCGTGGGCGGGCAGTCTGCTGGGCTTCGGCGAGATCATTGCGGTGGTGTACCCGGTGTTCGGCTATCTGAGCATCGTGTTCGTGGGAGGTGTGATCATCCACTTCGTACAGGCACGGAGGCAGGAGCACGCACGGAAGCAGAAAACCGTGGGTGAGGCGGCAAAAGAAGCAAATTGAAAAATAGAGGCCGGAGCCATTGGCTCCGGCCTCTATTTTTCCAACTGTTGTAAAGTGAAAGACGTTTACACGCTGAACAGGATGTCGGCGTAGGTGGGATAGGGCCAGCAGGCGGCGTCCACAATGGTCTCCAGCTGGTTGATGAGCTCACCGGCCTGCTGCGTCCGCGCGGCGATCTCCGCACGGTACCAACGGGCCACGTCGATGCCGCCGTCGGCGGCGGGGGCATTGTGCAGCGCGGTTTGCAGATCCTCGCAGACACGGAACAGCGCCGCCGACTGCTCACTGACGCGGGTCAGGGTACGCTCCTCCATCACGGTGGGCAGGGAGATGCCGCAGTTCTTCTTATGGAACAGGGTCTGCGCCAGACGATCCGCGTACTTTCCGGCGGCGGGCAGAATGCACCGGGTGACCATATCCAGCAGGGTGTGGGCCTCGATGGACGTCACCTTGCAGTAGTTCTCCAGATGGATCTCGTATCGCGCCCGCATCTCCGTCTCCGTGAGGACGGCGTGCTTGGTAAACAGGCCGATGTTCTTCTTGTCGATGTAGGCGGGCATACAGTCCACCGTGTCTCGGAGGTTGGCAAGACCGCGGCGGGCGGCCTCCGCCACCCACGCATCGTCGTAGCCGTTGCCGTTGAAGATGATACGCTGGTGGGCAGTGAATGTCTCCTGCAGCAGCTCCTGCAGGGCGGACTGGAAGTCTGCGGCCTTCTCCAGACGGTCGGCGAACTGTCCCAGCTCCTCGGCCATGATGGTATTGAGCACCACGTTGGGGCTGGCGATGGACTGGGAGGAGCCCAACATACGGAATTCAAACTTGTTGCCGGTGAAGGCCAGCGGGGAGGTGCGGTTGCGGTCGGTGGTATCCTGCGGGATCTCCGGCATGGCATCCACGCCGATCTTCAGCTTCTTCTTAGTGATATCCACATACGCCGTACCCTGTACGATGGAGTCCAGAATGGCCGTCAGTTCATCGCCCATGAAGATGGAGATGATGGCGGGAGGCGCCTCGTTGCCGCCCAGACGGTGGTCGTTGCCGGGGTAGGAAACGCAGCAGCGCAGCATCTCCTGATACTCGTCCACGCCCTTGACAAACGCCGCCAGAAACAGCAGGAACTGGGCGTTCTGACTGGGGGTGCCGCCGGGCTTCAGCAGGTTCTCGCCGGTGTCGGTCTGGAGCGACCAGTTGTCGTGCTTGCCGGAGCCGTTGATGCCGGCGAAGGGTTTTTCATGGAGCAGACAGACCAGCCCATGGCGGGACGCCACCCGCTTCAGCAGCTCCATGGTCAGCTGGTTCTTATCACAGGCGGTGTTGGCGTCAGAGTAGATAGGTGCGACCTCATGCTGGGCGGGGGCGACCTCGTTGTGCTCCGTCTTGGCCAGCACACCCAGCTTCCACAGCTCCTCGTCCAACTCCCGCATGAAGGCGGCGACCCGGGGCTTGATGGCGCCATAGTAGTGGTCATCCAGCTCCTGCCCCTTGGGAGGACGGGCGCCGAACAGTGTGCGGCCGCAGAGCTTCAGATCCTCCCGGCGGTCGTACATTTCCCGGTCAATGAGGAAGTACTCCTGCTCCGGCCCCACCTGGGGGGTGACGTGCTGCACCTCCGTGTTGCCGAACAGACGGAGGATGCGGACGCACTCGCGATCCAGCTCACGTATGGAGCGCAGCAGCGGCGTTTTCTTATCCAGCGTCTGCCCGCTGTACGAGCAGAAGATGGTGGGGATATACAGCGTGCCGTCCTTGATGAAGGCGTAGGAGGTGGGGTCCCATGCCGTGTAGCCGCGGGCCTCGAAGGTGGCGCGCAGGCCGCCGGAGGGGAAGCTGGAGGCGTCGGCCTCACCCTTGGTCAGCTCCTTGGCGCTCAGCTCCATCCGCACGCTCTCCGCACCGTCGGGCGTGATGAAGCTGTCGTGCTTCTCGGCGGTGTAGCCGGTCATGGGCTGGAACCAGTGGGTGTAGTGGGTAGCGCCGTTTTCAATAGCCCAGTCCTTCATGACTGCGGCGATCTCACCGGCGGTGGAACGATCCAGCGCCGTACCCTGTGTCCGGCAGCGCTGCCATGCACGGTAGACCTCGGCGGGGAGGCGCTGCTGCATCTGCTGCTCTCCAAACACCATTTTACCGAACAGGGCGGGAACGTCGATCTTTTTTTCACACATCTGGATCATTCCTTTCAAAGTGAAGTGCGGAACGGCAAAAGCCGGTCTTTACATAAATAGCTGCATCACAGCGGGGGTCACATAGCTCTCCATGATCGCGGCGATCACCAGCAGCGGAACCACCACCAGACCCGTTACGCGGAGAATATTCAGAAGGAGCGGCTTCATGACGCCCTTCTCATTTTTGCGGATATAGCGGTTGATATTCTGACACAGGCACAGTCCGGCTGCCAGACTGAGACACAGCGCCGGCAGCTCAAAGATGCCGTGGGGAAGGATACCGGCAGCCAGCAGAAGCCACTGGCCGTTGACCGAGGAGGCCACCATGCCGAGGAGGATGGCGTTGACGCCCATGGACAGGGCAGGCAGATACAGGAAGGGGATAAAGCCGTACAGCGTGGACAGCACCATGGCCCGCAGGTTGTTGCCGAACAGCGCCAGTGCGCTGAAGCTGCCGTCGTCCCGCACGATGCCGGAATCTGCCACGACCTCATTGAAGTAGGTCAGGATAGCAGCGGGGATCTCCGGGAAAAGGCGGCCGGCGATATACGACAGCACCACCAGCACCAGAAAAGCGGTGGCGGTCATGCCCACCCAGCGGCCGTATTCCTCACGCCAGAAGTCGCCCAGCGCACGAAGCTGCTTTTTCATGACAGCTTTTCCAGACCGGCGCGGAGGCGCTTCAGCGTCTCGTCACGGCCCAGAATGCGGCAGATCTCCACGGCGCCGCCGGGCGTCACCAGCTTGCCGGAGGCGGCGATGCGCACCGGCCACATCAGTGTGGCGTTCTTCACACCCAGCTTCTCCGCCAGCGCCACCAGACCGTCGTGGATGCTCTCGTCCGTCCAGTCGGGCAGCGCCTCCAGCATGGGGATGGCGGCTTCCAGCATGGTCTTGCAGACCTCGGGGTTGGTCTTGGACTTTTTGTTGGTAAAGGCGTCCACACAGCAGTCGGGGCAGGCGTCGAAGAAATCCACCTTTTCGGGGATCTCGGTCAGCTTCTCACAGCGAGCCTGCAGCAGCCCAGCGATGGCGCAGATGTCGAAATCACCCTTGACGCTCTGGCGGATGTAGGGCTCGGCCACCTTGGCGAAGGCCTCGGGGCTCATGCTCCGCAGATAGACAGCGTTGAAATGGTCCAGCTTGGCCCGGTCGAAGATGGCGGGGGACTTGGAGATGCCGGTGATGTCGAAGGCATTCACCAGCTCAGGCAGGGTGAAGATCTCCTGCTCCGCCAGCTCACCCTTGGGAGACCAGCCCAGCAGCGCCACATAGTTCAGGATCGCCTCGGTGAGATAGCCCTCCGCCTTCAGATCCTCATAGGAGGGGTCACCGTGGCGCTTAGACATCTTGTTCTGGGCGTCCCGCATGACAGGGGAGCAGTGGACATAGGTGGGCACGTCCCAGCCGAAGGCGTGGTACAGCAGGTCATACTTGGGCGCGGAGGACAGATACTCGCTGCCCCGCACCACATGGGTGATGCCCATCAGGTGGTCGTCGATGACGTTGGCAAAGTTGTAGGTGGGCAGACCGTCCCGCTTCAGCAGCACCTGATCGTCCAGCGTGCTGTTCTCCACGGTGATATCGCCGAAGATGGCGTCGTGGAAGGTGGTGGTACCCTCGGCGGGGATCTTCTGCCGGATCACGTAGGGCTCGCCGGCCTCCACGCGCTTGAGGGCGTCCTCCAGCGGCAGGTCACGGCAGGGATCGGCCACGCGGTCAAACTCGCCGCTGTCCTCCTCGGAGGCGCATTTTTCGCAGAAGCAGTAGTATGCGCCGCCCTTTTCCGCCAGAAGGCGGGCATACTTGCCGTAGGTGTCCCGGCGCTGGGACTGGATATAGGGCGCCACGGGGCCGCCCACATCGGGGCCCTCATCGTGGGTAAGGCCGCACTCAGCCATGGTGCGGTAGATCACATCGGTAGCGCCCTCCACCAGACGGCCCTGATCGGTGTCCTCGATGCGGAGGATGAACGTGCCGCCGTGGCTGCGGGCAATGAGCCATGTGTACAGCGCCGTGCGCAGGTTGCCGACGTGCATATAGCCAGTGGGGGAGGGGGCAAAGCGGGTGCGTACCTTCCCGCGGGGGATGCGGGCTTCCATCTCGTTAAAATACGTCATATCCATACTCATCGGGACGACCTCCTGTGATGTTTCTAAAAATACCAGTTTATTATATTTCAAATAGGGGAAAAGTCAAGGTGAACAGGGACTATTCCGCGGTAATTCGCGTGTTTTTGTGAGAAAATGCGTATGCCCGGCGGGGGTCAGCGCCGTATCTGTTGATTACACCAAATGTTTGGAATGTTTCTTGCATTTTCCGCGGCGCCGTGTTACAATACTCGTGGTTGATTCCACCGTTGGTAATTTATATATGAGAAAGGAAGATCGCTGCTATGATCTATACGACTGAAGTTCAGCATATGTGTCCCGTAGCCAAGGGCGCTTATCACGGCCCGGCGCCTATTCCCGAGGAGGGTAAGTGGGTGCAGGCCAAGGATATTGCCGACATCTCCGGCTTTACCCACGGCATCGGCTGGTGCGCTCCTCAGCAGGGCGCCTGCAAGCTGACCCTGAATGTGAAGAACGGCGTCATTGAGGAGGCGCTGGTGGAGACCATCGGCTGTTCCGGTATGACCCATTCCGCCGCCATGGCCTCCGAGATCCTCATCGGCAAGACCATTCTGGAGGCACTGAATACCGATCTGGTGTGCGACGCCATCAACACCGCCATGCGCGAGCTGTTTTTGCAGATCGTGTACGGCCGTACCCAGTCCGCCTTCTCCGAGGACGGTCTGGCCGTGGGTGCTTCTCTGGAGGATCTGGGCAAGGGCCTGCGCTCTCAGGTGGGTACCATGTTCTCCACCAGAGAAAAGGGCCCCCGTTATCTGGAGATGGCCGAGGGCTATTGCAGCCGTCTGGCGCTGAACAAGGACGACGAGATCGTGGGTTATGAGTTTATCAGCCTTGGCAAGATGATGGACTTCATCAAGAAGGGCGACGACGCCAACGAGGCTATGAAGAAGGCCACCGGCCACTACGGTCAGTGGGATAACGCGGCGAAGTACATCGACCCGCGGCACGAGTAAGAAGGGAGGACGAGAAAAAATGGCTCTGTTTGAAAGTTACGAGAGAAGAATCGACAAGATCAACGGCGTCCTCGCCCAGTACGGCATCAGCTCCGTGGAGGAGTGCCGCCAGATCTGCAACGCCAAGGGCTTTGACCCCTACGAGATCGTGAAGGGCATCCAGCCCATCTGCTTTGAGAACGCCTGCTGGGCGTACACCGTGGGCGCGGCCATCGCCATCAAGTCCGGCGTGAAGACCGCTGCCGAGGCCGCCAAGATGATCGGTATCGGCCTCCAGTCCTTCTGCATCGACGGCTCTGTGGCCGAGGATCGCAAGGTGGGTCTGGGTCACGGCAATCTGGGCGCCATGCTGCTGAGCGACGACTCCAAGTGCTTCGCCTTCCTGGCCGGTCACGAGTCCTTCGCCGCCGCCGAGGGCGCTATCGGCATCGTGAAGAACGCCAACAAGGCCCGCAAGCAGCCGCTGCGCGTGATCCTGAACGGCCTCGGCAAGGATGCCGCCCAGATCATCAGCCGCATCAACGGCTTCACCTATGTGCAGACCCAGTTCGATTACTACACCGGCAAGCTCAACATCGTCCGTGAGATCCACTACTCCGAGACGGAGCGCGCCGACGTCCGCTGCTACGGCGCGGATGACGTCCGCGAGGGCGTGGCCATCATGCACCACGAGGGTGTGGACGTGTCCATCACCGGAAACTCCACCAACCCCACCCGCTTCCAGCATCCCGTGGCGGGCACCTACAAGAAGGAGTGCATCGAGCAGGGCAAGAAGTACTTCTCCGTGGCCTCCGGCGGTGGTACGGGCCGCACGCTGCATCCTGACAACATGGCCGCCGGTCCCGCCAGCTACGGTATGACCGATACCATGGGCCGGATGCACTCCGACGCCCAGTTCGCCGGCTCCAGCTCCGTCCCCGCGCACGTGGAGATGATGGGCTTCCTGGG
>CAKTPV010000031.1 GCA_934591815.1 uncultured Oscillospiraceae bacterium
CTGGGCCGCGGCACCTGCACCACCAGCCAGATCTTCTACACCTCCCCCTCCCGCTGCGCCGTGGCGGATAGCTGCTCCATCTCCATCGACCGCCGCATGACCGCCGGTGAGACCTACAAGTCCTGCCTGAAGGAGATCGAGGATCTGCCCGCCTGCAAGAAGTACGCCAAGGATGTGAAGGTGTCCATGTACATGTACGACCGTCCGGCATGGACGGGCCACGTCTACGAGACGGAGTGCTTCTTCCCCACCTGGATCAACAAGGAGACCGCTCCCCACGTCCAGGCACTGGTGGACGCCCACCACAACCTGTGGGGCGACAAGCGCCTGATGCCCACCGAGCTGGCCGCCTCCAAGCGCGAGGGCCGTCCCCTCACCGATAAGTGGACGTTCTCCACCAACGGCGTGTCCATCCAGGGCCGCTACGGTATCCCCTGCGTGGGCTTCGGCCCCGGCGCCGAGTCTCAGGCCCACGCCCCCAACGAGGTGACCTTCAAGCAGGATCTGGTGACCTGCGCCGCCCTGTACGCCGCCGTTCCCGGTCTGTACAAGCCCGAGAACAAGGACGGCTCCGCCACCAGCTTCCGTCAGGAGCTGACCGGCAACGACATCAAGTAAGCATTTCTGTGAAATCACTTATCTTATAAGGAGAATAAAGAAAATGAGCAAGACTGTTGAGCTGGCACGCCATCTGTCCACCCTGAACATCAACAATATGTACAAGACCGATTTCTATTGGACTTGGGACAAGACCGACGATGAGATCGACGCCATCTTCACCGTGGCCGACGCCCTCCGCGACCTGCGCGAGCGCAACAAGAGCACCCGCGTGTTCGATTCCGGTCTGGGTATCTCCATCTTCCGCGACAACTCCACCCGCACCCGTTTCTCCTTCGCCTCCGCCTGCAACCTGCTGGGTCTGGAGGTGCAGGATCTGGACGAGAAGAAGTCCCAGATCGCCCACGGCGAGACCGTCCGCGAGACGGCCAACATGGTGTCCTTCATGGCCGACGTCATCGGCATCCGCGATGATATGTTCATCGGCGAGGGTCACAAGTATCAGAAGACCTTCATGGACGCCGTGAAGGAGGGCTACCGCGACGGTATCCTGGAGCAGCAGCCCACCCTGGTGAACCTGCAGTGCGACGTGGATCACCCCACCCAGTGCATGGCGGATATGCTCCATGTCATCCACTACTTCGGCGGCGTGGAGAACCTGAAGGGCAAGAAGGTCGCTATGACCTGGGCCTACTCCCCCTCCTACGGCAAGCCTCTGTCCGTGCCGCAGGGCGTCATCGGCCTGTTCACCCGCTTCGGCATGGACGTGACGCTGGCTCATCCCGAGGGCTACGACGTGATGCCCGAGGTGGAGGAGGTCGCCCGCAAGAACTGCGAGAAGTACGGCTCCAAGTTCCACAAGACCAACGACATGAAGGAAGCCTTCAAGGATGCCGATATCGTGTATCCCAAGAGCTGGGCGTCCTACGCCGCCATGGAGGAGCGCACCAAGCTGTACGCCGCCGGCGATAAGGACGGCATCGACGCGCTGGAGAAGCGCCTGCTGGCCCAGAACGCCGAGCACAAGGACTGGGCCTGCACCGAGGAGATGATGAAGCTCACCAAGGACGGCAAGGCTCTGTACCTGCACTGCCTGCCCGCCGACATCACCGGCCTGAGCTGCGCCGAGGGCGAAGTGGACAACTCCGTGTTCGACCGCTACATCGTGCCTCTGTACAAGCAGGCCTCCTACAAGCCCTACATCATCGCCGCCATGATCTTCATGGCGCAGGTGAAGGATCCCGTCAAGGCTCTGATGGAGCTGGACGAGACGAAGGACACCCGCAAGAAGTTCTAAAAGCCCTACCCACCCGCAACAGCGGCGGCCGCGCCGCCGCTGTTGTATTTTTGGGTTGTATTTTTACTTGTATTTTCAATTTAAAAACGCTTTAATCGAGGTTAACAACTATGTCTAAGAGAATTGTTATCGCGCTGGGCGGCAACGCGCTGGGCAACACCGCCGCCGAGCAGCTGCGTCTCGTCACCGAGACCGCCAAGTCCATCGTGGATCTGATCGCCGCCGGCAACGAGGTGGTGGTCGCCCACGGCAACGGCCCCCAGGTGGGCATGATCAACCTGGGTCTGAGCACCGCGGCGGAGGCCAAGGCGATCAAGGCCGATATGCCGTTCCCTGAGTGCGGCGCCATGTCCGAGGGCTACATCGGCTACCACCTGCAGCAGGCCATCGGCAACGAGCTGGCCAGCCGCGGCATGGACAAGCCCGTGGCCACCATCGTGACCCAGACCGTCGTCTCCAAGGACGACCCCGCCTTCCAGAACCCCACCAAGCCCGTGGGCGCCTTCTATGACAAGGAGACCGCCGACCGCATCGCCGCCGAAAAGGGCTACACCATGGTGGAGGACGCCGGCCGCGGCTACCGCCAGGTGGTTCCCTCTCCCAAGCCCTTTGACATCGTGGAGAAGGCCAGCATCAAAGCGCTGGTGGACGCCGGTCATGTGGTCATCGCCGTGGGCGGCGGCGGCATTCCCGTTGTCCGCGAGGGCAACAAGCTCAGCGGCACCCCCGCCGTCATCGACAAGGACTTCGGCAGCGAGCTGCTGGCCGAGCTGCTGGACGCCGACATGCTCATCATCCTCACCGCCGTGGAGAAGGTGGCCATCAACTACAACAAGCCCGACCAGAAGGGGCTGGACGACCTGACCCCCGCCGAGGCCTACAAGTACATGGACGAGAACCAGTTCGCCAAGGGCTCCATGCTGCCCAAGGTGCAGGCCGCGGTGAAGTTCGCCGAGTCCAAGGCCGGCCGCACCGCTCTCATCACCCTGCTGGAGAAGGCCAAGGACGGCATCGAGGGCAAGACCGGTACCCGCATCCACCAGTAACACAGGCTTCTTTCTGCCATCGGAAATGGGTATCGCGCTGCGTGAAATTTCTATCAATTGCCGTATACTGCACAGGTTTTACAAAGTTTTTTTGTGCGTCACAAAGAAATTTTGCCGTAATTCACATTTTCTGTTGAAATTCGCGGCGTAATCCTGTATAATACCCACGTTCCTGTGAGTAACGTGAATACCGGGTAGGAAGCCCGTTGTTCAGACGCGCGCCAAATTTGCCTTACTTTTAAGCGTGCGTCACATATTTTAAGGAGGAAAACAAGAATGAAAAAGTTCCTTGCAATGCTCCTCGCCCTGGTCATGGCTCTGAGCCTGGTGGCCTGCGGTGAGAAGAAGGATCCCGCTGGTGACGACACCAAGAACCCCGACGAGGGCTCCAAGGTCAAGGTCGGCTTCATCACCCTGCATGATGAGAACTCCACCTATGACAAGAACTTCATCGATGCCGCCAAGGAAGCCTGCGCCGACCTGGGTCTGGTCGAGAATGAGGATTTCTTCATCAAGACCAACGTGGGTGAGACCGAGCAGTGCGCCGAGGTCGCCGCTGATCTGGTGGACGCCGGCTGCAACATCATCTTTGCCGACAGCTTCGGTCATGAGCCTTACATGATCCAGGTCGCCAAGGAGAACCCCGAGGTTCAGTTCTGCCACAGCACCGGTACCCGCGCTCACACCGAGGGTCTGGCCAACTACCACAACGCCTTCGCCTCCATCTATGAGGGCCGCTATCTGGCCGGTATCGCTGCCGGTATGAAGCTGAACGCGATGATCGAGGCCGGCGACATCAAGGCTGAAGAGGCCAAGATGGGCTATGTGGGTGCCTTCACCTACGCCGAAGTGGTTTCCGGCTACACCTCCTTCTATCTGGGTGCCAAGTCCGTCTGCCCCACCGTCACCATGGACGTGACCTTCACCGGCAGCTGGTACGATGAGACTCTGGAGAAGGAAGGCGCAGAGAAGCTGATCCAGGGCGGCTGCAAGCTGATCAGCCAGCACGCTGACTCTCTGGGTGCTCCTACCGCCTGCGAGAACGCCGGTGTTCCCAACGTGTCCTACAACGGCTCCACCGTGAGTGCCTGCCCCAACACCTACATCATCTCCTCCCGCATCAACTGGGCTCCCTACTATGAGATGTGCATCAAGGCCGTCATGGACGGTACCGAGATCCCCGCTGACTGGGTCGGCACGCTGGCCACCAACTCCGTGGTTCTGACCGATCTGAACACCAACGTGGCTGCCGCCGGCACTGCCGAGGCGATTGCCGCCGCCACCGAGAAGCTGGAGAAGGGCGAGATCCATGTGTTCGACTGCGCTAACTTCACCGTGAAGGGCGAGGCTCTGACCTCCTACATGGCCGACGTCAACGCCGACAGCGATAACACCCCCGACACCGAGGTCGTGCATGACGGTTACTTCTCCGAGTCCGAGTTCCGTTCCGCTCCTTACTTCGATCTGCAGATCGACGGCATCAACCTGCTGAACGTCAACTTCGGCTAAGCATTGATCTGCCCCGAAAACGACATATAACACATGTAACGAGGTGGGCTGCCCGGCAGCCCACCTCGTTCTTTCTCTATCCCCCACGCCCAGTTTCGACAATTTACACAAATGGAACAATCCTTTCTCGTGTAACCTTACATTCTTTGTGTGTACCTAACAATTTTTTTGCTAATTATGATTTACAACCCCCGCCGGATATGGTAGAATAAGCCACATGGAACACAGTCCCGGCGTGTTGCGGGGTGTTGCAGCCTTCTGCGCCGAAAGAAAGGATGACAGCCTTGGAAAACAAATGCGCGATCAAAATGGAGAACATCACCAAGCGGTTCGGAAAAGTTGTCGCCAACAACGCGATCAACATGGAGCTGCGCGAGGGTGAGATCCTGTCCCTGCTGGGCGAAAACGGCAGCGGCAAGACGACCCTGATGAATATGCTCTCCGGCATCTACTTCCCCGACGAGGGGCAGATCTACATCCACGACCAGCCGGTGACCATCGCGTCTCCCAAGGACGCCTTCGCCCTCGGCATCGGTATGATCCATCAGCACTTCAAGCTGGTAGATTTGTTTACCGCCACAGAGAACATCATTCTGGGTCTGGAGGGCAAGCTGGATCTTGCCAACGCCCGCAAAAAGGTGCAGGACATCTGCGACAAGTACGGCTTCGACATCGACCCCGACATGAAGATCTACGATATGTCCGTCTCCCAGAAGCAGACGGTGGAGATCGTCAAGGTGCTGTACCGCGGTGCGGATATCCTCATTCTGGATGAGCCCACCGCCGTGCTGACGCCGCAGGAGACGGACAAGCTGTTCACCGTCATGCGCAACATGAAGGCCGACGGCAAATCCCTCATTATCATCACCCACAAGCTCCATGAGGTGCTGGAGGTCTCCGACCGCGTGGCAGTGCTGCGTAAGGGTGAGTACATCGGCGACGTGCTGACCAAGGACGCCGACCAGCAGTCCCTGACGGACATGATGGTGGGCCGCAGCGTCAGCCTGAATATCGACCGCCCCGAGCCTAAGAACGTGGCTACCCGCCTGAAGCTGGAGGGGCTCACCGTATTCGATGAGCTGGGCGTCAAGCGTCTGGACAACGTGAGCTTTGAGATCAAGGCCGGCGAGGTGCTGGGCGTGGCCGGCGTGGCCGGCTCCGGACAGCGTGAGCTGCTGGAGTCCATCGCGGGCCTGTACCCCATTGCCTCCGGCTCCGTCACCTACTACGCCCCCGACGGCGCCGCGCCGCAGGAGCTGGTGGGCAAGGATCCCATGGACATCCGCAAGGCCGGTATCGCCATGAGCTTCGTGCCGGAGGATCGTCTGGGCATGGGTCTGGTAGGCTCCATGGGCATGACCGGCAACATGATGCTCCGCTCCTGGCGGAAGGGTCACAGCATCTTCCTGGACCGCAAGAATCCAGAGGCGCTGGCACAGCGCATCTGGCAGGAGCTGGAGGTGGTCACCCCCAGCACCAGCTTCCCCGTCCGCCGTATGTCCGGCGGCAACGTGCAGAAGGTGCTGGTGGGCCGCGAGATCGCACAGGAGCCCTCCGTGCTGATGACGGCCTACGCCGTCCGCGGTCTGGATATCAATACCTCGTATACGATTTATAACCTGCTGACAGAGCAGAAGATGAAGGGCGTCGCCGTGGTCTACGTCGGCGAGGATCTGGACGTGCTGCTGGAGCTGTGCGACCGCATCGTGGTGCTCTGCGGCGGTCAGGTGTCCGGCGTTGTGGACGGACGCACCACCAATAAGATGGAAGTGGGCGCACTGATGACCCGTGCGGGAGGAGGCAAGGCAGATGAATAAAAAAGGTTCTCTTTTCCATATCTCCAAGCGGGATACGCTGCCCCTGCCCAAGGCGCTGCTGATCCGCGGCGGTATCTTGGTGCTGGCGCTGGTCTTCTGCGGCCTTATCACCACGCTGCTGACGGGACAGGACCCCATCGCCGTCTACCGCACCATCCTCAAGGGCGCTTTCGGCTCTCCCCGCCGCATCGGCGTGACCTTCCGCAATGTGGCGGTGCTGCTGGGTATCTCTCTGGCGGTGACCCCCGCCTTCAAGATGCGCTTCTGGAACATCGGTGCCGAGGGTCAGACCCTCATCGGCTGCCTCGCCACCACCACCTGCATGATCCTGCTGGGCGGCAAGGTGCCCCATGCGCTGCTGATCGTGATCTCTCTGGCAGCCGCGCTGCTGGCCGGCGCCGTCTGGGGCTTCCTGCCCGCCTTCTTCAAGGCAAAGTGGAACACCAACGAAACGCTGTTCACCCTGATGATGAACTACATCGCCATGCAGCTGGCCTCCTACTTCATCATCGTGTGGGAGGTGCCTAAGGGCGCCGGTAAGATCGGCATCATCAATCAGGACACCCGCGCCGGCTGGCTGCCGGAGGTCGGCAACTCCTACCTGCTGCCCATCCTCATCGTGGGCATCATGACGGTGCTGATGTATATATACCTGCAATACAGCAAACACGGCTACGAGATCGCCGTGGTCGGCGAAAGCCAGCGCACCGCCAGCTACGCCGGCATCAAGGTGGATCGGGTCATCATCCGCACCATGGTGCTCTCCGGCGCGCTGTGCGCCATGATGGGCTTCATAATGACCGCCGGTATCGACCATACCCTGACCACCACCATCGTGAACAGCCGCGGCTTTACCGCCGTCATGGTGTCCTGGATGTCCAAGTTCAATCCCTTCATCATGATCGCCTCCTCGCTGCTGCTGGTGACCATGGATCGCGGCGCCAGTGAGGTGGCCAGTACCCTGAGCCTGAACCACTCCTTCGCCGACATCCTTACCGGTATCATCCTGTTCTTCATTATTGCTACCGAGTTCTTCATCACCTATAAGGTCACCCTGCGCAAGAGCAGCAGAAAGGAGGCGTGACGGATGGACTTCAACTTTGTATCCTTCTTCCCCCGCGCCGTCATGCAGGGTATCCCCCTGCTGTTCGGCAGCACCGGCGAGATCCTGACGGAGAAGTCCGGCAACCTGAACCTCGGTATCCCCGGCATCATGTATGTGGGCGGCATCAGCGGCGTCATCGGCTCGTTCTTCTATGAGCAGTCCGCCGGCGGACAGCTCAACGGCTTCCTGGCCATTATGATCCCCATCCTCTGCTCGCTGCTGGGCTCTCTGCTGATGGGTCTGCTGTACTGCTTCCTCACCGTCACCCTTCGGGCCAACCAGAACGTCACCGGTCTGGCCATGACCACCTTCGGCGTGGGCGTGGGCAACTTCTTCGGCGGCTCCCTCATCAAGCTGACCAACAGCGAGGTACCCTCCATTGCCCTGTCCAAAACCAGCCTGTTCTTCAAGACCACCCTGCCCGGCGCAGACAGCACCGGCTGGTTCGGTCAGCTGTTCCTGTCCTACGGCTTTCTGGCGTATCTGGCTATCCTCATCGCCATCGGCGCCTCCTTCTTCCTGAACCGCACCCGCGCCGGTCTGCACCTGCGCGCCGTGGGTGAGAGTGCCTCCACCGCCGATGCCGCCGGTATCAACGTCACCAAGTACAAGTACCTCGCCACCTGCATCGGCTCCATGATCGCGGGTCTGGGCGGTCTGTACTACGTCATGGACTACGCCAACGGCGTCTGGTCCAACAACGCCTTCGGTGACCGCGGCTGGCTGGCCATCGCGCTGGTCATCTTCACCATCTGGCGTCCCAGCGCCAGCATCTGGGCCTCCATCCTGTTCGGCGGCCTGTACATCCTGAACATCTACCTGCCCACCGGCACCCAGATGGCGGTGAAGGAGCTGTACAAGATGCTGCCCTACGTCATCACACTGGTGGTGCTGATCATCGTGTCCCTGCGTAAGAAGCGGGAGGATCAGCCCCCCGCGTCCCTCGGTCTCTCCTACTTCCGCGAGGAACGCTGACTGTATCAAAAAAAGAGTGGGCCGCTTGCGGCCTGCTCTTTTTTCCTACCCATCACTATCTGCCAAGGAGGAATCGCCATGTCCACCCTGCTGATCCGGCACATTGCCCAGCTCGTCACCTGTGACGACAGCGACCGCATCCTGCAAAACGCCGACCTCTACTGCGAGGACGGCTTCATCAAGACCATCGGCCATGATCTGGATGTCCCCGCCGACCGCGTCATCGACGGCAGCCATATGTTCTGCTATCCCGGCCTTGTCAACACCCACCATCACCTGTATCAGGTGTTCTCCCGCAACCTGCCGCAGGTGCAGAACATGGAGCTGTTCGACTGGCTGCGCACCCTGTATGAGATCTGGAAAAATCTGGACGCCGACGTCATCCGCCTGTCCAGCCTCACCGGCATGGGCGAGCTGATGAAGCACGGCTGTACCACCTGCTTCGACCACCACTATGTCTTTCCCGCCGGCAGCGGCGACCTGCTGGGGGCGCAATTCGCCGCCGCCGATGAGTTGGGTATCCGAATGTACGCCAGCCGGGGCAGCATGGATCTGAGCAAGAAGGACGGCGGTCTGCCGCCGGACAGCGTGGTGCAGACGGTGGATGAGATCCTGCGCGACAGCGTCCACGCCATCGAAGCCTATCACGATGCGTCCTACGGCGCCATGCACCGCGTGGCGCTGGCGCCCTGCTCCCCCTTCTCCGTGTCGGCGGAGCTGCTGCGGCAAAGCGCCATTCTGGCCCGTCAGTACGGCGTGCGCCTCCACACCCACCTGTGTGAGACGAAGGACGAGGAGGACTTCATGCTGGCGCGGGAGGGCGTCCGCCCGCTGGCATACATGGAGCGCTTGGGCTGGATCGGCAGTGATGTGTGGTTTGCCCACGGCATCCACTTCAACGACGAGGAACTGCGTCTGCTGGCGCAGACCGGCACCGGCGTGGCCCACTGCCCCATCAGCAACATGAAGCTGGCCAGCGGTGTGGCGCGTATTCCGGAGATGCTGGCGCTGGGTGTGCCGGTGGGTCTGGCGGTGGACGGCTCCGCCTCCAACGACGGCTCCAGCCTGCTGGAGGAGCTGCGGGTGGCCTACCTGCTGCACCGCCTGACCTCCAGCCGTCAGGCGCCCACCGGCTACGATGTGCTGAAGATGGCCACACGGGGCAGTGCCCGCCTGCTGGGGCGGGACGATATCGGCCAGCTCAGCGAGGGCAGGTGCGCCGACCTCTTTATGATCGACAGTCGCCGGCTGGAGCTGGTGGGCTGCGGCTGCGACGCCGGCTCGGTGCTGGGTACCGTGGGTGTCCGCGGCCCGGTGGACTATACGGTGGTGCAGGGCCGCGTCACCGTGAAGGGAGGCCGCCTCGTCACCGTGGACGAGGAGCGTCTGGCTCACGAGGCCGACGCCAAATGCCGCGCCTATCTCGCCCTGTGACAAGCTGCATCCTACGACAAAAAAGGAACGGGACTTTCAAAGAAGTCCCGTTCCTTTTTAGCTTCTATTCCAGCTCACTGCGGTTGTCCGCCATGGTCTTGGCGAACAGCGACGCGCTGCTGGGCGGCGTATAGGTGATGGCGTTGGCGCCCGCCTCAATGGTGGCCAGGATGCTCTCATCCGTGGGGCCGCCGGTGGCGATGATGGCCATATCCGGATACCGTGCCCGCAGCGCCGCCACGATCTCCGGCGTCCGTGCCGCGCCGGACACATTGAGGATGTCCACCCCCGCGTCCAGATAGGGCTGGATATCCATCTTCTCCGAGATGACTGTGTACACCACCGGGATCTCCACGGCGCTCTTGATATCGCGGATCGTCTCCAGTCCGATCTTGCTGTTGCACACCACGCCGTAAGCGCCCTGATGCTCCACATAGGCGGCCATGCTGGCGGAGCGGATGCCGGTGGTCAGACCGCCGCCCACGCCGCAGAACACCGGCACATCCGATACGCCGATGATGGCCTGTGTGATGGCAGGCTGGGGCGTGAAGGGGTACACCGCGATGATGGCGTCGGCGTTGATATTCTTGATAATGGCCACGTCCGTGCTGAACACCAGAGACTTGATGCGGCGTCCGAACACCCGGATGCCGCTGCACTCGCTGATGCAGCGGGGCACCGACAGCGCGTGCTTGCGCAGGTTGCCCTCATAGGCCGGTACATATTTTCTCACTGGCTTTCCTTTCCCGCTGTTGCATACCTGTTCTAACCGTATTATAATAGCACAAACGGGCAAATCTGTAAATATTTTTGTCCGTGTTCTGAGCATTCCCTTTATATTGTCTGTTTCCCGTACTTTTTCGTGAGGTGAGTTTCATGCTTTCCATTGTGCAGGGTGATATCACCCAGTCCCATGCCGATGCCATTGTCAACGCTGCCAACACCTCCCTGCTGGGCGGCAGCGGCGTGGACGGCGCTATCCACCGGGCCGCCGGGCCGGGACTTCTGGCGGAGTGCCGCACCCTCCACGGCTGTGAGACGGGACAGGCCAGGCTGACCGCCGCCTATGACCTGCCCTGCCGGTATGTCATCCACACCGTCGGCCCCATCTGGCGGGGCGGCGGTCACGGTGAGGCGGCGCTGCTGGCCTCCTGCTACCGCAGTGCGCTGACGCTGGCCGTATCCCACGGCTGCCGCAGCGTGGACTTCCCCTCCATCTCCACCGGTGTCTACGGCTACCCGGTGTTACAGGCCGCCCACGTGGCGCTGAAGGCCATTATGGACTTCCTCCGGGAACACCCGGACATGGACGTGCGGATGGTCTGCCACGGTGCGGACACCCTCCACGCCTATCAGGTAGTGTGGAATATGCTCTATCAGGACGTAAAGCCCCACGAGGACTGACAGGACGCAAAAAGGATGCCTCCGGCAGAGCCGGAGGCATCCTTTTATGCAAATGCTCAGATCTTGATCAGCTCGTACTCCCGCGTACCGATACCGATCTTCTCGCCGTGCTCCAGACAGCTGTGCCAGTCCGTATCCGGGTGGATGCGCTGGAAGTGGTCATGCTCGTGGACATGCCCTGCCTCTCCGTCGGCGGCGGAGCCGCGCAGGGGCGTCTGGGCGTTGACCGCGTCCACGCAGGCCATGTCCAGCGCCACCGGGTCAAAGGAGGCAAACATCCCCACGTTGGGTACGATAGGCATATCGTTCTCCGAATGGCAGTCGCAGTTGGGGGACACGTCGATGACCAGCGAAATGTGGAAGCAGGGGCGTCCGTCCACCACCGCCTTGGTGTACTCGGCGATCTTCCGGTTCAGGTTGGTGGTGGTCTCGTCCCAGTTGATCTGCACCGCGTTCTTGGGGCAGATGGCGATGCAGCGGCCGCAGCCCACACATCTGTCGTGGTCGATGACAGCCTTGCCGTCGGTGATGACCGGCGCGCCGTGGGCGCAGATCTTCCGGCACTGGCCGCAGCCCACGCACAGCTTTTGCCTCACATGGGGCTTACCGGCGTTGTGCTGCTCCATCTTACCGGCGCGGCTGCCGCAGCCCATGCCGATATTCTTCAGGCATCCGCCGAAGCCCGCCTCCTCGTGACCCTTGAAGTGGGTCAGGGAGATGAACACGTCGGCATCCATGACGGCGCGGCCGATCTTGGCAGCCTGCACATACTCGCCGCCCGCCACCGGCACCTCTACCTCGTCGTTGCCCTTCAGACCGTCGGCGATGAGGATCTGGCAGCCGGTGGTCATGGGGTTGAAGCCGTTGAGCATGGCGCTGTCCAGATGATCCAGCGCATTCTTCCGCCCGCCCACATACAGGGTGTTGCAGTCCGTCAGGAAGGGCTTGCCGCCCCGCTCCTTCACGAAGTCCGCCACCGTCTTGGCCCAGTTGGGCCGCAGGAACGCCAGATTGCCCGGCTCACCGAAGTGCATCTTGATGGCCACATATTTCTCGTTGAAATCGATATCGCCCATGCCCGCCGTTTTCATCAGACGGGTCAGCTTCTGCTGCAAATTCTCATGATAGTCCGCCCGCAGGTCGGCAAAATAGACCTTCGATGCCATAGTCAGGCCCTCCCTTTTTCGGATTAGTGCATTTATGATACCACATTCCCGGAAAATATGCTATACTGTTTTTTCGGAAGGAGGTGCGCCATGCGTATACTGACCCACACCGTCGCCGCCGGAGAGGACGGTCTTACCGTCAGGCATCTGCTCCGCAGCCTGTGGCATATCGATCACAGCCTGCTGAGCCGCCTGAAGTTCCGCAACGCCATCACGCTGAACGGTGCACCCGTCACCGTCCGGGCCGTGGCCCACACCGGTGACCTGCTGTGCGCCGACGTGTCCGATCCCTCTGGCGAGAACCCGCATATTCAACCGGTGGACTTTCCGCTGGACGTTCTATACGAGGACGACGACCTGCTGCTGCTCAACAAACCCTCCGGCATCGCCCTGCACCCCGCCGCACTGACGGAAGAGCCAGTGACGCTGGCCGGGGCGGTGGCCTTTTACCTCCGCAGTGACACGTTCCACGCCGTAAACCGGCTGGACCGAGGCACGACCGGCATCATGGCCGTGGCCAAAACCGGCTTTGTCCACGCCCGCTGCATGGCCCAGCTCCACACCCCGGACTTTCAGCGGGACTACCGGGCTGTGTGCGAGGGCGTGCCTCAGCCTCCGGAGGGGGACATCGACCTGCCCCTGGGCCGGGCGGAGGGGTCATTGCTCAGGCGGCAGCCCGACCCGGCAGGACAGGCCGCACACACCCATTATCAGGTGCTGGAGACGGCCCAGGGCCGCGCCCTGCTGCGGCTGACCCCCACCACCGGACGCACACACCAGCTGCGGGTACACATGGCCGCCATCGGTCACCCCCTCACCGGCGACTGGCTCTATGGCACGGAGGACAGGGCGCTCATCGCCCGTCCTGCGCTCCACAGCTATCACCTGCGGATGCTGCACCCGGTCACCGGTGCGGTCATCGACGTCACCGCCCCTCTGCCGGAGGATATACAGCGGCTGTTGAAGGAGGAACGTCTATGAATTTTCGCCTGTTAACCGCAAAGGAATACCCCCGCTGGTATCACGACCAGCTATCCGAGGCTTTTGTCCCGCAGGAACGCAAGCCTCTGCCCGATATTCTCCGTCTGCTGGAGGAAGGACGTT
>CAKTPV010000032.1 GCA_934591815.1 uncultured Oscillospiraceae bacterium
AGCGCTTCCCGGTATTCTGCTTTCAGCTTTTCAAGCGCATCATAAAGCTGGCGGTCTCGTTCGCTGCGAAGCAGATCGGTGTCGATCAGCGTGTCGCTTTGCGGCTCAAAGTCCAGCTCATCCAAGCGCAGGAACGCAAAACGGTGTTTCTGATTATGCCGAAGGGCAAGGTGACGAGCGGTTTTGTAAAGATATGCCTTAAAGCTGCCCTTGCCCCCGATAAGCCGTTCTTTCGCAAAAAGCTGTGAGAAAGCTTCGATCATCAGATCCTCCGCCTCGTGAATGTCCTTTATATATCCATTTATGTAAAGCGTCAGCGCATCGCCGTAGCGCTCCACCAGCAGGTCAGCAGCCTTTTCCTCTCCACTTAAATACCGCCGGTACGCAGCTTCATCGGAAACCATACCCATCGCCTCCTTCTGCGGCTTTTCTGCGCGGGTCGGACGGCTTTTCCGTGTTTTCCGGGATCGCCCATGAACGCCCGAACCGGGACGCGCCGGGGATCCGCCCCTCGGCGCAATATTGGTTGACCCGCCGCTCTGACACGCCCCAACGGTAGGACGCCTCCCGAATGGAGATATAGCCCTTGATCCCGTTCATACCGCACCTCCACATGGATAATACTCAACACGGTACATTATATACGAATATCCGAAGAAACACAAGGCATCCGGCCACAAGCTCCAAAAAAGCAGCATTCCTGATGGGAATGCTGCTTTTTTACTTCTCGCGCCCGGAGGCGCAAAGCCGCGTGACTGCGTGATATTTGCACTTTTTAGCCCGGAAAAAACTTCCAATTCCAGCGGGGAAAAATTCCCATTTTACCCGTTAGGGCCGTGTTAAGATTTATTAAAAAAGTGTTAAGATGTCGGTTCAGGGGTTGGTATTTCCAAGGGGCTATGCTATAATAACGGCGACTTATGGAAGTAATGACAAAAAGTGTGGATGCCGTCCGTAAACCACCGCTTACGAGGCTGACTCCCACCCCATCGGCAAATCGCCAGGGCTGTCGCCCACGACGATTTGCTACTTTTTCAAAATCCGTGTAAGCAATCACTTATTCTTGATGGAGGGGTATGCTTGGAGCATCCGAATCAACAACAGGCAAATCTACAGCAACAGGCAAACCTGCAGCAGGCATTTATCAGCAGCGCCGTCCGCGTTGTGGCGCGGGATGGCTTGTCCAAGGCCACCACAAAGGCCATCGCGGCCGAGGCGGGCTTGAACGAGGCATACATATATAAATGCTTCCGCGGCAAGAACGAGATGCTCAGCATGGCGTTCCACCAGGAGGACGTGCGGTTCGCCAAATTTCTGCGCTGGATCATAGTGGACTCCCGCCAGCTGGGGCTTTCGTGGCAGGGCTACACCTTCACACTGTGGAAGCAGACATGGCAATACATCCTGACCAACAAGGACAACTGCAAGTTCTACTGCCGCTACTACTACTCGGCGGAGTGTCAGGAGTTCGCCTACGAAAAGCATATGCGCTATTACCGCGGGCTGATCCGCCGGGTCAGCGGCGCGTTTAAGCCGGGCACCAACGTGGACATGGTGGTACACCAGATCTTCGACACCATGCTGGCTTTCGCCCTGCGGGTGCTCAACGGCGAGCTGGAGAACAACGACGACACCACCTACTGGACGTTCTGGCAGATCTATTACTTCGTGGAGCCCCACATCCGGGATGAGTACTTAAAAAGAGAGGGAACAAGCACATAACATGAACCGATCGATCAAGAAAGCGTGGAACGTTGTCAGCAGTATTCTGGTGGCGCTGGTGGTGATCCTGGCGCTCCTGCTGGTGGGCGCAAGACTGGTGGGCTTACAGGTCTTTACCGTACTGTCCGGCTCGATGGAGCCTACCTATCACACCGGCTCACTGATCTATGTCAAGAAGGTCGACCCCTACACCATCAAGGAGGGGCAGCCCATCACCTTTATGCTGGACGAGAACACCGTCGCCACCCACCGTGTGGTGGGTATCGTCCCGGACGAGGAGGACGCCTCCGTCATCCGCTTCCGCACCAAGGGCGACGCCAACGACGCCGAGGACGGCGGCCTTGTACATTATAAGAATGTCATCGGCACGCCGGTCTTCACCATCCCGTATCTGGGCTACGTGGCGGACTACATCCAGCACCCGCCCGGTATGTATGTGGCGCTGTCCGGCGCAGCGGTGCTTTTGCTGCTGGTGTTCCTGCCCGACGTGTTCGCCGACGACAAGGACGGGGACAAGCCCGGCAAGCGGACAGCCCGCCGCGGCAAGGCCGTGCCGCCGGAGGACGCAGACCCCCAGACCCCGGACGCCTCCGCCCCGGCGGAGCGGACAGAGCAGCCGCAATAGGCTGCCATTCCTGCAAGGGCAATGCCGTAAGGCTCCCTATATACAAAACATTTTTTAAGGAGGTTTTCGTAATGAAAACAAAAAGCAAGGCGTTACTCATGACCCTTTGCGCGGTGTTGCTCGTTGCTGCTTCCGTGCTGGGTACTATGGCGTACCTGACCTCTACCGATTCGGTCAAAAACACCTTCACCATCGGTACGATTGGGATCACGCTGGACGAGGCGAAGGTGAATGCGGACGGCACTCCGGTTACGGGTGCTGCCCGTGTGAAGGAAAACGAGTACAAGCTGATGCCCGGCCACACCTACACCAAGGACCCCACCGTGCATGTGGCCGCTGGCAGCGAGAACAGCTGGATCTTCGTGAAGGTCGTGAACGAGATCGCTAACATTGAGGCTGACACGAAGATCGCCGCTCAGATCGCGACTAACGGCTGGACGGCTCTCAACGGCGTCGCCAACGTGTATTACAAGGTATACGACGGCTCTGAAAAGGATTTCGTCGTGTTCGAAAACTTCAAGATCGCTGATACTGTTAACGCGACCACGTTGGAGAATTATGCAGGCAAGACCATCAACATCACCGCTTACGCTGTGCAGAAGGACGGCTTCGCCGACGCTAAGGCCGCTTGGGATGCCGCTAAGTTCAACTAATCCCCGCGCCACCAACTGCTGAGAGACACGTATCAACCACCATACGCGATTCCAACAGATGAGGGGGGGAGCATGACTTCTGTTGTCTGTTGAAATAAAACACAACATACATAGCTAAGAAAAGGAGGAAGAGATTATGAAGCATAGTGCAAACCGCCGCAGCGTGAGCAGCAAAACGTTCGTCGTGATGCTGGCACTGGTGCTGGCTCTGGGCTGTGCAGTAGGGGGGACCATTGCATGGCTGACCAAGACGACCGATCCGGTCACGAACACCTTCACCTACGGTAACATCGACATCGAGCTGTACGAGCACAAGTACAATGCGGCAGACAACACGCTCGATATGAACCAAAAGGTCGATAAGGTCGAGAACTACAAGATCGTCCCCGGCAAGGATCTGCCCAAGGACCCGACGGTCGAAGTCAAGGCCGGTTCTGAGGCCTGCTGGCTGTTCGTCAAGGTGGAGGCGGCTGGTACCTTTGTTACAAACAAGGTGACCTACGCCGTTGATACCGCCAAGTGGACGCTTGTGCCTGGCGAGACCGATGTCTACTACCGTGATGTTGATGCGGCTACAGCTCTGGCAGGTACTACTTTTAACGTCCTCAAGGACAACAAGGTCACCGTCAGCCCCGAACTGAACAAGGACGAGATTGCGACCGCCACCAACCCCACGCTGTCCTTCACCGCTTATGCGGTGCAGAAGGAGAACGTCGCTGATGTCGCAACCGCTTGGAACTTGGTGAAGCCCGGCACCTGAGTATCCACTTTGCGCGCAAGCGCGGGAACGATACCAAGTACGTAAAAACGACAATAATTGAGGAGTAAGGACATGAAAAAGAAAATTACTGCGATTTTCCTGTGCGTTGCTCTCGTGGCCATCGCCATCGTGGGCGCATCCCTTGCATACTTTACCGATACCAAGACCGCTACCAACACCTTCACCATGGGCGACGTGAAGATCACGCTGGATGAGGCCAATGCGAATGGTGAAGGCCGCGTCACCAGCAACGAATACAATGTTTACCCCGGTGCTGTTGTGAACAAGGACCCGACCGTCCATAACACGGGCAAGAACGCCGCGTGGATTCGCGCCAAAGTTGAGGTGAAAGGCTGGGTGACCAACCGTGAGAAGTATCCCACCTATGTGGCTGGGGAGCTGAAGGACTCGCTGACGTATCTGATCGATGGCCTCGGTGAGGGCTGGAGCCTTGTTGACGCCATGGCTGCGAACGGGGACGTTACCTTCACCCTGAAGTATGCTAACAAGCTGGCTGCTGGTGCTGATACCACCGCCATGTTCCAGCAGGTCAAGGTTCCCGCTGGCCTTGAGAACACCGATGAGTTCGGCACGATCACCGTTACCGCTGATGCCATTCAGGCTGACGGCTTCGACACCTGGGATGCTGCTTTCGCCGAGTTCGACAAGTAATCAACCACAGCAAATCGCTGCGTAACCTGACCCCATGGTCTGCGCCCCCGGGCGCAGACCGTGCGGGAGCATCCGAACCGTCGGGTGTTCCCGCATGGTTCCGTAACCATGACCGCACACCACGGCTCGCACCTGACTGGCGCGAACCACTGACCCATGTCTTCAAATCTCATCGGAGATTTGTAAATACAAGTTGAGGGGAGCAAAGACTATGAAGCGGAAAATTTTGATTCTGTCTGTGCTGGCCATCTGCATCGCCACGCTGGCCGCCGGTACGCTGGCGTACTACAACGCGGAGACCACGGCGCACAACGTCATCACCACCGGTGGCGTGGAGATCGCGGTGCAGGAATGGGCAGACGAGGCCAAGACGCAGCCGTTCGAGGATTTGATGGGTGTGATGCCCGACGCGACTGTCACCAAGATCGCGGAGGTCAAGAACACCGGCGCGTCCGACGCGTGGATTCGCGTGCGGGTCGATAAGGCCATCAAGCTGGCAGGCGCCGGCGAGGTCGACCTCGATATGGTAGAGGTGATCGTCGACCGCACCTACTGGACGGACGGGAACGACGGCTACTACTACTATCATAGCGCCCTGAAGCCCGGCGAGACCACCGCGCCCATCTTCTCCGAGGTGACCTTTAACGCCTACATGGGCAACGAGTACCAGAACGCCACGGCAACGGTCGACGTAGTCGCGCAGGCCGTACAGATGGCCAACAATGGCAAGACCGCAATGGAGGCCGTCGGTTGGCCGAAAGCCTGAGAAGGAGGAAAGAAGCAATGAAAAAGAGATTTCTGGCGCTGTTCCTCTGCTGTGTGATGGTGTTCACGCTGCTGCCCGCCGCCCTGACCACGGCGTTTGCCGACGGCCAGACCAATGAGGAGCAGTCTGCGCCCGCACAGGAAACCACGGACGTTGTGCCGGGGGACACGGGTGATCTCGACGTGCAGCCCGACGGGGAGCAGGACAAGCAGGACGAGCAGCCTGTTGCCTGCACCTGTAACGCGGCGGAGGGCGCAGCCCACGCCGAGGGCTGCCCGCTGTACGTAGCCCCCGAGCAGGGCAAGGACGGGCAGGACAAGCAGGACGAGCAGCCTGTTGCCTGCACCTGCGGCGCGGCGGAGGGCGCAGCCCACGCCGAGGACTGCCCGCTGTACGTAGCCCCCGAGCAGGGCAAGGACGAGCAGGACAAGCAGGACGAGCAGCCTGTTGCCTGCACCTGCGGCGCGGCGGAGGGCGCAGCCCACGCCGAGGACTGCCCACTGTACGTAGCCCCGGAGCAGGACAAGGAGGAGCAGGAGCAGCCCGACGCATTCCAGACCCTGTATGATAGGCTGATGGCCACAAGCTCCTTGGAGGAGTTTGCGGAGATCTGCGACGCCTGCGAGGAAGGCGAGTTGGCGCAGTTTGAGAAGTGGGCGGAGGAGAACGACCTGCTGGACGCGCTCCGCGGCCACATTTCCGATATCACCCCCGAATACGAGGTGCCTGAGACGGTGGTGTTCACGGATGCCGGCCCGTTTTTGCCCGCCGTGCTCGTTCCCACCGCTGGCCGCCTCCTCAGAGCACCGGCAAGAGGCACGACCAATGGCGGCGGCAATACCGAAGGTCTGGTTTTGAGCAAGAAGGCCACTGTCAATTCGGACGGCAGCTACAAGATTCGTCTGGAGGCGCATACCACGGGTACGGTCACTACCAGCACCACCATCGTGCCGATGGATGTTGTGCTGGTGCTGGACCAGTCTGGCTCTATGGCGTATGACTTTAGCGGCAACACAACATACACAAATACTAAGCGTAGACAGTATGCAATGAAGGAGGCTGTCAAAGGTTTTATTGATGCCGTTGCAGAGAAGTACTCGGATACTGCCGACCACCGCATGGCACTGGTGACCTTTGGCTCGAATGCGTCTACGCTGTTGGGCTGGACGAATGTGGATACGACCGGGCAGAACACGCTGAAAAATAGAATCAGCAGGTTGCCTGATAAACCCGAGGGTGCGACCAACGCCAAGGCCGGTATGGATGAAGCTGTAAAGCTGATGGGCAGTGGCTACGCCTATAGTGGCAGCAACGCCACGCGGCAGAAGGTCGTCATCTTCTTTACCGACGGTGTGCCCACCACTGAGAGCACATTTAGCACGTCCGTCGCAGACGGCGCCATCCGTGCCGCAAATACCTTGAAGGCCGGCGGCGCGACCGTGTACGCCCTTGGTATCTTTACTGGTGTGAACCCCAATGAGATGTACGGTGCCAGTGGCTTTGACCAGAATAGCGATGGTACCATTGGTTCGTACTGGCAAAGTACGAGCAAGGCTAACACAGAACGGCCCGCAGGGAATCGGTTTCTGAATCTGCTGTCCAGCAATTATAAAGATGCTAATACAGTGGGGTTGAAACTCGATGAGGACGTCTTGGAATATGATTTTTGGGGTTATCCTACAAAAGTAAAGTACACTTACACAATCACCGAGAACTTCACCCGCACCGCCAATGCCTCCGATCACTATTATTTGTCTGCAAATGACGATCAACAGCTGAAGGATATCTTCACGAGCATCAGCAACAACATCCAGAACGCGTCCATCGACTTGGGGGCGCAGACCGTGGTCAAGGATATCGTCTCCCCCTACTTCACCGTACCCGCGAATACCAGCGATATCAAGCTCTACACCGCTGCGTATCAAGGCAATGGCAGCTGGGCGGCTCCGGTTGCGGCTACCGCTACCAGCGGCCCGAATGCCACGATCACGGGCAAGACTGTTTCCGTCACGGGCTTTGACTTCAATGCAAACTTTATCTCGGAGAACCCGAAAACCGACGGTACACGCGGCAGCAAGCTCATCATTGAGTTTACCGTCAACCCCGAGCCGGGCTTCCTGGGCGGCAACGGCGTCCCCACCAACGGTTCGGATTCCGGTGTCTATGACAAGGATGGTAATGAGGTCAAGAAATTCGACGTACCCACTGTCAATGTCCCCATCAAGGACGTGACCGTGAACGCAGTGGACAAGAACGTCTACCTGCTGGGCAATGTGACGGAGAACGACTGCAAGACCGACGCCACCGCCATGTGCAACGGCGTGGATCTGCTCAAGACGAGCGAGTACACCGGCGAAAACGCGTGGAAGGCAGACTACGTGAAGATCACCACCAACGTCACCAAACCGACCACAGCCTTGACCGCCGATGGCACCTACACCATCAGCGTCAAGGTCGAGCCGGAGCCGCTGAAGCCTGGGATTGTGCCTCCGACAGGCGCAGAGGCCACGGCAAAGACCGGCGAGAAAACCGCCAACATCAACGTCTTCAAGCCGGAGCTGACCTTTAAGGATACCGAGGCGTACTACGGCGCAGCCGTGCCTGAGAATCTCGAGAGCAATCTGAAATCGACCGAGTGGAAGCACGGGGAGACGGTGGCTGATCCGTCGACCATGCTCGGCACCAAGCCGGAGCTGACGATCACCTGCGCGCCCGATGATAGCAAGATCCTGAATGGCAAGATCAACACCACCGAGGACATCGGTGTTGCCGTGACCGTGAAGATCGGCGACACGGATGTGACCAAACCGCACACGACGTTCAAGCATGAGAAATGCAACCAGACCTGCGAGCTTCCGGAGGGCTATCAGTTCCTGATCCACGTCAAGACCTGCACCCTGACCGTCAAGAAGGAATTGGCTGCGGGTACGGCCATCGACGACGGCCAGAGCTTCATCTTCACGATCACCGGCCCGGGCATCGCAAAGCGCGTGGTCATTCAGGGCAACGGCTCCGTGACCCTCAAGGGCTTGAAGGTCGGCGAGTACACCGTCACCGAGGATACCGCTTGGAGCTGGCGCTACACGCCGCAGGGTGGAGCCGAGAAGACCGCTACCCTGAGCGCCGCGAAGGACAGCGACGAGGTCACCTTTGTAAACACGCTCGAGAAAGAGAAGTGGGTGAGCACCGACGTGTACTGCAAGAACGAGTTCAAAGACAGTGGCATAAAGACGATCATTAACGGTAACGGCAAAACTGTTAACGGCAACCCTGTTAATAACTGAGAAAGGAGGCGGCAGTTATGTATCAAGGAGAACACATGAATAACGGCAGAACGCCCAAAGCGCGCAAAACGGCGACCCTGCTCGTGGCCATCGTCCTGCTGCTCGGTGTGGCGGTCGGTACCACAGTCGCCTACCTGATCGACAGGACAGAAAAGATCGAGAATAAGTTCGAGTACGCCAAGACCGACGTCACCGTGACGGAGGATTTCGACGGAGAGACGAAGTCGAACGTGAAGGTCACGAACAACAGCAACATCCCCGTGTACATCCGCGCCACCTACGTTGCAAACTGGGTGGATGCAGCGGGTAACATCGTCACCCCCGACCCGGATGAGTACGACTACCAGCTGACTGAGAACCCGGACGGAACGTGGAAAAAGGTAGGCGATTACTACTACTATCCGACCCCCGTCCAGCCCAACGATTTAACGACTGGCAGCCTGCTGAACTGTAAGGTTACGAAACAGCCGGAAAATCCGGCGTACACGCTGAACGTTGAGATCCTGGCTACCGCCATCCAGAGCGAGCCTGCCAATGCGATCTACGATGCTTGGGGCGTCACGCCTCCGAACTTCAACTAAGGGGGTGGCGAAATGAAAAAGACAAGTAAAGCGATCATCTCTCTGGTTCTGATGCTGCTCATGGCCATGAGCCTGACATCCACGGCCTTCGCCGCGTCCCCGACCATCGAATTCAAGGGCTTTTCCGAGGGGTTTGACCTCCAGCCCGGCAGCGAGTACACAAAGACTGACCTGTTCGGCGATTTCAGAGGCGTCATGCCCGGCGACACGGTGACGGAGACCATCACCTTCACCAATTCCGCCACGGACTGTGACATGGTGGATCTCTATATGCGGGCTGTGCCCCATGATGAGACTGCCAATCCGCTGAGTCCCGAGGTGGCTGCGGAGACGACCGCCGCCGACGTGACGGAGTTCCTCTCCCAGCTGTCCATGAAGGTGTGGAACGGCAAGGATCTGATCTATGAGGCCTCTCCCGACAAGCTGGACGGCCTGAAGGAGAACCAGTTCCTCGGCACCTTCCGCACCGGCGATACCGCCCAACTGCGGGTGGAGCTGAGTGTTCCCCTGGATCTGGACAACAAGTTTGCCAACCGCGTAGGCGAGGTGGACTGGGTGTTCCACGTGGAGGCGTTTAACGAGACGCAGCTCTCCGTGCGTAAGGTCTGGTCCAACGGCAACGACCGTCATGAGGGCAGCTTCGTCACCGTGAACCTGCTGAAGGACGGCAAGGTAGAGAAAACGCAGGTGCTGAACGCCGAGAACAACTGGGCGTACACCTTTGACGGCCTGCGGGATAAGCACAAGTGGACGGTGGTGGAGGCGGAGACGCCGAAGGGATACATGGCGGTCTATGACACGGTGGGTACCCTGACGACCATCACCAACGAGAGAACCTCCTACCCGCCGCAGGATCCCGACAATGCGTTGGATATCACCGTTCATAAGGTCTGGAAGAACGATGCCGGGAAGGATCGCCCTGATTCCGTGACGGTGACGCTGTATAACGGCAACATGGTCTACGACAGCGTGCGCCTGGGCGAGTGGAATAACTGGACGTATTCCTGGCGTGACCCCAGCGCCCTCGGCAACTGGCAGGTTCTTGAGACGAACATCCCCAAGGGGTATGTGCCGTCCTACAGTGTCAGTGACGGTGTTGTGACCATCACCAACTCGCCCGGCCTGCTTCAGACCGGTCAGCTCAACTGGCCGATCTGGGTGCTCGGCGGTGCAGGACTTGTCCTTGTTGCTCTCGGCGGGGCAATGCTGCTGAAGAAGAAGCGGAGCAATGCCTAAAAAACTTGGTATTGCCATCGTAGCAATGGGAGCAGTGCTGATTATATCAGCACTGCTCCTGCTCTTGTATAACCGCCGCGAGGATGCGCGTGCCGGGCAGGAAGCCGAGAGCCTGCTGGCAAACGTGGAAGCGGCCATTCCGTCCAACGGCGCGAAGGACAAGGAGCCCCCGTCTCAGGAGGAGCTTACTCCGGAGATGCCGGTGGTCATGCTCAGCGACTACGAGTATGTGGGCTATCTTGAGATTCCCTCACTGGGGCTGAAGCTGCCGGTCATGGCGGATTCGGACTATGCGCGCCTGAGATTGGCGCCCTGCCGCCAGTTTGGTTCCTCCCGCACAGACGATCTGGTGATCGCCGCGCACAACTACGAGAACCACTTCGGGCGGCTGAAGGAGCTGTCTGAGGGCGATACGGTCACCTTTACGGACATGGAGGGGATCGTCAACACCTATGCGGTGGAGAAGCGCGAGACGCTGGATCCGGAGGAGGTAGATGCCGTACAGAACAGCGGCTATGACCTCGTCCTCTACACCTGCACCAAGGGCGGCAAGTCGCGGGTAACGGTGTTCTGTGACCGGTCGGCGGAGCTTGCATTTTCTGCTGCGCCGCCGCAATAACTCAACTGCTGCTGCAATGCTGCATAAAAAAAGAGGATGGCTGCTGCCATCCTCTTTTTGCGTTACCGCTGATATTCGAACTCCAGATCGTACATGCTGACGATGTCGCCGTCCTGAATGCCCATGTCCTCCAACGTGTCGAACAGGCCACTCTGGCGCAGCATCTTGTCGAAGTACATCCGGCTCTCGTAGTCGGAGAAGTTGATGTTGCCCATGAGCCGCTGGAGCCACGGCCCCTCCACCAGCCAGGTGTTGTCCTCCCGCTCGATGTGCAGCGGTTCGGTGGTGTCGATGACCGGCGGCTTGGGGACATATTCCGGCTCGTACACCGTCACCGGCGGCAGCTCGCTGAGCCGCTGGCTGATGCGCTGCACCAGCTCCCGCGTACCCTGATGGGTGGCGGCGGACATGGCGAAGAACTCGTAGCCCAGACCCTCCACATGGGCGCGGAAGGCGTCCAGCTGCTCCGTGTCCGCCAGCAGATCGGTCTTGTTGGCCACGGCGATCTGGGGACGGGTGGCCAGCTCCGGGCTGTACTCCCGCAGCTCGGCGTTGATGGCGTCAAAGTCCGCGATGGGGTCGCGGCCCTCGCTGCCGGACACGTCCACCAGATGCACCAGCAGACGGCAGCGGTCGATGTGCCGCAGGAAGTCGTGACCCAGTCCGGCGCCCTCGCTGGCGCCCTCGATGATGCCGGGGATATCCGCCATGACGAAGCTGACGCCCTCGTCCACGTAGACCACGCCCAGATTGGGATACAGGGTGGTGAAGTGGTAATTGGCGATCTTGGGGTGGGCCTTGCTGACCACGCTGAGCAGCGTGGACTTGCCCACGTTGGGGAAGCCCACCAGTCCCACGTCCGCCAGCAGCTTCAGCTCCAGCACTACATCGTGGCTCTCGCCGGGCAGACCGGCCTTGGCGAAGCGGGGGACCTGCCGGGTGGGGGTGGCGAAATGCTGGTTGCCCCAGCCGCCCCGGCCGCCCTTGCACAGCACAAAGGGGGTGTCGTCGGACATATCCTTGATGATCTCGCCGCTCTCGGCGTCGCGCACCAGCGTGCCGCGGGGGACGCGGATGGTCAGGCTCTCGCCGTCCTTGCCGGACTTGCGGCCGCCCTG
>CAKTPV010000033.1 GCA_934591815.1 uncultured Oscillospiraceae bacterium
GCGTAGCCCATGGACATGACCACGCCGCCCTCGATCTGCCCCTCGATGCTCAGGGGGTTCACGGCCTTGCCCACGTCGTGGGCGGCCACCATCTTCTTGATCTTTCCCGTCTCCCGGTCAAGGATACACATCTGGGTGGCGTAGCCGTAGGCCACATGGCTCACCGGATTGGGTACATCCGCGCCCAGCGGGTCAGTCTTGGCCAGATACTCGCCGTAGAACTCCTGCCCCGCCAGCTGCGCCAGTGTTTTTCCGCCGTCCAGCTCCGCCTTCAGCTTGGCGCAGGCGCGGCGGGCGGCCTCGCCCGTTACCAGCGTCTGGCGGCTGCCGGAGGTGTCGCCGGAGTCCGGCGCGATCCAAGTGTTGCTGCGCTCGTACACCACATCGTCCCGCCGCAGGCCGGTGCAGGTCACCACCGTCTGCACCAGCACGGTGCCAAGACCCTGTCCGATGCAGCTGGCGCCGGTATAGATATGCACCTTGCCGTCCGACTCCACGATGAGCTTGCAGCGTCCCCAGTCGGGGATACCCACGCCCACACCGGCGTTCTTCATGGCGCAGGCGATACCCACCGGGTCGCCCGCCGCCACCGCCGCGTCGTAGGCGGGCTTGATGGCCTCCAGCGTCTCCACGAGGCCGGTGGAGCCGTCCACGATCTGTCCGTTGGGCAGCACGCCGCCGGGTCGGATGGCGTTGCGGTAACGGATCTCCCACGGGCTGATGCCCACCAGATCGGCCATCTGGTTCAGCAGCGTCTCCGTGCAGAAGCAGGTCTGGGTCACGCCGAAGCCCCGGAACGCACCGGCAGGCGGATTGTTGGTGTAGTACGCCCAGCCCTCGATCTCAAAATTCTCGTAGGCATACGGCCCCGCCGCATGGGTACAGGCGCGCTCCAGCACCGGCCCGCCCAGCGAGGCAAATGCGCCGGTGTCGGACACCACGCTGGCCTTCACGCCCTGAATGATGCCGTTTTCATCGCAGCCCATGGTGAACTCCATGTCCATGCTGTGGCGCTTGGGGTGGACGAGGATGGACTCCTGCCGGCTGAGCTTCACCTTCACCGGCACCCGCGCCACATAGGCGATCAGCGCCGCGTGGTGCTGCACGGTCATATCCTCCTTGCCGCCGAAGCCGCCGCCCACCAGCATATTCTGCACCTGACAGTGGTCGTAGTCCACGCCCAGCATGGCCGCGCACTCGTGCATGGTGGTGTGGGCGCTCTGGTCGGTGGTCAGCAGCCGGACGCCGCCGTTGTCCAGCGGCAGCGCCACGCAGCACTCCGGCTCCAGAAAGGCGTGCTCCGTCCACGGCGTGTGGAATTTCTCCGTCAGCACATACTTCGCCTTGGCGATAGCCCCCGCCGCGTCTCCGCGGGAAACGTGCTTGTAGGCCTGTACGTTGTTTTCGTCCTCCTCGAATACCAGAGGTGCATCGGGCGCCGCCGCCTCAGTGGGGTTGTGTACGGCGGGCAGCTCCTCATACGCCACCTTCACCAGCTTCTTGGCGGCCTCCAGCGTTTCCTGATCCCAGGCGCACACCAGCGCCACCGCGTCGCCCAGATAGTGGGTGATCTCCCCGATGCCGATGAGGGTGGGCTGATCCTTCTTCAGATGGCCCACGTTGACCTGCCCCGGAATGTCCTTCTGGGTCAGGACGCACACCACGCCCTCCAGCGCCTCCGCCTCGGAGGTGTCGATGGACAGCACACGGGCGCGGGCATACTGGCTGCGCACCGCACCGCCGTAGCACATCCCATCCACATACACGTCGTCTGGGTACTGGCCATAGCCCAGTACCTTCTCCTCCACGTCCAGCCGGTGGACGCGGCTGCCCACCTGCCAGTCGTCGGCAGAGGCCGCCGGGAGCTTCCCCTCCCGGAAGATCTTGGCCGCCAGCAGAATACCGTCGATGATCTTCACATAGCCGGTGCAGCGGCAGATGTTGTTGCGGATGGCAAATGCCGCCTCCTCGCGGGTGGGATCGGGGTTCACGTCCAGCAGCCCCTTGGCGGAGATGACCATGCCGGGGATGCAGAAGCCGCACTGCACCGCCCCCGCCTCACCAAAGGCGAAGGTGTACACCTGCTTTTCCCAGTCGCTGAGCCCCTCCACCGTCACGATGGTCTTGCCCTCCAGCTTGTCGGTCTGGGGAATGCAGGCCTTGGTGGGCTTGCCGTCGATCAGCACATGGCAGGTGCCGCAGGCGCCCTCGCTGCACCCGTCCTTCACAGATGTCAGATGCAGGGTGTCCCGCAGATAGCGGATGAGCTTCTGATTCTTCTCCACCACGACAGTTTTGCCGTTCACGGTAAATGTAGCCATATCGTTCTCCCTTCTGCGTCGGCTCGACCCGACCGTCGAAAGCCCTAAAAATTTTTTAGTTATTATACAATATTTTTGGTCTTTCTGCAAGTCTTACTGGTGAATTGCGTTATTCTAATTTCACAATAACGTATTTTTTCACCCAGCGCAGCCGCATATACAGCGACAGCAGGGATAAAAGGGACAGACGGACACAAGGTGTCCGTCTGTCCCTTTTATCTTTGTGTGATTCAGTCCATTTTAGGCCGCTCGCTGCCGTAGAAGAACACCGCCACAGTCCCCGGCCCCGCGTGGGAGCCGATGATGGTACCGATGTCGCACAGCCGCACCTTTCCCTTCAGCTTGGGGAACCGCTCCTCGATAGCGTCAATGACCATCCGGGCGTCCTCGGGGCATTGGGAGTGGCACACGAAGCACTTGTCATCGTAGTCCCGTCCACCCCGTGCGCACTGCTCCATGGTATCCACCGTGGTCTCCACGGCTTTCTTCTTGCCCCGCACCTTGCTGTACGCCTTGATGGAGCCGGTATCGTCCAGCCGCATGATGGGGCAGATGTTCAGCACCGTGGCCACCGTGGCCGCCGCGCCGGACACGCGGCCCGTCCGGCGGAACTGGGTCATGTCGCTGGAGAAGAACTGGTGGTGTACCGTGTTCCGGTTGTCCAGCACCCACTGCGCCACCTCGTCGATGGTGCGCCCCGCGTCCCGCATATCGGCGGCGCTGTCCACCAGCAGGCCATAGCCGGAGGAGGAGCACAGCGAGTCGATGACGATGAGCTTTCTGTCCGGATACTTCTGCCGCAGCTCCTCCGCCGCCAGAAAGGCGTTGTGGACAGAGCCGGACTGGCCGGAGGTGAAGGCGATGTGCAGCAGGTCGCCCTTTTGCAGCAGGTTCTCAAAAAAGTCCATGTACGCCGCCACATTGATCTGGCTGGTCTGGGGCAGCTTGCCCTCCTCGAGGAAGCGGTAGAACCGGGGCAGCGCCTCCGGGTCGCGTCCCATATCATCGTCGTATTCCACACCGTCCACCACATAGGTGTAGAACAGCACCGGGATATCCCGGCTCTCCATGTAGCTGTACGGCAGGTCCACGGTCGAGCAGCAGCTCAGCGTAAATTTTCTATCCATATTTCCCTCCACATACTACAGCGGATCACCTTATGCAATTCGCAAAATTTTTCCCGTTTTATTAAGTCCAGTATAGCGACTCCATATTTTTTGTCAATAAGCGAAGCTGCCGGATTGCCAAAAACGGCAGGACGCGGTATAATAGTTTGTTATCATTGTTCAATACAGGAGGCGCACATGGTCATCATCATCAAAAAAGGAACTCCGGAGGCGGCGATCCGCCAGCTTTTGGCGCAGCTCTCCATACAAAACGTCAAGGGCGGCTGCGTGGCCGGCGCGGAATCCATCCTGCTGCCGCTGGTGGGCGAAACATGGCGCCTCGACCCCAATGTTTTGCAGGCGCTGCCCTTCGTGCAGGAGGTGCGCCGTCTGACGCCGCCCTACCGGCTGGCGGGGCGCGCCGCCCATCCCGCCGACACCGTGGTCAGCGCGGGCGATGCCCGCATCGGTGAGAGCTTCTGCTTCATCGCAGGCCCCTGCGCCGTGGAATCCGCTCCCCAGATCGCCGCTGTGGCCCAGTCGGTAAGGGCCGCCAGCGCACAGGTGCTGCGGGGCGGCGCCTTCAAGCCCCGCACTTCGCCCTACACGTTTCAGGGACTGGGCGGGGTCGGCGTGGAGCTGCTGGTGCAGGCGGGCCGTGACGCCGGTCTGCCCGTGATCACGGAGATCACCGACGTATCCCAGCTCCCGCTGCTGGAGGACGTGGACATCCTGCAGGTGGGCGCCCGGAATATGCAGAACTACTCGCTGCTGAAGGCGCTGGGCGAGCTGCGCCGCCCGGTGATGCTGAAGCGGGGTCTGTCCGCCACGGTGGAGGAATTTCTGCTGGCGGCGGAGTACATCCTCTCCGGCGGCAATGAGCAGGTGATCCTGTGCGAGCGCGGTGTGCAGAGCGGCCTGTCCGCCGCACGGTCCGCGCTGGACGCCGCCGCCATCCCCGTTCTGAAAAAGGCCACCCACCTGCCGGTGCTGGTGGATCCCAGCCATGCGGCGGGCCGCAGCGAGCTGGTGCTGCCTCTGGCACTGGCAGCGGCGGCGGCAGGCGCCGACGGTCTGATGGTGGAGGTACACGACCGCCCTGCCTGCGCCCTGTCCGACGGCGGGCAGGCGCTGACCTGCCGCCAGTTTCAGGAGCTGACGGAGGCCGTCAACGCCCTTCTGCCCTACGCTTGGCGCGGGGAATCCATCTGAATCACGCAAAAGAGCCGCCGGGCGGGGTCATCCCTCCTCCGACGGCTCTTTCTTTTCCTGGCAAAAACGCAGCAGCGGCCCGCCAACGGGCAGAAACAGCAGATAGCCCACCAGACCGCCGGCTGTATTGGCGATGACGTCGGTGATGTCCGACGTGCGGTTCGTGGTCAGCAGCGGCTGCAAAAGCTCGATGCACAGACTCAGCAAAAACGCCGCCAGCACCGCCCGCCACACGCCCTTTTTCCCGCGCACCAGCGGCCACAGAAAACCCAGCGGCACCGTCATCACCACATTCAGCGCCAGCTGCCGCGCCGCGTTTCCGTAGCCGTTCCGCAGGTCACGGAACGGCTCCAGCTCCATGGGTACATAGCGGTTCCCCACCAGTCCCGGCAGGTTGGACAGCACCGGCAGCAGTGTTACCCCCAGCACACAGACAAGGTACAGGCAAAGCACCGACCGCACCGCCAGTGTCCGGCGTCCCGCCTCCCGCCAGCGGGGACGCAGCACCAGCAGATATATGACCGCCAGCACCGCCAGATCCGGCAGCATCCGCAGGAATTGTTCAAACGAAACGTGTGGTATCTCGATCCCCGCCCTCCGTTGAAAAGTCACACGTCCCCGCTTGCGCCGGGTGTCTCGTGTTCCGTATAGTATAATCGGTTTTTGGAAAAAATGTCAACCGCATTGGGAAGAACGCTGCAAGCACAGGGTCTGCCGCGTAAAAAAAGGAACCGCCGAGGCGGTTCCTTTTTGTTTGCACGTTGGGGTGCTGTGTGAGGCGTTCGGCTTAGAAGCAGCCCTGCTCCATCATAGCCTCGGCGACCTTCTTGAAGCCGGCGATGTTGGCGCCAGCCACCAGATCGTAACCCAGACCGTACTCGGCAGCAGCCTCGGCAGAGACCTTGTGGATGTTCTCCATCATCTTGTGCAGCTGATGGTCGACTTCCTCAGCAGTCCAGACCAGACGCTCGGAGTTCTGCGCCATCTCCAGAGCGGAGACGCCCACGCCGCCGGCGTTAACAGCCTTGGAGGGAGCCACGATGATGTGCTTCTGCTGACGCAGGTAGTTCAGAGCATCGTTGGTGGTGGGCATATTGGCGACCTCGATGTAGTACTTCACGCCGGAAGCAGCGATCTTCTCAGCGGACTCCATCTTGACGTCGTTCTGCATAGCGGCGGGCATGTACACGTCAACATCCTTGACGCCCCAGCACTTCTCGCCGGCGACGAACTCGCAGCCGAACTTGTCGGCATAGGGCTTGCAGTGCATAGGATCCTTAGCGCGCATCTCCAGGATGAAGTTCAGCTTCTCGTCGGTGATAACGCCATCGGGATCGTGGATATAGCCGTCGGGGCCGGCGAAATAGGTGACCTTGGCGCCCAGCTGGGAGGCCTTCTTCATGATGCCCCAGCCCACGTTGCCGTAGCCGGAGATAGCGATGCGCTTGCCCTCGATGGTGTCGTTCTCGTGCTTCAGCACTTCCTGCAGGTAGTACATAGCGCCGTAGCCGGTGGCCTCGGGACGGATCAGGGAACCGCCGTAGCTCAGGCCCTTACCGGTGAGAACGCCGTTCTCCCAAACGCCCTTCAGACGGCGATACTGGCCGTACAGGTAGCCGATCTCGCGGCCGCCCACGCCCATGTCACCGGCGGGAACGTCGATGTCCGGCCCGATGTAGCGGTACAGAGCGGTCATGAAGCTCTGGCAGAAGCGCATGACTTCGGCGTCGGACTTGCCGGCGGGATCGAAGTCGGAACCGCCCTTGGCGCCGCCGATGGGCAGACCGGTCAGGCTGTTCTTGAAGGTCTGCTCGAAACCGAGGAACTTAATGATGCCTTCGTACACGTTCTTCTGGAAGCGCAGGCCGCCCTTGTAGGGGCCGATAGCGCCGTTGAACTGGCAGCGCCAGCCGCGGTTGGTGTGCCACTGACCGTTGTCATCGCACCACACAACGCGGAAGGTGAACATACGCTCGGGCTCGACCATGCGGCCCAGCAGATCGACCTTCTCATACTCGGGGTGCTTCTCGATCACAGGCTCCAGAGAGGACAGGACTTCCTCGACGGTCTGCACGAACTCGGGCTCGTTGGCATGCTTGGTCTTGACGTTCTCCAGAACGCTGGCCAGATAAGCATTCATAAATAATTCCTCCTCAAATAGTTGTTCCGTTTGAAATATGTCGGCGCAGTGTCTCTGCGCCTTCATCTATCACGATGATAACACTTCTTTTCCCTTTTCTCAAGGGGTCAGCGGACAAATCCCCTCCTCGCACCCGTAAAAAATCCGTCCCGCTTTTTGTGCATATTGTTGAAACCCCGCTGCATAAACCACGCACCAAACCGCCTCAAATTCGACATATTTTTCACAAATATTCCGCTGCTTGCGTACTTTGAAGCACGGGCGCTTTTTCGTACAAAATCGCGCCGCTGCCCGTCTGTGTCTTGACTTTTCTCTGTTTTACCTTATAATGTAGGTTGTCGCTGTATTGCGCAGCGCTCCCATACTATAACGGCAGACGGCTCGCTCTCCGCGCCGCGCCGCAAAAGGAGATTTGAATCATGTCTGTGTATCCTATGACCGTGGCCGGTCTGCAGCGGGAGCTGCCCATCTGCAAGGTGACCGATGACCTGTATATCGGCGCTTTCATCTGCTTTGGCGATGCGGAGCTGACCGTCGCCTGCGCCCGCGATATGCTGGCGCTGGTGGAGAAGGACAGCTACGATTATCTGTTCACCGCCGAGGCCAAGTCCATCCCCCTGATCCACGAGATGGCCCGTCAGAGCGGCGCCAAGAAGTACTTTATCGCCCGGAAGGGCCCCAAGGCGTATATGCCCGACCCCATCCATGTGGAGGATAAGTCCATCACCACCGCCGGTGTCCAGCGGCTGTATCTGGGCCGCGACGACGCCGACCTGATCCGCGGCAAGCGCATCCTGCTGATGGACGACGTGATCTCCACCGGCGGCTCCATCCACGCCATGGAGGAGCTGGTGAAGCTGGCGGGCGGCACCGTGGTGGGCCGCGTGGCTGTGCTGGCCGAGGGTGACGCCGCTGATCGCGACGACATCAAGTTCCTCGCCCCCCTGCCGGTGTTCAACGCCGACGGCACCGTCAAGTGAGCATACATAAGTAAAAAGTGTGGCAGCTATGAGGCTGCCGCACTTTTTTTATAGCGGGGAGGGTAGACAATCTTTATAAGCTGTGATAATATTTAGAATTAACAAAATTAATGACAACCAAGTGTGATGCAGGGAAAGGAGCCTATCGCATATGTCTGTAAAGGAAAGCTATGCCGGAAAGATCAACCGTAAGCTCAACAAAAAGCTGCGGGTCATCGCCGTGGCCGCCGGGCGGGAGCCGGCGGATCTGGTGCTGAAGAACGCCACCTACGTCAATGTGTTCTCCAACGAGCTGTGCCACGGGGACATCGCCGTGGCGGAGGGGCTCATCGTGGGTATGGGCGCATACAACGGCATCGAGGAGGTGGATGTCAGCGGCAAGATCGTGCTGCCCGGCTTCGTGGATGCCCACATCCATCTGGAGAGCTCGCTGGTCAGTCCCACAGAGTTTGCCAAGGCCGTGCTGCCCCACGGCACCACCACGGTCATCACCGACCCCCATGAGATCGCCAACGTTATGGGTACCGACGGCATCGAGTATATGCTGCAGGCCACGGAGGATCTGCCGGTGGATGTACGCTTCATGCTGCCCTCCTGCGTCCCCGCCACGCCGCTGGACGAGTCCGGCGCCAATCTGGACTACCGCGCCATCGACTCCTTCTATGACCATCCCCGGGTACAGGGTCTGGCGGAGATGATGAACTTCGTGGGCGCCATCAACGGCGACCCGCAGGTGGTGGAGAAGATCGTGGCCAGTCAGGCACACCACAAGAAGATCGACGGCCACGCCCCCGACCTGAAGGGCAACGACCTCAACGCCTACATAGCGGCGGGCGTCTACTCTGACCACGAGTGTCACGATCTGGCAGACGCCATCGCCAAGCTGGAGCGGGGGCAGTTCATCATGATCCGCGAGGGCACCGCCGCCCGCAATCTGGAGGCGCTGGCCCCCCTGCTGTGCGACAAATATGTGGAGCGGTGTATGTTCTGCACCGACGATAAGCACCCCAACGACCTGTTGGAGAAGGGCCACATCGACTACATCGTCAAGAAGGCCATTGCGCTGGGCGCCGACCCCATCACTGCCATCAAGGCCGCCTGCCACAACGCGGCACGGTACTTCCTGCTGAACAACCGGGGCGCCATCGCCCCCGGCTATCTGGGGGACTTCGTGGTCATCGACGACTTTGCGCATTTCAACATCGAAAAGGTGTTCAAGAAGGGCGAGCTGATGTACAGCGACGGCGTACTGAAGGAGTTCCCCACGCCGGAGATCGACCCCTATCTGGCCAAGCGCGCCCACGACACGTTCCATGTGGCGTCCCTGTGTGCGGAGGATTTCATCGACCGCCGCCCCCACGCCGTCATCGGCATGGTCAACGGGGAGATCACCACCACCGACGGCGGCTACACCGACCGCATCGACGCGGACTACGACATTCTGAAGATCGCCGTTATCGAGCGGCACAAGAACACTCACCATATCGGTCTGGGCTACATCCGCGGCTACGGTCTGAAGAAGGGCGCGGTGGCCACCAGCATCAGCCACGACAGCCACAACATCATCGTGGTGGGCACCAATGAGGAGGACATGGCCTTTGCCGCCAACCATATCGTGCGCAACCACGGCGGCATCACCGTGGTGGAAAGCGGCGAGGTGAAGGGCGACGTACTGCTGGCCATCGCAGGCATCATGTCCGACGACAGCCTTGTCAACGTCAACCGGGATCTGGAGGCCGCCAAGGCCGCCGCCTACGCGCTGGGCGTGTCCGACGGCATCGACCCGTTCATGACCCTGAGCTTCATGGCGCTGCCGGTGATCCCCAGCCTCCGCATCACCACCCGTGGTGTATTTGATGTGACCTCCCAGCGGTATGTGTGACCACGCGAAGAATTGACAAAAACAGCATCCTCCCCGTGGGAGGATGCTGTTTTCTATTGGGAGCGGATATCGGTCACACGGCAGGCGGGCTGTCATGCTCTCTCGCCGGTGATGCCGCCAGCGCTGCAAGTCCACGGCGGCACAGTACGCACCCCACGGCGCACACCGCCGCCATGACCGCAAGGGCGTACCAGCTTCCCGCCCCACCGCCCAGCAGTCCCAACGGGTCGTTCATGGCGTTGAACGCGGCATGGGCGGCAAAGCCGGGCAGGATGCTCCCCGTGCGGCTGCGGAGGAAGCCGAGGGCCAACCCGAGCAGGAGGGCATAGACGATCTGAATGGGTGTACCGTGGATGATACCGAAAAGCACGGCTTGCAGCACCACCGCCGTCCAAGTGGGCATGGCGCGCAGCAGCCGGGTCTGGATGATCCCGCGGAACACCAGTTCCTCCGCCAGCGGCCCTATGACCACGATGGAGAGCGCTGTGAGAAGACCGGTGGACGCGATAGGCGCCATGTCCGCGTTATAGGCGGCCAGCCATGCCTCCGGCAGCAGAGCCAGCGCCAGATTGATCGCCACGAAAAGGCCCAGCGCGGCAAAGGCGCTGAAGGCCGCCGTCCAGCCGGAGCAGCGGCGCAGGCCCGCCGCCTTCCCCAACGGCTTGTGCCGCAGCCGGAACCACAGCAGCAGTACCGCCACAACGAGTACATTGGCGAGCAGCGTTACCGCCGGCGCCCCGGCAAGAAGGCGCTCCGCCGCCAGCTGCGCCGCCTCTGCGACGTCCATTTCCCTGTGGACGAGCGCAGTCCTGACAGCGACTGCGGCGGTATAGACGACGCCTGTCAGGAGCTGCGCCATGATGAAAAACAGCAGGTACAGCAGGGACTTCCCCAGTGCAGCCAGAACGCCTTTTACAGAATACGAGCGTGTATGTTCCATATACCCTCCTTTGTATCCGCTAATGAGCCAAGGCCTCTCCTTTTGTTCAGTATAGCGGATATGCTCCCCTGCCGTCCAGCAACCTCAGGTTGCATCGGCATTTTCGGAGGTAAAACGGCGCAACCTCAGGTTGTCACCGCAAAACAAACAGTCCACGGCAAAGCCGTGGACTGTTTGTTTTACAGCTTTATGTCGCAGGCCATGCTCATGACGGCGCGGCCGCCCACCCGCACGGTGACGGCGTCGCCCGCCGCATACAGGCGGCTGCGGATCTCCGAGGGACGGTGCATATGCTCGCCCTGCAAAAATACGTTCTCCCGCTCCGGCTGCACCATGCCGTGGCGGTAGAGGTAGTAGGTCAATGCGCCGTTGCTGGTGCCGGTGGCGCACTCCTCCGGGATGTCGTACAGCGGCGCATAGTTGCTGCAATAGGCGGTACAGTCATCGCCGAGGCAGAACATATGGACGCCGGTGACGTCATACTTCTTGGAAAGTGCCGTTACCGCCGCCTCGTTCTGGAGGGCGCGCAGCAGGGTGTCGTGATCCCGGACGGGCATCATGATATCGGCAAGGCCGGTGGAGACGATGGCGGGCAGCAGCCCCTCCGGGCAGTCCGCCGCTGTCAGGCCGTAGGCCTCGTACAGCTCCGGCAGCTCCGCCGCCGCCAGCTCCCGGATCCAGCGGGGCGGTGCCATGTCCATCCACACCGTGTCGCCCTGCACCTCGATGGCAAGCTGGGCGGCCTTGGTGTGGGCGGTAACGGTGCCGTCCCCGATGCGCCCCAGCGCCCGCAGCAGGGCAAAGGCGGCAATGGTGGCGTGGCCGCACAGCTCCACCTCCCCCGCCGGTGTGAAGTAGCGAAGCGTCACGCTGCCGTCCGGCCCCACGGCGGCAAAGGCAGTCTCGGAGTGCTTGAATTCGGCGGCGATCTGCTGCATCACCCCGTCGTCCAGCGGATGCTCCGGCAGCACTACACCGGCCTGATTGCCGCCGAACAGACGGGCGGAAAAAGCGTCCATCACATAAGCTTCCATGAAAAATACCCCCACAGATTTTTTAATCAAGATAATTATAAACTGTCTTGCCATTCATGACAAGAGTATTTGACAGAACAACTTTTTTTCGTTAAAATAGAATTATATATCCGAAACGGAAATCAAAAAGAAAGGAATCTCATCCAAAATGCTCAATGAGCGAAGTCTGTTATCACAATTCCTGCATTTCGTAGCCGCTACGGTGGCATCCCTCATGGTTTTCAGCCTGTACTCCATCGTGGACGGGCTGATGGTCGCCAAGGGCGTAGGCGAATACGCCATGGCGGCGGTGAATCTGGCGGTGCCGTT
>CAKTPV010000034.1 GCA_934591815.1 uncultured Oscillospiraceae bacterium
CATGAGAAGGAGCGTGTACCGATGGAGGAAATGCGCAGCTTTGGATATATCTGCCCCCACTGCGGCAAGGCGGTGCTGCACCAGCGCAGCGTGTTCGCCCTGTCCGCCGCCGCGGCGCGGATGGAGTGTGAATGCGGACATGAGGCGCTGGAGGCGGAGACGGACGGCGTGAAGTTCCGGCTCTGGGTGCCCTGCGGCGTGTGCGGCGGCCATCATCAGGCGGAGTGCGACGCCGACGCGGTGCTGCACGGGCGGGGCATCGGCCTTGCCTGCCCGGAAAAGCAGGAGCTGTGCTGCTATATCGGCGAGGAGCAGCAGGTGCGCCGCGCCATGGAGGAGCTGGCTCTGCGTGTGGAGAAGGAAAAGGCCGGCGGTGAGGAGGCATTCACCGACAACGTCATCATGTACGAGGTGCTGTCGGAGCTGAAGGACATCGCCGCCCGGGACGGTATCTCCTGCACCTGCGGCAGCCACAAATACAGCATGGCGGTGCGCCGGGGCGCGGTGGAGCTGATCTGCGGAGACTGCGGCGGGCGGCTGCGGCTCAATGCCGCCACCGACCGGGATCTGGACGACCTGTGCTGCCAGATGAAGCTGACCATCCGGGGTACGGCCCGGTAAGGCGCGGTACGCCGCGAAAGGAGAAAGAGGTATATGATACAACTGCTGGCCCGGTGGCTGATCCCCGACCGGGAAAATGTGACGTCCCCGGCGGTGCGGCGGGCCTACGGTACGCTGTGCGGCGTGGTGGGCATCGCCCTGAACATCCTGCTGTTCGCGGGAAAGTTCTTTGCCGGACAGCTCTCCGGCTCCATCGCCGTGACGGCGGACGCCTTCAACAACCTGTCGGACGCAGGCTCCTCGGCGGTGACGCTGCTGGGCTTCCGGCTGGCGGGGCGGAAGCCGGACACAGACCACCCCTTCGGGCACGGGCGGATCGAGTACATATCCGGCCTTGTGGTGGCGGGACTGATCCTGCTGATGGGCGTGGAGCTGACCAAGTCCTCCTTTGACAAGATCCTCCACCCGGAGGAGGTGGCGTTCTCAGCGCTGGCGCTGGGTATTCTGGCGGCGTCGGTGTGCGTGAAGCTGTATATGTGGCTGTACAACCGGCGCATCGGCCGGAGGATCAAGTCCGCGGCCATGGAGGCCACCGCCATGGACAGCCTGTCCGATACGGCGGCTACGGCGGCGGTGCTGCTGGCCATGCTCATCGGCAAATGGTCGGGTCTGGCGGTGGACGGCTACGTGGGTCTTGTGGTGGCGCTGTTCATCCTGTTCTCCGCCTACAAGGCGGCGAAGGAGACGCTGTCGCCCCTGCTGGGGCAGGCGCCTGACCCGGAGCTGGTGCAGGAGATACGGGACATCGTGATGGCCCACGACACTGTGCAGGGCGTCCACGATCTGGTGGTACACGACTACGGCCCGGGGCGGTGCATGATCTCCCTCCACGCGGAGGTACCCGCCCACGGGGATATCATGGAGATGCACGACGTTATCGACAACATCGAAAAGGAACTGGCGGAGAAGCTGCACTGTCAGGCGGTGATCCACATGGATCCCATCGTCACCGACGATGCGTCGGTGGGTGTGCTGCGCCGGCAGATCGCCGAGGTGGTGAAGCAGGTAGACCCCCGCATGACCATCCACGATTTTCGCATGGTGCAGGGTACCACCCACACCAACCTGATCTTCGATGCGGTGCTGCCCTTTTCCTCCGGCAAGACACCGGAGCAGGCGGCGGAGGAGATCCGGCAGCTGGTGCGGCAGCTGAACGCCACCTATTTTGCCGTGGTGACGGTGGAGCACAGCTACACGGACTGAACAAAAAAATCCCGCACCGGGCGGTGCGGGACGGTACGTTATTCCCAGGTCTGCCAGATATCGGGACAGTAGCCCACGGTGGCCTGACGGCCGTTGCGGACGATGGGGGCGGCGAAAAGCTCCGGATAGTCCAGCAGCTTTTCCTCCGCCGCCTGCGGCGTGATGTAGGCCATGTACTGCTCCTCGTAGGCGCGGCAGGACTTGTCCACCAGCGCGTCAAGGCTGCCTACGGCGGCGCGGATGGAGCGGTACTCGCCGGGGGACACGCCCTTGGTGACAAGGTCGATGTACTGGTACTTGATGCGGCGCTCCTTGAACCAGCGCTCCGCTTTCTTCGTATCGAAGGATTTGGGCTTTCCGAAAATTTGAATATTCATAGACGGCTCCTTGTGGGCAGAATGGAGGGATTTTCATGGATGAGAACATCCGCAGGCTGAAGGAATTGATCGACGGCTCCGACAACATCGTGTTTTTCGGCGGCGCCGGGGTGTCCACGGAGTCGGGCATCCCCGACTTTCGCAGTGTGGACGGGCTGTATCACCAGAAGTTCAGGTATCCGCCGGAGACCATACTGAGCCACACCTTTTTTGAGCGGCACACGGAGGAGTTCTTCGACTTCTACCGCACCAAGATGCTGGCGCCGGACGCCCAGCCCAATCCGGCCCACCGGAAGCTGGCCCAGTGGGAGCAGGAGGGGCGGCTGAAGGCGGTCATTACCCAGAACATCGACGGCCTCCACCAGAAGGCGGGCAGCCGGGAGGTGCTGGAGCTTCACGGCAGCGTGCTGCGGAACTACTGCACCCGCTGCGGGAAGTTCTACGGCGTGGAGCACATCGCGGAGAGCACCGGCGTGCCCCGCTGCGCGTGCGGCGGCATCATCAAGCCCGACGTGGTGCTGTATGAGGAGCCGCTGGACGAGGACGTGATGATAAAGGCCATCCACTATATCCGGCAGGCGGATGTGCTGCTCATCGGCGGCACGTCGCTGGTGGTGTATCCGGCGGCGGGGCTTGTCACCTACTACCGGGGACACAAGCTGGCGGTCATCAACAAGGGCGGCGCAGGCGGCGGCCTCGGTGCTGCCGTCACGGTGGACGGCCCCATCGGACAGGTGCTGGCGCAATTGTAGCACAGGACGCGGGGAAAATGCAAGACGGCATCCGCCGGATGCGGGGAAACTCGGACATATTGAATGTAATTGTCATTTGGGTTTCCTCCTTGATTTTCCGCCTTACATGGGGTACAATCAAGGCGGCGGGGGTAAGGCTCCCCGCTCGCCTTTTGGCTTTGGGTCTGCGGCTTGCTTTGGTTGGGCTTCCGCAGGCCCGCCTTTATTTGGCCTTCGCCGCAATGACACATAAAAAGGAGAAACGATCATGAAAATTGCAGTTACCTACGAAAACGGACAGATCTTCCAGCACTTCGGCCACACGGCGCAGTTCAAGCTCTATGAGGTGGAGGACGGCAAGGTCGTGCGTGAGGCGGTGGTGGACACCAACGGCAGCGGCCACGGCGCACTGGCGGGCTTTCTGGCGCAGAGCGGCGTGGACACCCTGATCTGCGGCGGCATCGGCGGCGGTGCACAGATGGCGCTGGCACAGGCGGGCATCCAGCTCTACGGCGGCGTCAGCGGCGAGGCGGACGCGGCGGTGGCGGCGCTGCTGGCGGGGAATCTGGGCTATGACCCCAACGTTCACTGCGACCACCACGACCACGCCCACGGCGAGGACGGTCACACCTGCGGCGACCACGGCTGCGGCCATCACGGCTGCCACTGACATGGAAGCGGCAGTGAGCCGCCTGCCCTTCTGGCAGCTGCTGACAGAGCAGGAGCGGGACGCGGTGCAGCGGGGCGCGATGGTGCGCCGGTATGAAAAGGGCGCCCTCATCCACGACGGCGGCAGCGAATGTCTGGGACTGCTGCTGGTGCTGTCCGGCGAGATACGCACCTACCTCCTCTCCGACGAGGGACGGGAGGTGACGCTGTTCCGCCTGTATCCCGGCGAGCTGTGCGTCCTGTCGGCGTCCTGCGTCATCAGCCAGATCACCTTTGATACCCAGATGACCGCCCAGCAGGAGACGGAGGTGCTCATCATCCCCGCCGGACTTGTCGCCGCGCTGACCGAGCAGAACCTTTCGGTGCGCTGCTTCCTCTATGAGCTGGCGACCCAACGGTTTTCCGACGTGATGTGGGCCATGCAGCAGATCCTGTTCAAGGGACTTGACCGGCGGCTGGCGGAGTTCCTTCTCTCTGAGGCGGCGCGCACCGGCTCCGACACCATCCGCATGACCCACGAGCAGTTGGCCCAGCACATCAGCTCGGCGCGGGAGGCGGTGGCGCGGATGCTCAAGACCTTCTCCGAGGAAGGGCTGGTAGAGCTGAAGCGCGGCACCATCACCCTGCGGGACAAGGACGGTCTGCGTCAGATGGTATAAAAAAAGATCCGACGCAAAAAAAGCGCCGGATCTTTTCTATCAATGTGACTTCGTCACAGAACGGCGGGGCGCGGCCTGCTATGATAGACTCACAAAGAACAAAGAGGTGACGGAAATGAAGATCAAGCTCAACCCCGATCAGGAGGTCGTCAACACCATCCGCGAGGGTCTGAAGCGCACCGGCGGATACTGCCCCTGCCGCCTGGAGCGTACCGAGGCCACCAAGTGTATGTGTCAGGAGTTCAAGGAGCAGATGGCCGACCCCGACTTCGAGGGCTTCTGCCACTGTATGCTCTATTATAAGTCCCGGGAGGACTGACCATACTACGGATACACGATCACAGAAGAAAGGAGCCTTTACCATGGCTGAACTGAAAATCACTGCTGCGAATTTTAACGATGAGGTGCTGCACGCCGATACCCCCGTTCTGCTGGACTTCTACGCCGACTGGTGCGGGCCCTGCAAGATGCTGGCCCCCGTGCTGCACGAGATCGCCGGGGAGAACGCCGGCGCCCTGAAGGTGGGTAAGGTCAATGTGGACGAGCAGATGGAGCTTGCCATGCGCTTTCAGGTATCCAGCATCCCCATGCTGGTGGTGTTCAAGGACGGACAGCCTGTCGCCAAGACGGTGGGCTATCGCTCCAAGGAGGAACTGAACGAGCTGCTGCGGAGCGTGCGATAAGTACGATATACGACTACTTTTCTTTCCATACAAGCAGAGACGCCCGGACTTCTGTCCGGGCGTCTCTGTTATGACCTTGGAACAGGCGGGCTTGCCGCGTGGCTCAGGTGGCGGCAGTATAGGTGTCCCACAGGTCGTCGCTCATCTCGTAGACCACGCGCTTGACCTTGCGGGTGTCCCCCTCCTGCCGGTAGTGCTGTATCCGCGCCAGAAATTCGTCCCCCTCGGCGCAGCGCCCGTATCCCAGCGTGGTGTTGCCCTTGGTGGCGGAGAATTCCAGGGGGATCTGCTCACCGCAGTAGGGACAGGTCATTTGGCTGAACCGCGTATCCGACAGTGCGGTGTCCAGATCGGGGAAGCTCTGCCCGGAGATCAGCCCGCTCATCCGGTCCGCCCCGTAGCCGGCAAGCGATGTGCGGTACTCGTCCATGCAGCCGGCCAGATCCATGCGGCCGCAGATACGCACGGTGTTGCGGGTGTCGTTCAGCGCATCGTGGGCGCGGTCGGCGGGGAGCCCCAGCATTTTGACGGCGTCCTCCAGCGAGCATTGGCGGTTTTCCCGCAGGATCTCGTGGGCAAAGATACGCTGGAGATCATAGCAGTAGGGAAACGGCTCGGTGGGGATGTGGTGCAGGAGCATATTGTCCAGCAGCACGGGGATGTCGTCCGGCCCCCACGAGCAAAGCGCGCAGTCCTCTCCGCACCAATCGATGAAGGTCTGAAATGCCTGCGGGAACAGCGGCGCGCTCTCCAGCTCCTGCGGCCGTATTTTGGTGAGCCGCACAACAGCGCCGTTCATGTGGGGGTAGAACTGCGGCCGGATGAGGGTCTTGAACTCCCCGACTGCGGCAAAGGTCTCGTCCAGCTTTACGGCGCCGATCTCAATGATCTCGGAGTCGAAGGGGAACGGGTCTGTGATGGTGTCCTGTTCGGTCAGCGGCTGATTCCACTCAAAATCTAAGACGATGTAGTTCATATTCTTTCTCTCTTACTTCCGGTAAATGTGTATGTCATGCAGAGGCGTCCGGTTTGCCGCCGGTGCTTCGTACCGGTGCACCGCCTGCCTCGACGGTTTTCTTCCGAAACTGCCGTCATTATATCCCATGCCCGCGGATCTGTAAACAGGATACGCGCCCATGTGTCCGGAAGAACGGACAGAAAACAGGGGCGTGTCTGCGATTGTGCCAGCGGACACGCCATGTGGGTATACTAAATTGTTGCGAACTGGTATTTGCAATAATACCAGTTCACTGCTATGATGGGGGCATCTTAGGAGAAGGAAGTGTTTCCCATTAACCAGAAAAGCATCAACAAGCTGACCGCGCTGGGCATGATGACCGCCCTTGTATTTGTCAGCAACTATCTGCGTATCACCATGCCCATCGCCATCGGCGGGCGCACCTCTTTCACACTGGCCAACATTATGTGCTGCCTTTCCGGCCTGCTGCTGGGGCCTGTGGGCGGTCTGGCCTCCGGCCTCGGATCCGCTCTGTATGACCTGACCAACCCCGCCTTTGCGGCGGAATGCTGGATCACCTTCATCACCAAGGGTGTTATGGGCATGGTGGCCGGTCTTGCCATGAAGGACCGGGTGACGCCCAAGTACGGCCGCTGCACCGTTGCCGCCGCGCTGGGATGCCTTGCCTACTATATCCTCTACTTCTTCAAGTCCTTTGCCTACGACGGACTGCTGCTGGGCGGCCTGACGGCCTCCGTTGCCGGCGCCGCGCTGGTGCTGAAGATCCCCGCCTCCCTGTTCAACGGCGCGGTGGCCATCATCATCGCCCCGCCGCTGTGCCTCGCCCTGCGGAAAGCCCTGCAAAAGACCAATATCCAGATGCCGTAACGCGGGCGCCGGCGTGAAATTACCCGAAAAAAGCAAGTCAAGGAGAGCTCCTTGACTTGCTTTTTTTGCTTGATCGGATATGGCGGCACGTGCGCCGCTCAGTCCTCCACCACCAGACGACCCTCCACCTGACGGTTGAGGTGCTGGTTGACCATCAGGTATTCCTCCACCACATCCCGCGCCGAGGTGGACAGCACGCGGGTTTTGCCGTTTTCCTCCGCCTCCTCCAGGGTGATGTTCAGAAACGCCTTAAGGTTGTTGTAGTGATACTTCTGCATGGCCACGGTATAGAGCCGGTCGGCGTACAGCGGCTCACCGTCCAGCGTCAGCGTGCGGAACGCCTGTGCGCTTCTGGACCAGACGATGTGCATCCCATGGGAGAACTGGTAGAACTCCGTATGCTCGCCCTGAAACGCCTCATCCCGCAGTACGTGGCGCAGCATCCGCTCCAGCTGGGCGCCGGTGACCTTGAGCATATACACTGCATCGTCGTAGGGCAGGCATTCCACAAGGTCGGCGTAGTGCACCACAGGGCCCAGAGAATAGCTGCGGATGGCGCCGGAGCCCATGAGCATCAGGTCGATGCCGAAGCTGTCCCGCAGGATGTCGGCGATCAGGTTGCCCAGCGGCGTCTCCTGATTGCGTTTGGGATGACCCAGCTCACAGGCGAACCGCGTGATGATGCGGTCGTATTTTTGAGAGGTGGCGCTTTTGTAGCGCTGAATGAACGATTCTACCTCCTCGTCGCGGGGGCAGTGGGCGTCGTCAATGGGGATCATCTGCCATGTGAAGGTGTCGATGGCGTTGAGGTCGGTGTCCACCATGATATCGAAACGGCCGATCTCGTCGGTGCCGGTACCCGCCTGCACGATGTAGATGTCATTGACCTTGAAGGGCTCCTCCAGCCGCGTATGGCTGTGGCCGCCGATGATCAGATCCACGCCCCAGGCAGGGTCCAGGATGGCCGCCAGCTTCTTGTCCTCCTCAAAGCCGATATGGGTGAGCAGCACGGTGAAGTCGATGTCGATGGCATTGTAGGCGTTGCAGATGTTGCCCACCTCCCGGGCTGCCTCACCGATGTCCACAAAGGAGCCGATGAGCTCGTCACTCTTGGTGGCGGCCAGCACATCCTCGGTGATGATGCCGATGAACAGGATCTTCATGCCGTCAATGTGGGCGATCCAAAAGGGCTGGAACATCCGCCGTCCGTTGGATTTGATGTGCAGATTGGCGTTGATGATGGGGAAATCCGCGCACTTCTCCAGAAACAGAAGGTGGGCCAGACCGTAATCGATCTCATGGTTGCCGATGGTGGCCACGTCCGGCCCCACCAGATTCATGATGCCGATGGTGGAGGTGCCCTTGTACTCCGAGTCGATGACGCTGCCGCGGAACATATCGCCCGCCACGGCGTAGATCACATTTTTCTCCTCCCGCCGCACCTTGTTGACATAGCCGGAGAGCAGCGATACGCCGCCCACCAGCCGCTGGTCGATCTGCTCGGCCAGAAAATCGCCGTGCATATCGTTTGAGTGCAGGATCGTCAGTTTTTTCAGGTTCTTCATCCGCCTCGCCCTCCTTTCGCTGCACGTATCGCCTATTATACTGCTATGATATGGTGTATCGGTGCAAAAAGCAAGAATAATTCGCGCGGAGGAGCGAAATACGTGTGCGCATTTGTGAAAAAACAGGAAGCAGCCTAGGCTGCTTCCTGTTTATGCGCGGCAATAAGGCGTACCGCAGCGCCAATGAGAGAGAGAGAGCACCATACGCCGCAGGGAGGAGCGGCGCATGGCGGGGGATCATTGAAGAGCCAGGCCGTTGACCGCTTTTTCTACCTGCTCCAGAGCCTTTGTCAGGGTACACCGTGGGCAGGCCACGTTCATGCGCAGGAAGGCATCTCCCTGCTCGCCGAACTCATAGCCGGCACAGAACGCCACCTTGGCCTCGTTGATCATGAAGTGCTCCAGCGCCATGCCCCGGTAGGGCAGCTGGGAGCAATCCAGCCAGACCAGATAGGTACCCTCGGAGGGGATCATGCGGATCTGAGGGATGCGCTCCCGCAGGAACTGCTCCAGATACGCCTTGTTGTCAGACACATAGGCAATGGCCTGATCCAGCCACTCCTCGCCGTCGTTGTAGGCGGCTATGAGGGCAGCCATGCCGAAGATGTTGTCCAGCCGCGTCTGGGCAATGGACATCTCCTCGTTGAACTTGCACCGCAGGTCGTCATCCGCCAGCACGAGGGTGGCCATGCCCAATCCGCCCAGATTGAAGCCCTTGTTGGAGGAGTAGCAGACCATGGCGTGGCGCAGCACATCCTCACCCAGCAGGCCAAAGGTGGTATGGGGATGCTCCGGCGGCACGAAGTCGCAGTGGATCTCGTCCACCAGCATGAAGATGTTGTGCCGCAGGCAGATCTCCGCCACACCCTCCAGCTCCTGACGGGTCCATACCCGGCCGGTGGGGTTGTGGGGACTGGAGAGCACCAGAACCTTCACGCCGGAGGCAGCCTTTGCCTCCATGTCGGCGAAGTCGAAGGTGTAGCGCCCGTCCTTCCAGACCAGCGGCGTCTCCACCAGCTCCCGGCCGCCGCGGGTGACCATGTCAAACAGCGGATCGTAGTTGGGCATGGGGACCATGACCTTGTCGCCGGGCTTGGTGAGGATGCGGAGCACCACATTCATGGCGTAGATCACGCCGGGAGGCGCAAAGGCCAGATGCTCATAGTTGACCTCGAAGCCGTGGCGCTTTTTCAGCCAGCCCATCACCGCGTCGTAATAGGGCTGCTGGCGCACGCCGTAGCCGTAGACCGGGTGGGCGGCGCGCTTCTGTACAGCCTCCACGATGCAGGGAGCGCAGGCAAAATCCATGTCCGCCACCCACATGGGGATCACGTCGTCCCGGCCAAAATAATCCGTATCGCAGTCCCACTTAAAGGAGAAGGTATTTCTGCGATTGATGGGGGTATCAAAATCGTATCTCATGCAGCTCCACCAACCAGTGCAACAACGATCCACAGAATGATGGACACTGCCGCCGCCAGCAGCGCATAGGGAAGCTGGGTGCGGACGTGGTCAATGTGGTCGCAGGCGGCGCCCAGAGAGGAGAGCACCGAGGTGTCGGAAACGGGGGAGCAATGGTCACCGAACAGACCGCCGCTGACAACGGCGCCCACGGCGGCGTAGACCAGCGTACCCAGCTGACCGCCGGTGAAGGAGTAGGCCATGGGAACGGCGATGGGAATGCAGATGGCGAAGGTGCCCCAGGAGGAGCCGGTGAAGAAGGAGATCACGGCGCCCGCGATGAAGGTCACAGACAGGAACAGGGCGGGGGTCATCCAGCTCTCGCAGACGCCCAGCAGGAAGTCGGCTGCGCCCATGGACTTGGTGATGGTGTTGATGCAGTACGCCAGAGCCAGAATGAGGGTGGCGGACATGACGCTCTTCATGCCCTGCACGGCGGTGTTCACCAGATCGGTCACGCTCTTGAACACCCGGCGGATGCTCAGCTCGATGGACATATAGATCACGGTGATGATGAAGCACTCCAGGATCTTCACGCCGCCCTTGGCGATGTACGTCCAGATGGCGGTGGCTACCAGAATAATGATGGGAACGAGGAAGTCCAGCACGACGTTGGGCTTCACATCGCTGTCGTTGCCCTTCTGCAGCTCCTCCAGCTCGGTGCCCATCATGGGAACGGCGCCGTCACGCAGCAGCTTGCCGGTGGTGCGGGCGCGCTGCTCCGCCTTGCGCATGGGCCCGAAGTCAGGGAAGATCTCCAGTGCGGAGAGCAGCGTGATGAGCACCATCAGAATCGCGTAGAAGTTAAAGGGGATGGCGCTGATGTAGACGCTCACGCCCTGCTCGTTGGAGGTCACAGGGCCGCCCAGATCCGCCACCAGACCGGCCACGTAGGCGCCCCATGCCATGAAGGGCATCAGGGTGCACACGGAGGCGCAGGTGGAGTCGAGGATGAAGGCCAGCTTCTCTCTGGGTACGCGCATCTCGTCCGTCAGGGGACGCATGACCACGCCGCGCAGCAGGGGGCTCATGTAGTCGTCGATGGTGAACAGGCCGATGAACCAGGTGGCCAGCTTTACGCTGCGGGGGGATTTCACCTTGCCGGCGATCATCTCCGCAAACGCCTTGACCACGCCCGCCTTCATGAAGAACGCGATCATAATGCCGATGAATACCTGAATGAGCAGGATCCAGATGAAGTCCTCGTTGCCCAGAGCCTCCTCCGCCAGAGCGGAGAAGCCGAAGGCGGGGTCGTGTCCCAGCAGCAGAACGCCGGAGAGGCAGCCCATGAACAGGGCAAAGACCGCGTCCTTCTTCCAAAATGCCAGCAGCAGGGTAAGCGCAAGGGGAATCAATGACAAGATACCGTAGTTTGCAGCTTCCATTGCAAAATACCTCCTTAAAAATATAACGCGTGGGGGGGTGACCTTAAGCCTCCCTTCTGATAACTTTGTTGCATATCTGATTATAATTTATCACACTGCTCTTGTCAATCTTGCATAAGTGCCAAGAAGCTTGACAAATTTTTGTCTAAAGTGCTGCCTGATGCGGCATTTCTCATCATGCGTGCAAAAAAATTGTCAGCGGCTGTTGACCACAGATGCAGGCTATCCCAACTTTTGTGTGGGTTGGGCGGGAAAAAGCAGGGAGCTGAGAGCTAAATCGTTTCGTGTGGGAACAGC
>CAKTPV010000035.1 GCA_934591815.1 uncultured Oscillospiraceae bacterium
GTCATGATGCGTGGGCGGGGCAACTCTTACCCGCCTCACGGACGCCACCTAAACGACGCCTTCCCCGGCCGGTGGCCTCTCCGGTTCAGACGGTCACTGCTTAAGCAGCGACGGCAACAGTGTTAGTGTTGTCAGTTAATTTTAAATTGCCCGTTTTATGGCGGTCAGGCGCCGCCGCCCGCTTATCCAGCCTCCACACCCCCGTCGAAACCGGTACAGCCCCGTATGGGACGGCGGGGAGGGGAAACTCCCCGCCGGTGTACATGCTGTGAACTGTGTTTTATCTCCGGAACGGATCGGCCAGCTTCTCCGGCTCCGGGTACGTCTCGCCGTGTGTATCCACCGTGACCTTGGCCATGACCTGATCCTTCTTGGGCTTGTTGGTCATCATGTTCCGGGGCTGGTTGACGATGCGATCCACCACATCCATGCCGTCCATCACGCAGCCGAAAGCGGCGTACTGCCCATCCAGATGGGGCGCGTCCTTGTGCATGATGAAGAACTGGCTGCCGGCGGAGTCCATGGCCTGCGCACGGGCCATGCTCAGCACGCCTCTGGTATGGCGCAGGTCGTTGCTGACGCCATTGGCATCGAACTCGCCCTTGATGCAGTAGCCGGGGCCGCCCATGCCGTTTCCGTCGGGGCAGCCGCCCTGGATCATAAAGCCGGGGATGACGCGGTGGAAGATCAGGCCGTCGTAGAACCCTGCGTTTGCCAGTGAGATAAAGTTGTACACGCTCTGAGGCGCGATGTCGGGATACAGCTCGCAGGTGATGATGCCGCCGTCCTGCATCTCGATGGTGACGATAGGATTATTTGCCATAACCGTTTCCTCTTTTCTGTCGTTGTGTCAGCCGCGGTTCTTCTCCCGCATGGCGCGTTCCATCTCCCGCTTGGCGTCCCGCTTCGCCACGGCGTCCCGCTTGTCGTAGGTCTTTTTGCCCTTGCACAGCCCTACCTCCACCTTGACACGGGAGTTCTTGAAGTAGACGGACAGCGGGATCAGGGCATAGCCGTCCTGCTTCTGCAGGTCGTGGAGCTTCCGGATCTCCCGCTTGTGCAGTAAAAGACGCTTGGGACGATCCGGGTCGCGGTTGAAGATGTTGCCCTGCTCGTAGGGCGATATGTGCAGGCTGTACGCGTAGATCTCCCCGTCCTTGGCCACGCAGAAGGAGTCCTTCAGGTTCAGCGCGCCGTTGCGGATGGATTTGACCTCTGTGCCAAACAGCTCGATACCGGCCTCGTAGCGGTCCTCCACGAAATAGTCATGATGGGCCTTGCGGTTCTGTGCAGCGAGTTTGATGCCGGACTTTTCCATGGTGGGCCTCCTTTCCGGATTTAGGAGGGATTATACCACATTTCGCACCGGGACGCAAGAGGTGCATCGTCAGGTATTTTGCTGGTATTTTGCCGCAGGATGTGCTATACTGCGAAAAAACAACGGAAGGAGCGTTCCGCATGGAACTGACTGAAAAAACCATCGACAGCCGCGAGATATTCAAGGGCCGTATTCTCCGCGTGCGGCTGGACACCGTGCGCCTCCCCAACGGCAAGGAGGGTATCCGCGAGGTAGTGGAGCACCCCGGCGGCGTAGCGATCCTGGCCATCGACAGCGAGGACCGCGTACTGCTGGTGCGCCAGTACCGCTATCCCTTCGAGTGTGTCATGACGGAGGTTCCCGCCGGCAAGCGGGAGCCGGGGGAGCCGCCGTTCATTACCGCCCAGCGGGAGCTGCAGGAGGAGGTAGGCGCCACCGCCGACACATGGACGGAGCTGGGAACGCTCATTCCCTCACCGGGCTGCTACGGTGAGACGCTGTACCTCTATATGGCGCAGGATCTCCACTTCGGCGCCACCCACCCGGATGAGGACGAGTTTCTGGAGCCGCTGCGCGTCCCGCTGGACGAGGCGGTACGCCTGTGCATGGACGGCACACTGACCGACGCCAAAACGGTGGCCGCCATCCTGAAGGGCAAAATTCTCCGGGAGCAGTAACGGAAAAGCCTTGTATTTCCACACTGGATACGATACACTGACAACAGGCGGCCCACCCGCCGGGGGAGGTAGAGAGATATGTCCATGAATACGAAGAAAAATATCGCCATCGTTCTGCTGGTGCTGTCCATGCTGCTGTGGGTGCTGCGGAAGCTCAATGTTCTGTACATACCGGGTCTGAGCATGATCCTTCTGGCGCTGAGCATGGCGCTGGTGGGCGTGATGATGTTCCAGCTCAAGCAGAAAAAGAAGCTGGCCGGCACCCTGATCGTGGCCTTCGGCCTGCTGTGCGTCGTGGTGGCCATTATGGAGATCAAGGGCTCCTTCTGAGTGCCTGACCGCCCATTATCGCCAGCCCGAACACCTATTATAAATGTAAGGCAGGGGTGCAAGCCCCTAACGAAAGGAAGTGAGGACATGGCCGAGGGCATGACCAACGCGGAGTTTAACGCATTTTTGGAAACGCTGGCCCAGCTGATCGAAGCGAAAGCGGTGACACCGGAAGAAGCGGCCCAGATCGTCCGAGCGGCGAAGGCCAAATAAAAAGAGTAGCGGCCCACCTACCACAGCAGCCGCTACTCACACCCCAAAGGCGAGCGGGAAGCCTTACCCCCGCCGCCTTGATTGTAACCCATGTAAGGCGAAAAATCAAGGAGGACAGAGGACTGTAAAAGAGAGACGGCTTCCGCCGTCTCTCTTTGCGTTTTCTCCGCCGTCTGCCCCCCCGCATTTGACAATTTTTTGACGATCCCGCCAAATCCCGCCATGTCCCTGATCCCGTAAATTGTTGCAAATTTTCTCTTGCAAATGGAGAAAAATATAGTATCATATAAGCGCGCCGCACTCTGCTGGACGGAGGCGGCAGCAGGAGGTAACATATGAATAACGAAACGAAACGCACGAAAATTTCCGTGCAGGACATGGTGCAGCTGTCTGTGCTCATCGCCATCCTTCTTCTTCTGGAGCTGACGGGTCTCGGCATGATCAAGACCGCCGGTCTGGAGATCACCATTATGTTGGTGCCCGTCATCGTGGGCGCCATCGTCATGGGTCCCGCCGCCGGTGCGCTGCTGGGCGGTGTGTTCGGCCTGATCAGCTTCTGGGAGTGCTTCGGCAAGAGCGCCTTCGGCGTGGTGCTGATGGGCATCAACCCCATCTTCACCTTCCTTGTCTGCGTTCCCACCCGCATCCTGGCCGGCTGGATCTGCGGTCTGGTGTTCAAGGGTCTGAGCAAGCTGGACAAGAGCAACCTGTGGTCCTTCGGTGCCGCCGGCCTGTGCGGCGCGCTGAGCAACACCGCGCTGTTCATGTCCACTCTGTGCCTGTTCTTCTACCGCACCGACTTCATTCAGGGCTTTGTGGAGGCGCTGGGCAGCGCCAACCCGTTCCTGTTCATCATCGCCTTTGTGGGCATCAACGGTCTGGTGGAGGCCATCGTGTGCTTCTTCACCGGCGCTGTGATCGCCAAGGCCGTGGTGTTCAGCCGCGGCAAGCTGGCTGCCCGCAAGACCGCCGTGCAGAACGGAAAGTGAGGTAACGACCATGCTCCTTGCGCTGGACATTGGAAACACCCATATCGTCATGGGCTGCATGGAGGGCCGGACTATTCGGTATCTCTGCCGCATGGCCACGAATCGTGTGACCACCGGTGCGGAGTATGCCGTGACCATGAGCCGTCTGCTGGAGTTTGCCCATATCGCACCGGACGCCATTGACGGTGCGATCATCTCCTCGGTCGTGCCGCAGGTGACCCGCTCTCTGTCCGCGGCGGTAAAGATGCTGACCGGCGTCGTCCCCCTTGTGGCGGACAACACCATCCGCTCCGACCTGACGGTACGGATCGACGATCCCGCCACACTGGGCAGTGACCTGCTGGTGGCGGCCGTCGGCGCGCTGGATCTCTACCAGCCGCCCCTGATCATCATCGACATGGGTACCGCCACCACCGTAACGGTGGTGGACGCTGACGGCGCGTTTCGCGGCGGCGCTATCATCCCCGGCGTTCAGCTCTCGCTGTCTGCGCTGGCGTCCAACACGTCGCTGCTGCCCAGCATTTCGCTGGACGCGCCCCCCAAGGCCATTGGCACCAACACGGTGGACTGCATGAAGAGCGGCAGCATTCTGGGCACCGCCCTGCTGCTGGACGGCATGATCGACCGCATGGAAGCCGAGCTGGGGCAGAAGGCCACCGTGGTGGCTACCGGCGGACTGGCCCGCTGCATTGTCCCCATCTGCCAGCATGAGATCCTGCTCAACGAGGATCTGCTGCTGAACGGGCTGGCTGTGCTGTACGAAAAGAACAAATAAACAAAAAAGATATCCCGCACCTTTTCGGTGCGGGATATCTTTTTCACCTTACTGTCCCAGCAATTTCCCCCAAGTCCCCTTCCCGGCGATGCCGTCAGAGCCGAGGCCGTACTTGGTCTGGAACTTCTTCAGCGCCGTCTCCGTGCCGCTGCCGAAGTCGCCGTCCGCACCGGCAGAGCCGCAGGAAAAGCCGTAGGCGATCAGCGCCGCTTGCAGGGTCTTCACGTCCGCGCCCGCCATGCCGCGCTTGAGCATCCGCACCTGCATGAGCAGCGTCGTGTCCTTCTCGGCGGGCACCGGCACCGGCGCGTTTTCGCTCTCCACAAAGGGTACGCCCAGCGCCGCGCACAGACCCTTGGCGATAGTCTCGCCGATCAGGGTGGTGTTGTCGATGATCCACTGGGCAACACTGGGAACATCGTGGAAGTCCGTCTCGATATACACCGTCGTGGCGACAGGGTACTTCACCTCGTACAGTGCGGGATACGCCCGGATGACATCCGGCGCACCCGGCGTCACAGGCCCCAGCACATCCAGCACCGCCTGACACGCCTTGTACCCGGCGCTGTTCCGGTCGCCGCTGAAGCAAAACAGGTGCGTACCGCTGGCCTTGCCGTTGCAGGCGTTGGAATGGATGGGGACATGCAGGTCAGCCTTGAAGCGGTTGGACGCCGCCACACGGTTCTGCATGGTGTCGTACTGCCCCAGCATCACCTCCACGCCGGAGCGCTCCAGAGCGGCCTTGCAAGCCTCAGCAATGCGTCCGCACTGGATGGCCTCGGTGGTGTCGCCCACCGCGTAGGTGTTGCGCCGCTGGTCGCTGGGGGACAGATACACCCGCTTAGCCATCGTTCTTCGCCTCCTTGTGATACTGCACCGTGCTGATGCCCAGCAGAGCGCCCAGGAACACGGTGATGCAGGAGATCGTCCCCGCCACCTGCTCCACCAGCGGGAAATTCCAGATGCCGCCCAGCCCCACATACAGGGCGCTCAGCGCAGGCAGCACGATCATGACCAGCCACTTGAGGATGTCATATACCTTGTTGTTCAGCTTCATAGCAAATTCCTTTCCGGCGCATCTGCGCCTGTTCCATTTTATGCCTCACCGTATGGGCAGCTTCCGCACTTCCTCCATGACGCGCCGTGCGCTGCCGTTGCCGCCCATCTCCTCATACGGCTCGTAGAGGTACACCTGCAAGTTCTCGTACTCGTCCTGCGTGACATAGCCCCGCTCGATGTACACCATGCCCAGGTGGATGATGCGGTCGTGGGCCAGCCCCACCAGCATCTTCCGCTCCGCCTCGTCGGCCTTGCTGCGCTTTGCCGTCAGCTCCATCCGCTTGAGGATCACCTTGCTCACCACGCCCCACAGGGCGGTGGAGGTCAGCAGTGCCACGATCAGCGGCACAACGATCGTCTCCCATGCTTCCATCCGGTCACCTCCTTACACCGCGCCGTATGCCTCGCCGGTGATCTCGGTGTACTCTGCCGCCGTCAGGACTGCCTTGGCTACGGCGTTACGGACCATCTCCTGCGTCCACAGGCCAAATTTGTACCACGCTTTGATCTTCTCTTTCATGATTTCATCCCTCCATCAGCGTATCCGTCATCATGGCGGTATACGTCGCCTGTGCCTCCACCCTGTCCAGCTGGGTCGGCACAGCGGCCGTCTCCACCGGGATCTCCTCGCCGTTTCCGGCAGACACCACCTCCAGCCGCGTAAAGGCGGGGAACAAGACCTTCTCACCGTCCATGACCGCCTCGTGGGCGATCACCTGCGTCTCGATCTCCACCCACGGGAACCGCTCCGGCAGCGGCACCGCGTCGGTGTTCCAGTAGGCCTGTCCTTCCTGCATATCGCCGCCGCACTGGAAGGCGCGGCTGCCGTCTGCATTCTTTTCCAACTGCACAAACAATTCCATAGCTGTGCCTCCTTACAGATTGATCATGAGGACGTTGACGGTCGTATTAAACGTCTCTCCGTTCTTGGCCACGATCTTCACTTTTCCCACATCGGATGAGGTAGACAGCGCGGTATCCCGGAAGCTGCTCGACACAAGACCGCCCCGGAACTGCGCGAAGCAAATGGTTCCGGCCTTGATGACGCTGTTGCTGTACTCGAAGATGCCGTTGGTGAACTGCGCCTGCACGTTATACGCAGCGGCGATGTTCGCCCGCGTCATGATCCCCATTCCGTTCAGCGTCACATAGCCGGAAGGCACCTCAATGATGCGGCTGGTAAAGTCGGCGTTGTTGTTCTTGTAGTGGAAGTCGATGTAGCCGCCATGTCCGGCAGTTGTGCCGGGGAAAAGCTCGATCCCGGCGGGATCGATCGTCTGCCCCATGTGGTCGTGGCCGGTGTCTGACTTACCGGACAGCTTTGTATCCATCTCGCTCTCCGTGTAATAGCGGGTATCGTGGGTGTGGCCCGACGCCGCCGCGCCCACATCCTTGGCGATGAGCGTCACGTTCCCGGTCTCGTCCGGTGCCTTTCCGTTGACGGATACCGTTGTGCCGGGGTCGCCCTTATCGCCCTTGTCACCCTTGTCGCCCTTAGCGCCTGCCGCGCCGGTCGCGCCGGTATCCCCCTTGGGCCCTGCCGCGCCGGGGTCGCCCTTGTCCCCCTTGGGGCCGGTGGGACCCTGCGGGCCTTCCGGGCCTTGGATGCCCTGCTTACCCTGCACGCCCTGTACGCCCTGCTCGCCCTTTTCTCCTCGCGCGCCGGGGTCGCCCTTGTCCCCCTTGGGGCCCTTCAGCGCGGCAAGCTGTGCCGCCGTGAAGTCGTTGTAGGTAAAGGCGTCCCCCTTTGGGCCGCCGGTGCCTACCGGCAGCGTGCTGTCGTAATATGCGCCCTTCTCCGCATCCCACAGCAGCCAATACCCTCTGCTTCCCGGCTTCGGCGGATGCGCCGCCAGCTCCTTGAGCCGCACCTCCAGCTCGTAGAATGCCGTTGGGATCTCCGGCCACATGGTGTCCCCCGACAAGCTCTCCGGTACCAGCACCTCCACCACCGTGCTGTGCCGCTGGACAGTGCTGTCCGTCTGCAGCGTCCCCCTGAGCTGCAAGGTGTAAGTCCCCCACTTCGGCAGATTTTCCCGCTTCAGCAGCACGCCCACGCCGTTGGGCTGCTCCTTTAGCGGCAGGATATCCACAGCGCCCTCCGGCTCCCGCATCAGCAGCTCCCAATCGTACCCCGGCGGCAGTTCCCCCACGATCTCCAGCCGCACACTGTCATTGTCAAACTGCATCGCCATCGGTGCGCCGTCCCATTCGAGCTGCCAGTTCTTGAATTGGATCATATACCTTTCCCTCCCTCGATCAATGTCACCTCTACCCCCTGATTGCCCACTTGGTTGCACTTTTCGGTGCGGGAATCGAAAATAACCCGCACGGTGCTTTTCGCCTCTTGAAATTATGTAAACTTTCTCATGCTCTCCTGTATTATCCCGCGTTTTTTTGTGATTTCCCAAGAAATTTTCACTCATTTATTGCTTTTGGCAAAAAATATGGTATACTACCCATGTCTGCATATAGATTATCTTCTGCCGCGTGCCGCGGTATGAAGTTCCTGCGCTCTGGACACACTGGTATCAGAGCCTATTGACCACCTGAAAAGAGGGACTTACTTTGAACAAATACATTATCCATGGCGGCCATCCGCTGTTTGGCGAAGTGACCATCAGCGGTGCAAAAAATGCCGCCGTCGCCATCATTCCCGCCGCCCTGCTGGTGGACGGTGTCTGCCGCATCGAGAACATCCCCCAGATCAGCGACGTGACCCTGTTCTTCTCCATTCTGGAGGAGTTGGGCGCCCGTATCCGCGTGCTGAACCGCCACGCGGTGGAGATCGACTGCCACGCCATCCACAGCACCCGCCCGTCCTACGACCTGGCCCGCCGTATCCGCGCCAGCTACTACCTGCTGGGCGCCCTGCTGGGCCGCTTCGGACAGGCAACCGTGGCCATGCCCGGCGGCTGCAACTTCGGCGTCCGCCCCATCGATCAGCACGTCAAGGGCTTCACCACCATGGGAGCCGACGTCACCGTGGAGGGCGGCTTCATCCACACCGCCGCCAAGAACGGCCGTCTCACCGGCGCGCCGGTGTATCTGGACGTTGTCTCCGTGGGCGCCACCATGAACATCATGATGGCCGCTGCGCTGGCTGACGGCGTCACCACCATCGAAAATGCTGCCAAGGAGCCGCACATCGTGGATCTGGCCAACTTCCTGAACTCCATGGGTGCAGACATCAAGGGCGCCGGCACCGACTCCATCAAGATCCGCGGCGTGGAGCGTCTCAGCGGCGGTACCTACTGCATCATCCCCGACCAGATCGAGGCCGGCACCTACATGGCGGCAGTGGCTGCCACCGGCGGCCAGCTCCTGCTGAAAAACATCATCCCCAAGCACATGGACTGTATCAGTGCCAAGCTGATGGAGATGGGTGTGGCGGTGGAGGAGAACGACGACACCCTGCTGGTGCGCCGCAGCGAGCCGCTGCAAAAGACCAATGTCAAGACCCTGCCCTACCCCGGCTTCCCCACGGATATGCAGCCCCAGATCGCCGCCGTGCTGTCTCTGGCACAGGGCACCAGCCTTGTGACCGAGGGTGTCTACGGCGCCAACCGCTTCAAGTATGTGGACGAGCTGAAGCGTCTGGGCGCCCACATTCAGGTGGACGGCAAGGTCGCCGTGATCGAGGGTGTCGACCAGCTGGTCGGCGCTCCCATCCAGGCCTGTGACCTGCGGGCCGGCGCGGCGCTGGTCATCGCCGGACTGGCCGCCAAGGGCACCACGGAGCTGAGCTGCGTGCAGTATATCGAGCGTGGTTACGAGGATCTGGTGGGCAAGCTCCGTGCCGTGGGCGCGGATATCTCCATGATCGACGTCCCCGATGAGGGCGAGGTCGAGTCCCATATAAGCTGACATACGCTGATCAGCGTCCGCTGCAATAGGCCGCAGCCTTTGTGGCCTGCTGCAACGGACGCTGCTGTTTTCGGAAAGGTACATACGTTTTGATCTCACTGTATACACTGGCCAGCGGCTCCGGCGGAAACAGCCTTCTGCTCTCCGCCGGCGGCGTCCACCTGCTGGTGGATGCCGGCATCTCCGCCCGCCGCATCAAGCAGTCCCTTGCCCAACTGGGCCTGACGCCGGACGACCTGTCCGCCATCCTCATCACCCACGAGCATACCGACCACACGGCGGGACTTGCCACGCTTCTCAAGCATCACGCCATCCCGCTATACGCCAGCGGCGGCACCGCCTTCTATCTCCGCAGCCGCCTGCCCGGGCTGGACGGCTGTCTGCACCCTGTCGCCCCCGGCAGCGTCTTTTCCATCGGCCCCGCGGCGATCACTGTATTCGCCACCAGCCACGACGCTGGAGAGAGCGTGGACTACCGCATCGACTGCGGCGGCGAGGCCGTTGGCATCCTCACCGACACCGGCTTCGTGCCGGAGCCGGCTGCCGCCGCCCTCACCGGCGTGGATCTTCTGGTGCTGGAGAGCAACCACGATGTAGATTGGCTCCAATCCGGCCCCTATCCCTACTCCCTGAAGCAGCGCATCCTCGGCCGGCGGGGTCACCTGTCCAATGAGGACGCCGCCGCCTTTGCCCGCCGCATGGCGGAGTGCGGTACTCACCGCTTCGTGCTGGCTCACCTGAGCCGGGAGAATAACACCCCCGCCCGCGCCCTGCAAGTCATGGAGACGGCGCTGTCCGATCTGGATGTCTCCGTGGAGGTCGCGCCGCGGGATGAGCTGAGCGCCTGCTATGCGCCGGAGGTGATCGCGTGCAGAAGGTAACGATCCTCTGCGTCGGCAAGCTGAAGGAGAAATTCTACATCGACGCCGCCGCCGAGTATGTCAAGCGTCTCCAGCGTCTGTGCCGTCTGGAGATCGTGGAGCTGCCGGAGAGCCGCCTGCCCGACGAGCCCTCCCCCGCTGAGATCCGCCGCGCCCTGCAAACGGAGGCCGCCGCCATCCGGGAAAAGCTGCCCAAGGGCGGCGCGCTGGTGGCGATGTGCATTGAGGGTAAGCCCTGCTCCAGCGAGGAGCTGAGCCGCCGCCTCACAGACTTCGGCGTACAGGGCAAGACCCAGATCACCTTCCTCATCGGCGGCAGCGTCGGTCTGGATGAGGAGCTGAAGCGGCAGGCCGACTGGCGTCTGTCCATGTCCCCGATGACATTTCCCCACCACATGGCGCGTATCATGCTGCTGGAGCAGATCTACCGGGCATACCAGATCGCCGGCGGCGCCAAATATCACAAATAGGAGGTCATTCCCATGGAAAATTGGAGCTTTACCGGCACCCCGGATGTCCCCGCATGGCCCAAGGATGCAGCGGGCCAGGATGAAAAGGCCGTCCTGCTGAAGCAGGCCTTTGACTCCGCCGCCGATGCTGACACGATCATCTCCCTGCTGTCAGCCTACGGTGTCCCCTGCTTCAAGTACTACGACCGCGAGGGCGGCGCCGGCAAGGTCATCAACGGCTTTTCCGGCTTCGGCGTCAGCCTGTACGTCCCTGCCTCCCGTCTGGAGGAGGCACAGGAGCTGCTGACCGCCCAGCCTGTGGAAGATGAAGAATAAGTACATACCATCCTGAAAGGAGTACCTATATGAGCTACAAACAGGAATACGAGCGCTGGCTCCACAGCGATGTCCTCTCCCCCGCCGAGCACGCGGAGCTGGAGAGCATCGCCGGCGACGAAAAGGAGATCGAGAACCGCTTCTACGGCCCGCTGGAGTTCGGCACCGCCGGTCTGCGCGGCACCATGAAGGTCGGTCTGCACCAGATGAACATCCATGTCATCCGCTGGGCCACCCAGGGCTTTGCCAATGTCATCGCCGCTGAAGGCGAGGACGCCAAGAAGAAGGGCGTGGCCATCTGCATGGACTGCCGCAACAACAATATGCTCTTCTCCCACGCCGCCGCGGAGGTCTGCGCCGCCAACGGCATCCACGTCCGCATTTTCGAGTCCCTGCGTCCCACGCCGGAGCTGAGCTTCGCCGTCCGCTACTACGGCTGCCAGGCGGGCATCAATGTCACCGCCAGCCACAACCCCAAGGAGTATAACGGCTACAAGGTCTACTGGTCTGACGGCGC
>CAKTPV010000036.1 GCA_934591815.1 uncultured Oscillospiraceae bacterium
GTCACGTCAAGATCCATGTCGAGCCCAACGAGTCCGGTAAGGGCTACGAGTTCGAAAACAAGGTGGTGGGCGGCGCCGTCCCCAAGGAGTATATCCCGGCCATCGATGCCGGTATCCAGGGCGCTATGCTGGCCGGCGTTGTGGCGGGTTATCCCGTCGTGGACGTGAAGGTCACGCTGTACGACGGCTCCTACCACGAGGTGGACTCCTCCGAAATGGCGTTTAAGATCGCCGGCTCCATGGCCTTCAAGGAGGCTATGCGCAAGGCTGATCCCACGCTGCTGGAGCCCATCATGAAGGTCTGCGTCATCGTGCCCGACGAGTATATGGGCGACGTCATCGGCGACCTGAACGCTCGCCGCGGCCAGATCCAGGGCTACGAGATGCGCTCCGGCGCCCAGCAGATCGACGCGTTCGTCCCGCTGGCAGAGATGTTCGGCTATGCCACTGACCTGCGCTCCCGCACGCAGGGCCGCGGTCAGTACACCATGGAGCCCAGCCACTATATCGAGCTGCCCAAGAGCCTGCAGGAGAAGCTCATCAGCAAGCGTACCGGACGGGAAAATTTATAAAACCGTAATTTACGATTGATTTTCCCACGCAAATACTGTAAAATGGCAGTGTTAGACTGTTACCGCTGCCCAACACATGATACAAAAAATGTTAAGGAGGATCATTTCAAATGGCTAAGCAGAAATTTGAAAGAACGAAACCCCATGTAAACATCGGTACCATCGGCCATATCGACCATGGTAAGACCACCCTGACCGCCGCTATCACCAAGTATCTGGCCCTGCAGGGCGGCGCTGAGTACACCGATTACTCTTCCATCGATAAGGCTCCCGAAGAGCGCGAGCGTGGTATCACCATCAACACCGCTCACGTCGAGTATGAGACCGCGGCTCGTCACTACGCCCACGTCGACTGCCCGGGCCACGCCGACTATATCAAGAACATGATCACCGGTGCTGCCCAGATGGACGGCGCTATCCTGGTCATCGCCGCCTCCGACGGCCCCATGGCTCAGACTCGTGAGCACCTGCTGCTGGCCCGTCAGGTGAACGTGCCCTCCGTGCTGGTCTTCCTGAACAAGTGCGACCAGGTCGACGACGAGGAGCTGCTGGAGCTGGTGGAGATGGAAGTCCGCGAGCTGCTGGACTTCTACGGCTTCCCTGGCGACGAGACCCCCATCATCCGTGGTTCCGCTCTGAACGCTCTGGTTTCCGAGTCCACCGATCCCAACGCTCCCGAGTATGCCTGCATCAAGGAGCTGATGGACGCTGTTGACAGCTGGATCCCCACCCCCGACCGCAAGGAGGATATGCCCTTCCTGATGCCCGTCGAGGACGTGTTCACCATCTCCGGCCGTGGTACCGTTGCTACCGGCCGTGTGGAGCGTGGTAAGCTGAACCTGAACGAGAAGGTCGAGATCGTCGGTCTGTCCGATGAGAAGCGCGAGACCACCGTTACCGGTATCGAGATGTTCCACAAGCTGCTGGACTACGCTGAAGCCGGCGATAACATCGGTGCTCTGCTGCGTGGCGTTGCTAAGACCGAGATCGAGCGCGGCCAGGTTCTGTCCAAGCCCGGTTCCATTCACCCCCACACCAAGTTCGTTGGCCAGGTCTACGTTCTGACCAAGGACGAGGGCGGCCGTCACACCCCCTTCTTCAACAACTATCGTCCCCAGTTCTACTTCCGTACCACCGACGTGACCGGCGTCATCACCCTGCCCGAGGGCGTTGAGATGTGCATGCCCGGCGATAACGTCGACATGAAGGTTGAGCTGATCACCCCCATCGCTATCGAGAACGGTCTGCGTTTCGCTATCCGTGAGGGTGGCCGTACCGTCGGTTCCGGTGTTGTCATCGCCATCGAGGAGTAATTTCCGACCGAGGGAAACGGATCAGATGATCTAATAAAGGGAGACACGCGCAAGCGTGTCTCCCTTTTTGCGTATATTGTCCATGCAGCGGGGCGCACGCCCCTGCCGCTGCGGTGCGGCGTGCGAAGGATGGCATCCGCACCTACTTTTTGGGAAACGCCAGTACGGTCTGGAACCCGTTCTCGCCGGTGGCGATGATGTCGCCGCCCACCAGCCGGTCACCGCAGAGGAACAGGTTGACCTGTACACCGTCCGGGAAGCCCGGATAGTTGGCCACGGTGTAGGTAAAGCGGCGGACGGCTTGCCCGGCGCAGTCTGCGAAGGGGAGCCCCTGCTTGGCCTGCAAGGTCAGATATTCGCCCCATTGCGGCGTCAGTTCCTCCGGGAGTTGGAGGTCCAGCGTCTCGATGGGCTCCGGCGATACCTGCCAGCCGAGCTCCTGCAAGTAGGCCACCCGCTGCTCGTTGGTGGAAAGCACGATCTCCTCCTGATGTGCGCCGCCGAAGCAGCCAGCCAGCAGCAGGGACATACCCGTGACGAGTACCAGCGCGGCGGCAGCCAGCAGGCACCTCCGGTGGGAAAAGTGCATATGGATCACATACAAAAACATCACCTCTCACCAATTTTATATTTGTATTTCGGCGGGGATATGCTACAATCAGAAAAATGACAGAGAGGGGGCGGCGATATGGAGCGTCTGGACAAGGTGTTGGCCGGTACGGGCCGGTGGTCACGGCGGGAGGTCAAGCTGCTGGTGCGGCAGGGACAGGTACAGGTCAACGGCGTGGCGGCGATGTCTGCGGAGGAAAAGATCGATCCGGAGACGGCAGTCATCACAGTGGGCGGCGAGTCCATCCGGCTGCAAAAATTCACCTATGTGATGCTGCACAAGCCGGCGGGCGTGCTGACCGCCACGGAGGATCGTCGGCAGGCGACAGTGCTGGAGCTGCTGCCCGTGGAGCTGCGGCGGCGCGGCCTTTCTCCGGTGGGGCGGCTGGACAAGGATACGGAGGGGCTGCTGCTCCTGACGGATGACGGCGAGCTGGCCCACCGGCTGCTGAGCCCCAAGTATCATGTGGACAAGCGGTACTATGCGCGGGTGGACGGGGCGCTGGGCCCGGAGGATGTGGCGGCTTTCGCATCGGGCATGACGCTGGGCGACGGTCTGGAGTGCCTGCCGGCGGGACTGGAGCCGTTGGAGCCCGGCGCGTGCATCGTGACGCTGCGGGAGGGGAAGTTCCATCAGGTCAAGCGGATGCTGGCGGCACGTGGTGCGCCGGTGCTGTACCTGAAGCGGCTGTCCATGGGGCCGCTGGTGCTGGACGATGCCTTGCATCCCGGCGCGTTCCGGGAATTGACGGCGGCGGAAACGGCGGCGCTGCGCGCCGCGGCGGGATTGTGATTTCTTAGACATATCAGCAAAAAACGAGGCAGATTTTTTGTGAAAAAAAGAAAAAAATACTTGCAAAACCGTCATAGTGACGATATAATAGGAGCATCGGCTTGACAGATTGCACAAAATACCTATGCGTGGTTCGCAGGAGGAAGTCGTTATGTCGGGAAGAATATTTCAGAATGTGGTACTGCAATTCAAGGAGACGACGGATCGCACCATCGGCGTCATTGACGCGGACGGTACGGTGATCGCCTGCAGCGAGCTGACGGGTATCGGCAAGAAGTGGAGCAAGTATGTGGAGCCCATCGCCGCGGCGGAGGGCGCCTGCATCACGCTGGAGGGACGCACCTTCAAGGCGCTGCCCAGCTGGGGCACCCACTTTGACTACGCGGTCTTTGCCAGCGGCGACGATAGCATGAGCCGCACCGTGTGCGCCATGGCGGCCGTGTCCCTGAACGCGGCCAAGAGCTATTACGAGGAGAAGCACGACAAGGGCTCCTTCATCAAAAACATTATTTCGGACAATATCCTCATCAGCGACATCTATATGCGCGCCAAGGAGCTGCACGTGGCGGCGGAGACGGCGCGCGGCGTGTTTGTGGTACGCCCCGTGGATGAGCGGCTGGAGACGGTGCCTGTGGATGTGATCCAGGGGCTGTTCCCTGACCGGCAGAATGACTTCGTCATCAGCGTGGGCGAGCAGGACGTGGCGCTCATCCACCAGATGGATGAGAACGCCAGCGCCAAGGATCTGGAGGCTGTGGCCCAGCGCATCGAGGAGGCGCTGCGGGTGGACGGCGAGAGCAGCGTGTTTGTGGGCATTGGCACACTGGCGCTGCACCTGCGGGATCTGGCCAAGAGCTACAAGGAGGCACAGATCGCCATCGAGGTGGGCAAGGTCTTCGACACGGAGCGTTACGTCATCAACTACGAGAATCTGGGCATCGGCCGCCTGATCTACCAGCTGCCCACCACCCTGTGCGAGATGTTCTTGCAGGAGGTTTTCAAGAAGAACCCCATCGACGCGCTGGATCAGGAGACGCTGTTCACCATCTACAAGTTCTTTGAGAACAACCTGAACGTGTCGGAGACGGCGCGAAAGCTGTTCGTCCACCGGAACACGCTGGTGTACCGGCTGGAGAAAATCAAGAAGCTGACGGGTCTGGATCTGCGGGAGTTCGACGACGCCATCACGTTCAAGGTCGCGCTGATGGTCAAGAAATATCTGACCAGCCGCGGCATCGACGCATAAGCTGAATAAGGTTACATAAAACAACACCTGCCATACGGCAGGTGTTGTTTTATGTAAAGCGCGGCGGAGGAAAGGGGAACCGTCGGAGGGTGCAGACGGATGCAGAGGCATCAGAGCGGCGTGTGCGGAAAAACGTAAGCCTGAGACGCCCGCATTGACACAAGGTGAATTAAGGAAATATTCATATCTTTCCTGTTGCCATTTTGTAACTATTTATATATAATGGGAATGACGGCCGAAAACGGCCACAAGATGTTGCATTTTGACGAACAGGAGCAGAACTATGATCCGTTTGATAGAAGCAAAAAAGACATATGACAACGGGACCCACGCCCTTCGCGGCGTGTCCTTTACCGTGGACGACGGGGAATTTGTGTTCCTCGTGGGGCCCTCCGGCTCCGGTAAGTCCACCATTATCAAGCTGCTGACAGGCGAGGTGGTGCCCACGGCGGGCCGCGTTATGGTCAACGGGTTTTCCATGAGCCGCATCTCCGAGCGTCAGATCCCCTATATGCGCCGGACCATCGGCGTGATCTTTCAGGATTTCCGGCTCATCGGCAGCAAGACGGTGTATGACAATCTGGCGCTGGCCATGCGGGCTGTGGGCGCGTCCCCGCGGGCGCTGCGGGAGCGCATTCCCTACGTGTTGGAGCTGGTGGGACTGGCGGACAAGGAGAACCGCTATCCCGACGAGCTGTCCGGCGGCGAGCAGCAGCGCGTCGCCATTGCCCGGGCACTGGTGAACAACCCCAGCACCATCGTGGCGGATGAGCCCACCGGCAATCTGGACCCCGCCCGCTCGCTGGAGATCATGACCCTGCTGGAGCGTATCAATGCGCTGGGTACCACGGTCATCGTCGTGACCCATGAGCGGGGACTGGTGAACCATTTCAACAAGCGGATCATCCTGCTCAACGAGGGCCGCGTCATCGGCGACGGCATGGGCAGCTACGAGGTATGAGCATGAGACATAACTTCAAGTTTTTTATCAAGGAAGGCGCGGGAAATATGTTCTCCCACGGCTTTATGTCCTTTGCCGCCGTGGGTGTCACCGTGGCGTGCCTGCTGATCATGGGCACCTTCACGCTGGTGGCCTACAACGCCAACGAGAATCTGGCGGATCTCCAGCAGGAGAACGCGGTGCTGGCGTTTGTGGACGATTCGCTGACAGAGAAGGCGGCGCGCGATCTGCAAGCAACGCTGGAGCGTGTGGACAATGTGGCGGACTGCATGTTCATGTCCCGTGACGAGGCCAAAGAGAACTATATCGAGAGATACGACGGCGACGAGCTATATGGCGACCTGCCGGCGGATGTGTTCCGGCACCGGTACATCATCCATGTCACCGACCCGGACCGCATCATGGAGACGAAGACGGCGGTGGAGCAGGTGTCGGGCATTGCCAAGGCTCGTGCCGATCAAGCGGTGGCGGAGGGCTTCACCACCGCCCGGAACGTGGCGGGCATCATCAGCATCGCGCTGATCGCCATTTTGCTGCTGGTGTCGATGTTTATCATCAGCAACACCATCAAGCTGACCACCTTTGACCGGCGGGATGAGATCGCCATCATGAAGATGGTGGGCGCCACCAACGGGTTTATCCGCTGGCCCTTTGTCTATGAGGGGATCCTGCTGGGACTTTTCAGCGCCGTCATCGCCTTCGGACTGCAATGGCTGCTGTATGCCGCCGTGGCGCAGGGCATCGGAGACTCCGACACCCTGCAGATTCTGACGGTGGTGCCGTTTTTGAAGATATGGGAGCCGGTGGCACTGGTATTTTTGGGCGTCGGTATTCTGGTGGGCGTGGGCGGCAGCCTGACGGCCATCCGCCGGTTCCTGCGGGTGTAAGCGGGGAAGGAGCACGAGCATGAGAAAAGGGAAGCGGTTTTTGTGCGGCGCGCTGGCGCTGCTGATGGTGCTGTCGCTGCTGGCGGCAGGCGTGGTGCAGCGGGCATATGCCGTTAAGGCCGATGACGCAGTGGCCGAGAGCCAGCAAAGCGAGGAGCAGAAGAAAGAGGCGGAGCAGAAAAAGGCCGAGGAGCAGAAGCAGCGTCAGGCGGAAATGGACGAGCTGGAGAAGCAGAAGCAGGAGAAGAAAAAGAATCTGGAGGAGCTTCGCAAGCAGATCGCGGAGGCCAAATCCAAGAAAGAGGATGTAATGGGCACCAAGAATCTGCTGGATCAGCAGAACCAGATCCTGATGGAGCAGATCGACGATACCAAGCAGCAGATCGACCTGTACGCCCAGCAGATCAAGGCGTATCAGGAGATGGAGGAGGAGCAGTACAGCCTCTTTTGTCAACAGGTGCGCAGCGAGGAGGAGCGGGGCAGCCTGTCCTACTGGTCGGTGCTGTTCAAGGCCACCAGCATTGCAGACCTGCTGAACCGGTTGGAGTTCGTCAACGAGGTGGCAGAGTATGACCGGAATCTCATTGAGGCCATCCGCCAGACGCGGGAAAACATCAAGGCGGACAAGGCCGCCATGGAGGAGCAGGAGGAGCTGCTGTCCCAGCAGCAGGATGAGCTGCAAAAGCAGGTGGACGATGCGGCGGCACTGATCGCCGAGTATGCCGCCACCCAGCAGGGCTATGAGGCGCTGGCCGCGGCGGAGGAAAAGGAAGCCAAGGAGATCGAGGCGCAGATCAAGAAGCTGCTGGCGACCTCCGACGTGAAGCCCAGCCCCGGCGGCTTTATTTGGCCGGTGAGCACCAGTAAGATCATCACGTCGCCTATGGGCGGCCGCGTGTCTCCCGGCGGTATCGGCAGCACCAACCACCGGGGTGTGGATATCGGCGGCGTAGGTACCACCAGCGCCGTCATGGCCACCAAGAGCGGCAAGGTCGTGCTGACCAGAGTCGTGGTATATGGCTCCTACGGCGGCAGCGGCTACGGCAACTATGTGGTGGTGGATCACGGCGGCGGCTATACCACGCTGTACGCCCACATGACGTCTATCTCCGTCAGCGTGGGACAGATGGTAGAGCAGGGCGAAAAGCTGGGTATTACCGGCTCCACCGGCAACTCCACCGGCCCGCACCTCCACTATGAGGTAATGATCGACGGTGTGAACCAGAACCCACTGGACTACCTGCCGGGCTACATCGCGCGGTGGTGACAACGACATATACAAAAACTCTGCATCATACCATGATGCAGAGTTTTTTTGTGGAGGCAGAATATGTACGGCTATATCCGACAGGGGCAGCAAGCAGCGCTGACGCGGGAGGTCATCGGCGGCGTACCCTTCCGGGTGCTGACGACGGGGCGGGGCTGGCAGCGGCTTCGGGTGCGCCGGCTGCTGTGCTGTCTGGCGCGGCAGGGGGTATGCACGGCGGTGTTTGAGGACGCTGCATGGCAGGTCGCGGCGGCGCGGTACGGCATCCGCCCCGTGCCGGTGAGGGCGCTGCGTCTGGCGAAGCTGGGAGAGCTGCTGGACTGCCTATGTCCGGCGCTGAGCGGAAAAACCGTGCGGCTGTGTGCCGGCGAGGATGGCGGCACGGCGCGGCAGGCCGCGCAGGTGCTGGCAAAGCGGGCGCGGTACATCGAGCTGGCACCGCCGGGGCAGACGGCGCTGGCGCAATGGCTGCTGGCACGGTACGGGGTGGCGGCGGGCACCGGCGGACAACCACCTGCGGCAACGGTATGGTGCGGCACGGCGGACAGCGTATCGGCAGAACCCACCATATATCTGGGGGAGGACTGCGCGGCGCGGCAGGAGGTGCGGTACGAGGCGGCGGGACTGACGCCGTGGCCGGTGTCGGAGCAGCTGCTGGCGGCGCTGCTGGCGGCGGACGGATGGGAGGCATCTGAAATTCATGTGGTATCGGTGGTGTCCCGCGCTTGACAGGCGGGGGGAAACTTACTATAATGCAACGTGATATATTGTGCGTATTTTGCCTGTTTGGAGGCATCTTACCAATAGAAAGGAATGTGCAGCATGGCGAAAGAATTCAAAATGAGTCAGGCCCGCTATGACGAGCTGAAAAAGGAGCTGGATTACAGCAAGACCACCCGCGCCGATGAGGTGGCGGAGCTGATCAAGGAGGCCCGCGGCTTCGGCGACCTCAGCGAGAACAGTGAGTACGACGAGGCGAAAAACGAGCAGGGCAAGCTGTATTCCCGCATCGCAGAGCTGGAGGACATCCTGCTGCACGCGGTGATCGTGGACGAGAGCGAGGACTCCGACAAGATCTCCATCGGCAGCGTCGTCACCGTGACGGAGCTGGGCAGCGGCAAGCAGATGCCGGCGTACCGCATCGTCGGCTCGCAGGAGGCGGACGTGATGGCCCGCGCCGTCAGCGAGGATTCCCCCTTCGGCAAGGCGCTGATGGGCCACAAGGCCGGCGACGAGGTAGCCGTGGATGCGCCTCGCGGCGTGATCCGCTACCGCATCGAGAAGATCGAGCGCTGAGTGCGGGGCGCATGGCGCCCGGCAATGGCAATATACAAAGGAGGGCTGCAAAAATGGCAGACGAAACCAACCGCAACGAAACCCAGCAGCAGGATCTCGGCGAGCTGCTGCGCATCCGCCGTGAGAAGCTCAAGGCCCTGCAGGATGAGGGCCGCGACCCCTTCCAGATCACGAAATTTGACGTGACGCACCATACGCAGGATATCAAGGACAACTTCGACGCCATGGAGGGCAGCGAGGTATCCGTGGCCGGCCGCCTTATGAGCAAGCGCGGCATGGGCAAGGTGTCCTTCTGCGACTTGCAGGATAAAACGGGCCGCATCCAGATCTACGCCCGCAAGGACGAGATGGATGAGGTCACCTATGACCGTTTCAAGAAATACGACATCGGCGACATCGTAGGCGTCAAGGGCGAGGTGTTCCGCACCCAGCGGGGCGAAATGTCCGTCCGCGCCCGGGAGATCACGCTGCTGAGCAAGTCTCTGCGTCCTCTGCCGGAGAAATTCCACGGCCTGACCGATAAGGAGATCCGCTATCGCCAGCGGTATGTGGATCTCATCATGAACCCGGAGAGCAAGCGGAACTTCGAGATCCGCAGCCGGTTCGTGGCGTATCTGCGCCGCTATCTGGACGATCTGGGCTTTATGGAGGTGGAGACCCCCGTCCTCAGCCCCATCGCGGGCGGCGCCAACGCCCGCCCCTTCATCACCCACCACAACGCGCAGGATATTGATATGTATATGCGCATCGCCACGGAGCTGCACCTGAAGCGCCTGATCGTGGGCGGCATGGAGCGGGTGTACGAGGTGGGCCGCATCTTCCGCAACGAGGGCATGGACACCAAGCATAACCCGGAATTCACCACCTGCGAGCTGTATCAGGCCTTCACCAATCTGGACGGCATGATGGACATTCTGGAGGGCATCCTCTCCGGCGCCGCCAAGGAAATTCTGGGTACCTACCATGTCCAGTGGCTGGGTCACGAGATCGACCTGACCCCCAGCTGGCAGCGCGTGACCATGGCGGACGCCGTGAAGAGCGTCACCGGCGCCGACTTCATGGCCTGCGTCGGCGACGCTGACAAGGGCGTGGAGCTTGCCAAGAGCGTGGGCGTGGATATGGACGGCGTGGCGCATACTTGGGGCAACGCCCTGTACGAGACGTTTGACCAGAAGGTGGAGGAGACGTTGATCCAGCCCACCTTCATCACCATGTACCCCGTGGAGGTCAGCCCGCTGGCCAAGCGCAGCCCCGAGCAGCCCGCCCTCACCGAGCGGTACGAGATGTTCATCTGCGGCTGCGAGATGGGCAACGCCTTCAGCGAGCTGAACGACCCCATCGACCAGTATGAGCGCTTCAAGGCCCAGGCGGAGAAGCGCGCCAACGGCGACGAGGAGGCCGACATGATGGACGAGGACTTCGTCATGGCGCTGGAGTACGGTATGCCGCCCACCGGCGGTCTGGGCTTCGGCATCGACCGGTGCAGCATGATGCTGTGCGGCACGGATTCCATCCGCGACGTCATCCTGTTCCCCACCATGAAGCCGCTGGACGCCGACAAGAAGGCACAGAAGGAGACCGCTGCCCCCGCAGAGGCTGCGGCCGCTGCCGAGGAGAAGATCGACTTCTCCAACGTGGAGATCGAGCCGCTGTTCAAGGATCTCGTGGATTTTGACACCTTCGCCAAGTCCGATTACCGGGCTGTGAAGGTCAAGGAATGCGAAGCCGTGAAGAAGTCCAAAAAGCTCTTAAAGTTCGTTTTGGACGACGGAA
>CAKTPV010000037.1 GCA_934591815.1 uncultured Oscillospiraceae bacterium
GCCCGCCGGGGCATCAGCTACGGCTTCCAGCAGCCGCCCCGGTTCAAGGGCATCACCGTCCACGACCTGCTGCTGCTGGCGGCGGGGAAGGGGCAGCTCAGCAAGGATAAGTGCTGCGCCTATCTGACCAAGGTGGGCCTGTGCGCCAACGACTATCTGGACCGCGAGGTGGACGTGTCCCTGTCCGGCGGCGAGGTCAAGCGCATCGAGATCGCCACCATTCTGGCGCGGCAGAGCGACCTGATGATCTTCGACGAGCCGGAGGCGGGCATCGACCTGTGGAGCTTCGCACGGCTCACCGAGACCTTCGAGCAGATCCATCAGGAGGGTCACGCCACCATGATCATCATCTCCCATCAGGAGCGCATCATCCGTCTGGCGGATGAGATCATGGTCATCGCCAACGGGCAGATCGCCCACCGCGGCAGCACCGAGGAGGTATTCCCCCTCATTCTGGCGGATACGCTGGGCGGCTGCCCCGTGCTGGAGAGAAAGGAGGGCGCACAATGATCACCGATATTGACGCCAAGCTGCTGGAAAAGATCGCCGACCTGACAGGCCAGCCTGTGGGCGCCTTCAACATCCGCAAGGACAGCGGCTGCGAGGCCCGCCAGTCCACCGAGCATATTGAGATCACGCCCCGCGCCGACGGCAAGCAGGGCATAGACATCCGCATCAAGCCCGGCACGAAGGGGGAAAAGTGCTACATCCCCGTCATCATCAGCAAGACCGGCCTGAGCGAGCTGGTCTACAACGACTTCTACGTGGGCGACGACTGCGACGTGGAGATCGTGGCGGGCTGCGGCATCCACAACTCCGGCTGCGATGAGAGCCGTCACGACGGCGTGCATACCTTCCACATCGGCAAAAACGCCCGGGTGCGGTACAGCGAGAAGCACTACGGCGAGAACGACCCCGGCCAGACCGGCGGCAACGTAATGAATCCCAAGACGGTGGTGTATCTGGGGGAGAATGCGTCCATGCAGATGGACACCGTCCAGATCCGGGGCATCGACTCCACCAAGCGCGAGACGGACTTCTTCTGCGAGGCCGGCAGCGAGGTGGTGGTGACAGAGCGCCTGCTGACCCACGGCAGCCAGACGGCGGAGAGCGACATGAATATCCAGCTCAACGGCCACGACGCCAAGGGCCGGGTGATCTCCCGCTCCGTGGCGCAGGATCAGTCCCATCAGGTGTTCCGCCCTGTCATGGTGGGCAACGCCCAATGCTTTGGCCACGTCCAGTGCGACAGCATTATCATGGGACAGGCCAAGATCGAGTCCGTGCCGGCCATCACCGCCAACTGCCCCGACGCGCAGCTCATCCACGAGGCGGCCATCGGCAAGATCGCCGGTGATCAGCTTTTGAAGCTGGAGACGCTGGGACTGACGGAGGAGGAGGCGGAGGATACCATCCTCAAGGGCTTCCTCGCTTGAAAAAACCATACGGAAAAAGACCGCCTACAGGCGGTCTTTTTCCGTATGAAGGAGGCTATTACCGGTTTTGCTTGAAGAAGCTGACCGCCACGGCGCCGGGGCCGGCGTGGGTGCCGATGACGCTGCCGATGGTGGTGTACCGCAGCGCTTCGGCGTGATCCGCCCAGAGCCAGCGGCTGTCCTCGATATACTTTTGCAGCAGGGCGTCGGACAACCCTGTGTATCCCAGCAGAACGGGGCGGGAGAAGTCCACACCGCCCGCCTTCTGGATCTCCTGCGCCAGCAGGTTGTTGCCCATTTTGGAGCCGCGGGCCTTGCCCAGAAGCTGTATCTCTCCATCCGTAACGGCCAGCACCGGCTTAATTTGCAGCATCGTTCCGGCAAAGGCCAGACTCTTGGAGATGCGGCCGCCCCGCTTCAGGTATTCCAGCGTATCCACCAGCGCCACCGTGACAATGAGCTGCTTTTCCTCATTGAGCCGCGCCGCAATCTCCTGCGCGGACAGCCCCTCGTCCCGCAGCTGAAGCGCCCGCTCTGTCAGGACGCCGCCGCCCACGGAGGCGGTGCCGCTGTCCACCACATATACGTTCTCGTAGTCCGCCGCGGCGATGGACGCGCTCTGACAGGTGCCGGAGAGCTTACCGGACAACGTGATGACCACGCAGCTCTCGCCCGCCTGCTTCGCCGCCTCGAATTCCTTGGCGAAGGCGTCCGGCGTGGCCTGACTGGTGGTGGGCAGGGTGTCCTCCTCCACCAGCTTTTCGTAAAAGGTCTTGTGGTCAATGGTCACGCCGTCGATATACTCCCGGTCGCCAAAGTGCACCGTCAGAGGCACCACGCGGACCTGCTCCTTGTATCCCGGCATCAGATCTGCCGTGGAATCTACGATGATCCTTGTTTTCACTGTTCCTTCCTTTCTGCCGCCAGCCGTTCCAGACCATCACTGATGGCGGTCAGGCTCTTATACAGGCTGGCGCGCTCCTCCTCGGTCAGTTCCCGGCTGACCTCCGCCAGAACGGCCTCGATCCGCGCAGAGATCCGCGCACCGACCGCCCGGCCCTTGTCCGTCAGACGCAGCGGCGTCTTGTAACGCTTGCCCGTCTCTCTGTCGGCGAGGTAGCCCTGCTCCTCCAGATGCACCAGCGCCCGGGAGATGGTGGCCTTATCCTCCTCGCAGTGGTCGCAAAGCGCCGCCGCCGTCATGTCCGTTCCCCGATACAGGTAGTACAGGCAGGAGATGTGGACGCTGCGCAGACCCAAGTCCGTCATCTCCTGATTTTTTATGCGCCGTATGTTCCGGCTGATCCGGTTCAGCAGCACCGTAAAGGTTTCAAACCGCTCCATGAAAGAGACCTCCTTACTTGTTGAACAATCAACAAGTGCCATGATACCAGGAACTTGTTGAAAAGTCAACAAGAAGTTTGGCGGGGCATGCCGCCCTGCGGCGTGCCCCCTCCGAAAACCTCTGCCAGCCTATTGACAAGCGGCGGATGCGGTACTATAATACGTCAAAAGTGAACGATTCAAAAACGAATAATTAAAAGGGGGCGATAACATGGCGCTGGGCATAGAGTTCTCGCGGAAGCTGGCACTGGCGTACAACGCGGTGTGCAAGCCGCTGTGCCGGGAGCTGGGACTGTCGAAAACAGCCTTTGATATCCTGATGTTTCTGGGGAATAACCCTACCTACAAAACGGCCAGAGACGTGGTGGAACTGCGTTGTCTCAAGGCAAATCTGGTGTCCGTCAACGTGGACCGGCTGGTGCAGGAGGGATACCTCACCCGGCGGCAGGCGGCGGGCGACCGCCGCAAGACGGAGCTGCTGTGTACGGACAAGGCGCAGCCTGTCATAGCGCGGGGGCGGCAGCTCCAGAGCGCCTTTTTCCAGCGGCTGTTTGCCGATATGGACGACGGGGCGCGGCGCGCCTTTTTTGCGGCCATGGAGATCATGGAGCAAAACCTGAATGCTATTTTGGAGGCGGAAGAATAACCCATGCAGAGCTTAGTGACGATCCTTGTAACATTTTTCGCGGGTATGGGCGCGGGCCTCGGCACCGGCTTTGCCGGAATGAGCGCCGCCGCGGTCATCAGCCCCATGCTGATCACTTTTTTGGGCATCGAGCCCTATATGGCGGTGGGCATCGCCCTGTCCGCCGACGTGCTGGCCAGCGCCGTCTCGGCCTACACCTACCATAAGAACAAAAATCTGGACGTGAAGAACGGCCTCATCATGATGGCGAGCGTGCTGACCTTCACGGTGGTGGGCAGCTACGCCGCCAGTCTGCTGCCCTCGGCGACCATGGGCGGCTTTGCCGTGTTCATGACGTTCCTACTGGGTATCAAGTTCATCGTGCGCCCGGTCATGACCACCAAGGAGTCCATGGCGCAGGTGTCCGCCAAAAAGCGGGCGATCCAGTCGGTGGTCTGCGGCGTCATGATCGGCTTTATCTGCGGCTTTGTGGGCGCAGGCGGCGGCATGATGATGCTGCTGATCCTGACCAGCGTGCTGGGGTATGAGCTGAAGACCGCCGTAGGCACCAGCGTGTTCATCATGGCCTTCACGGCGCTGACGGGTGCGGTGTCCCACTTCGCCATCGGCGGTATGCCGGATCCCCTCACATGGGTGCTGTGCGTGATCTTTACGCTGATCTGGGCGCGTATCGCCGCCGTTTTTGCCAACAAAGCGCAGCCCAAGACCCTCAACCGCGCCACCGGCGTCGTGCTGGTGGTGCTGGGCGCGGTCATCATGAGCTTCCAGCTTCTGCACAAATAAGCCGTTTCGGGGGCTGGCGGCCGATGTGTCTCTGCTGCACGCAGTGCGCCAATTTGAAGAAGCCAAAAGCGCGTAAAAAGGTGCGTAAAAGGTGAGTAAATCACCCGTCAAAAAGTTTGTAGCTGAAGAAAGTTCTAAAATTGTACGATTTAACAATTATTCCGCAACTTTCTTCCTCAAAAATAGAGGAGAAGATGAAGATATGAAATTAGGTATCGTGGGCGATTCACCTGATTCTATATCTCAATAGCACTCCATAAATACCGATAATTCTTGATTTCAGCGTATTTTCTGCACAAATGTCCACTATATAACTTCATGCAATTCCATACTACTCCACGCCGAAATGGTGTAAAAATGGTGTATGGAAAATCGGATTGCAGACGCGAAAATGACACACTACTACCGCCCTCAAAAATCGAATGAAAGCTCTGATGAAACACACAGCCATCGGCATGACCGTCCAACGGATATGCCGATGGTTGTTTCATTTTCTGCTGCATTTCGGGGCGAATATGGAGAAAAATATCGCCAGTACGTCGCTTGGATTTCCTGCCTATCTTGCCACTCCGCCTTGTGATAACGGCATTTCGTGTGCCAATAAAGGGTGGAATCTTACCTTTGCAGGGCTTTGTTGAATAGCAAGGCCTTATCTGGAATCATTTGTCGAATTTTGTATTTTATCAGTTATAACTTATATTTTTGTAATTTCTCCATTGAGTTTCAATCGTAAATGTGATACACTGTGGTCAGCCACGGAAGGAGGGTGAAGTTTTATGATTAAACGCGAACTGTATATGAGCCGTATCCGTCCGTTCATCGGAACGGAGCTGGTCAAGGTCATGACCGGTATCCGCCGCTGCGGAAAGTCGGTCATGTTGGAGCTGATTCAGCAGGAGCTTGTGGAGTCCGGCGTCAGCCCGACGCAGTTTATCTCCATCAATTTTGAGGATATGAGCTATTCCCATCTGCAAACCGCTCAAGCACTGCACGACGAAATCACCAAACGCGCCAAGGAAATCGGCGGCAAGGTCTACCTCTTTTTCGATGAGATCCAGGAGGTCAAGGACTGGGAAAAGTGCATCAACTCTCTCCGCGTCTCGCTGGATTGCGACATCTACATCACGGGCTCCAATGCAAAGCTACTGTCCGGTGAGCTTGCGACCTATTTAGGTGGACGCTATGTGGAGTTTGTGATCTATCCGTTCTCATTTGGGGAGTTCATGGAGCTGTACCGTTCGATCACACCCGATGCGTCCATTCAGCAGTGTTTCCAAAAGTACCTGCTTGCCGGAGGAATGCCCTACCTCGCAAACCTCCGCTATGCGGATGCGCCGTCCAAGCAATATCTTCACGATCTGTTCAACTCTGTCCAGCTCAAGGACATCGTGAAGCGAAATAAAATCCGGGATGTAGATTTGCTGGAACGGATCATTGCCTATGTGATCGCCAATGTGGGAACGACCTTCTCTGCGACCTCGCTTGCAAAGTTCCTGAAAAATGAGCAGCGCACCGTTGCCCCGGAAACAATTCTGAACTATATCAAATACTGCTGCGAGGCGTACCTGTTCTATCAGGTAAAGCGGGAGGATTTGCAGGGCAAACAGATCCTTGCCTCCAATGAGAAGTATTATATTGCCGATCATGGCATCCGCGAGGCGGTCTTCGGCGGCAATATGCGGGACATCAATCTCATTCTGGAAAATATCGTATATCTGGAGCTGCTGCGCCGGGGCTATGAAGTGACTGTCGGCAGAACAGGCGATAAGGAAATTGATTTTGTATGCGACAAGCGCGGCGAAAAGCTGTACGTTCAGGTGTGTTATCTGCTCGCTTCTGATGAAACGGTCAACCGCGAGTTCGGCGCGTATGACTCTATCCGCGACAACTTTCCGAAATACGTTGTTTCCCTCGATGAGTTTGACATGAGCCGAAACGGTATCAAACACCGGAATATCCGCGACTTCCTCTTGGCGGAGGAATGGAACTAAGTACGAAGCCCGGCATCACGTCAAATGGCGCGATGCCGGGCGTTGCCCGCTGCTTTACAGATTTGCTTAGAGAGTTAATTAAGAAAACCAGTATTAGCCAGAGAAAGAGAATGCAAGTGGCTCCGGAAGATTTGCGAATAAGTGGAGAGTTTTTTCGCACGATGGCTTGTGAAGAAGGACGTTATATGCTATAGTTTATTACAATTTGAAAAAGTGCAGCAAAACCAAAATGGTACAGTAATGGTACAGTAAGTGCTGTTCAAGTGCCGAAAACCCTTGAAAAATAAGGAGTTGTGAGAAAAGATGAAATTAGGTATCGTGGGACTGCCCAACGTGGGCAAGAGCACTCTGTTCAACGCCATCACCAACGCCGGGGCGGAGAGCGCCAACTATCCGTTCTGCACCATCGAACCCAATGTGGGCATGGTGGCTGTGCCGGATGCCCGGCTGGACAAGCTGGCGGAGATGTACCAGCCGGACAAGAAGACCCCGGCGGTCATCGAGTTCGTGGACATCGCGGGTCTGGTGAAGGGCGCCAGTCAGGGCGCGGGACTTGGCAACAAGTTTCTGGAGAACATCCGCCGCACCGACGCCATCGTCCATGTGGTGCGCTGCTTCGACGATGAGAACATTATGCACGTGGTGGCGGACGCCAGCCAGAACGTGCCGGTGGACCCGCTGGGCGACATCGGCACCATCGATCTGGAGCTGATCATGGCCGATCTGGAGATGGTGAACCGCCGGGTGGAGAAGGCGGCCAAGGCCGCCAAGGGCGACAAGAAGTTCCTCCGCGAGGCGGAGGTGTTCAAGGCGCTGGCCGCCCATCTGGATGCCGGCAAGTCCGCCCGCACCTTTGAGTGCGACAAGGAGGACCGCGCCATCATCGAGACGGCGGATCTGCTGAGCCTGAAGCCCATCATCTACGCCGCCAACATGGACGAGGACGGCTTTGCCGACTGCGAGAGCAACGACTATTTCCGGGCTGTTCGCGAGCTGGCGGAGAAGGAGGGGGCGCAGGTGCTGCCCATATGCGCCAAGCTGGAGCAGGACATCGCCGAGCTGGACGATCCGGAGGAGCGGGCCATGTTCCTGGCCGATCTGGGCATCGAGAAGTCCGGCCTCGACCGGCTGATCCAGTGCAGCTACGATCTGCTGGGCCTCATCTCCTTCCTGACCTACGGCAAGGACGAGTGCCGCGCATGGACGATCAAGAAGGGCACCAAGGCGCCGCAGGCCGCCGGGAAGATCCACTCCGACATTGAGCGGGGCTTTATCCGTGCCGAGACCATCAACTTCGACGAGATGATGGCCTGCGGCGGCAGTGTGACCGCCGCCAAGGAGAAGGGGCTGCTGCGCTCCGAGGGCAAGGAGTATGTGGTCAAGGATGGCGACATGATCTACTTCCGCTTCAACGTGTGAGACAGTAAATAAGGGACGGCACGGGGATTTTCCCCGCGCCGTCCTTTTTTGTGGCACTTTTTCGGAGGCTAACCCCTTTTTTCGACAAATTTCGCGGTGCGCCTGTGGTATCATGCGGGCAGTGACAGGGGGGACGAATATGGAGGGGGAGAGAAGCGCGCCGCCGCGGGGGGCGGAGCGGGCGCGGCTTCGGCATCTGGCGCTGTCGCTGCTGCTGCGTCTGGCGGCGGTGGCGGCAGCGCTGGCATTGCTGCTGGGTGTGGTGCTGCTGGTGACGCAGGCCCATGGGCAGGATATGTTTCCGGCGGTGAAGGACGGCGACCTGCTCGTCGCCTACCGGCTCCAACGCCGCTGGGCGCAGGACGATGTGGTGCTGTACCGGCAGGGGGATGTGCTGCGGGCAGGGCGGATCGCGGCGGTGAGCGGCGATGTGGTGATGCTGGACGAGAGCGGTGAGCTGCGGGTCAACGGCACGCTCCACGCCGGTGAGATCCTGTACCTCACCTATCCGGCGGGGGATTTGGTATATCCCTACACCGTGCCGGAGGGCTGCCTGTTTCTGCTGAACGACTGCCGGACGCGGGGGGAGGACAGCCGGCATTTCGGCGGCGTGCCGGAGAAGAACGTGGCCGGGAAGGTCATTACGCTGCTGCGCCGCCGTGGACTGTGAGGGAGGTGAGGGCGCTGGCCTACAAGGTGCTGAAGTTTTTCGATGATCTGACCAGCGCGGTGGTGGCGGTGCTGCTGATGCTGCTGGCGGTGTACGCGGGGTACGCCCTGTGGGACAACCAGCAGGTGTACGCGGCGGCGGAGGAGGTACGCGCCTCGCTGCTGGAGCTGAAGCCGTCGCTGGACGGCCCGTCCTTCGCGGAGCTGCGTGCGATCAACCCGGATGTGTGCGCGTGGGTGACGCTGGACGATACCGGTGTGGACTACCCCGTGGTACAGGGACGGGACAACCTGACATATGTGAACACCGACGTGTACGGGAAATTCTCACTGGCGGGTACTATCTTTCTGGACAGCCGCTGCGCCTCGGATTTTTCGGACGCCTACGGCCTGCTGTACGGCCACCACATGGTCAGCGGCCAGATGTTCGGTGATCTGGAGAACTATCAGGACGCGGCATTTCTGCGGGAGCATACGGCGGGTGCGCTGCTGCTGCCGGACAGGGCCTGCCGTTTGGAGGTGCTGGGCTGTCTGCTGCTCCCGGCATCGGAAAGGCGCATCTTTGCACCGGAGGAGCAGCAGGACACGGCGGCGCTGCTGGACTGGGCGGCGGATGCGGCGCTGTGCTGGCGGGAGGAGGCGCGCCCGCCGGAGCAGGTGCTGGCGCTGACCACCTGCTCGTCGGCGTTCACCGATGCGCGCACCGTGGTGCTGGCGGCGGTATGGCAAGAGGGATGAGGGAGAACCTCATCCCTCTTGCCATTGCCGGTTTTTTGGAGTACTATACCGTTGCGGCGAATATCGCCGCGCTACCCGATGAAAGGAATGAACCACCATGAGATATAAAGCGATCCTGTTTGATATGGACGGCACGCTGCTGGATACACTGACAGATATGGCGGATGCGGTGAACCACATCCTCTCCGTCCACGGCTGGCCCCTGCGCACCACCGAGGAGGTGCGGGCGTTCGTGGGCAACGGCGCACGGCGGCTGATGGAGCGCGCCGTCCCGCCGGAGGTCACCGGCGGCGATTTCGAGGCGGTGCTGACGGAGTACCGGGACTGGTATCAGGCCCACAACTGCGTGGCCACCGCGCCCTATCCCGGCATCCCGGCGCTGCTGGCGGCGCTGGCAGAGGCGGGCGTTAAGACGGCGGTGGTGTCCAACAAGCCGGACGCCACCACCAAAACACTGGCCGCCCGGTTCTTCCCGGGGCTGCCCGCCTTCGGACAGCGGGACGATGTGCCGCCCAAGCCCGCGCCCGATCTGGTGTTCCGTGCACTGGAAACGCTGGGTGTGGACGCCGCCGGCGCCGTCTATGTGGGCGACAGCGAGGTGGACGTGGCCACGGCGCGGAACGCGGGGCTGCCGCTGGCGGCGGTGAGCTGGGGCTTCCGGGGCCGCCGGGCACTGGCGGAGGCCGGTGCGCCGGTCATCGTGGACACGGCGGCGGAGCTGCTGGAGGTTCTGCGGTAAAACGCGGGAAAACGCGGGAAGACCCGTTGACAAACCGCAAAAAGCGGTTTATACTATTCCCCATCAAAAAGGCATTGACGGAGAAGAAGCTGTTTTTCCAACGGCCAAAGAGAGGGACGCCCCGGCTGAAAGCGTCCTGCCTGCGGCGCAGCCTGTACCACTCCCGAGCCGCCTGCGACGAGCAGGACGGGGACCTCCCGTTACAGAGGTCACGAGCGACGGCGTATGCCGGACCTCTTCCGCCGATACTGTGTTGCAGGAGCTTGAAATACAGACCGTATTCCTGCGCTCCTGCGCCTTGTCTCGACGAAAGATGTCTCGCCATCCGCAGCGGTATGAAAAACGCTGTGCGTGCCGTAAGCAGGGTGGAACCGTGGAGTAAAGTCATTTACCTCACCCCTGACACACATCAGGGGTGGGGTTATTTTTATACCTGCCCCCAAAACAAGGAGGACTGTACCATGAGCGAGGAAAACATCTACACGTTTGAAAACGAGCAGTACCGCAAGACG
>CAKTPV010000038.1 GCA_934591815.1 uncultured Oscillospiraceae bacterium
GTAGATGGCCTTGCACTGGGCCAACTGCTGATACAGCAGACACAGGCTGATCTCACGGGAACGGATGACGGCCACCAGCTTTTCAAGCTGGGGTACCTGTCCCGTGTTGGCCGCCTCGTCCCACAGTACCCGCACATGATGGGGCAGCCGTCCGCCGTGAACATTGTCCGCCCGTTCACATAAGAGGTTGAACATCTGCGAAAAGGCCAGCGCCACAAGGAAATTGTAGGTACTGTCCGTGTCGCTGATGCAGAAGAATGTTGCCGTCCGGCGATCTCCCATGCGGTCAAGCTCCAGCTCATCATAGGACATGATCTCCCGAAGCTGGGGAATGTCAAAGGGGGCCAGACGTGCGCCGCAGGAAATAAGTATGCTTTTCGCGGTCTTGCCGCTGCTTAGCTTGAATTTACGGTATTGCTTCACGGCGAAGCAATCCGGCTTGCGTTTGGCAAGGCCGTCAAACATATAATCCACGGCGTTTTTATAGTTTTCGTCATCCTCCTTGACCTCCATGCCGGAGATCATGTCCACCAGCGTATTCATATTCCGATCCTCGGCAGGCCCCTCAAAAATGATATAGGCAATCAGGGCGCAGTACAGAAGCGTTTCCGCTTTCGTCCAGAACGGATCGCCCTCCTTGCCCTCGCCCTTGGTGTTGGTGATCAGGGCGTTCACGAATTTCAGGATGTCGGCCTCGTTGCGGATATACGATAAAGGGTTGTAGTGCATGGATTTAGAAAAATCTATGCTGTTGAACACCTTGATCTGATAGCCCCGGCGCTGGAGAAAGGCCCCGACCTGCCCCAGCACGCTGCCCTTCGGGTTTTGTCAATAAGGATAGAGAAAAAAGTAAATTATTTTTATGAGGTTACAACATCGGATTGAATAAGGCGCAGTACCTTGTCGGTAAAGGTTTCCCGGCTGGTCTGGCTGAAATGGAAATAAATATCAAAGGTCGTACCGCCAACGGTCTTTACCATATCGGGTGGCGGTACGTCCGGGGCGGGTGAAGCGTTGCCGCCCGCCATCACGGGCAGGGGGATGGCCTTGCCCTCTCTGCTGGTGCTGTCGCTCCCCTCCGGGGCGGGGATGGTGCTGGTGATCGTCATGCTGGGGTCGTAGGTCATAGGCTCTCCTTTCATCATTCATCAAAGTTAATCCACGTGAGCGCCATTTTGCCGCCCACGTTGGAGTGGGGGAAGGGGAATGTATTAGTCCCCCTTTGAGGACTGTCCACAAGCCCCCTGATTGCAAGGCTTTTCAGCCTCTAAATGTCCACGCCTGCGGCGTTCCCGTTCGCTGGCAGCTTTCTTTCTCCGGCGCACATTGGCGGCGCACTCGTCACAGTATTTGCCCCGATTGGAGCGCGGCACGAACATCGCCCCGCACTCGGCACAGGGCCGCGCCTGTCCTCGGTGGAGCAAGGCGGCACACAACCCCTTGTCTGTTGGCAGGACGGCGGCGCGGAACCATTTACAGACCAGGGAATAGGTGATACTCTGGACGCAGACACAAGGCTCCCAGCCGTCATCAAGAGCAAGACAGTTGCCGCCGTCATAATTGCAGCAGTCATGCACCAGCCGCCGGACGGCTCGGTACTGCTGGTAGGTCAGTCGGGGAATGCCGTTCACCGCTCCACCTCCCGGCGTTTCTGCTGGGTCTGCTCCTGCTGGTGTATGGCAGCATCGGCGTTCCGCTTCACCTGTTGAAGCCGCCGCAAATCGTCTTGGATAGGCTTGTACTGCTCATACTCGGCTGTGTACTCCTGGTGAAGCCTCGCCTGTTCCTGTTCCCACGCATGAACGGGGATTTTACCAGCAGGGGAACGGTGCTTGTCCAGCTTCCGGCGGGCCATGTGGAACGTCCTCAACTCGTTCTCATGCTCCCTCTCGAATTTTTCCCGCTTGCCCTTCCACTTGATACCCTGCAACTCGTCATAGACGGGCTTGGTGTCTCGGTAGAGGTCAACAAGGCGAAGCAGTTCCTTCAATTCGTTCAGACGGTCACGCTTCGCTTTCATGGATGTGTTGATGGCCTCCGTTCGTTCACTCTGGGCGGCGATATGGGTCTCTAAATCTTCCAGCGTAGCGATGCCCCTCTCGGTCAGAAAATTGATGGCCTCGGCAAAACCTTTAAGATTTCCAATCCTGGCGTTGCGGCTCCATGCTCCGGCGTTCCGGCCCTCATAGTAGTCGGTCAGCAGGGCGGCAAGGGTCGGGGCCTGGGGCTTGCTCAATTCTTCTTTTATGGCCTTAATCCAATCCGTCAGGCCGGCGATTTTCTTCCGAATATCCCGCAGAATGTTGTTGGCCTTTTTTATCCAGCGGTTCAGATCGCCCTTGTCGGTGGGGATGCCCTTGGCCTCCATCTGGCGGACGGCCACGCCCTCATGGACGGTGGGCAGCAGGTCAAGGCCCTGACGCTCATAGGAGCGGTGGTCGATGCGGCAGGTCAGCCCCTTTTCCTCAAACTTGGCGTTCACCATAGCGGCCCACGCCTCCCGCCAATGTTCCAGTGTTTCCGGGCTTCCCCAGTCGGTAGTGGGAACAGCGTCAAAGAGGGGCTTGCCGTCCTCTCCCATAATGCGGTTCCCGTCCTCGTCCAGACGGTAGCGGCGGCGCTGCTTGCACCCCCATTTGCCGTCTGGCTCAATGGGCCGGATGGGGCAGAGAACATGAAAGTGCGGGTTAGGAATACCGCCGTCCTCCTTGTCCGGCTGGTGGATGGCAAAGTCGGCAATCATGCCCCGGCCCACAAGCTGCTCCGAAACAAATTGCCTTGCAAGAGCGATGTTTTCCTCCAATGAAAACTCGTTCTGCAAGGCAATGTCAAAGCTATATGCAAGCTGGGCTTTCTTGCCGCGCTCGGCCTTCTCCACGGCGTTCCAGAGGGTGGCGCGGTCTTGGTACTGGTTGGGGGCCTGGGGCGGCAGGAGAATGTCTGTGCAGACCACGCCGCCCTTGTGGGTGTAGTCGCTGACCTCGCCATAGTATTCGCTATACAATTTCTCCCCGGCTCGGTAGGCGGCGGACGTGACAACAGACTGTCCCGCGCTCCGTTTGACCTGGGTAACGTGGAGATGGAACAGGGCCAATTATCCGCTTTCCTGCTGGTCAGTGGCTTGGCTCACCAGGGCGGCAACTTCCGGCAGGGAAAAGACCTTTTCCATCAAAAGAAAAAAGGCCCTTTCGCTCATGCCGCGCACCTCCGGGGCGATACTCTCCACCGCTCCGCCACGGGTGATAAGTCGGTGGTTTCGCTTCTTCCTTTCGCCTTGGGTGTAGTAGCGGATGCGGTTCTCATACCGCTGGCCTCTGTGCTGGTACTGCTCCAACTTAGCGGTGGCCTCAGCATACTCTTTCTCTAATTCTTCGCGTGACTTGTCCATCGTGTTTGACCTCCTTCTTGGCAAAACAAAAGACCGTCTACCTGCTGTGTCGGGTAAACGGTCAAGGGTAACGGTATTCGGTTTTAGCCTCGCTGGAAAGGTGCAGACGCAGAGCGGATGTACCTTTCCAGCGAGGGCGCAGGGATAGCCGCAAAGCGGCGCAAGGGGCGCAGCCCCTTGTACGGAGCGGAGCGACGCAAACGGCCCGGACTTTCGGAAGTCCGGGCCGTAGCCTCGCAGAGCGCACGATACATGGTCGCAGACCATGTATAGAAGTGCGCCCTTTGTTCCAAAGGGATTTTATAAGTCCATCATTGATGGGAGAATTTTGTTGAACATATGGCGCACCTTATCAATCCGGGTGTTTGGGCGGCGTGGCTGAAAAACTGGTTCGCCGCTGGCGATTTGATACCCCTTCAATTCTGTTAAACAAACGCTTCTCCCGTTTGTATAAAAGGTGAGGTCATTGCGGTACTCTTGCACACAGCGGGCAGGGATTTCGCCAGTAAAAATCACCTCGCTGTTTTTAACCTGGGTCGTTTCAATACTCGCGCAATATTTTGGTGCGTCATGATAAGCTCTGGAGAGATATTCCTGCGGCGCATAGAGTGTAAAAGAAAGATATGGTTCCAATAGCTGCGTCCCCGCCTTTTTCAACACCTGCTCCAATACAATAGGTGCCAATGACCGAAAGTCTGCGGGAGTGCTGACCGGACTATAATAAAGCCCATACTCAAAACAGATTTTACAGTCCGTTACCTTCCATCCATACACGCCTTGTTCCAGACCGTAGCGGATACCATCCAATACAGCGTTTTGAAAACTCTGATTCAAGTATCCAACGGAAACTTTGCTCTCATACTGCACTCCGGTGCCAAGGGGGAGAGGGGTGACGGACAGCCCGATGGACGCCCAGAATGGATTGGGCGGCACTTCGATATGAATGGTGTGACTTACCGCTTTCAATGGCCTCTCCATATAGATGACGGTAGGTTCTTTTGCAGTTGTGTTGAGCTGATATTTTTCCACCAGAAGATCAGAGATAATTTCCAATTGTACCCGGCCCAAAAAGGAGAGAATGATCTCATGGGTCACAGCGTCTACTTCATAGCGCAGAAGCGGGTCGGTATCCGCAATTTCTGTCAAGGCGTTTAACAAGCGTTCCCTCTGTTCTGGTTTCTCTGGTGCAATTGTTGTCCGCAGCAAAGGGAGAGGATTGTCGCTCCACGTTTCACGGGGCAGCAGCAGTTTGTTTCCCAGCACATCATTCAGCCGCAAACTGTCGCAGGGTACAATGACGATCTCGCCCGCATGGGCAATCTCTGTTCGGACAATCTCACCCTTTGAGGGGATACGCATTTCCGTAATTTTCAGTTTTTCTTTCCCTGCCAAGGCTACGGAATCCCGCAAATGAAGCGTACCGCTATACAACCGCAGATAGGCAAGGCGTTGGCTCTGGTTTGCGTACTCAACTTTGAACACAGTTCCGCACAATTCAGAGCTGTTCTGCCCGGTGGGTGATTGGAATGTATCTGTGACCGCTTCAATGAGTTGTCGGATTCCCAAGTTTACCTTGGCACTGCCATGATAGACCGGAAACAGAGAGACGCTTTGGATTCTCCTGTTTTCCTCCCGCAGAAGTTCTTCTTTGTCCATTGGTTCTCCGGCAATATATTTCTCCAACAATTCATCACAGTCCGCAATCACGGTATCCCAATTCTCCAGCCCCATGTTTTCCATGATGGATATATCCGGGGAAAGCTGCACGTTCTGCTTAATAATCATATTTGCGGAGAGCTTATCTCGGATAGACTGATACACACCTGGCAGGTCAATCCCGTCCTGGTCGATTTTGTTAATAAAGATAACAGTTGGGATTTTCATTACTTGCAGAGCATGAAACAGAATACGGGTCTGCGCCTGAACGCCGTCTTTTGCAGAAACAACCAAAATCGCTCCGTCAAGAATGGCAAGGGAGCGATAGACCTCCGCTAAGAAATCCATATGCCCAGGAGTATCCACAATGTTGACCTTACAATCGTGCCACTGAAAGGAAGTGACCGCCGTTTGAATGGTGATTCCACGCTGCCGCTCTAAAAACATGGTGTCCGTTCTCGTTGTTCCCTGATCCACACTGCCGGGCGCCTCGATTGCTCCGCTGGTATATAACAGGCTCTCCGTCAAGGTCGTCTTACCTGCGTCTACATGAGCAAGAATGCCAATATTGATGATTTTCATATGATTGTCCTCCATACAAGGCCCAGAAGGGCGCAAAAATCCCCAGCGACAAATACTTTTACCGCTGGGGATGATAGGTAGGACACACATGAAAACTGCGGCCAAGGCTGGCCGTTGTCTATCACGATATGAAATGAAAAGGCAAAAGTATTCTTAAATTGGGTACAAAAACCAAGCCCTCTCCTTGAGGACGTTTGTCTTTGTTCCCATTATCAAATTTTATTTAAGAATACCTTGCCGCATATTGATAAACTCCTTTGCTTGGTTTTTTATAGTATAGCATATCAAATTCCCAAAAGCAACCCTGTTAAGATAAATTTTTTCTGTCACTGCACCTCCATATCTCTCTCGTGTATACGCCATACGCAACTCTTTTCAAAAAAGAAGTGGACGCGCTGGCAAAGCTGTGGTAGAATGAAACGAAAGAAGGTGAGGATGGTGGAGCTCAAAACGACAATCGCCCAGGGACTGCACGTCACAGATGACAGCGCGGGTTATGATGCCGCCTGTAAGCGTGTCCTGTCTGAAAAGGCAATCCTGGCGCGGATTATGATGCCGCCTGTAAGCGTGTCCTGTCTGAAAAGGCAATCCTGGCGCGGATTATGAAGTCCTGCCTGGAAGAATACAAGGATTGCGATGTCAATGATATTGCCGAGAAGTACATTGAGGGCCAACCCCAGGTGTCCGCCGTCCCGGTGCTGCCGGACGAGGGTGGCACAGTCATCAGCGGCATGGACACCGAGGACATATCGGTGCGCGAGGGGACAGTCACCTATGACATTCGCTTCCGCGCCATCGTTCCCGACTCCGAGGAACAAATTGCCCTCATCATCAACGTGGAGGCCCAGAACGATTTTTACCCCGGCTATCCGCTGATAAAGCGTGGCATATACTACTGTTGCCGCATGATTTCTTCCCAGTACGGCAGGGAGTTCACTGGCTCCCATTATGAGAAAATCAAGAAGGTCTACTCCATCTGGATTTGCATGAAACCGCCGCAGTATCGAGAGAACACCATTACCCGGTATCGGCTGGTGGAAGAATATCTGGTCGGCGAGGGCAAAGAACCCATCAGGAATTATGATTTGCTGTCCATCATCATGCTGTGCCTTGGCGGGCCGGATGGGTCAAATTATGACGGCGTATTGCGGATGCTGGATGTGCTTCTCTCCAACGAAACCAGCGAGGCGGAAAAGCGGAAAATTTTGCAGGACGATTACGACATTCAAATGACGCAGACAATGGAAAGGGAGGTGTCGGTCATGTGTAATTTGAGCAAGGGCGTTGAGGAAAAAGGCGTTGCTAAAGGTATCTTGTCCTCTATCAAAAACCTCATGGAAACGATGGGGCTGACCATTGAACAGGCTATGGCGGCGCTGAAAGTCCCGGAGGGCGAACGTCAGAAATATATGGATTTGCTGGAACGGCAGTAATGACAAAAACGCCACGGACTATCGTTGTCCCTGGCGTTTTCTGTATCTACGTTAGCTGACTTGAGCAGCTTCGGCTTCTGCCTGTTTCTTCCTGTGGTAGTTCTCCCGCCTCGCGGCAAGCATACGTTCATACCGGGCCTGGGCTTCGGGATCTCCGGCGGCAGCGTCCGCATACATTTTCTGACGGGACTTCTTTACCGCTTCTGACTGTTGCGCTCTCTGCTGCGCCAACTCTGCCGCCGCTACCGGGTCGGTTTCGGCGCGGGCTTTCAAATCCTGCAAAGCCGCCTTTTTCCGATTGCGATGGGCTTCCAGCCGTTCCGCTTCTTCTAGGGTGAGAGGCAAACCTGCCTCGGCACATCTGGCAAGTTCTTTCAACGTCCGCTGTTGGGGCTTCGGGGGCTGTGCGGACTTCTGCCTGTCACGCCACGCTTTGTGCTGCTCGGCTTTCTTCTGGCGGTGCGCCGCAAGCCGCTCCGCTTCCTCCGGGGTGAGATCGGCTCCATCCAGCTTGGCGAGTTCCTTCAGTGAGCGTTTGCGAGGCTTCTCTGGCTGACTGGCCTTTTTCTTGTCGCGTTGCTTCTGCTGATAGGCCCGATTGCGCTCTAACCGCCGTTCTTCCTCCGCCTGTTCCTCCGGGGTCAACAGGCCCGCCCGCTTCCTCGCGGTAAACTCCCGGCGCTCCTGCTTGTACCTCTCATACCGAACCTGGGCAAGCACCTGGGAGCGTTCCTCTTTCTCTGCCTGTTCCTCCTGCTGGCGGCGTTCTTCCTCCTGCTCCATCGGGGTCACAATGTCGGCGGGAACCTCAAACGCGCCAATGAAATTGAAATAGAAATCTAACCGCTGACGGCGCTGCTTTCCCCGTCCGTTGCCCTCATGGACAACGATTTTCTCGATAAACTCATTGAGAATGGGCGTAGTCAGTTCCGAAAAATCGGTGTACCGCTTGGCAAGGTCGATAAACTCCGTCATTCTCACCCGGTCGGCGTTCCAGTTGTCCAGCAAGCCCTGCCACTCCGTCATGGAGGCTTCCAGCGCGGCCTGTTCCTCGTCATACTCGGCAAGGAGACGGCTGAAATGCTTATCCGGCAGCTTGCCCGTGGCGTTGGCCTCGTACAGCTTCTTCACCAGTCCGTCCAGTTCGGCGTGGCGCTTCTTCGCCTGGACAATCTGTTTCCGGCAATCCTTGACTGCTTCCTCCTGGCGCAGACTGGATGCCTTTCGAACCCGCTGAACAAACTCCTGCTCGTTGTTGCGGACATACCAGCTTATCCGCTGGATGGCGGAGAGGATCGCCGCTTCCAGCTTTTGCGTGGCAACATAGTGAATGGTGCAATCCTCCATAGGTGCCCGGTATCTGGAACAGGTGAAAGCATCGTCAATGTACTTGCCTTGGACAAGACTGTTGTGGTGGGTCAGCTTTGCGCCGCAGTCGGCACAGTAGAGCAGTCCGGTTAAACGGTTAGGGGCATTACTCCGCTTGGGTGTCCGGCGCTTGGTTTCCCGCAAACGCTGAACATTGTGCCACGTTTCTTCGTCAATGATGGCGGGGACGGCTCCCTCAAATACAAATTGTTCCTCTGGCATTGTCCTGCGGGTGCTTTTAGTCTTGTAGTTCTCACAGACAGTCTTGCCCAGCACCTTGCGCCCCAGGTACTCCGGCCTTTTAAGAATATAACCCAGGGTGGTGGCAGACCATGCGTAGGGGTCGCGGTAGCTGTTGGCTCGAACAGGACAGCCGATACGCTTCCAGTGTTCGGAAGGGATGGGGATTTGCTCGGCCCGCAGCGTTCGGGCGATGCCGTTGACGCTCTGACCGTCCATGACCATCTGAAAGATGCGGCGCACAACGGCGGCAGCTTCCTCGTCGATCACCCACTCGCCCTTTTCTTCTTTTGAGGCGAGATAGCCATAGGGGACGGCCCCCGAACAGCGCAGGCCCTTTTCCATTCTGGACTTGAAAACGGTCTTGATTTTGCGGCTGGTGTCAGCAACGTACCACTCATTTATCACATCCCGGAAGATGGACATAATATCAAATCCATTGGCGGTGTCCAGGTTGTCATTGGCGGCGATAAAGCGGACGTTGTACTCGTCAAAGGTGCGTTTGAGCAAGCCGACCTCCACCACGTCACGGCCTATTCTGCTCTGGTCTTTGACAATGACGGTAGCCACATTTCCGGCCCGTATCTCGTCCACCATAGCGTCCAGGCCGGGCCGCTTGAAGGTCGTTCCCCGCACCCCGTCATCGGTGAAGTGGCGGACATTAGTGAAGCCATTTTTTCGGGCGTAGTCCTCCAGGATGCGCTTTTGATTTTCTACGGACACGCTCTCGTCAGACCGCCCATCGTCGTGAGATAACCTTTCGTACAATGCTGTGATTTTACCCTTTTGCTCCTGCTTCCTCATGTGTGTAACCTCCTGTTTTGTATTTTCACGACCTTTCTATCCTTATTATAGTGACCCTTTGGGATCGACCACCACATAAGAGGAATGAGCTTGAAGCAACTGCGGTGTGAGCCAAAAGCGGGTTTTGCCGGAGCCGGACGAGCCGATACCGCAAAAATTGAGGTTGCGGGCGTTGGCTGGATTTTTGGGGCGGGTGTTCATGGTAAGCCGTTCCGTGGCGGTCAGCAGCATATTGTTTTCAAACTTTGGGTCAAAGAACGGCTTGATGTCCTTTTCTGTTCCCCAGCGGGCTGTGCCGTACTCGGCATCGCGGCGAAATTTCTTTGCTTTTTTCGCCTTGTAGTAGATCAGCAGCCGGAAACCGGCTGCGCCCATAATGCCGACAAACCAATCCAGCGGGGCAAGGCCGGGGGCGAAGCTGGCAAAGGCCGCGCCGATGGTCTGGCCCAGCCCCAGCAGCTTTTCCCCGAAGCCCGCACCAGCGGCCAGACGGTACGCCGTGCCGATTTTCAGGCAAAACCAGCCGATGAACAGGTACGGGATATTCGGAAGAACATACTTCCTGATTTTATCTGTCACCATGCGCCGCCTCCTTTGTCAGCTCCCGCTGGGGCTGTTTTTTCACCTGTTCCTCCGCCTGCCGGAGTTGCTCCCGGATCGGTGTCTGCCGGGACTTGGCCCGTTTCAGCTCCAAACGGGAATACTCGGCAAAGCAGCCTGTGATGGCGTCGGCCTGCCGTGCCTTGAACAAAAGCAGATATTTTTCATCCCC
>CAKTPV010000039.1 GCA_934591815.1 uncultured Oscillospiraceae bacterium
CTGAGCCACTTCCGTACTCCCGTGTCCAAGGGCATCGAGATCATGGAAGCTCTGCGCGGCCATACCTCCGGCTACTGCATCCCCACCTTCGTGGTCGACGCTCCCGGCGGCGGCGGCAAGACCCCCGTTATGCCCAACTACCTGATCTCCGAGACCCCCCGCAAGGTCATCCTGCGCAACTTCGAGGGTGTCATCACCTCCTACACCCAGCCCGAGCACTACGTCCAGGATTGCCACTGCGACGTCTGCACCGGCAAGAAGCAGGTGGAGAAGACCGGCGTGGCATGGGTCGCCGAGGGCACCAAGCAGCGCTATCTGGAGCCCACCAAGCTGCTGCGTAACGAGCGTCACGTCAAGAAGTAAGAGAGAGGTTTAACTATGGAAAGCAAACTCGGCTTGAATATGGAGCTGGTCGAACAGGCACGTGCCTCTGCCGCCAGGGTGGCAGACGACACCCAGCAGTTCATTGACCAGCATACCACCGTCACGGTGGAGCGCGCTGTTTGCCGTCTGCTGGGTATCGATGGCGTCAACGATATGGACGTTCCTCTGCCCAACGTGGTGGTCGACCACCTGATGGCAAACTCCCTGCTGCCCGCCGGTGCTGCGTGGGCCGTCGGCAACGCCATGGTGGAGACCGGCAAGGATCCCCAGGGCGTGGCAGAGGCTGTCAGCAGCGGTGAGCTGGATCTGAGCAAGATCCCCGCTCACTCCGACGCAGAGGTCCGTGCGGCCATCACCCCCGTGGTGAATGCCACCATGGATCGCATCAATAAGAACGTTGCCAAGCGCAACTCCTACCTGAAGGAGTGGGGCGATAAGGAAGGCCCGTACCTGTATATCATCGTGGCTACCGGTAATATCTACGAGGATATCATCCAGGCCAAGGCCGGTGCCAAGCAGGGCGCCGACATCATCGCCGTCATTCGTACCACCGGTCAGTCCCTGCTGGACTATGTGCCTTACGGCGCTACCACCGAGGGCTTCGGCGGCACCTATGCCACGCAGGAGAACTTCCGCCTCATGCGCGCCGCGCTGGACGAGGTGGGCGAGGAGCAGCACCGCTACATCCGGCTGTGCAACTACTGCTCCGGCCTGTGCATGCCTGAGATCGCCGCTATGGGCGCTCTGGAGCGTCTGGACGTCATGCTGAACGACGCTCTGTACGGCATCCTGTTCCGCGATATCAACATGCAGCGTACCATCGTCGACCAGTTCTTCTCCCGCGTGATCAACGGCTATGCCGGCGTGATCATCAACACCGGTGAGGATAACTACCTGACCACCGATGACGCCATCACCGCCGCCCATACCGTGCTGGCATCCCAGTTCCTGAACGAGGCGTTTGCCAAGTCCGCCGGTATGCGCGAGGAGCAGATGGGTCTGGGCCACGCCTTCGAGATGGATCCCGCTGTGGAGAACACCTTCCTGTATGAGCTGGCACAGGCACAGATGGCCCGTGAGATCTTCCCCAACGCGCCTCTGAAGTACATGCCTCCCACGAAGTTCATGACCGGCAACATCTTCCGCGGCCACATTCAGGACGCCCTGTTCAACATGGTGACCATCCTGACCAACCAGCGGCTGTGCCTGCTGGGCATGATGACCGAGGCCATCCACACCCCGTTCATGTCTGACCGTGCTCTGTCTATCGAGAACGCCCAGTACATCTTCCGTACCATGAAGGATCTGGGCAGCGAGCTGACCTACAAGGAGAACGGTATCATCCGCAACCGCGCCAACGAGGTGCTGACCAAGGCCACCGACCTCCTGAAGGAGATCGAGAAGCTGGGCCTGTTCACCACCATCGAGAAGGGCATCTTCGCCGATGTCAAGCGTCCTAAGGACGGCGGCAAGGGTCTGAATGGCGTTGTGGTCAAGGACGACAAATACTTCAACCCCTTCGTTGAAGTCATGAAAGGCAAGGTGGGAGCATGAGCAGCGGACTGTATAACACCCATAAGATCGATTTCGATACCACGCTGGATCTGACCCGTCTGAAGCCCTACGGCGATACCATGAACGATGGTAAGGTGCAGACCAGCTTCACCCTGCCCGTCAAGGATGACGAGCGCGGTGAGGAGGCTGCCCGCCAGATCGCCAAGAAGATGGGCCTTGAGGAACCCAACGTGGCATATCACACCGCGCTGGACAAGGAGTTCACCTTCTATGTGGTCTACGGCAGCTGCGTCCACTCCGTGAACTACGAGGACATCCACGTCATCACCGTGGAGTCCGACGTGATGAGCATGGAGGACACCAACGACTACATCCGTGAGCACATCGGCCGCAAGGTCGTGATGGTCGGCGCCTCCACCGGCACCGACGCCCACACCGTTGGTATCGACGCGATCATGAACCGCAAGGGCTTTGCCGGCCACTACGGTCTGGAGCGCTACGAGATGATCGAAGCCTACAACCTGGGCTCTCAGGTCCCCAACGAGGAGTTCATCCAGAAGGCGCTGGAGCTGCACGCCGACGTGCTGCTGGTCTCCCAGACCGTCACCCAGAAGGATGTTCACATCCAGAACCTGACCAACCTCATCGAGCTGCTGGAGGCCGAGGGCCTGCGCGACAAGTTTGTTGTCTGCTGCGGCGGTCCCCGTATCACCCACGAGCTGGCCAAGGAGCTGGGCTATGATGCCGGCTTCGGCGCCGGCAAGTACGCCGATGACGTGGCGTCCTTCGCTGTGACCGAAATGGTCAAGCGCGGCATGAAATAAGATCCTCAGCAAAAGCGGAGAGCCGCTAACCCGACTCTCCGCTTTTTGTGCGGAATCCCTTCTTATTAGGTGATTTGCGCAAAAACAACATGGACATCCCTTGCTTTTTCGTGCAAAGGGTGCTATGATGCTATTGTTAGAAAAGTCACGAAGCCCCGTCTTCGCGACTGTAAACCACCGCCCGGCCGCCGTACCCGGCGAACCGCCCGGTGGTATAAAACAAGGAGGAACAGAAATGGCAAAGAAACCTGTACTGACTGCCCGTGAGGCAGCGGCAATGATCCCCGACGGCGCCACGATTATGTGCGGCGGCTTTCTGGCCTGCGGCCAGGCCCGCGCCATCGTCAAGGAGCTGGTAGCCCGCGGCACCAAGGATCTGACCCTGATCGCCAACGATATGGGTCGCGCCACCGGTCCCAAGGGTGAGGAGTTCTTCGGCATCGCGGAGCTGATCCACAATCATCAGGTCAAGCGCGTGATCGCCACCCACGTCGGCATGACCCCCGAGGTCGGCCAGCAGCACACCGAGGGCACGCTGGAGGTCAACCTGCTGCCCCAGGGCACGCTGGCTGAGTGCATCCGCGCTGCCGGCGCCGGTCTGGGCGGCGTGCTGACCCCCGTGGGCATCGACACCCTGGTGGAGGAGAGCCCCTTCTGCATGGGCCGTCAGACTATCGACGGCAAGGATTACCTGCTGATGCAGCCCATCCACGCTGATTTCGCCCTGCTGGGCACCTATAAGTGCGATGAGTTCGGCAACTGCTGGTACAAGGGCACCATGCGCAACTTCAACGTTGTCATGGCCACTGCCGCTGACACCGTGATTGCCGAGTGCGAGTACATCGTTCCCGTGGGTGACTTTGAGCCCGAGAACATCCATACCTACGGTATGTGCGTTGACTACATCGTGGAAGGAGACAGAAAGTAATGGAAAAGTCCGAGATCAAAGGCTTTATCGCCAAGCGCTGCGCCAAGGAGCTGAAGAACGGCGACGTCGTGAACCTGGGCATTGGCCTGCCCACCCTGATCCCCAACTATCTGCCTGAGGGCGTTGAGGTGATCATCCACGCTGAGCTGGGTATCGTCTCCGCCGGTGTGTCCCCCAAGGAGGGCGACGCCAACTACGATCCCTACCACGTTGTGGATGCCGGCGGCAGCCCCTCCTCCGTGGCTTTCGGCGGCGGCTTCATCGACTCCGCCACCAACTTCGGCCTGATCCGCGGCGGCCATGTGGACGCCTGCTTCCTGGGCGCTCTGGAAGTGGACGCCGAGGGTAACCTGGCCAACTGGATCATCCCTGGCAAGAAGATGCCCGGCATGGGCGGCGCCATGGATCTGTGCGTCGGTGCAAAGCACTGCATCGTCTGCATGGAGCACACCGCCAAGGGCAACCCCAAGATCTTCGAGAAGTGCCGTCTGCCCCTGACCGCTTCCCACTGCGTGAACAAGATCATCACCGAGATGTGTGTGTTCGATGTCACCAAGGACGGTCTGGTCATGACCGAGATCAACCCCGAGTTCACCGTCGAGGATGTGAAGGCCGCTACCGCTGCTCCCTTCGCCGTCGCCGCTGACCTCAAGAGCATGATCGACTGATCTGCCTGAAAAGAGCAAAAAGAAAAGACCCCATGGGGTCTTTTCTTTTTGCCCTTTTTTACTTCTTCAGGCGCTTGTCGCACTTCTTGCCCAGCCAGGTGCCAAGGCTCTGGAACACCTGCACCAGCAGCACCAGAATGACCACCGCCACCAGCATCACCAGATACTTGTACCGGTAGTAGCCATAGTCGATGGCGATCTTGCCCAGACCGCCGCCGCCGATGATGCCGCTCATGGCGGAGTAGCCCAGAATGGTGGTCAGCGCGATGGTCACGTTCTGGATCAGGGACGGCACACTCTCCGGGATCATCACCTTGCAGATGATCTGCATAGGCGTGGCGCCCATGCTCTGAGCGGCCTCGATGATGTTGCCGTCCACCTCCCGGAGGCTGCTCTCCACCAGACGCGCCACAAAGGGGAACGCTGCCGCCACCAGCGGAACGATGGTGGCGGTGGTGCCAACGGCGGTGCCGATGAGCAGACGGGACAGGGGGAACACCATGATCATCAAAATCAGGAACGGGATGGAGCGCAGCAGGTTGATGATGACGTTCAGCACCTGCATCAGCCAGCGGGGGAGGGGCAGCACGCCGTTTTTCTCCCCCACCACCAGCAGCACGCCCAAGGGCAGGCCGATGACCAGCGACAGCGCCGTGCTCAGCACGGTGACATAGAAGGTCTCCCACAGGGCGAAGGGCAGGGTGGGCAGCGCGGTCAGCAGGTCCTGCACGGACTGCGGGGAAAACAGATCACGGTACATACTCACTCCACCTCCTCTACCTGTACGTTGGCCACGTTGTGGAGAAACGCCACGGCCTTGTCAAATTGGCTGCTGGGAATGCCCAGCATCATGCTGCCGTATACCGTTTCGGACAGCTTCTGGGTGCTGGCGGAGATGACGTTGCAGAGGATGCCCTCCTCCGACGCCAGCCGGGCGATCATGGGGATGCTGGTGGTCGCGGCATCCTTGAACACCAGCCGCACCAGCTTTTCGCCTGCCGGATCGTACACCTGCGCGTCGGCGCCGCCGGGGAATACCAGCCGCCGCCCTGCCGCGGACTTGGGCGCGGCGAACACCGTGCCAACCAGTCCGGACTCCGCCACGTGACCCTCGTCCAGAATGGCCACATGGGTGCAGATCTCCTTCACCACGCTCATTTGATGGGTGATGACCACCACGGTGATGCCCAGCTTTTTGTTGATGTCCCGGATCAGCTCCAGAATCTGACGGGTGGTGTTGGGGTCCAGCGCACTGGTGGCCTCGTCGCACAGCAGTACCTTGGGGTGGGTGGCCAGTGCGCGGGCGATGGCGACGCGCTGCTGCTGGCCGCCGGACAGCTGGGCCGGGTAGGAACCCGCCTTGTCGGGCAGACCCACCAGCTCCAGCAGCTCACGGGCGCGCTGCTCCGCCTCGGCCTTCTTCACGCCCGCCAGCTCCATGGGAAAGCAGACATTCCGCAGGCAGCTGCGCTGCATCAGCAGATTGAACCGCTGGAAGATCATGGTGATCTCCCGCCGCGCCGCCCGCAGCTGGGCGGGGGTCATGGTGTCCAGCCGCTGGCCGTTGACGATGATCTCGCCGCTGGTAGGCTTCTCCAGCAGGTTGATGCACCGCACCAGCGTGCTCTTACCGGCGCCGGACATACCAATGATGCCGTAAATGTCGCCGTCTTCGATGGTGAGGGAGACGTCCTTGAGAGCGTCTACCCCGCCGGCTGTGCCGGAATCAAATGTTTTGCTGACGTGCTTCAGTTCGATCATGGACGTCTTCCTCCTTTCTCACTTACTTGGTGGTCAGCGCATCCAGCGTGGTCTGCTTGCCGCCGTACAGGCCCATGGGCTCCACGTGGATAGCGGCGATGGAGGCGATATGGGTGCCGTTCTGGGCGTTAAAGTCCTCCAGATAAGGCAGGTGCTGGAAGTAGTTGGCGTCCACGGTGCCGTCATCCACCACGGTGTTGGGCACCACATAGTCGTTGTAGCTCTTGATATCCAGCGTGATATCCTTGGCAGCCAGGATCTCCTTGGCGACCTCCAGGATCTCAGCGTGGGGCGTGGGGGAGGCGGCGATGGTGATGGTCTGCCCCTTCAGAGCCTCGTAGTCCACGGAGGCGTCATAGCCGTCGGTGGGGTTCTCCACCACGGACACCACGGAGCCGGCGTACTTCTCTGCGATGTAGTCAGCCACCTGCTTGCTCTCCAGCGCGGCCTTGAGCGCCAGGATCTTGGGCTCGTTCTCGTTGCCCTCCTTCACCGCCAGAATGTTGGCGTAGGCGGAGGCGCTGCCCTCGATGAACAGGGAGTCGTTGACGGGGTTCAGGCCCGCGTTGATGGCGTAGTTGCTGTTGATGACCGCGTAGTCCAGATCAGGCAGCATATTGGGCAGCTGGGCTGCCTCGGCCTCCACGATCTCCACGTTGTAGGGATTGTCTACGATGTCGTTCTTGGTGGCGGTGATGCCGGCGCCGTCGGCCAGCTTGATGATGCCGTTCTCCTGCAGCAGCAGCAGGGCGCGGGCCTCGTTGGTGGTGTCATTGGGTACGCCGATCTTAACGGCGGTCTTGGTATCGCCGCTGTTGTCAGCATCGGTGTTGGTGTCCTTGCCGCCGCAGGCTGTCAGGCTCAGGGCCAGGATCAGAGTCAGGGCCAGAGCGGCCAGACGAGTGAAATAAGTACGTTTCATGTTCATGTCTCCTTTTCAGATATGTCGTAAGGAATGTATGATCTTGCTGACGGCGTACCGCGGGACTGTGCACGCGCCCTGCGGTGCGCCGGAACAAACGAAAGAGAGTGGCGCATCCAAGCGCCGGAAAAAACAAAAACAGCGGCAGGTCGATCGACCTTCCGCTGCTCGTTCACACACCGGCTTTTACAAGCCGTTCAACAGTTTTTGGAAAGCAATCGATCATTTTGGGCGCGCAGAAACATGCACATGGACATCATACCCATGCACATCTGGCACATCATCATGGCAGTGCTGCGACGCTTCATGCTGCTTTCCTCCTCGCTGTATTTGCTGAAGTTGGGCGCATCATAACGCTTCCGCCGCCAAATGTCAACCCTATTTGCGTATTTTGGCGGTTTTCCCAAAAAACACCCGGCGGAGGCGTGCGTTTTCGTGCCATCTGCCGTGACATAAATTCTTCTTGCACAAACCACAAGATGGTGTATAATGGAACGGTGTAAACCACAACAGGGAAGGGGAGAGGGCCATGACATCCCACGTTTTTGATCTCATCGCACAGGAGGAACAGCGGCAGGCGACCACCGTGGAGCTGATCGCCAGCGAGAATTTTGCCAGCGAGAACGTGCTCCGTGCGGTAGGGAGCTGCCTGACCAATAAATATTCCGAGGGCTATCCCGCCCACCGCACCATGGGCAATCAGGGCCGCTACTACGGCGGCTGCCATGTGGTGGACGAGCTGGAGGAGTACTGCATCGCCAAGTGGAAGGAGGTCTTTGCCACCGACTACCATGTGAATGTGCAGCCCCACAGCGGCTCATCGGCCAATATGGCGGCGTATATGGCGCTGCTGCAGCCCGGCGATACGGTTCTGTCCATGAGCCTTGCCAACGGCGGACATCTGACCCACGGCTCGCCGGTGAACTTCTCCGGCAAGCTGTATGACCTCCATTTCTACGACGTGGACGGTGACGGCCTCATCGACTACGACGGCATGGAGCGCATGGCGCTTGCGCTGCGTCCCAAGCTCATCATCGCCGGCGCGTCGGCGTACAGCCGCACCATCGACTTTGCCCGCTTTGCCGCCGCCGCGAAGGAGGCAGGGGCGTATTTCATGGTGGATATGGCCCACATTGCCGGTCTGGTGGCGGCGGGGGAGCATCCCAGTCCCTTCGGTCTGGCGGACATCGTCACCACCACCACCCACAAGACCCTGCGGGGGCCTCGCGGCGGTATGATCTTCTGCCGCCCGGCGCTTGCCAGGAAGGTGGACAGCGCCGTATTTCCCGGTATGCAGGGCGGCCCCTTGGAGCACGTCATCGCCGGTAAGGCGGTGGCGGCGGAGGAGGCGCTGACCCCGTCCTACCGCACCTATATCCACAACGTGGTGGCCAACTGTAAGGCTATGGCGGCAGAATTCACAGCCATGGGCTACCATGTGGTCACCGGCGGCACCGACAACCACCTGTTCCTGCTGGATCTGACGGACACCGGCCTGACCGGCGGGGAGGTGCAGGAGCGTCTGGACGGGTGCGGCATCACCCTGAACAAGAACTGCGTACCCGGCGACAAGCGCCCGCCGTCCCAGACCAGCGGCGTCCGCATCGGCACCGCCGCCATGACCACCAAGGGCTATACGGCGGAGGATTTCCGCCGCGTCGCCCACCGCATCGACGAGGTGGTACGGCAGATGATGGCGGAAAAGGCCGCGCAGGCGTAAAGCGCCTTATAGAGAGCAAAAAAGCATCCCACGGCAGTGCCGTGGGATACTTTTTATGTTCGTTATACCGCAGTTTTCCGCAGGAACCGCCGGAGGAACCACACGGCCATCACCGCGCACAGCGCCTCGGAGATCACCGGTGCAAACCAGATGCCCGTGCCGCCCACGGCTGCCGCCAACAGCAGCAGCGCGCCGGCCTGGAACGCAAGTCCGCGGCCTACGGAGATGGAGATGGCCGCCTTCGGCCGCTCCACCGCCGTCAGGAAACCGCCCATGAGGATGTTGCTTCCCAGCAGTATGTAGCACAGGCCGTACCGCCGCAGCGCGCCGGCCGCGCTGCCCAGCAGCTCCGGTTTTTCCGCGCCGAGGAAGATCCCGGCGATCTGGGGGGCAAAGATCATCACACCGGCGAAGATCACCGCCGTCATGATGCCCACCGCCGTAAAGCCGTACCGCAGCAGCTTCTTGTAGCCCGCTTCGTCCTCCTTGCCGTAGTGGTAGCTGACCAGCGGCTGGCTGCCCTGCGAGATACCCAGCATGGTGTTGATGATGAGGGTATTCACATAGGCGATGATGGTGTAGCACACCAGTCCGTCGTCGCCGAGGCACCGGAGGATGACCCGGTTGAACAGGAAGATCATCACGCCGTTGCACAGCTCCGTCACGCCGTCGGCAAAGCCCAGCGGGATCAGCCGCTTGTAGATGCCCCAGTCCATCCTGAACTTCACAAAGTGGAAGGTGTTATGTCCGCCCAGGAAGTGGCGCAGATAGATGATGCACGTCAGAAGCTGGGAAAGTCCCGTGGCGAAGGCCGCGCCCCACACGCCCAGATCCAGCACGAAGATGGCGATATAGTCCAGCACGCAGTTGGCCAGACAGCCGGTGACGACCGTCAGAATGGCCAGACGGGGATAGCCGTCGGTCTTGATCAGCACCTCCATGTTATAGGAGACGATGAAGCACAGTGCGAAGGGAGCCAGACCCCGGAGATAATCGATGGTATATTGATACGTTACGCCCTTTGCGCCCAGCAGCACGGCGAACGGTTCCAGAAATACGAAGACAAGGACAGTGATGGTCAGGCCGATGCAGGTCAGCAGTACGATGTTCTGGGAGAACAGGCTGTTGGCCTTCTCGCCCTGGTTTTGCCCCAGATAGATGGCGATGATGGTGCTGGTGCCGACGGCGAAGATGACGCCGATGGAGAACAGCACGTTGGTGAACGGCACCGCCAGATTCACCGCCGCCATGGCGTATTCGCCTACGCCCTTGGCGACCATCAGCCCGTCCACGATGGA
>CAKTPV010000040.1 GCA_934591815.1 uncultured Oscillospiraceae bacterium
GGCAGACTGTAATCCGGCTCGATGCTGCGGACGTAGCGGCCGATGTGGATATGCACCGGCAGCGTCACCTCCACCGCTTTGACGGGCATGGTGTACTGCGCCCGCTCCGCGCCCCGGTATGTCTCCGGCATGGCCACATACAGGCCGCAGTAGGGCGCCTTCTTCAGCGTGCCGGCGAGACCGCCGATAGCGGTGACCCTTGCGCCCTGCACCGTGTCGGGGATGGTGTAGTCAATAACATCGCCGGTGCCGTCCCACTGGTAGGTGGAGGCGAAGGCTTCCCGGCCGTCCTTACGCAGGTAGAACAGGACATGGTCCTTTTCCACGACGTTCTCGGCGGGATAGCTCCGCAGGCTCACCAGTCCCCATGCGCCGAAGACCAGCAGCACTACGGTTGCCGCCGCACACAGCAGCCCCCGCTTCATGATGCGTCCTCCGTGGCCGGGACGTCCGCCGTGCTGTTGGCGAGGTCCAGCCCGTCGATGAACTCCTGCATACGGGTGCAGTAGCTCATCATGGACAGATAGCGGTCCCTGGTGCCGCCGTCCGCCGCGGTGGAGTAGATCACCAGCTGATAGCGCCACCTCTGCGCGGTATCGGTGTCGATGGCCGCCAGCACATCGGTGTCGACGGCCGCCGCCACATCCTGCTGGGCGGCGCGGCACAGCGCCAGCGCCTGTTCGCGGGTCAGATCCACAGAGAAGCCTGTATAAGAATCCTCCACGAAGCCGCCGCGGACGGCGTCCAGCTCCTCGTCCGTCAGATTGTTGATCCCCACGGCGTAGCTGCGGGCCTGCGGCAGATTCAGGAGCTGGTTGATCTTGCGGTACGTCTCCGCACCCTCCCGCTCCGCGATGCCGTAATTCCGCCGGATCTCCTGACCGTTCTTCATTGTGTAGTAGAAGGAGACATACAGCACACGGCTGTCATCGGTGTTTTCCGATCCTTGCTCCAGAATGGCGCGGTGCAGGGAGGTGACAGTCTCGATGGCGGCGCTGTCCGAGGCCAGAAAGGTGCCGGCCTTACTGTGGGAGACTGAGACCTGGACATTGTCCACCTGCTGGACGTCCGGCACGCGGTACTGCACGCCCAGCGCGTCCGCACGGATGGCGAGGGTCAGCGCCACCATGGCTGCCGCCAGTGCCGCCAGCTCCTTCCAGCTCCGGCGGAAGACGCGGAACGTCTTTTGCAGCAGCATCTGGGCAGCTACGAAGCACAGCAGTCCCATGAAGACCTGACAGAGCAGCAGCTTTGCAAGGCTGCGGGAGCCGCCCAGCACGAAGATGCTGAGGAACAGCCCCAGCCCCAGACCGCCGCACAGACCTACGGCCCAGCGGACGAGGATCCGCAGCCACGGGAAGGCGATGGCGTCGCCTGCCGCCTCACTGGGGCGCTTGCGGTACAGCAGCCAGCCCAGCGCCAGCAGCACAAGCCCCGCCGCCGCGTAGATCGCCGATGTGGGCAGCGCCTGCGCCGACAGGCTGCGCCAGTAGACCTCGATGCCGTTGCGGGCGATATACTCTCCATCCAAGAAGCCTACGTCCTCCGCCAGCTTTATGATGGGCGTCAGCCACTGCACGAAGGAGGGATAGGTGGTGTACTGAAAGCCGAAGTAGAACCAGCGCTGCAAGAACTGCACCACGCTGCACAGCAGCAGAGCGGCGAAGTTCACCGCCACATACAGCACAGGGATGGCCAGCAGCCAGCCGGTGGCCATGGCGCACAGAGCGCCCAGCGACAGGAAGAACAGCTCCAGCAGCTCCGTCAGCAGCAGCCACTGACCCAGCGCCGCCCAGTCCACCATGCCGAAGGGCAGCTGCGCCAGCACCGACAGCAGGAAGATCAGCAGATTTCCGGCGGTCAGCAGGCCGAAGCCCGCCAGAAAGTGGGAGAAATACTGGGTGGTGCGCTTGACCGGCAGGGCGTGCATCATGCCCACGGAGCGGGGCGCCATCAGGTAGGCGTACACCGCCATGGGGATCACCACGCCGCACACCACCGCCAGCACCAGCGAGCCGACGGACGCGCCGACGATCACGTTGTGCAGCAGCGGCTCCAGCTTGTCGGCCAGCAGACCGTTGCCGCGCGGGGCGTCGTAGCCGGCGCGCAGCAGCTGGATGGGCAGGATCATCAGCCATATCAGCACATAGACGAAGCCGGCGGGCCAGAAGTGGCGCAGGTCGCTGCGCAGCAGCGTTCTGTTACAGAAGGATGTCTTTTGCGGCATAGTTCACACCTCCCAACTCATAGATAAAGATCTCCTCCAGCGTCAGCGGGATGGATTCCAGCAGCACCGGCTCGGTGATCTGCATCCGGCGCAGGATATCCTCCCGGCTTCCGCGGACGATATAGGTATACACCCGCCCCACATGGCTGCGGTGCAGGATCTGCATCTCCGCCGGCAGCACCGGCTCGGTCACGCCCGGATAGGCCACCTGCAATTTCACCGTGTTGTCCTGTAGGTCAGACAGGCTCCGCTCCAGCAGCACCCGCCCGTGATCCAGAATGCCCACATGGTCGCACACGTCCTCCAGCTCCCGCAGGTTGTGGCTGGACACCAGCACCGTGGTGCCGCGCTCGGCCACGTCGCCCAAAAGCAGCGACCATACCTGCCGCCGCATGACGGGATCCAGACCGTCCACCGGCTCGTCCAGAATGAGGTACTCCGGCATACAGCATACCGTCAGCCAGAAGGCCGCCTGCTTCTGCATACCCTTGGACATCCGGCGCAGCATCATCTTCTCATCCAGCGGAAACACCTGCTTCAGCTTTTCGTACCGCTCCCAGCTGAAGGCGGGGTACAGTCCGGCGAAGAAATGGGCCATCTCCCGGATGTTGGCCTGAGGGAAGTAGTACCAGTCGTCGCCAATCACCGTCATCCGCCGCTTCACAGCGGGATCCTCGTAGACCGGCTGGCCGTCCAGCAGCACCTCGCCGCTGTCCTGCCGGTAGATACCCGCCAGATGGCGGATAATGGTGGATTTACCCGCACCGTTGGGGCCTACCAGTCCGTAGACCGCGCCGGTGGGTACCGTCATGGTCAGACCGTCCAGTGCCCGAAAGCCGTCGAAGGTCTTGACGACGTGTTTCGCTTCAAGCATGGTTCTCTCCTCCTTTCCAAAGCTGCAAAAGGGCCTCCTGTGTATAGCCCAGTGTTTTCAGTTCCTCCAGCACCGGCGTCAGCTGCTCCGTCAGCTCCCGGATGCGGCGCTGCTGCTCATCACCGCCCGAGGCGGCAAAGCTGCCCTTGCCCGCCACGGCGTAGATGTAGCCCTCCGCCTCCAGCTCGCTGTACGCCCGCTGGATGGTGTTGGGATTGATGGCCAGCTGTGTGGCAAGGCTCCGCACGGACGGCAGCTTCTCGTCCGGCGGCAGCAGACCTGTCAGCATCATCCGCCGCAGGCTGTCCTTCACCTGCTGGTACAGCGGCCGTCCGTCCCGATAATCCAAGGAGATCATCTGCTGTCCACTCCTTTCTGTGATATGTACTAACTGTACTATGCGTGTTAGTACAGTTAAAATACCATGGGACAACGCGCCTGTCAAGCGTTTTTTGTGAAAACAGGGAGCGCGGCTCTTATGAGCCGCGCTCCCTGTATATTTTTTCCGCCGCGGGGCAAACTCCCCTTGTCCCAAAATTCTATGTATGGAGGCGATTTTTATGGAAGCGATCGTATTGCAGAAGGCGTGCATCCAGTGCGGCCTGTGCACCTCTGTCTGCCCGGAGGTGTTCTCTATCACGCCGGGAGAACCGGCGCAGGCGATCATCGGGCCGGTGCCGGACGACCTGCATCTGGCGGTGCAGGAGGCGGCGGACGCCTGTCCCGTGGCCGCCATCGAGGTGCGGTAGGCGCGTTTTCGCGTCAGCGGGCGGCGGCGCCGATCCTCAACCCAGCCTCAAAAGCCTGCCGGTTCAGGGGCAGCAGCGCCGGCTTGTTCCCCAGCTTCCGGGCGATGGTGTCCCACACCACCTCGGCGGGGACCACCTGCGTGCAGCCGATGTAGACGCCCAGCATGATGATGTTCAGCACCTTGGCGCTGCCCATGTCCAGCGCCATCTCCGTGACCGGTGCGGACACTACCTTGATATCGGTGCGGGTGATCTCACTTTTCACGATGGAGCTGTTGATGAACAGCGTGCCGCCGGGGATCAGCTTGTAGAGGAATTTTTGCAGGCTGGGGTCGTTCATGACGATGAGATCGTCCATGCTGTCGCCCAGCGGCGCGCCGATATCGTCATCGGAGATGACCACATAGCAGTTGGCGGTGCCGCCGCGCTGCTCCGCGCCGTAGGAGGGGAAAAACGTTACGTTCTTGTCGGTGGAGCCGCAGGCGGCCTCCGCCAGAAACTTGCCCAGCGTCATGACGCCCTGCCCGCCGAAGCCGGCGACCATCAGATTCCGTTCCATCGTTACGCCTCCTCTCCGCTTCTGTCCCGGATGACGCCCAGCGGGAATTCCCTGAGCATCTTCTCCTCCAGAAAGTCCAGCGCCTCCAGCGGGTCAAGACCCCAGTTGGTGGGGCAGCTGGTGACGATCTCCACCATGGAGAAGCCCTTACCCGCCAGCTGATTCCGGAACGCCTTGCGGATCGCGTCCTTCGTCCTTGCCACGTTGGCGGGGGTGTTGCAGCTGGTGCGCGCCAGATAGCAGGGCGCGGTGAGCTGGTTCAGGATCTCGCACATATGCATGGGGTAGCCGTGCTCCTTGGGGTCACGGCCCTGCGGCGCGGTGGTGGCCTTCATGCCGAGCAGGGTGGTGGGGGCCATCTGGCCGCCGGTCATGCCGTAGATGCCGTTGTTCACGAAGATCACCGTGATGTTCTCGCCCCGGTTGGCGGCGGACATGGTCTCGGCAAGGCCGATGGAGGCAAGGTCGCCGTCACCCTGATAGGTGAACACCAGCTTGTCGGGCTCGGCGCGCTTTACGCCGGTGGCCACGGCGCAGGCCCGGCCGTGGGGACTGGTGGTGCAGTCGTAGGTGACATATTCCATGGCAAGGCCGCAGCAGCCGACGCCGTGGACGGTGATGGTCTTTTCCAGCATATCCAGCTCCTCCAGCACTTCGCCGATGAGCTTGAAGATGGTGCCGTGCATACAGCCGGGGCAGAAGCCCACCACCATGTCGTCCCGGATGCCCTTCGTTCTCCCGTATATCTTCTCCATCATGCACCCTCCTTGTCCAGAATGTCCTTCGCCGCCGCCACCACGCGCTCACGGCTCATGATCTCGCCGCCGCTGCGCAGGCAGGTGTGGATGGGGCAGCGGTCCTTCACCGCCAGCGTCACATCCAGCACCAGCTGGGCGGGAATGGACATCTCCACATCCAGCACCGCCTTTACCCGGCTGTAATCCAGTTTGTCAAAGCTGGCATAGGGCCACGGACTGACGGTTTTGGGCCGGATCAGACCCGCCTTATAGCCCTGTGCGCGGAGGGTGCGGACGGCGGACTTGGCGATACGGCCGCACACGCCGTAGGCGGCGATGATCAGCTCCGCGTCGTCGGCCATGAACTCCTCCACCTGCACGTCCTTCTCCCAGGTGTCATACAGGGCGGCGTTGCGCTTGCAGCGCTCCTCCTGCCCCGACCAGCCGCCGGGGAGGATCAGGGACTTCTGCTCAGCGCTGTGCCCCACCAGCGCCCAGCCGCGCAGCTCGTCCTTCAGGCGCTTCACCTCTTCGTCGGAGCGCATCTCCGGCAGCACCACCGGCTCCATGATGGTACCCAGCACACCGTCGGCCAGGATCAGCACCGGGTTGCGGTCACGCTGGGCATAGTCGAAGGCGGCGTAGGTCATGTCCACCGCCTCCTGCACCGTGGCGGGGGCAAAGACCATCATGCGGAAGCCGCCGTTGCCGCTGGCGCGGGTGGCCTGCAAATAGTCCTGCTGGGCGGGCTGGATAGCGCCGATGCCGGGCCCGCCCCGCTGCACGTTGCAGTACACCATGGGGATACGGGCGCTGGCGCAGAAGCTGATGCCCTCGCTCTTAAGGCTGATGCCGCAGGAGCTGGAGCTGGTCATGGCGCGGGTGCCGGTCTGGGCAGCGCCGTAGACCATGTTGACGGAGGCCACCTCGCTCTCGCCCTGCACGAATACGCCGCCTACTTCCGGCATACGGCGGGCGAAATACTCCGGGATCTCGTTCTGCGGGGTGATGGGATAGCCGGCGAAGAACCGGCAGCCGCTGCGTACCGCCGCCTCGGCGATGGCCTCGCAGCCCTTCATGAATTTTCTTGCCATACCCACGCCTCCTTACTTATAGACCTCGATGGCCGCGTCGGGACACATACGCCCGCAGACGGCGCAGCCGATGCAGTCTTCCGGGTGAACGGCCACCACATAGGGGTAGCCCTTGGAGTTGACCTGCTGTCCCACGGCCAGCACGCCCTTGGGACAGAATTTCACGCAGTAGCCGCAGCTCTTGCAGCTCTCCGTGCGGATGGTAACTTGCGGCATGAGTTGTTCCTCCTTCTATTCGTCCAGTCCCGTCTCCGGGACAGTGATGCGGGGTGTGATGCGCAGCAGCGGCAGGCCGGTGTGAGGCCGCACCTGTTCATACAGGGTATCCGGCACAGCGGCGGCCTCCACGGCGACGTAGGGCGTCAGCAGGGCGAGACCCTGCGCCAGCCCGTCCAGATACTCCTCCGCCGTGGTGTCCCGCCCCAGATTGGGGTTCAGCAGGAACCGGGGCGTCCGCAGGCGGGAGGCGTGCAGCACGGCGCTGAGCGTGCCGCCGATGTGCGCCGCCGTCCCCGACCACGGCCGGTAGGGGTTTACCACGAAGTATACGGCGGCGGTGCGCAGCAGGTGGGCACAGCCGCCGATCAGCTTCGCGCCGGCAGCGCCGCCGCCTACGTCCAGCAGAACGACGGCGCTCTCGTCCATCAGCAGCGGGAGAAGTCCTCCCACCTGCGTGGGTACGTCGGCGTACTGCTCCGCAAAATGGACGGTGACGCCGCCCGCCTCCAGCAGCGCCGCCGCGTCCCGGGCGCGCATCAGGGGCTTTGTCTGGTCCAGATCGAAGAAATGGACAGCGTTGCCCTGCGCCGCCAGCACCAGCGCCAGCTGCATGGCGATCTCCGACTTGCCGCAGCCCGCCTCCCCTAAAAAGACCAGCTTCCGCGCCTGCGGCAGAAAGTTCCCGCTCATGCCTGTGTCGCGGGGAGCGCAAACTGCTTCGGGCGCTCCTGCCCTTCCAGCACGCGGCACGCGCCGGCGGCCAGCGCCTCCAGCTCGAATTCGCCCGCCATGATCTCCACCGGCGCGATGAAGGACAGCTTCCTCGTCAGATACGCGGCCACATACTTGGAGTGGGCGATGCCGCCGGTGAGGATGATCCGGTCCACCTGCCCGTCCGCGGCGGCGGCCAGACCGCCGATGGCGCGGGCGGCGCTGTACAGCATCCCGTCGTAGACCAGCTTGGCCTGTGCGTCGCCGTCGGCAATGCGCTTTTCCACCTCCCGGGCGTCGGCGGTGCCCAGATACGCCACAAGGCCGCCCTTGCCCCGGATGAAGTCCATCATCTCTTTCTCCGTATACTTGCCGGAGTAGCACAGGCGCACCACCGGCTGAAGGCTGGCGCCGCCGAAACGCTCCGGCGCGAACATCCACTCGTCGTCCCGGACGCCGTCCACCATTTTGCCGCCGATGAACAGGCGGGCGGAGGCGCCGCCGCCCAGATGCAGCACGATGAGGCGGCAGTCCTCCAGCGGCTTGTGCAGCACCTCCTCGGCGCAGCGCCGCGCCATGGCGCGGCAGTTCAGGGCGTGACCCAGCATGGTGCGCCGGATCTCCGGCAGGCCGGTGATACGGGCCTCCTCCGTCATCTCGTCCACCGAGACGGGGTCGCAGATAAAGGCGGGGATGTGCAGGGGCTGCGCCAGCGCCAGCGCCAGCACACAGCCCAGATTGGAGGCGTGCGCCGCGTGCTTGATGGTGTACATATAGTCCACCATGCGCTGCTCCACCAGATAGGTGCCGGACTCGCAGGGGGGCAGCTGCCCGCCACGGGCGCAGATACCGTCCAGCTGCGCCATGTCGAAATCGTGGGCGGCCAGCGCCCGCTCGATGACGGCGCGTCGGAAGTCCACCTGCTCCATGACCCAGTGGAAGGGCGCCAGCTCCTCCCGGCTGTGGCGCAGCGTCTCGTCAAAGACCTTCTCCGCCCCGCGGAACACTGCGATCTTGGTGGAGGTGGAGCCGGGGTTGATGACCAGAATGCATTTGCTCATAGCTGTATCGGCCGGACGCGGGGCATCCGGCGCTCCTTTCCTGCAATATTTCATCGGCAGGGACATTTGCCGGTGGGCGCGTGTTTTGTTATAGTATAAAAGACCTGCCGCTCCCGCGCAAGCGGGAATCACTTCGCGGACCACGAAATTTCTGCGGAAAAATCCTGCGGCGGTGAAACATTTTGCCGTTCCTATGTGTATTCCCATTGAAGGGCCTTTTCAAAACACAAGGAGATCGATCTATGACAGAGCAACAGTTTTCCCCTCTGGCAGAGCGATATATGGATACGGTGTTCCGGGTGGCGTACAGCTATCTGCGCTCCCCCGCCGACGCCGACGATGTGACCCAGGACGTGCTGCTGCAGCTGTACAAAACGGACAAGGCGTTCGATGACGACGCCCATGTGAAGAACTGGCTGATCCGCGTCACGGTCAATCGATGCAAGAATGTGCTGCGCGCCCCGTGGCACAGGACGGAGGACATCGCCGACTACGAAAACAGTCTGTCCTTCGAGGAGCCCCAGTGCCACGAGCTGTTTGACGCGGTGATGGCGCTGGACAGGCGCTACCGGGTGCCGGTGCTGCTGTACTACTATGAGGGCTATCGCCAGAAGGAGATCGCCGGACTGCTGGACATACCGGAGGAAACGGTGCGTACCCGGCTGGCCCGGGCCAGAGAAAAGCTGAAGCACATTTTATCGGAGGTGCCGCAGACATGACAGAGCATGAACTTTTCCAGAAGACCTTCTCCACGCTGCACGCCTCCCCCGACACACTGATGGAGGTTCAGAAGACCATGGAGAACAGCAAAAAGACCCATCGTACCCTGCGCAGGGGCGTGGTGATCGCCATTGCCGCCGCCCTGACGCTGACGGTGGCCGCAGCCACCGGGGTGGTAACGCTTATCAAGGCAAACGTGTCCCATGCCGACAAGGTGGACGACACCACCTACCACGCCTTTACCGACGATATGGACGCCTCCACCCCCACGGTGGAGGGCAACTCCGGTGAGCTCATCACTCTGCCGGACATGGAGCGCATCCCCGGCGACCGGGATACCGTACAGCGTCTGGTGGGCGATTACCTCAGCAAGCTGGACGCCGAGCTCACCGTAGGCAGCACCACTATCACACTGGAGACGTTCCTTGTCGACGAGAGCGGCTGCGGCATTCTGACCTACACCGTGGACGATCCCGAAGGCGTATCCTACGAGGACGCCGGCTACGGCGAGGTGTACAGCCTGCCTTTGCAGCCCCGTATGTACCTGCGCTCCCCCGACTACCAGCAGGGCGGCAGCATCAATGTCAAGCTCCACGTGGACAAGACCACCAGCACCGCCACCCATCTGGACGTGGTGGCCTACTTTGCCGCCGGTGAGACGTATCAGAAGGGCGACAACTTCTACTTCACCGTTTACGATGGCGGCGAGGGCCGGGAGCCCTACGCCGTGGCCATCCAGCCCCGCACCTACGCCCCTGTCCGGACGCTGACCGCCGCCGATGGCGAGGTGGCCCGCATCTCCGCCGTGGGCATCACCATGGGCAACGCCTCCCCCGACCGGGAGTTGACCGTGCAGGAGCTGACGCTGCACTATGCAGACGGCACCTCCTATGCGGTGACCAGCGAGAGCCAGAACCTGATGAACTGGGTGCTGGGCTACATCTACGGCGACGGCGAGACCGCCCCCTTCGC
>CAKTPV010000041.1 GCA_934591815.1 uncultured Oscillospiraceae bacterium
TGGGATATATCCTGCAAATGCTGGTAGGGCGCAGATTCGGCGGCCACGTGACGTGGGACGAGCTGGGGCTGCCCTGCACCGATTCCGGCATGGCGCTGCCCTGCGGCGCCACGGGGCGCTGGTGCGCCGACTGACCAAGAACGGAGATATAACGCAATGTCGACCATGATCGAAACAAAAGACCTGACCTTCACCTACCCCGCGCCGGAGGGGGAGACGAATCCCCCCGCCCTCAACGGCGTGTCCGTAACGGTGGAGAAGGGCAACTTCGTGGTGGTGCTGGGCCACAACGGCTCCGGTAAATCCACCCTTGCCAAGCATATGAACGCGGTACTGCTGCCCGGCGGCGGTGCCGTGTATGTGGAGGGGATGGACACCCGTGACGAGTCGCTGCTGCTGGAGATCCGGCGGCGCACCGGCATGGTGTTCCAGAACCCGGATAACCAGATCGTCGCCAACGTGGTGGAGGAGGACGTGGCCTTCGGGCCGGAGAATCTGGGCGTCCCCACGGCGGAGATACGCCGCCGGGTGGATGACGCGCTGGCCGCTGTGGGCATGGAGAAATTCGCCCGCCACGCGCCGCATCTTCTGTCCGGCGGACAGAAGCAGCGTGTGGCCATCGCCGGCGTCATCGCCATGGAGCCGGAGTGCATCGTGCTGGATGAGGCCACCGCCATGCTGGATCCTGCGGGCCGGCGGGAGGTACTGGATACCGTCCACCGCCTGAACCGGGAAATGGGCATCACCGTGGTGCTCATCACCCACCATATGTCGGAGGCGGAGGACGCCGACCGCGTCATCGTCATGAACGACGGCGTCGTGGCCATGGACGGTACGCCCCGGCAGGTCTTTGCGCGGGTGGAGGAGCTGCACGGCTTCGGCCTTGCCGCGCCGGACACGGTGGAGCTTTTATACGAACTGGGGCAGGCGGGTCTGCCCGTAACGCTGGACAGCCTGACGGTGGACCAGTGTGCCGATACCATTTGCCGCGCATTGGGCGGGGCGGAAGGGAAGTAACCTTGGAACCGATCTTACAGATAGAGCATTTGACTCACACCTATTCGGCGGGTACGCCGTTTCAGCGCAGCGCCGTGGACGATATGAACCTGTCCGTGATGGACGGTGAATTCCTCGGCATCATCGGCCACACCGGCTCCGGCAAGTCCACACTGATCCAGCATCTCAACGGACTGCTCAAGCCCACGTCGGGCCGCATCCTGTTACAGGGCAAGGACATCTGGGCAGAGCCCAAGAAGATCCGGGACGTGCGGTTTCAGGTGGGACTGGTGTTCCAGTACCCGGAATACCAGCTGTTTGAGGAGACGGTGTATAAGGACATCGCCTTCGGCCCGAAGAACATGGGGTTGGACGAGGAGGACATTGACCGCCGCGTCCGTTCCGCCGCCGCCTTCGTGGGGCTGACGGAGACCATGCTGGACAAGTCCCCCTTTGAGCTGTCCGGCGGCCAGAAGCGCCGTGTGGCCATTGCCGGCGTTATCGCCATGGAGCCGAAGGTGCTGGTACTGGACGAGCCTACAGCGGGTCTTGACCCCCGTGGCCGGGACGATATTCTGGCACGCATACAGGACTATCACCGGGCGAAGCACGCCTCCGTGGTGCTGGTGAGCCACAGCATGGAGGAGATCGCCCGCAACGTGGACCGCATTGTGGTGCTGTCCGACAGCCACGTGCTCATGGAGGGCACGCCCCGTCAGGTGTTCGCCCGCGCCCATGAGCTGGAGCAGGTGGGACTGGATATCCCGCAGGTGACGAAGGTGGCGCTGGCTCTGCGGCAGCGGGGACTGCCGGTGGACACGGCGGTCTACACCGTGGAGGCGCTGCGCGAAGCGCTGCTCCGGCTGAAAGGGGGCGCTGACGTATGCTGAAGGATATCACGCTGGGTCAGTATTTCCCCGGCGACACCCTCATCCACAAGCTGGATCCCCGGACAAAGCTGCTGTGCGTCATCTTGTACATCGTGGCGCTGTTCAATGCAAAAGGCCCCCTGACCTACGGCATCATGATCGCCGTGCTGGCGGTGTGCATCCTCATCTCCCGCGTGGAGTGGAAGGCGCTGACAAGGGGCTTGAAGCCGGTCTATTTCATCGTGGCCTTCACCGCCATCATGAATATGTTCTTTACCAACGGTACGCCGGTGGCGGACGTGTGGCTGGTGCGCCACATCACGTGGGAAGGTATCATCGCCGCCGTGCAGATGGTGCTGCGTATCGTCATGCTTATCATGGGTACGTTCCTCATGACCTACACCACCAGCCCCATCGCCCTGACCGACGGATTGGAGCGTCTGCTCTCTCCTTTAAAAAAGCTGCGGTTCCCGGTGCATGAGCTGGCCATGATGATGTCCATCGCTCTGCGCTTTATCCCCACGCTCATCGAGGAGACGGACAAGATCATGTCTGCACAGAAGGCCCGCGGCGCGGATTTCGAGTCGGGCAACATCTTCCAGCGTGCCAAGGCGCTGGTACCCATTCTGGTGCCGCTGTTCATCAGCGCGTTCCGCCGTGCCGACGAGCTGGCCACCGCCATGGAATGCCGCTGCTACCACGGCGGCGAGGGACGCACCGCCCTGCGTATCCTGCGCTTCCAGATGGCGGACTGGCTGTCTCTTGCACTGTTCGTGGTGCTGACTGCCGGCGTTATCACCCTGAAAAAGTTCGGATTCTGACAAAAAAGGAGGCGGCGCATTGCGTAATATCGCCCTGATCTTAATGTACAACGGCGCCGCCTACCACGGCTGGCAGGTGCAGAAAACGGAGACCTCCGTGGCCCAGACGCTGGAGCGCGGGCTGAGCATGGTCTGCGGCGAGCCCATCAAGGTCACCGGCTGCGGCCGCACCGATGCCGGCGTCCACGCCGAGCACTATGTGGCCAATTTCCGGACAAGCTCCCGCATCCCGGTGGACAGGCTGCCCTTTGCCGCCAACACCCACATCCCGGAGGATATCGTGGTCAAGGCGGCGTATGAGGTGGCGGAGGATTTCAACGCCATCGGTTCCTGCATCAAGAAGGAGTACACCTACCGCATCTACAACTCCCGCATTAAAAACCCTTTCTATGTGGACAGAGCCTATTTCTACCCCAAGCGGCTGGACGAGGCGGTGATGGACCGCGCCGCCCGGATGTTTGAGGGTACCCACGACTTTGCCGCCGTGCGGAGCGTAGGCACCAATGTCCGCAGCACGGTGCGTACCATCCACTACTGCCGCGTCACCCGCAACGGGGAGCTGCTGGAGTTGAAGGTCTGCGCCAACGGTTTTCTGTATAATATGGTACGTGCCATTACGGGCACGGTGCTCTACGCGGCGGAGGGCAAGCTGGCGCCGGAGGATATCCCGGTGATCCTGGATTCCGGCAACCGCACGCTGGCGGGCCCCACGGCGCCTCCCGGCGGCCTGTATCTCACCCGCGTATGGTATGAGGACGAACGACTCAATGGATAAGATGGCATTCGACCGCGGCAACCCGCAGGAGGAGCCGCCCCGCCGTGTGGCGAAGAAAAGTAAAAAGCGTTTTCTCTGGCTGACACTGGTGGCGCTGCTGGCGATGATCGCCGTGGTGCTGTCCATCCTGTATGACCGGGGCGAATTCGACGGCCTGCGCCGCCGGGTGCTGTACGCCAAGGCGCAGAAGGACGAGAACGGCTGCGCCCAGCTGTACCGCTACGCCAGCGACCAGTCCGGCAGCTTCGCCTCACTGGAGGGAAGCCTTGCCACCGTCTCTATGCACCAGATCTCGGTGCTGGACGAGGCGGGCAAGAGCGTCTATGAGCAGGCGGTGAAGTTCCAGACGCCTACGCTGGTTCGCAGCGCAGACCGGGCCGCCGCCTATGACGTGGGCGGCAAGACCATCTACGTCCTGTCTGCCAAGGGACTGGTCTGTCAGGTGGATGCCGCCGGCGAGATCCTGTCTGTCGCCCTGAACGACGGCGGCTATCTCACCGTCACCAGCAACGAAAGCGGCTGCAAGGCAGCCGTCCGGGTCTATGACGCCTCCGGCCAGCCGGTGTTTGCCTACCGCTCGGCGGACCGTTTTATCATGACCGCCGCCCTGTCCGCCGACAGCCGCACGCTGGCCGCCGTCACCATGGGACAGAGCAGCGGCGTCTTTACCAGCTATGTGGTGTTCTACCGCATCAACAGCGAGGCGGCGCTGACCACCAGCGCGCTGACGGGCAGCCTGATCTACGACCTGTTTCCCATGGGGGATCGGTTCTGCGCGGTAATGGAGGAGCAGCTCTGCTTTTTGAATCATGACGGCGAGGTCTGTGCCGCGTACAGCTACGGCGGCGATTACCTGCGCCGTGTGGACTGCGGCGGCGACGGCTATGCCGCACTGCTGCTGGGCCGCTACCGCAACGGCACGCAGCACCGTATCGTTACGGTGGGCGGCGACGGCAGCGCACTGGCGGCGCTGGATGTAGACGGCGAGGTGCTGAGCATCTCCGCGGCGGGGCGCTATGTGGCCGTTCTGTTCAGCGACCATATGACCATCTACGACAAAACGCTGACGGAGTGCGCCCGCCTGGACGCCGTCAGCGAGGCGCGCCAGGTGCTGATGCGTGCCGACGGTTCCGCTGTGCTGGCGGGCTCTACCGCCGCCAGCCTGTATCTGCCGTAACGGCAAAGGAGGGGGACTATGGCTATTTTTGTGGATATCTTCATGGCGGCGATCCTGCTGCTGGCACTGGTGCTGGGCGTCCGTCAGGGCTTCGTCCAGAGCCTTGCCCGCGTGGCCATCGTGATCGTGGCGCTGCTGGGCGCGGCGTGGCTGGCCCAGCAGCTGGCGGAGCCTGCCGCCAAATGGCTGGAGCCGGTGCTGACCGAGAAGATCCAGCAGAAGCTCAGCGGGCAGGCCGTCGCCGTGGACGACCCCAGTCTGGCGGCCGCCGGACTTTTGGAGACGTTCGGCTTTTCCGGCGATGTGCTGGATGAGCTGGTGCAGAGCGTTACCGATAAGGCGCAGGAGATGGGGCAGACGCTGCTTACCGCCGTGGTATCCACGGTGCTGCATTCGGTGGCCTACGCCGTGGTGTATCTGCTGTCATTTTTGCTGCTGCTGCTTGTGCTGCGGCTGCTGCTGGCGCCGCTGCACCTATTCACAAAGCTGCCGGTGGTACACGGTGTCAACGCCATACTGGGCGGCGCGCTGGGACTGGTGAAGGGGACGCTGCTGCTGTTCTTCGCCGTCTGGCTGCTGCGCCGGTTCCAGATCCTCGTCACGCCGGAGCTGATCGGCCAGACCTACATCCTCCGCTTTTTCGCGGAGCATAGCCCCATGGAGCTTATTACATCCCTTTGACACCCCGGCCGCCGGCGGGTTTGACCGCGCCGGACAACGGCCATACTGATATCACCCCAACGGATAATGGAGGAATACCATGCAGCCTACACTTTGTTCCCGATGCAAAAAGAATGTGGCCGTTGTGTTCATCTCCCGCATGAACGAGAAGAACGAGATGGTCAACGAGGGCCTGTGCCTGAAATGCGCCGCCCAGCTGGGTCTGCCCCAGGTGGAGGACATGATGAAGCGCATGGGCATCACGCCGGAGGATCTGGAGAACATCAACAACGAGATGATGCAGGCCTTCGGCGGCGCGGAGGAGATGAACGACCTGCCGGACGGCGAGGACGAGGACGATGAGGAGAGCGGCAAGACCGCCACGTTCCCGTTTTTGAACCGCCTGTTCAACAACGGCAATCCGCCGGCGGAGCAGCCCCGTGAGAGCGGCAATGCCGGGGCTCAGCCCAACGGCCGTAAAAAGGAACAGAAACGCAAGTTTCTGGACAATTACTGCATCAATCTGAGCCAGCGTGCCCGCGACGGCAAGCTGGACGCCGTCATTGGCCGGGAACAGGAGATCGAGCGCGTGGTACAGATCCTGAACCGCCGCCAGAAGAACAATCCCTGCCTCATCGGCGAGCCGGGTGTGGGCAAGACCGCCATCGCCGAGGGGCTGGCGCAGCGCATCGTCTCCGGCGATGTACCCTTCAAGCTGCGGCAGAAGGAGGTCTATCTTCTCGACCTCACCGCGCTGGTGGCGGGTACCCAGTTCCGCGGCCAGTTTGAAAGCCGCATGAAGGGACTCATTGAGGAGATCCGCAAGGCGGGCAACATCATCCTCGTCATCGACGAGGTACACAACATCGTGGGCGCCGGCGATGCCGAGGGCAGCATGAACGCTGCCAACATCCTCAAGCCCGCCCTGAGCCGGGGAGAGATCCAGGTCATCGGCGCCACCACCTTCAACGAGTACCGCAAGCACATCGAAAAGGACACCGCGCTGGAGCGCCGGTTCCAGCCCGTCACCGTCAACGAGCCGAATATCGAGGATACGCTGAAGATCTTGCAGGGTATCGCCCATTACTACGAGCAGTTCCACGGCGTCTCCATCCCCCAGGGGGTGCTGCGTCAGGCGGTGCTGCTGTCCGAACGGTACATCACCGACCGCTACCTGCCGGATAAGGCCATCGACCTCATCGACGAGGCCTGCTCCGACAAGAACCTCCACGACCCCGATATCAACCGCCGCATGGAGCTGGAGCGTGACCTGGAGAATCTCACCTTTGAGCGGGAGAATCTCATGTCCGCCCAGCCTGCCGAGGGGCAGGAGTTCACCCAGGAGGAGCTGGATCACCGCTATGCGCGTATCGCCGAGCTGCGCAGTCAGGAGCTGCGAGTCACCGATGAGCTGAATACCATCCGCGCCAAGGGTACGCCGCAGCTGACCATGGAGAACATCGCCCGCGTCATCGAGATGTGGACGAAGATCCCTGCCAGCAAGATCAAGGAGGAGGAGTTCAAGCGTTTGGCGGAGCTGGACCAGCGCCTCCGCGCCCATGTGGTGGGACAGGACGAGGCCATTGCCGCTGTGTCCGCCGCCATCCGCCGCAACCGGGTGGGCATCTCGCCCAAGCACAAGCCGGTGAGCTTTATCTTCGTTGGCCCCACCGGTGTGGGTAAGACGGAACTGGTCAAGCAGCTGGCAGACGACCTGTTCAACGCACCGGAGTCTCTCATCCGGCTGGATATGTCCGAATTTATGGAGAAGCACTCCGTCTCCCGCATCGTCGGCTCGCCACCGGGCTATGTGGGGTACGACGAGGCGGGGCAGCTGACGGAGAAGATCCGCCGCAAGCCCTATTCCGTGGTGCTGTTCGACGAGATCGAGAAGGCACACCCCGACGTACTCAATGTGCTGCTGCAAATTCTGGACGACGGTCAGATCACCGACGCCCACGGCCGGAAGGTGAACTTTGAAAACACCGTCATCGTCATGACCAGCAACGCCGGCTCCGACAATAAGTCCGCCGGTGCGGTGGGCTTTGGCGGCAGCGCCGACCAGCAGGGGAAGGAGCGCACCATGAAGGCGCTGCAGGACTTCCTGCGCCCGGAGTTCCTCAACCGCGTGGACGAGATCATCTGCTTCAACCACCTGACGAAGGAGAATTTCACCGGCATCGCCCGCATCATGCTGGAGGAGCTGCGCACATCCCTCGGCGACAAGGGGTACACCTTCCGCTACGACGACGCGCTGGTGGACTATCTGGTGGAGAAGTCCTACTCCATGACCTACGGCGCCCGCAATCTGCGCCGCCAGATCCAGAAGGAGCTGGAGGATCCCATGGCCGCCCGCATCATCGACAGCTTTGAAAACCCCATCACCCAAATCAGCGCCACCGCCGCCGACGGCGCGGTGCAGCTGTACACACTGTGAGGTGCGCTATGTTGTTTCGCAAGGATATCGACCCGCGCTGCGCCTACTGCGCCCGGGGCAGCCGCATCAACGATGAGCAGGTGGTATGCGTCAAACGGGGCGTGGTATCCGCCGCTGATCGCTGCGGCGCGTTCAAGTACGATCCGCTGAAGCGTGTGCCGCCCCGTCCGGCCAAGCTGGACGCCAGCCGTCTCAGCGAGGACGATTTCAAGCTATAAGACCCATATACTATAAATAATAGATTCAGGAGAGCAGGGAGGGACTGTCATGCAGCCGAAGAAGGTATGGGCCGTGTATTTCAGCGGCACCGGCACAACGGAAAAGACGGTCCGGCGCATTGCGTCGGGTCTGTCCGCGGCGCTTTCCGCGCCTATGGAGGTATTCGACTTCACGCTGCCTGCTGCGCGGCAGGATGACCTGTCCTTCGGCCCGGAGGATCTGGTGGTGCTGGGCGTGCCTACCTATGCGGGGCGCGTGCCCAACGTGCTGCTGCCCTATCTCACCGAAAAAGTCCACGGTGCCGCCACACCGGCGGTGCCTGTGGTGCTGTTCGGAAACCGGAACTTTGACGATTCCCTGATGGAGCTGCGGAATATCCTGACCGCCAACGGCTTCGTGCCGGTGGCGGCCGCCGCCTTTGTAGGCGAGCACAGCTTCTCCCGCACGCTGGGCGCGGGGCGTCCCAACGCGGAGGATCTGACGCAGATGGATGACTTTGCCCGTGGTGCAGCGCAGAAACTCGAGGGTCTTGCCGCGCTGCCCGCCGTTCCGGTATCCGTGGCGGGGGAGGAGCCGATCCGGCCCTACTATACCCCCCGCGACCGCCACGGTGCGCCCATCAATATCCTGAAGGTCAAGCCCAGGACGGATATGACGCTGTGCGGCGGCTGCGGCCTGTGCGCGGCGCGCTGTCCCATGGGCAGCATCGATCCCACCGACGTGTCGCAGGTCAAGGGGATCTGCATCAAGTGCTGCGCCTGCGTGAAGGGGTGTCCTTCCGGGGCGAAGTACTTCGACGATCCCGGTTATCTCTACCACCAGCACGAGCTGGAGGAGATCTATGCCAGACCGGCGGAAAACGCTCTATTCATATAAGTGAACCCTTCGTATTTTACGGCTCCTGTGATAAGCACAACTTATCGCAGGAGCTGTATTATCTAAGGTAAGGAAAAAGGCAAAAAAGGGGTTGCAATTGTGAGAAGGCTGTGGTATTCTAACCAAGCTGTCCGCGAGGACAACAGCAGAGAGCCGGCAAGCGGCCAACGAAAATTGTCAAAAATAAGTAAAATTAGTAGTTGACAAGATGCCAGATATCTGCTATGATAATGACTGTTCCGCGTGGGACGTGTACCTTGTAAATTAAACAACGAACGAAACGAAAAGCACCAGACGGGAGCACAGAAATGTGCAACTGAAAAGACTTGGTGGAGCCGGGTTAAGTCAATTACCGGCAAAGCTAAGTATAAAAAGTTTTAAGCTATGACAAATAGCTCTGTAAAGATTAGCCCGGCGGAGACGCCGTGTTGATACGATTTATAGAGAGTTTGATCCTGGCTCAGGACGAACGCTGGCGGCGTGCTTAACACATGCAAGTCGAACGAGAATCTGTGGAACAAGGATTCGTCCAAGTGAAGCGGAGGACAGTGGCGGACGGGTGAGTAACGCGTGAGGAACCTGCCTTTCAGAGGGGGA
>CAKTPV010000042.1 GCA_934591815.1 uncultured Oscillospiraceae bacterium
ATATGGGACTTATCAAAGCAGCAATGGGCGCCGCGGGCGGCGTGATGGCAGATCAGTGGAAGGAATTCTTTTACTGCGACGCGATTCCTGAAAACGTGCTGGCGGTCAAGGGCCAGAAGAAGACGGGCAAGCGCTCCAGCAACACCAAGGGCGACGACAACGTGATCAGCAACGGCAGCGTCATCGCGGTGGCGGACGGGCAGTGCATGCTGATCGTGGATCAGGGGAAGATCGTGGATATGTGCGCGGTGGCCGGCGAGTATACATACGATATGTCCTCGGAGCCGTCCATCTTCACCGGCGATCTGGGTGACGGCATCAAGAATGTGTTCAACAACATGGTCAACCGCTTCACCTTCGGCGGCGAGGCCCCCAAGGATCAGCGCATCTACTACTTCAACACCAAGGAACTGATCGGGAACAAGTACGGCACGCCGTCTCCCGTGCCCTTCCGTGTGGTGGACCAGCGCGCGGGCATCGACATCGACGTGGGCATCCGCTGCTTCGGCGAGTACAGCTACCACATCAGCAACCCCATGCTGTTCTACACCAACGTGTGCGGCAACGTCAGCGAGGCGTACACCCGTGACCGTCTGGACAGCCAGCTGAAGACGGAGCTGCTGACGGCCTTGCAGCCGGCGTTTGCCCGGATCGGCGAGGACGGCATCCGGTACTCCCAGCTGCCGGGTCACACGCTGGAGCTGGCGGACGCGCTGAACGAGGTGCTGAGCAAGAAGTGGCGTGACCTGCGTGGTATCGAGATCGTGTCCTTCGGCGTGTCCAGCGTGACGGCGGACGAGGAAGACGAGAAGATGCTCAAGGAGCTGCAGCGGAACGCGGCGTTTATGGATCCGACCCGTGCGGCGGCACATCTGGTGGGCAGCCAGGGCGACGCCATGAAGATGGCGGCCTCCAACACGGCTACCGGCCCCGCCATGGCGTTCATGGGCATGAATATGGCGGGTCAGGCCGGCGGCATGAACGCCGGGAACCTGTTTGCCATGGGACAGCAGCAGGCGGCACAGCAGGCGGCTGCACAGCCCGCACCGGCGGCTCCCGCGGGATGGACGTGCGCCTGCGGCCACGCCGGGAACACCGGTAAGTTCTGCGCGGAGTGCGGTCAGCCCAAGCCCGCCCCTGCCGGTGAGTGGAAGTGCGCCTGCGGCGCGGTGAACACCGGCAAGTTCTGTGCCGAGTGCGGCCAGCCCAAGCCCGCCTCCGACGAGTGGACCTGCGCCTGCGGTACGGTGAACAAGGGCAAGTTCTGCGCCAACTGCGGCACCCCCCGGCCGTAACAGCATACAGCCATCGGTCAAAGGGGCACTGCCCCTTTGACCGGCGGCGCCGTTAGGAAAGGAGAATGTCATGAACGACTACTACGACTATTACGATTATTACGGCTATAGCAGCACCCCTGCCGCCGTTTCGATCATTCCCACCATCATCTCGCTGGTGCTGTGCGTGTTCGTGCTGGTGTGCATGTGGATCATCTTCCGGAAGGCCAACAAGCCCGGCTGGGCAGCCATCGTTCCCTTCTATAACTTCTATGTGATGTTTGAGATCACGTGGGGCAGCGGCTGGCGCTTCCTGCTGATGCTGATCCCCATCTACAACATCATTCTGAGCATCCAGACCCAGATCCGACTGGCCAAGGCGTTCGGCAAGGGCGGCGGCTTCGCGGCGGGACTGATCTTCCTGCCCTATGTCTTCGTCCCCATCCTCGCCTTCAGCGGCGCGGCGTATCAGGGCGTCCCTGTCAAGGCGGCTCCCTATCAGCCCAACCAGCCGAACAATCCCTATCAGAACAATCCCTACCAGCATAACCCCTATCAGAACAACCCCTACGGCAACGCCCCGCAGGGCGGCTATCAGCAGCAGCCGTATCAGCAGCCCCAGCAGCCCCAGTATACGGCGCCGCAGCAGCCGTACCAGCAGCCCCAGCAGCCCCAGTACACGGCGCCCCAGCAGCCCCAGTATGCCGCTGCTCCTGTGCAGCCCGCGTATACAGCGCCTCAGCCGGAGCCTCAGCCTCAGTACACCGCGCCTCAGCCTCAGCCTCAGCCGGAGCCTCAGCCGACACCTCAGCCGGAGGCGCGTCCGGCGGCCTTCTGCCCGAATTGCGGCGCAAAGAGCAACGGCGAGAAGTTCTGTCAGAATTGCGGTGTGCCGCTGCAATAACAACTTTCCTGCCTGCGCGAAGCAGACATAAAACACTATTAAAAAGGATGGCAACTGACCATGAAAAAGATGATCGCACTTCTTCTGACCGCATTGATGATGCTGGCCCTTACCGCCTGCGGCGGCGACGGCGGCAGCAAGGACACCGGCCTTCCCGGCGTCGACATGAAATCCACGGAAGTACAGGCCGTGACCTCGGACAGAGCAGCACTGGAGGTGCTGAACGAGACGTTCGCCACCTATCTGGGCGGCCTGAACTACTTCTCCATTGACGAGCCGCAGTCGAAAATGACCTATGCGGATCTGAAGGAGCACATCGGTGTGGACTGCTCCGAGTACCGGTATGACGCGGACTACCAGCGCGGCATTTACACCTGGTACGCTGCGGAGGATGAGGCGTGCGCGCTGAACCTGTTCTTCGGCGACGACGGCAAGCTGGTTGCTGCCGGTGCATACAACCTTGACGTGTAACAAACAGCAGTCAGTGCGGCAGTGAACGTCACCTGACCCACGGGAGCGGCGGAACGCCGCTCCCGTATCAGAAAGGAGAGGGCAATGGCATCCCAAATCACCAACTATAAGTGCCCGGCATGCACCGGCCCCCTGCATTTTGTAGGGGCATCCGGTATGCTGGAATGCGATTTCTGCGGCGCAAAATATGACGTGGCACAGATCGAGGCCATGTACGCAGAGAAGGAGGCCGCCGCTGTGGCTGCCACCGAAAAAGCGGAGGAAAAGGCAGAGGCCAACCGCCAGAAGCTGGCGGACATGGAGGCACAGGGGTGGGACACCTCCAGCCTCAACAACGAGTGGGGCGCGGAGGCCGACGGCATGAAGGCCTACTCCTGCCCCAGCTGCGGCGCGGAGCTGATCTGCGACGCATCTACCGCCGCCACCTCCTGCCCCTACTGCGGCAACCCCACCGTGGTGCCGGGGCAGTTCAGCGGCGCGCTGAAGCCGGACTATGTGATCCCCTTCAAGCTCAGCAAGGAGGACGCAGTGGCGGCGCTGAAGAACCACTACAAGGGCAAGCCCCTGCTGCCCGGCGCCTTTACCAAGGGCAACCACATCGAGGAGGTCAAGGGCGTGTACGTCCCCTTCTGGATGTTTGACGGACAGGCGGAGGGTACTGTGGACTACGAGGGCCATATCACCCACGTCTACGAGAGCGGCGACTACGAGATCACCGAGGTGGAGCACTACGACGTGCGCCGCGGCGGCTCCATCGCCTTCGAGAAGGTGCCGGTGGACGCATCCAGCAAGATGCCGGATGACCACATGGACTCCATCGAGCCTTACAACTACAAGGAAATGCGGGCTTTCTCCACGGCGTATCTGCCGGGCTTTCTGGCGGACAAGTACGACGTGACCGTGGAGCAGAGTCAGGAGCGGGCGGACGGCCGCTGCGCCTCCTCGCTGGAGGGCGCGCTGCGCCGCACCACCACGCAGTACGACACCTGCATCACCAAGAGCAAGGATATCCGGCTGCGCCGCGGCAAGGTACATTATGCGCTGCTGCCGGTGTGGATGCTGCACACCAAGTGGAACGGCAAGGACTTCCTCTTTGCCATGAACGGACAGACGGGCAAGCTGGTAGGCGACCTGCCCACGGACATGGGTAAGTTCTGGGGGATCTTCGCCGCGATCGCCGCACCGGTGACGGCCATCGCCGCGGCGATCCTGATGCTGATGTAAGGAGGGCAGCCGAGATGAAAAAGAGAGTTTTTACATGGCTGCTGGCGCTGCTGGCGGCGCTGACGCTGGTCGTACCCGCTTGGGCGGAGCAGACGGCGGACGATCTGTTCGTGTACGATACAGTAGGTCTGCTGAACGAGGATGAGTGGCTGGAGCTGGAGATGATGGCCGACGAGATCTCCTGGCGGTACAACTGCGCCGTCTACATCGTCACCGTGGACGACTACGAGGACTACGACAGCGACATCCACTATGCGGCGGCCAACATCTACAACGGCAACGACTTCGGCATCGGTGAAAACCGCGAGGGCATCATGCTGATGCTGAGTATGTACGACCGTGACTACGACCTGTTTGTCCGCGACGACGGCACCGCCCAGTACGCGGTCAACAAGTACGGACGCCACCAGATGACGGAGGTGTTCCTGGACAACTTCGGCAACAACGACTGGGTGGGCGGCTTCAAGGATTACCTGTCCGCTTGCGACGAGTACCTGAGTCTGGCGGAGCAGGGCCACCCCGTCAGAAAGCCGCTGATAAAGGTGCTGCCTATGGCGCTGGGCATCGGCGTGGTGCTGGCGCTGGCCGTGTGCCTGTTCCTCAAGAGCAAGATGAAGTCCGTCCGGCAGGGCGCGGAGGCGGACGCCTATGTGACCGCCGAGGGCCTGAACCTGACGGAGCAGTATGACCGCTATACCCACACCACCAAGACCAGCCGGAAGATCTCCAAGGACAGCGACAGCGGGAGCAGCGACCATTCCGGCGGCGGCGGCTCCAGCACAAGCGGTAAGTTCTGATCGACCAGCGAAAGGAGGGGACAATGAAAAAGAAAAAGTTTGTCGCACTGCTGTTGGCCATGGCCATGGCGCTGCTGCTGACGGCGTGTCAGGTCGATATCCCCGGCGTCGGGACGCTGCACATCGGCGACGGCAAGGAGCCAACCGGCAACAACGGCACGAATCATGGCAACAACGGCAACAACGGCAACAACGGCGATAATATGGGCGGCGTCAACATCGAGGGGGACTACGACGACTCCATCGACCTGCTGCGAGAGTCGATGGTCGACCCGTCTTATATGTTCGCGGCGGCCTTCATCGGCAGCTCGGCGGGCGGCCCCGACGATCTGGAGCTCCCCCTGCGGGAGTGGATCCTGGAGGCGGACCCTGAGCTGTGCGCCCAGTATACGTTCATTCGCCAGATCCCCCGTGAGCGGGTGGTGGGCAACGGCGGCAGCCTGTTCTGCGTGGTACCCCGCGACCCCAACGCCACCCTCGCGGTGAACCGCATCCAGTGGAATCCCCAGAACGAGGACTATGACAACCTGGAGGTGCTCTACCGCAGCGAGAGCGGCGAGCCCATCCTGCTGTACGCCTGTGCCGACATGGGCGAGAGCCCGTATCCCGACACGGAGGTCATTGTGACCGACAGCAAGGGCCGGACCATAACGTGGTACCCCATCTACGGCGCGGCTATGCTGCCCTACGACTTTGACAACGACGCGCCGATCGGCTATGACTTCACCGACTATGGCGGGGAATTCGATGGCGACATCGGCTGGACGTACCCCACGGCGGAGCAGCTTGCAAACGTGTGGGTGTGGGAGGGCTACAAGGACGATCAGTACAGCTTCGGCACCCTCACCCTGCATTCCAACGGCAATGCCGCGCTGACATGGTGGTATGAGAAGGACGCCGGCAAGGCACAGGAGGCCTATGAGGGTACATGGCAGCAGGCGGGCGAAAGCAACGACCAGCTGGTGCTGAAGATGACCCTTGTCGGCGGCGAGCGCTACAAGAGAGGGTCAACGGTGCAGATCAACGGCGCTTTCCCGGTGCAGGTGCCGCCGGGCTTTGAGGATTTCACCATCCTCAATATTGCCGAGGACGCCAACGGCGAGCTGCTGCCCTTCCAGATACCGCCCAGCACCCTGATCTACCTCGTGCCGGCCGCGGGCTGAGAGCGGGCAGGCAGCCAACAACCAATTATGCAAGAAGGAGGTAAAAGACCATGACACAACCGAAACGAACAGCAAGCAGGCTCCTGAGCGCTCTGCTGGGACTCATCATGCTCCTGAGCCTGCTGCCCACCGTGACGCTGGCGGCGGAGCGTGTTCCCGAAGAGCTCAAAGCCATCACCGTCACCTCGGATATCGAGAAGATCGCGCAGTTCCGGCATCCGGTGGAAACGCCGACGTTCAAGGAGACCACCGGTAAGCCGGTGAAATTCAAGACGGATCCCGAGTGGTGGAGATACAACGAGACAACGGGGAAGTACGAACGCTATACCGAAAAGACCTTCAAGGAGGGCAAATACAAATTCTTTATCGTGGCGACCATCACCGGCAGCGACTACGATCAGTACCAGTTCGCCAACCAGGTCACCGCCACGGTGAACGGGACGAACTGGAAGACCACCGGATCGGCGATCGACCCCGGCAGGAAACTATCGCGTATTCTGATGGTATCTCCTGAGTATACCATCGAAGACCGCCAGCTGGTCAACCGCATTGTTCTCACCTCGAATATGGAGGAGATATTGGCGCAGAAGGAAGGGCTGGATGACCCGTCCATTCGGGTTCGGTCTGCCTTTACCACCACGGGAACAAAGGTGTCGTGTCTAGACACATATGCCGATGTCAGTGCCTACGACTGGCAAGTAAAAGACCGGGATGGTGTGTTCTGGTTCAAGGCTTGGGATCCGGATGACTTCCGGCCTGGAGTTCAAAGGGGCGCGTACTACCGGATTATCTTTACGGTCAAAATAAAATACAACGACAGAGATACATACGCCTTTGTCGAGCCGGATAAGCTTACGGTCACCTTGGACGGCGCGGAGTGTAGGATCGTAGGAGATGTTGAGGGAAAATACGGCGCAGAAATGAAGGTACTCACCAGAGAGTATTATGCGCCGAGAGCTGGCGATCTCCAACCGATCACCAGCATCGATCTCAAGACGAACAGCGCTGATCTGCTGCGGGCCAACAACACCATAAAGAGGCCGACCATCACGGAAACGAATGATAAGATGGTCTTTAGGGCGGACAGCTACGAGGATGGATGGCAGTGCAGCTACAAAAGAGTTCTTCCCAACAACGGCGGTTACTCATTTAACTGGAAGACGCCTGAGACCCAGTACTTTGAGAAGGGTAAATATTACCGGTACGGCGCCGTGCTGACCGTCAAGGACTGGGAGCACTGGAAGCTCGGAGAGCCAGGTAACCTCACCATCACGGTGGACGGCGAGAGCATTCCCGTGTCATATATAAAGAGGATCGACGATCTTCATGTGTTGGTGTACTCGAAGGAGCATCGAGTAGGCGAGCGCACATGGATCAGGGAGGTCGACGCCACCACGAATGCGGCGAGCATCGTGAAGCTCGGCGGCACGGTGAAGTCCCCCACCATCACCTTCAACGACGGAGACCAGGCCCTGTATGTGGACGACTCCAAGTGGGGCGACTGGCTGAGATGGGAGGGCTCGTCCTGGAAGCTCTACGAGAAGAGCACCTTTGAGCCGGGTCAATACAGGTATAGGACCTATTTCCGCGTCGGAAACTGGGAGGACTATGAATTCCCCTCAACCGCGGCAACGATCAACAACCTTACGGTCAAATGGGACGGTGTGGAATGCGAACGCCCCGTGGACTACACCCCGTCACAGATCTGTGTGACATCCCCTGCGTACATTGTCCCTGAGGTGATCAAGGAGGTCACCGCCACGTCCTCGGACATCGACAGCATCCCCAAGCTGGGCGGCGCGATGACGATCCCGACATTCACTGTCCAGACCGGCCAGCCGGCACGTTTCCGGGGGGATTATCCCTACTGCGCCTGGTTTAAGAAGGTCGACGGCGCGTGGAAGGAATGCGGCCTGCATGTGGACATGGACAAGATCTTTACGGAGGGTACGTACCGGTACTGCGTCTATCTGTTTATCGGCGGCAAGGGACATACCGAGGACCGTACAAACTATGTGTTCTCCTTGGATTCAAGGGCTATCGTAAACGGGACGATGTGGGAGACATGGGGCTATAAAGTAACGGATACCTCCTCATGGTTACGTGTGTTCTCTCCCGAGTACACCATCACCGCTGCCGCACCCGACAATGTAACGCTGACCGGCGCCAAGGCTGTCAGCGACGGCATTCAGGTGACGTGGCAGGCGGCCAACGGTGCAGAGCAGTACCGCGTGTACCGCAAGGACGCTGCCAATCCCAAGTGGAAGGGTATTGCGACCGTGACCGGCACCAGCTGGACGGATAAGACCGCGCAGGCGGGTGTGAAGTACACCTACACCGTCCGCGGCATCAGTGCCAACGGCACCCTCAGCCCCGGCTTTGACACCACCGGCGTCAGCGCCACCATCCCCGCAGCGCCTACGCCCACCACACCCGCTAACGTGACCCTCGGCAGCGCCAAGGTCAGCGGCAGCACCATCGTGGTGACGTGGCAGGCGGCCAACGGTGCAGCACAGTACCGCGTGTA
>CAKTPV010000043.1 GCA_934591815.1 uncultured Oscillospiraceae bacterium
ATGGTGGTCATCGTGCTGCCCATGTCCAGCCACGACCACCAGCTGCTTTGCCCGCCGGAGATCGTGACCCGCGGCTTCGTGTACGTCAAGGAGTCCGAGGAGCTGCTGGAGACGCTGCGCCGCATCGCCACCGATACGGTGGACGGTATGTCCGCCAAGAAGCGCCGGGACGACGGCGACGTGTGCCGCGCCGTCCGCTCCGCTGTGTCCAGCTATCTCTACAAGACCACCAAGCGCAGCCCCATGATCATCCCCATGGTCACCAAGCTGTAAAGCAGCCGTTTTCCCTGCATCGCAACGGCTTTACAGGCATACAGAAGCCCCCGGCGCCGCACGGCGCCGGGGGCTTTTTTCGTTTTTGCGTGTCCTGTACCGCTCAGAACCACTTTTTCCGCTTGAAGTACCAGATGAGCAGCACCACCACCAGCGCCGACACGATGGCCACGGCTGCATAGCCGTAGCGCCAGCCCAGCAGGAGGATGTTGGAGAAGTTCATGCCGTACCACCCGGCGATCAGGGTCAGGGGCAGGAAGATGGCGGTGACGATGGTCAGCACCTTCATCACCCGGTTCTGGTCGATGTCCACCTGCGCCTGATACTCGCTGCTGATCTGGGTGGCGTATTCGTGGAGCATCCGCGTCTCGCCCCGCAGGTTCTCCACCTTCCGCAGAAAGTGGTTCAGCCGCTTCTTGCTGTGGCCGGAGAGCTGCTCCTCCGCATCCTCCAGCAGGGTGGAGGCGAAGTCGCACAGCTGCGCATAGTAGCGGTTGGTGCGGTTCAGCTCCTTGCGGATCACGCTCATCCGGTGGAGGAACCGTCCCGTGTCGTTGTCCAGCACCGCCTGCTCCAGATCGGTCAGCCGCGTCTCCAGCTGCTGGATGTAGGGCAGGTCGTCCCGGATCAGGTACAACAGCAGCGCCACCAGAAAGCTGTCCGGGCCGTCCGGCAGCGGCGCGCCCTGCTCCGTCAGGCGGGCGGCGCAGTCCGCCGCCGCCTTGTCGTGGTCCACCACCACCAGACCTCCGCCCGCCCATGTGAAGCCCAGACGGTGGGCGGGCTGATTGGAACGCGGCGGCGTGCGCAGGTGTCCGGTGACGCCGGTGCGGTCGATGTGCAGCCAGCAGAACTGAGACTCATGCGGGTCGGCAGGCGCAGTTGGCACGGACAGTCCGGCGGGCAGCGCCGCACTGTGCGCCTCCTGCGGCGTAAGGATGGCCAGCACGCCCCGTCCGTCCGCCGGTGGAGCGGACTGGGGCTGTAAGCCGCCGGCAAAGAGATAGTACATGGGAATCTCAGCTCCTTTTCAGGTTCAGGCTTGCGGAACAGCGAGGCGTGCGCCCTCGCGTCCCGCGGGGCAGCAGCGCGATGATTTTGCGGCGCATACGTCTCCTCCGGATAGCTTTGACGGTTACTTTTTGTGTTCTATTCCCCATACCGTCGGCGGTACAGCAGCTGCTTGGCCGCCTTCTTCGCCTCCGGCACGTATCCCTTTCCGTCGATGACCTGCTGCAGCTTCTCGTCGGAATACTCCCGGAAGTTATATATGAACCTCTCCACCGGGTCGGTGATGGCCTGCTCCTCCGCCTGCCGCTTTTCAAATTCCTCCAGCGGCGGCGGCGCAAACATGGCCACATACCGGCACGTCTCGCAGGTGTAGATCAGCACCTTCATGTGCCGCTCCATGATGGGCAGGCCGGGGTCATCCACCGTGGTCAGATAGCTGGCGCAGCACGGCGGCATCATCTTCCCGCCGCACAGGGGACACTCCTTCGCAAGAATGGCCATTTCCCGCTCCTTTCTCCGTCAGAACTCCGGGACGTTCGGTGTCTTGCGGTACAGCAGGGGCTTGCCCTCGGCGTCCACCAGCACTGTCAGCCCGCCGGAATAACCCGCGGAGTGATAGAGATACTGCACGCCGGTCTCGGTGTCCACCCATATCTCATTTCCGGTGAAAACGCCCTGTCCGTACACCTTTTCAAAGCGTTCCTTCTTCGCCATAGGCTTACTCCGCGGCGGGCGCGTCGTTCTCCACCAGCATCTTGGCGCTGGCCGCCAGACCCGCCAGGCTCTGGATCTCGCTGGGGATGATGAGCTTCGTGGCCTTGCCGTCCGCCACCTTCTGCAGCGCCTCCAGCGCCTTGAGCTTGATGACCTGATCGTTGGGCGCATTCTCGTTCAGCAGGCGCATGGAGTCTGCCATGGCCTGCTGCACCTTCAGGATGGACTGTGCCTCCGCCTCGGCGGCCATGATGCGGGCCTGCTTGGCGGCGTCCGCCCGCAGCAGGGTGGACTGCTTCTCGCCCTCGGCGATCAGCACCTTACTGGCCTTCTCGCCCTCGGCCTGCAGGATGGACTCGCGGCGCTCGCGCTCGGCCTTCATCTGCTTTTCCATGGCGTTCTGGATCTCGCGGGGCGGCAGGATGTTCTTCAGCTCCACGCGGTTGACCTTGATGCCCCACGGGTCGGTGGCCTCGTCCAGAATGGAGCGCATCTTGGCGTTGATGGTGTCGCGGCTGGTGAGGGACTGGTCCAGCTCCAGCTCGCCGATGATGTTGCGCAGGGTGGTGGCGGTCAGGTTCTCGATGGCGCTCATGGGATACTCCACGCCGTAGGTGTACAGCTTGGGGTCGGTGATCTGGAAGTAGATGACCGTGTCGATCTGCATGGTGACGTTATCCTTGGTGATGACCGGCTGGGGATCGAAGTCCGCCACCTGCTCCTTGAGGCTGACCTTCTTCACCACCCGCTCGATGAACGGCAGCTTGAAGTGCAGACCCACGCCCCATACGCTGTGGAAAGCGCCGAGACGCTCCACCACATAGGCCTTGGACTGCTGGACGATGTTGATACAGCTGACGATGACCACCAGAACGAGAATGACCAGAATGACGATGGCGATGGTGCCGGGGATGGAATACGGCATAGTAGTTTCCTCCTTATACTATTCTTTTTCCTTGTTGTGCTTCTTTCCTTTTCTGTGCTTGCGGATCAGATGGATGATGCGTGTGACGGCGAAGGCGAGGACCACCAGAAGTCCCTTGACAAAGTAGGGCATTTACGTCTCCTTTTCCGCTTCCACATACAGCTTGACGCCCTCCATGCGGACGACACGCACCATGGCGTCAGGCTCAATGCTCTCCCCGCTGCTGCTGCGGGCAGACCACGTCTTTCCGTCTATGTAGACGGCGCCGGTGGGCACATCGTTGTCGATGCGCTCCGTGACCCGGGCCAGGCCGCCCAGCACACGATCCGCGTTGGTGGGCTTGATGTCCTTTTTCATCAGCTTGGTCACCAGCGGGCGGGTGGCGGCCAGCGTGACGATGGACACCACAAAGAACAGGGATATCTGGAGCCAGATGGGGCCGTTGCAGATGGCGACGATGAGGGCCGCCACGCTGCCCAGCACGAACCAGATGGATGTAAGGCCCGCCGTAGCCGCCTCCACCACACCGAAGATGACGATGGCGGCGATCCAGACAATAGTGGACATATCCGTATTTCCTCCTTTCAGACACAGGCCGATCAGTCCGCTGAGGGCGCCCACGCCCACCAGCACGCCTGCGGCCAGCCACTTATTTTTGGGGGACAGGTTGGTGAGAAATGCGGAGATGGCGGTGTGCAGGCTCTCCCGCGGCAGGGGCTGCTCCGGCACAGCCGGCGCGTCCGATGCTGCGGAGGGCGCGGGGGGCGGCGCTTCCTCGGCGAACATATCGGCGATGGACACCTGATAGCGGTTGCAGATATAAAGGATCTTCTCGATCTCCGGATATCCACGACCGGACTCCCACTTGCTCACCGCCTGACGGGAGACCTGCAGCTGCTCGGCAAACTGCTCCTGTGTCAGGCCGCTGCCGCGGCGCACCGATGCAAGCTGTTCTCCAAATGACATAGTCTCGTTCCTCCGTTCCTCTTGCCGACAGTGTAGCACGTTCGCCGGATTTGTCTATCACCTTTAAGTTGCGGCGGTCAATTTTTTGAAAAAACCCGCGCAACCTGAGGTTTACATTCCTCATTATAACGGGTTTCCCCCGAAAATGCCACAGTATTTTTCCGGCGAAGCGGGTTGCACAGCGGCGGAAAGTCAGGTATACTGATGGGTACGAATTTGAACGAGCGAGGTACGCCGACTATGGTAACATATATGATCCCCTGCCTGCTGGGGCTGGAAAAGCTGGTGTCCGATGAGGTGAAGCGCCTTGGCTTACAGGATGTCCGTGCGGAGAACGGGCGCATCCTGTGCCGGGGCTCCATGGTGGACTGTGCGCGGCTGAACATCAACCTGCGCTGCGGCGCACGGGTGATGCTGGTGCTGGGGCAGTTCCCCGCCCTCAGCTTTGAGGAGCTGTTTCAGGGCGTGCGCGCCATCCCCTGGGAGGACTATCTCCCCCGGGACGCGGCGTTCCCGGTAAAGGGCTACGCCATCTCCTCCCAGCTCCACGCGGTATCCGCCTGCCAGAGCATCATCAAAAAGGCCATGGTGGAGCGGCTGAAGGCTGCCTACGGGCTGGAGCAGTTCCCGGAGACGGGCGTGAAGTATCAGGTGCGGTTCTCCATCTTCAAGGACGAGGCTGCCATCTGTCTGGACACCTCCGGCGAGGGGCTGTACAAGCGGGGCTACCGGGCCGTGGGCGTGGAGGCGCCGCTGCGGGAGACACTGGCGGCGGCGCTGGTGACCCTCAGCCGCTACCGGGGACGCGACCCGTTCTGTGACCCGTTCTGCGGCAGCGGCACCATTCCCATTGAGGCGGCGCTCATCGCCAAGAACCGTGCGCCGGGTCTGGACCGCCGGTTCGACGCCCAGCGGTGGGAGTTCCTGCCCGGTCAGGTGTGGATGGACGCGGCGGACGAGGCGCAGGACAAGGAGTTCCACGGGCAGTACGACATCTGGGGCGGCGACATCGACCCCCGCGCCGTGGACATCGCCCGGGACAACGCCCGGAAAGCCGGCGTGGACGACTGCATCCGCTTTGAGGTGGCGGACGCCGCCAAATTCCACCGGGACAGCCAATACGGCCAGCTGGTGACCAATCCCCCCTACGGCGAGCGGCTGCTGGAGCGGCAGGAGGCCGAGGAGCTGTACCGGATGCTGGGCAAGGTGTGGAAAACCCTGCCGGAGGGCTGGCGGACACTGGTGCTCAGCAGCCACACGGAGTTCGAGCGGGCCTTCGGCCGGCCGGCAGACAAGAAGCGCAAGCTGTACAACGGCATGATCAAATGCGACGTTTTCATGTACGGCAACGTGTGAGCGGCGGCGATATCCGGCAAAAAGGCCGTTAATTTTCAATTTGTTCACTTTCTTTTCTGCCGTCATGGTACAATGCTAATGAATTCTTAAACTTTTGCTTGGCTCGAGGAGGCAACCCAAGATGAAGCACGTTTTCATCATCAATCCCACTGCGGGCAAGGCGGACAGCCGCCAAAAGATATACGATATGGCGGATGCGCTGCGGACAAAGCACGGTCTGGACGTCCAGTGTATCCTGACAAAGAAGCAGGGCCACGCCACGGAGATCGCCCGGCGGCTGTGTGACAGCGGCGAGGAGCTGCGGTTCTACGCCTGCGGCGGCGACGGCACCGTCAATGAGGTGGCCAACGGCATCATCGGCTACGACAACGCCGCCATGACCGTCATCCCCGTTGGCACCGGCAACGACTTCCTCAAGAATTTCGGCGACGATCTGGAGAAGTTCCGGGACGCGGAGAACCTGTGGGACGGCCCCCAGTTCCCCATGGACGCCATCGACGTCAACGGCCGCATTGCCATGACCATCGCCTGCTCCGGCATCGACGCGCGGGTGGCACGGGACGTACATAAGTACAGCGAAAGCCCCCTGCTGGACGGCAAGAGCAGCTACATCTACTCGCTGGCGGTGAACTTCCTGTTCAAGGGCATCGGCTCCCACTGGACGGTAACGCTGGACGATGTGGCGGTCAAGGGCGACTGGTCGCTGGTGGCCGTGTGCAACGGCCGGTACTACGGCGGCGGCTTTATGCCCGTGGCGGAGGCGCGGATGGACGACGGTGTGCTGAACACGCTGGTGGTCAAGGCCGTGACCCGCCGGACGTTCCTGAAATTCGTGGGGCCCTACTCCAAGGGCGACTATCACAAGTTCCCCCATGCGGCGCAGTGCTCCACGCCCAAGGTCATCCGGATCCAGTCGGACAAGCCGGATATCGTCACCTGTCTGGACGGCGAGTGCGTCACCAATCAGGACGTGACCATCAAAATGGCCGACAAAAAGCTGAATTTCTTCGGCCCCGCCGGGTGCAGCTGCAACCGCACCGCACGGGAGCCGAGCCTGAGTTGAACATTTTGTGAATTTTTCAAATTTTCCCTGTTTCCCCCTTGCAAATCATGAATAGTGTGGTATGATAAGCAGCGTTAGCACTCAGAGATATCGAGTGCTAACGCTGACTTAGTTTTTTCAATATTCAGTATATGAGGAGGAAACATCTATGAAACTGACACCGCTTGCTGACCGCGTGGTGCTGAAGATGACCGAACCGGAGGAGACCACCAAGGGCGGCATCATCCTGACCGGCTCCGCCAAGGAGAAGCCCTCTGTGGCAGAGGTGATCTCCGTGGGCCCCGGCGGCACCGTGGACGGTAAGACCGTGGTGATGTCCGTGAAGGCCGGCGACAAGGTCATCACCGACAAGTACGCGGGCACCAAGGTGACGCTGGAGGATGTGGAGTACATCATCGTCAAGCAGAGCGACATTCTGGCCATCGTGGAGTAAAAGTAGGAGGTAAGTTATATGTCTAAGATCATCAAGCGCGGCGATGAGGCCCGCAAGGCACTGGAAGCCGGCGTCAATCAGCTGGCGGATACCGTGAAGGTCACGCTGGGTCCCAAGGGCCGCAACGTGGTGCTGGATAAGAAGTTCGGTACGCCCCTGATCACCAACGACGGCGTGTCCATCGCCAAGGAGATCGAGCTGGACGATCCGTTTGAGAACATGGGCGC
>CAKTPV010000044.1 GCA_934591815.1 uncultured Oscillospiraceae bacterium
GCACGACGGCGAGCCAGCACCTTGCGGCCGTTGCGGGTGGCCATTCTCTTGCGGAAGCCGTGCTCCTTGGAGCGCTGGCGCTTCTTGGGCTGATAGGTACGGAACATTGCATGACACCTCCATTTAGAAAAATATCCGGCGGCGGAGCGAAGCCGCCGCTCTTACTCGACAGCAGAGGACCTGTGTTCCCTGCCGCAGTCGACATGGTAAACGCCTAAAAACGGCGCGGAATACATTATACATAACGAAAACCGGCCTGTCAACATAAAATTCCGTACTTTCCTCCAAAAACCGCTTGCCGCCTCGAAAAGAAATATGCTTTATATTTAGAATATGTAATAGACTTTTTCCACATCTTCTGGTATAATCATAAAGGATTTTTCTGCCCTCTTTACACATGAGAGAAAACACACAGGATACGGAAAGGAGAGCTTCCTTTGAAATCACTGTCAGATCTGTGGGACAGCATACTCTCCCGTCTCAGCGGAGAGCTGTCCGACACCACCATCAAGACCTGGTTTGACGAGATCTCCGTGGTGACCATGGAGGATTCGGCGCTGGTGCTCCATTGCAGCAACGCCTTTAAGAAAAATACCGTGGAGGCCCGGTTTCTGCCGCAGATCAAGGCGGCGCTGAAGGATATCTTCTCCACGGATATGGAGGTCAAGATCCTCAGCGACGAGCAGCTGGCCGCCTATCACGGCGTGGCGCCCGACCGGCCGGGGGATCTGTTCGACTCCGACGCCTTCACCTTCGAGACATATGTGGTAGGCCCCCAGAACAAGCTGGCCTACGCCGCCGCAAAATCCGTGGCGGAGAAGCCGGCCGAGAGCTACAATCCCCTGTTCATCTACGGCGATTCCGGTCTGGGCAAGACCCACCTGCTGTACGCCATCGCCCATCTGGTGAACCGGCGGCGGCCGGAGGCGCGGATCGTCTACATCAAGGGCGACGACTTTACCAACGAGCTGGTTAGTTCCATCCGGGAAAACCGGAACGCGGAGTTCCGCGAGAAATACCGGGAGGCCACAGTGCTGCTGGTGGACGATATCCAGTTCATCGCCGGCAAGATCCAGACGCAGGAGGAGTTCTTCCACACCTTCAACACCCTGTACGAGTCCGGCAAGCAGATCGTGCTGACCTCCGACCGTCCGCCCCGTGAGATGACACAGCTGGAGGACCGTCTGCGTACCCGGTTCGAGTGGGGTCTGATGGTGGACGTGGCGCCGCCGGACTTTGAGACGCGGCTTGCCATCATCCAGAACAAGGCCGCCGCGCTGGGCGTCAAGCTGCCCGCCGAGGTCTCGGACTACATCGCCGAGAACGTCACCTCCAACGTGCGGCAGCTGGAGGGTACCCTCAACAAGATCCTGGCCTACCGGGATCTGCTGGGCGATCAGGTGGACGAGGAGGCTGTTGGCCGGGCTGTCCGGGATATGCTGCTCAAGAGCAACGAATATGTCCCCTCCCCCAAGATCATCATCAGCTATGTGGCCAAGTACTACCATCTGGACGAGGATACCATCCGCGGCCAGAGCCGCGGGCGGGACGTGGTCACCGCCCGTCAGGTGGCGATCTACCTGATCCGGCGGATGAACGGCCTGCCTATGAACGACATCGGAAAGGAGTTCAGCAACCGCGACCACACCACCATCCTCCACTCCCTGCAAAAGGTGGAGCAGCAGATGCAGTCTGATCCGGTCTTTGCCGAGCGGGTCAAGGAGATCACCACCAACATCAACAACAAGCGGTGAGGTTTTCCACAAATTCCGTGGAATCCACCGGGAAAAAGAGTGGACAACGGGAAAAAGGAAAAAACGGTGGATAATCCCCGCCCGGTTTCCAGTTGAGCGGTGGAAAAGAAACCGTTGGAAAAACAGGGAAAAACGGGGATTTCCACATTCCGTTATCCCTACGACTCCTGTTACTAAAAAAAGATTAGTTTATGTTTTGATTCTGAAAAATATGCCTGCCAATTACAGAAAGGATTGAAAACGAGATGCTGAAATTTTCCTGCGAAAAAACGCTGCTGCAGCAGGCCGTCAGTACCGTATCCCGCGCCGTGGCTGCCAAAAGCTCCATCCCCGCGCTGGAGGGCGTGCTGCTGGAGGGCGATACCCAGCTGACGCTGTCCGGCTACAATATGCAGACCGGTATCCGCACCGCCATCCCCGCTGAGATCCATCAGGAGGGGCGCATCGTTCTGAATGCCCGTCTGTTCGGCGAGATGATCCGCCGCCTGCCCGACGATATCGTGGTTTTCTCCGCCGATGAGAAATATGTGGTCAAGCTGGTCTGCGGCGACGCCAGCTTCGAGCTGCCCGGGCTGTCCGCCGACGACTACCCGGAGATGCCCACTGTGGACGATGAGTTCTCCGTGTCCATCCAGCAGCGGACCATGAAGGCCATGATCAACCAGACCAGCTTTGCCGTGTCCACCAACGAGGCCCGTCCCATCCATACCGGCGCCCTGTTTGAGATCGGCGATACGGGGCTGACCATGGTGGCGGTGGACGGCTTCCGTCTGGCGCTGCGCCGCGAGCCGCTGGAGCGTATCGACGGCGGCGCGTTCCGCTTCGTGGCGCCGGGAACGGCTCTCAACGAGGTGGAGAAGATCTGCGCCGATACCGATGCGCTGCTGACGGTGGTGCAGGGCAAGCGCCATCTGATGTTCGAGGTGGAGAACACCCAACTCATCTGCCGCCGTCTGGAGGGTGAATTTTTGGATTACCGCAACGCCATCCCCAGGAACAACCCCATCTGCGTGGAGGTGGAGACGAAGGCGCTGCTGGAGAGTCTGGACCGCGTGTCCGTGGTCATCAGCGAGAAGCTGAAAAGCCCCGTCCGCTGCCTCTTTGATATGGACAAGGTCTATCTCTCCGCCCGCACCGGCAACGGCGAGGCCAAGGATATCTGCCCCGTCAAGGGCGACGGCCGGGAGCTGGAGATCGGCTTCAACAACCGCTATCTCATGGACGCTCTGCGGTATGCGCCGGCGGACAGGGTCCATATGCAGCTGAACACCGGTATCTCCCCCTGCATCATCACGCCGGTGGACGGCGGGGACGAGTTCCTCTACATGGTGCTGCCCGTCAGACTGAAGGCGCAGTAAAAGGGATATGCCGCGCGCTGCCTGCGTCCGGCGTTCCTGCCGCACCCGGGGAGAACACGGGACTTCCCTTTTATACAAAATATTATAAGGATATAATACAGCTATGGAAACGATTGAGATCACAACGGAATACATCAAATTGCAGGATCTGCTGAAGTTCGCCGCGGCGGTACAGACCGGCGGCGAGGCCAAGATGGTCATTCAGGAGGGCGAGGTCACCGTCAACGGCGAGGTCTGCGCCATGCGGGGACGGAAGATCCGTCCCGGCGACGACGTGAGCTTCAACGGCCAGCACTATACGGTCACCTATGCGGCTCGATAAGCTGACGCTGGACGGCTGGCGGAACTACCAACGGCAGACGCTGGCGTTTGACCAGCGGTGCAACGTCATTTACGGCGAGAATGCACAGGGAAAGACCAATCTGCTGGAGGCCGCCGTGTACCTCTCCTGCGGGAAAAGCCCCCGCGCCCACGGCGACCGGGAGCTGATCGGCTTTGAACGGCAGGATGCGTCCCTCACCGGGCAGCTTTTTTCCCGGGACAGGGCGTTTACCACGGAGATACAACTTTTTCGCGGCAAAAGGCGAAGGATGACGGTGAACGGCGTACCTGCCAAAACCGGCGCGGCGCTGTCCGACGTGCTGCACACCGTATTCTTCTGCCCGGAGGATCTGTTCCTCATACGGGCGGGGGCGGCGGAGCGGCGGCGGTTCATGGATCTGTCCCTGTGCCAGCTGCGGCCCCGGTACGCCGAGGCGCTGGCGGAGTATACCCGGCTCCATGAGCACAAGACCCGTATCCTCCGGGACAGCGAGGAGCACCCCCAGCTTTTGCAGATGCTGCCGGATTTCAACGAGCGGCTTTGCCGTGTAGGTGCGGTGCTGATCAGCTACCGGGCGCGGTACTGCGTGTCGCTGGCGGAGTACGCCCGGCAGGCGCATTTTGAATGCTCCGGCGAAAAGGAGGAGCTGACGCTTCTGTACCGGACGGTGAAGACCGTGGAGGATCCCTTCGCGCCGCAGGAGCAGATATGCCAGGCGCTGCGGCGCCATCAGGAGGCGCATCTGGCGGCGGAGCGCGCCAGCCGGCTGTGTCTGTCCGGCCCCCATAAGGACGATGTGGAGGTGCTCATCAACGGACGCAGCGCCCGGCAGTACGGCTCGCAGGGGCAGGTACGCACGGCGGCGCTGAGCCTGAAGCTGGCGGAGCGGGAGATCCATAAAAACGCCGTGGGCGAGTATCCGGTGATGCTGCTGGACGACGTGCTCAGCGAGCTGGACCCGCGGCGGCAGGAATACGTCCTGAACCGGATACAGGGCGGACAGGTATTTATCACCTGCTGCGAAAACGACCGGCTGGACACCATGCTGCATGGCCGGGTGTTCCATATCCGGAATGGGGAGGTGTTGTGATGGCGTATCTGCATATCGGACAGAACGTGATGCTGGAGGATAAGCGCATCATCGGCATCTTTGATCTGGACAACACATCCACTTCTAAAATAACAAGGGCATTTCTGGACGGCGCGGAGCGTGAGGGCGTGGTGCAGACCGCCTGTGAGGATATCCCGCGGGCGTTTGTGGTCTGTGACCACCCCTACCACCGGCAGATCGTTTATATATCCCAGCTGAATTCCCAGACGCTGCAAAAACGCGCTCAGGGGAAAGGAGAATAGTATATGGCAGATATGGAAAAGAACGTCGCAGGCAACGAGTACAATGCGGCGGAAATACAGGTGTTGGAGGGGCTGGAGGCCGTGCGTAAGCGGCCCGGTATGTATATCGGCTCCACCAGTGCCAGCGGCCTGCACCATCTGGTCTATGAGATCGTGGACAACTCCATCGACGAGGCGCTGGCGGGCTTTTGTACCGACATCCATGTGACCATCAACGACGGCAACACCATCACCGTCAGCGACAACGGACGCGGCATCCCCGTGGACATACAGGCCCAGACGGGACGCCCCGCGCTGGAGGTGGTGTTCACCGTGCTCCACGCCGGCGGCAAGTTCGGCGGCGGGGGCTACAAGGTCTCCGGCGGCCTGCACGGTGTGGGTGCCAGCGTGGTCAACGCCCTCAGCGAGTGGCTGACCGTGCAGGTACACAAGGACGGGAAGATCTATGAGATGCGGTTCTCCCGGGGACACATCACCCAGGAGATGCGGATCGTGGGTGAGACGGATCACACCGGCACCACCGTCACCTTCAAGCCCGACCCGGAGATGTTCGACACGCTGGACTACGAGTATGAGACGCTGCACACCCGTATGCGGGAGCAGGCGTTCCTCAACGCCGGCCTGCGTATCACCATCACCGATGCCCGCCCCGGCAGAGAGCAGTCCGAGACCATGTGCTATGAGGGCGGTATCCGGGAGTTCGTCACCTTCATCAACCGGAACAAGACCCCCCTCCACGAGGAGGTCATCTACCTCTCCGGCGCCAAGGGCGACAGCACGGCGGAGATCGCCATCCAGTACAACGACGGCTATAACGAGACCATCGTCTCCTTCGCCAACGACATCCATACGCCGGAGGGCGGTATGCACGAGACGGGCTTCAAGGCGGCGCTGACCCGCGTGCTCAATTCCTACGGCCTGCAATACGGCATGATCAAGGAGGGAGACAAGGTCTCCGGTGAGGACGTCCGGGAGGGCATCACCGCCGTGATCTCCGTGAAGCTGACGGAGGCCCAGTTCGAGGGTCAGACCAAGGCCAAGTTGGGCAACGCCCATATCCGCACGCTGGTGGACAGCATCGTCAACGACCAGCTGGCGGTGTATCTGGAGGAGCATCCCATGGTGGCCCGCACCATCCTGGATAAGGCCATGACCGCCAACCGCGCCCGGGAGGCGGCCCGTAAGGCACGGGAGTCCATCCGCCGCAAGACGGTGCTGGGCGGCGCGGCCATGCCGGATAAGCTCCGGGACTGCAACGAGAATAACCCCGAGCTGACAGAGCTGTACATCGTGGAGGGCGACTCCGCAGGCGGCTCCGCCACGGCGGGACGGGACAGCCGTTTTCAGGCCATTCTGCCGCTGTGGGGCAAGATGCTCAACGTGGAGAAGGCCCGCGTGGACAAGGTCTACGGCAACGACAAGCTCCAGCCCGTCATCATCGCGCTGGGCGCCGGTATCGGCGAGGAGTTCGACGAGAACAAGCTGCGCTATCACAAGATCATCATCATGGCCGATGCCGATGTGGACGGCGCCCATATCCGTACCCTGCTGCTGACCTTCTTCTTCCGGTATATGCGGCCCCTCATCGAGGAGGGCTATGTCTACTCCGCCGTACCGCCGCTCTACAAGCTGACCAGGGGCAAGACCTCCCGGGTGGCCTACTCCGACGAGGAGCGGGACCGTATCTCCGCGGAGATGCGGGGCGGCAACCCCAACGTGACCATCAATATCAGCCGGTTTAAGGGTCTGGGCGAGATGGACGCCCACGAGCTGTGGGAGACCACCATGGACCCTACCACCCGTACCCTGCGGCGCATCACGCTGGATGACGCGGTGAAGGCCGACGCCACGTTCACCGTCCTCATGGGCGAGAAGGTGGAGCCGCGCAAGGAATTTATCGAGCGTAAAGCACAGTACGCTGTGAATCTGGATTATTAAGGAGGGCTGGAATCTATGAGCAAAAAGCCCCAATACGACCCTGCGGAGATCCGCTTCCCTGACCAGCACATCGTGGAGTCCCCGCTGGTCCCGGAGATGGAGAAGTCCTATATCGAATATGCCATGTCCGTTATCGTGGGCCGCGCCCTGCCCGACGTGCGGGACGGCCTGAAGCCCGTACACCGGCGTATTCTCTACGCCATGTACGAGGACAACCTGACCTC
>CAKTPV010000045.1 GCA_934591815.1 uncultured Oscillospiraceae bacterium
GCCATCTGAACGATCCTGTCACAGCGTTCGGCAATCGAAGGGTCGTGCGTAACGATGATCAGCGTCTTGCCGCTTTCCTTGCAGAGCCGCATGAGGATGTCCATGACATTCGCTTTGTTCGCCGCGTCCAGTGAGCCGGTGGGTTCGTCCGCAAGGATGATCGGCTGGTCACAGACGATTGCACGGGCGATTGCCACCCGCTGCCGCTCTCCACCGGACAATTTGCCTGCCTTGCGGTTCAGCTTGTCTGATATGTCCAGCTTCTGCGCGATCTCCCTGATTCGGGGCTTATGCTCCCTGCGCTTGATCTGCCTGTTGTAAAGCAGGGGGATTCGGATGTTGTGATATACGGTTTCATCGTCCAGCAGGGCGAAGTCCTGCGCAATATAGCCGAACGAGGCATTTCGGAAAGCGCTGCACCGCCTGTCGCCCATGTTCAGAACTTCCTCTCCGTCCACAGCGACGCTTCCGGAATCCGGCTTCAAAATCAGACCGATAATGTTCAAAAGTGTGGACTTGCCGCTGCCGGAAGGTCCGACAATGGCGACGGCTTCGCCGCTTTCCACGGAAAGATTGGCGTGATTTACCGCTTTTACGGTGTAGTGGCTGGTTTCATAGCTCTTGCAGGCTTGTGTAACGGTGATTCCCGGCATAGTTCATTCCCTCCTTAATCCCTGTGAAAATTTAGATACAAAACGCTGCTGCACAATACTTGTGACAAGGAACGCCGAGCCCATGGTGGCTGCGAATACCATGAGAAGATTCAGCGGCGACGCGAGCCTGTTCAATGACAGGATCAGGAGCGTTCCCGCAAGCGGGATCACATGGTATCCCAACACGAACAGATACATCCTTGCAAAGATAAACCGCTGTGTTGCGCCAAACAGATGATGCACCGCATATTCCGGGATCCGGCGGCGCAGGATGCGATAGGTGTTCAGCAGCAGCGCACCGAATAAAACCAGCGTGGACATGATGTAGAACAGAAGATACGCCTGATGGGTGCGGGTGCTGCTTGCGGCGGAAAGCCGCAAAAAGTTTTCCGTTGACTGTATCTCCGCATAGGCGGAATAGTTTTGATACAGGAACGACCTGACATCGGCGGTGCTTTCCTCTGTGGGTTCGGCAAGAATCAGACGGTCTATGAACATATCCACCGATACGTGCGGAAACGCCGCGAGGGAAAGGGCATCCTCACAGGATGGCGAGAAAACATAGAGCGTTTTCTTCAGATTCTCCGATGCGGGTGGAATGTAGTGCAGCGGATGGTAAACGTCCATATCGGATGGAACAACGGTTACTGTGCATTCGTGATCTCCGATGCGGAGCGTTTTTCCTTCGTCCCCGGCGCAGTCCGGCGAAACCGCGGCGATGGGTGCACCGCTGCCTGCCGGAAACGGGAATGCTGTCAGCCGGGTATAGGCGCCCACATAAACGATGGTCTGCTGATACCCGCCGATGCCGGGGAGAAGGACGAGGCTGCCGAGGTTGTCATGCTTTTGAAACAGATCCACGAGGCCCTGCTGCCGCCCACTGCCTGTGCTGATAGGCTGTGCGGTAGTTTTCCGGTCAGCCGCTGTCATAAGACTGCTCAAATCCTTTACCCGCACCATGCTCACATCGTTTTGCGTAAAGCGACGGATTGCATCATTTTGTGACGCTACATGCTGGTAACTCAATCCCACCAGCACGAAAGCCATGATGGACATTGCGGTTAAAAAGCCGTAAAAAATGACCCATCCGGCATCCTTGACCAAATCCCGTATCACCTGCCTGATCAGTGTCATATCATCTTCCCCCTTTCCCCAACCGTGCGGCTGTTCCGCAGTAGCCCGCCCAGTTCAAAATCAGTGAGAACAGTACAAACCCTACCGTAGTACCTATCAGCAGCGTGGTCAGATCACTGTCCGGCATATAGGTCAGCCCCCGGTACAGCACCACGCCGAAAAGCAGAGCAGCCGTCAGTGCAATACCCATCGCCGTAAGGGTGGAGCGGAGGAACAGCCGTGCTTTTGACAGTCCAAACAAATGATAGATTTGATAGCGGCGGTCATTTTCCCGATACACGGTCAGCACCACATAGGAGAAGCAAAAGATCAAACCGAGCATGGCAGCGGAAATCGCTCTGGAAAGAACGCTGTCCGTCAGAAGCTTGGCCGCCAGCGCGGGAAGGCTTAAATGCTGCCGCTGGTCAGTGACCGTATAGCCGCGGCTCTCGAACAGGGCCGTCAGACCACTGGTGTCCGCGCCATCTGTGAAGTACATTCCGTCCTTCGCCCCGCTCATGGACAACGGATAGAGAAACCCTGCATTGGAGATAACGGAAGGCACATCCCGTTCCCGATAGGTTCCCAGGACAGGCAGCCCCAGCGCGTCCGGCAAAAACCGTCCGTCGCGCACATAGGTTTCCGAAAAGGCCGCGTCCTCTGCGGTTAATACGCCCTGCGCGTCACAAGGCAGCGAAAGCCCGACGGCTTCACGGAGCCAATCCGAACCGTCCAGAATGCCGCAGCCTGCGGCAAACCCGTTCTTGTATAGGATTGTCGCCTCGTTTTCCAACGCCCAGCGTTCCAGGAGCACATAAAGCTCATCGGACGGCGCGGCGGCGCTTGGCGTGCCTGTGTCCTCCTCCGGATGAAGGTATGTCCGGGAGACGTCCGCGACAGTAAAGGATTGCAAGCCCGACACGGGGCTGAAATAGTAGTCCGAGTAAATGATGGAAACGCCAAGCCCTATGCTCGCAAGAAGCAGGATCGAGCACAGCAAGGCAGCCCAGTTCTTTTTTCGCATAGCTTTACCCTCCGTCCTCTCACAGCGCAATATGCCGTGTGGCGCAATCGCTCACATAGGGATCATGTGTCACAACAACAATGGTTTTCCCCTGTCGGTTCAGCTCTTTGAGAATATCCATCACATAGCTGCGGTTGCGCTCGTCCAGACTGCCCGTAGGCTCATCCGCAAGGATAATGTCGGGGGATTTTGCAATGATTTTTGCCAGCGCCACCCGCTGCTGCTCACCGCCGCTCAAGGTGTAGACCTTACGACGCTCATAGCCCGAAAGCCCCACCTGTGCCAGCGCATCCGCGATGCGTTCTTTCTCTGCCTTGCCCTTTGCTTTACCGAACCGGGTGGCGAGTTTCATGTTGGCTTCCACGGTATCGGTGTCCACCAGCCCGTAATTCTGAAACAGGTAGGACAGCTTGTGCCGCCGCAGATGAACCGCAGCGCGGGAGGAAAAGGACGGGTTTCTTGCGCCGCAGAGGGTGACGCTGCCGCTGTCCGGCGTTTCCAGCAGTCCTATGATGTTCAGGAGAGTTGTTTTTCCGGCTCCGCTTTCGCCCTTGATGGCGACAAACTCTCCGGCTTCAATATGCAGCGAGTAATCCCGAAACAGGACTTTTTCCCCGAAGCGTTTATTGATATTGGATAAAGTAATGGCAGTCATGCTTCCGCTCCTTTCACAATCTGATAGAGGTTCTTCCGGGCAATGCTGCCGCAAGCAAGCAGCGTGATCAGCAGCTCCGCGAGAAGCGTACCCAGCAGGATATTGTAGTCAAGCTCGATGGTGAACTTTAAGAGCAGCAGCCCCGCCGCTACCGCCCCATAGTACAGCACCGTCAGCACGAGATGGGTGCGAATACAACTTAATAGGGAATGCCCTTCAATCAGGCGACAGGCGATCCTGTCCCTGTAATTGTCGCAGTAGAGCCTTGCGCCGAATAAGATCAGGCAGAACAGCCCGATCAGCAGCACCAAAGCCTGTACGCCCCAAATCATCAGCATATAGGTCAGATGATGGAGCATTTTATCAAAGGTGGCGGCGACGGTCGGTGTGGAAACGGTCGCCGCGTCAATACCCGTTTCCCGCAGGATGGGCAGCAGCTCCGCATACGGATCATCGGTGGGAACATAGAGGAAATACGCCCCCTGTGAACACCATGCTTCGATGAAAAGCCCGTCCAGCAGGTCACCTTCCTTGACTACAAGGATGGGCGCGGGCAGAGCGCCGTTGCCCCCAAGCCCTGTGCTGGCGTTATAGGAGTATATGTCAGACGCTTTATCATCGTAGAGGACAATATTCACATCCCCGGAATTTCCCCAACTCGCGCCGCGCTCCCGTACCTCATCCCGCCTGTATTCCTTGGACTCCGGAAGCAGAATATTCACATGGGTATCGGAAAGCAGAGCGTCACCGATCTGCTCCCCGTCCGGCGCATAGATGGGGTTGAACGCAAGGTAGTTTCGGTTGATGTGGGCATAATCCTGACCGTATGCCTCTCCCAGCATTTTCCCTTCAAACAGGTCGTAATTAAAATCGTTGGCTGCCATGAGTATTCCATTGTAGCGATCCACTGTGGCATAATAGAACGCCAGATAATCCGCGCCCTCCGGTGCTCTGCCGGAATTAACATTGTTCAGAGGGACAGTCACATAGCCCTTTGTCTTTTGCGAACAGAACTCCGCTGCATGGAAGGTGTTGTAGATCTGCGTGATGTTCCGCATGGCAATGGTGAGAGAGAATAGAATAAAGATCAGAAAAGCAGCTTTCGCAAGCGTGTTTGTAATGTAGATCCCGCGCTTTGGAACTTTGCCCTTCACATACTCCGCGCTGCGCTGCCCGGAGAGGAACAACAGGGAGAGCAGGATGCCCAGTATCAGAGGAACGAGCAGCCACAGACAATCCCCCAGCAGAAACAGCCCAAATTGCCAGGTCGCCACCGGATGAAGCCACACGGCGCAAATCATGGCGGCGGCAAAAATCAGCAGAAAGCAAAGACACAAAGCAGGGGCAAAGGCTTTGATCTCCCCCAGCAGGATATTCCCCGTGGTATAGCCCTCCATTTTTTTCAGCACATTTTTCTTGCCTGCGGACAGGGTGTAGAATACGATACTGACGCAGAGCATAAAGGCAGGAATGAACAGGAAATAAAGCGGCAGTTTGGTAGACAAAAGCCTTTCGTTGGTTGCTGTTACGGAATAGCCCAAGCCTTTCAGCGCATGAAGCACCGCGTCAAGCTGCCCTTCCGCCACATACCAGGTCGCGGCGGTCAAGTCATGCTGCTGCGCCTGCATGAGTGGATAGATGGCGGTATCTTGAAACAGCGAGGACAGATGCAGCGCCATAGCTCCCGGCTGCTTTGCAGTGGAAAAGAACTCGTCCGATTCCAGCCTCACGCTCCCTTTCCCGGTAGAAACGGAAAGAAAGCTGTCGGTATGGCTGGTCTTATAGTAGCGGTACAGTGGCTTGTCCCCATCCAGCTCCGCGTAGCGGTACATAATGTCTGCGCCGATATTTCCGAGCGCAGTATCTATCTGTCCCAAGAATTCGCGGTTGCTCAATGTCTCCGGCTTTTCGAGGATCACCGCCCGTTTATCCAGTATCATGCTTTCCTCTGCGTCCTGTGCAAAATTGAACAGGGATAGTACCGAAAGCACGGTCATACAGACGGCAAAGCAAAAAATCACAAGTTTTCTCATGGTACACCTACTCTCCAAATGGTCAGACCGCTATTCGTTCTCACCCTCTCTTTTTATACCCCGCAGCTCTTTTACATTATAAAAAATACTCAATGCCAGCAGCATAGCGCAGTAGAACAGAACGCCGACTGCAAGGATCAGTTGAAAGTCGCGCCATTCCGAACAGGATGCAGTGCGAAAGCCCATGACACACAGATGCCCCAGCCCGTATGCGATAGGGATCGGGAGCAGGCGCTCCACCCGGCGGCGGGATTTTTCTTTCCTGCGCAGCTTGAACCATACCCCGATAAGGATCAGGAACAGGGCGATGTTGAATAGCAGCCAATAGCCCAAAGAAAGCCCCGCCAAAGCAACCCAGCCGCCGCTGTCGGGCGCGGTGCCGTAGATGCACACCGAGCTGTCGCTGGAGCTTTCGGCGTGTCCGTTGATAAACTGCGTGAAATAAACGAGAAGCGGCTTGCCGCTCTCCGGCGCTGCGGTCACAGCCTGTACGCCGGGTCTATGGAACGCTCTGTCCCATACGGAGGTCCACACCTCAAGATGGTAGACAGTGTTGCGATCATCGGGGTCGGCGATTTGTTGGAGCTTATAATTCGTGACCTCGTTGCTGAAAGAGAGCGTCACCGCACCGTTTGCTTCCTCCGTCACAGTCACCAGCTCTGGCGAATAGGCGAAGTATTCCGGCGCAGTCAGAAAGGAGATGACCGACAGCATCAGCGCCAGCAGCACCGCCGCCGTGCATAGGATGGTCTGCACCTTTTTCATCAGCAGTGCCTTTTTCAGCCGTTTCAGCGGCGCGGCGTCCATGTCGGGCTGCGGCTCTGTTTGCACCTCCACAGGCTCCCGCAGTTTTTCAAGCTCCGCACGGCAGACGGGGCAGCTTTCCAGATGCCCCTTTACAAACTCCGCCGTATCCTCCGATACCATGTTTTCCACATACAGCGGCAGAATATCGCGGATGATGCTGCACTCATTTTTCATCTTCGTCAGCCTCCATTCCTTTTTGGATCATTTTTCGTGCGCGGTGATAGGTGACGCACGCCCAGTTTTCCGTCTTGTGAAACAGCTTCCCGATCTCCTTAAAGCTCAATTCGCCAAGGGTACGCCACATGAAAACCTCTTTGTACGGATCGGGAAGCTCATGCAGCAGATGTTTTACCTGCTGGACATTCTCGCTGCGCAGCAGCATTTCATCCGGTGATTCCTCCGCTTCCGATATAAGCTGTTCCATATCCGCTGTATGCTCTGTCCTGCGGCTTTGTTTCAGATGGGTATAGTAACAATTCTTTGCGATCTGACACAGCCACACCCGGATGTCGCAATCCCCCCGAAAGCTGTCAATGCGGCGAAGCGCACGGAAGAAGGCTTCGCTGGTAATATCCTCTGCCAGCCGTTCGTCCCCGCCGGACAGCCGCCG
>CAKTPV010000046.1 GCA_934591815.1 uncultured Oscillospiraceae bacterium
AGGACGCGGAGCCGCTGACCGTGACGCTGTGGCACGTCTACGGCGGCGAGGTGGATTCCCCGCTGAACGGCCTGATCGAGGAGTTCAACAGCACCATCGGGGTCCAGCAGAACATCCGCGTGAAGGTGGAGCTGGTCAGCAACAGCGGCAGTATCCATAAGAGCGTGCTGGCGGCGGCCAACAACGACCCGGGCGCACCGTCGCTGCCGGATATGTTCGTATCGTACCCCAAGACGGTGCTGGCACTGCCGGATCAGGAGATCCTGGTGGACTACCGGGACTATCTCAGCGAGGAGGAGCTGGCGGCTTTCATCCCCGCCTTTGCGGAGGAGGGGATGATCGGCGGGCGGCAGGTGATCCTGCCCGTCGCCAAGTCCACCGAGGTGCTGTTCGTCAACCGGACGCTGTTTGACCGCTGGGCGGCACAGTCCGGCGCCAGCTACGACGATCTGACCACATGGGAGAGGCTGTATGCGCTGGCAGAGCGGTACGCCGCGGACACAGGCAAGAACTTCTTCGTCCATGATTATCACTTCAACTACTTCCAGGTGGGCGTAACGTCCTTGGGGGAGACGTTTTTCCGGGACGATGGCGTGGACTTAGGCCCTGCCTTTGAGCGGGCGTGGGAGCCCTACGCACGGGCGGCGCTGCAGGGGGGTATGTGGCTGCACGACGGGTATGCCACAGAGCCGCTCCGCACCGGCGATACCATCGTCTCCGTGGCGTCCTCCGCCAGCGTGCTCTACTACGCCAACACGGTGACCTACCCGGACAACACCTCGGAGCGGGTGACGATCGAATCCATGCCCTGCCCGGTGTTCGAGGGCGGGGAGAAGCTGGTGCTGCAGCGGGGCGTGGGGATGTGCACGCGGCGCTCCACCCCGGAGCGGGAGCGGGCGTGCATCACCTTCCTCAAGTGGCTGACGGAGCCGAAGAAGAATGTGGAATTCGTCACCAGCCTCGGCTATATGCCGGTGACGCAGGAGGCCTTCGACCAATACCTGCCCGCCGCCGTGGAGAAGCTCAGCAATCCGATGTATATCTCACTGTATGAGACATATCTCAAGACGCAGGAGGCGTATACCTTCTACTATGCGCCCCAGCTGGAGAACTATCTGGAGCTGGAGACGCGGTTTGAGAATCTGGCGCGGCTGAAGCTGCTGGCGGGACGCACCCAGTATCTGGAGGGGGCCGGTACGCTGGATGAGTTGGTTTGGGACACATTGGACAGCTTTAAGCTGGACTACGGTACATGAGAGAGGGAGAGCACATGCGGTCGATCAGGGAAACGCTCCATAAAACGGTCCATGCCGCCGCCCCCAGCATGGGGAAGCGGCTGCTGCTGTACTGGTTTGCCATGGCGCTGCTGCTGGTGGCGACCATCCTGTCGATCCTGATGGCCACCGGCGTGCTGTCCCACGCCTCCCGGCAGCTGGCGGGGGTGCTGGATATCCAGCAGCGGAACACCTACGCCGCGCTGGATGCGCAGATGAATACGCTGACGGCGCAGGGAATGGCCATGTCAGAAAAGCTGGGCAAGGAGCTGGACGCCTTCCTGGCGGTCAAGGGCATTTCCTTTGATGAGCTGAACAACGACCCGGATGCCATCGCAGAGCTGGAAAAGCGGCTGTATCCGCCGCTGAGCAGCACGCTGAGCGCCGCCTCATGCAGCGGGATCTTCTTCTGCCTGCACGTCACCGCCAACACATCCTTGCCCAACGCGGACGACCTGCGGGCGGGTATGTATCTGCGGTATTCCGGGCTTCAGCCCACGGTGGCCTCGGAGCAGGATATCATCTGCTTCCGGGGGGCTACGGAGGCGGCGCGGGGCTTGCAGCTCCAGATGCACAACCGCTGGAACCCGGAGCTGAACGCCACGCTGATCCCGGGCAGTCGAAAGGTCTCCGCCTATCAGGGGCAGCGGCTGGCAGAGGGCTGCCTGTGGACGAAGCGCACGGAGCTGCTGGATACATGGGAGCAGGTCACGCTGCTGTGCGTACCCATCCTGGACGGCAGCGGCGTGGTGCGTGGGTTCTGCGGCATGGAGGTCAGCGACCTCTACTTCAGCCTCTCCCACAGCACGGTGTCCAGCACCTTCGGCAAGATGCTGACGCTGGTGGCGCCGGTGGACGGCGATAAGCTGTCCCTATCGGGGGCCATGCTGGGCGCCACAGACGGGTCAAGGCTGACGGCCGACGGCACCCTGCATATCAGCGAAGGAAAATATTACACGACCTATACCAACGGCAAGGAGACATATCTGGGCCGGCACCAACTGCTGGATGCCGGCACATGGGACGATGTGCCGCTGGCGGCGGTGACGCTGCTGCCGGACGAGACCTTCCGCGGCTATGAGCGGGGGGCACGGGGCGCATGGTTCTTGGGGGCGGTGCTGTTCCTGATGCTGATGCTGGCGGCGGCGACCATGCTGTCCCACAGCTTCGTAAAGCCGATCAACAAGAGCTTGGCGGCGGTCAGAGGCGGCGCGGCGGAGATGGTGGCCTCCGGTATCCCGGAGATCGACGAGCTGCTTGCCGCCATCCGTGAACGGCCGGCGGGGACGCTGCCGCCGGAGGTGGAGGCGCGGCTGCAGGGCTTTGCCCGGCGCGCCGAAACGCTGACCGGTACGGAGCGCACCATCCTGCAATACTACATGGACGGGCATACCGTCAAGGATATACCGGAGCTGGCCAGCATCAGCGCCAGCACGGTCAAGACGCATAACCGCAATCTTTACCGGAAGCTGGGGGTGGCTTCCTTTGACGAATTAAAGGTTTACATCGAGCTATTTGCCGGCTGCGGACGCAGCAGTGAGCTGCTGAGAAGATAGGGAAAGCAATAGACAGAGTATACAAACTGTGGGGGGCGGGGTTGTGTACTCTGTCTAAGCCTTAGGGTGATTTTACCGTTTACGGGTAAATATCACCCCTGGGGTAATAGACATTTTGGGCGAAAACTGATAAAAAATAGGTATAGATACGGACAGAAAAAGTCAGGACTGCGACGTGGAGGAACAGGAGGGAGCAGCGATGCGCCGCATCATCAGAGCGTGTATGGAGGATATATCCTCCGAGGAGGTTTTTCAGTTTTCACTGCGCTGCGCCGTGTGCGGTTCCCTTTGGAAAAGCCAGCCGGTACGGTTTTCCAAGGCGGGCATGCAGCCGGAGAGCGAGGGCAAGCGCGTGATCTTCCAGACACTGTACCAACGGGAGCGGGAGGACGCGTGCAAGCGAGCTACAACGGAAGCACTGGAGTATTTCAGCCTGTGCCCCATCTGCAAGCGGCTGGTGTGCGACCACTGCTTCCTGATGGGAGAGGATATCGACCTGTGTATGGACTGCGCCGCGTTTTTGCAGGAGAGGGGCGAGCCGGTGGCAGATGTGTCCGCAAAGAACGCCTGAGTGGATCGTCAGGAGGGACGCATATGAGATACCGCTTTTGGATAGGAGGTGTACTGTTGGTCATGATGGCCTTCGGAATGGCGGGCTGCGGCAAGCCGGATGACCGGGAGTTCGGCCACATGGTGGACGGCCCGGGCATGATGTATACGCCGGAGGATCAGAGCCCCTTCGCGGGGACATGGCAGAGCCGGGACGGCAGCATCATCATGGAGGTGGAGAGCAGCGACCCGTTTGAGAGCTCCCGCATACAGGTGCTTGTGGACGGCGAGCCGGATTTTCAGGCCGATATGTGGGTGTACAAAACCGGGACGGTAAAGCTGACGCAGGAGCAGAAGGGCGTTCTCATGACGGGAACCTTCGAGAATCTGACGTTCAGCCACACGGAAAACGCCTTCCGCATCCGGTACAGCGACGGCAGCGGCCATAGATGGCTGACAAGAGAGGGTGCTGCGTGCGGCGAGAAGGACGTGATCTTCTCCGACCAGCCGCAAACGCCGCCGCCCGCAGCGTGGAGATGTTCCGCCTGCCGGACGGAGAACGAGGGCAATTTCTGCACCAACTGCGGCGCAGAAAAGCCGCTGCTGTGCAGCCGATGCGGCTGGCAGCCGGAGGAGGGGCGCAGCTCTGTGTACTGCCCCGCGTGCGGTAACCGCCTCAAATGAGGCGCACCGATATATGTGACAGTAAAAGCAGAAAATATGAAAAATGGGAGGAAGAACGATGAGGAGCATGAAGAAGCTGACGGCACTGCTGCTGGCGCTGGTGATGGCGCTGACGCTGGCGGCCTGTGGAGGCAAGGGGGACGGCGGCAGCAAGGTCAACCCCGCCGTGGGCAAGTACATGGGCGAGGAGGTTTTCTCCTTCGGTGAGTGGATACCCATGGACGAGGTATACGATCTGGGCGACAACTACATTGAGCTGAAAGAGGACGGTACGGGCAGCTTCATGCTGGACGGCGACCCGACGACCATCAAGTGGAAGCTGACCAAGGACGGCGCCCTGACGCTGGACAGAGACGGATCGGTCTGCAACTGCACGCTGAAGGACGGCCTGATCACGGTGAATGACTACTTCGGCTTTGACCTGCAGCTGACCTTCCGGAAGAGCGGCGGCAGCACCGGCGGGAACACCGGCGCGGAGGAGCTGTCCATGGATGACTTTGCCGCGGTGTACGGCGGCGATTGGCACGGCATGGCGGGGCTCACGGACGCCACCGGCGATTTTGAGAATCTGAACGACACCGCCCACGAGATCCTGGCGCGGCTGGTGTTCGACGGGAACGGTGGCTGCGAGGTATGGCTTGCCATGTATCTGGAGGGCGAGAACGACTTCAACTTTGCGGACACCTATGCGCGTGTGGTACCGGATGACAATACCGGTCTGGAGCTGCGCGGTATGTTCATGGGCGGCGAGATGCAGGACGGTATCCTGTCTGTGGACGAGACCGGCGCGCTGTATGTGAGCTGTGAGGTGGACTCCGATCTGGTGGACGGCTCCATCAGCCTGCTGGCCAACCTGCGGCATCTGGACGACGAGAACTGGACGGACGACGATTATATCCCCATGCCTGAGAGCGCAGTGGAGTATTATCGCGGCAAGACCTTTATGGAGATCGCCAATACCTTTGAGATCGACACCAGCCTGATCCCCGATGACGGCAGCGGCGGAAGCGTCGTTGCCCCCCTGGGCGGCGGCGACAACGGCGGCCTGCCGGAGAACTATCCCTACGAGCGCACCACCACCAACGGACTGGGCGAGTACGGCAAGTCCAACCCCGACGCCACCGGCCGGGCGGATCTGCCCACCATGCAGAAGGTGCGGCAGGAGCTGTGGGATATGGGCTCCTCCAAGTCCTCGAAATTGACCTATGACGATATCAAGGCCATGCTGGGCGGCGAGGACGGCATCCCCCATACCGGCATGGATGAAAAGAGCTGGAACAGTGAAAAGCACGCCTACGGCTGGTTCAACGGCGAGGGTGACTACTATGTGCTGTACTTCGTGGTGCGTGACGGCGACGAGTACTACACGGCCGCCACGTTCTCCAGCAGCGTGAGAGGCGACAGCTGACGAACGGTGCGGAAATTAGAGAAAGGAAGGCAGAGATATGCAAGTAACGTTGAATGCGCTGCCCGCTTCGCTGGCAGAATTTCGGAACCTGTCCCTGCGGACACCGGAGGAGGTGGTGGCGGGCTTCCTGTGCGCCCTGCACCTCTATGTGAAGAACCCCAACGAGGGGGTGGAGGCCATGAACCTCCTGCGCGGCCCCCGGCCCATGACCCCCTATGACAGCCAGTTCCTGCGGGATCGCCTGCGGGGCAAGGAGTACCTGCCGCTGGCATACTTCGCCGGGGCAACACCTCAGAACAGCTATGCTCCCACGCAGCCCTATGTGGTGGATGTACTGCCCGATCCCCGTCCGCAGGACATCGAGCCGGGCTATCTGCGGCTGTTTATCGCCACACCCGGCGCGGATTCGCCCCGGCCCATCAAGCTGCGGCAGAAGCCCTCCACCGGCGAATGGTTCCTGTGGGAGTATTCCAGTCCCCTCAGCGGCATCCGCATCCCGGCCGCCCAGGATCCCTGGGCCTGAGCCGTGAAGCGGCGGTGGATCGCGCTGGCGCTTCTTCTGGCGCTGGCGGTGAGCCTGACAGCCTGTCAGGTGGAGTTCATCCCCTACGGTCAGCCGCAGAATAACGGCGGCATCACGATAGACACACCGCCCCGTCCCGGCGGCGACACCGACCCGGTGGATGTGACCGACCCGGAGGGCGGCGATGAAGACTTCTACGATGGCGGGACGGACTACACCATGGAGAAGTACCGGCGGTATCTGGACGGCGAGTGGGCCGGCGTCGAGGCTGAGGTCGAGGGCGATCGGTATAAGCTGGCGGACGAGGAAATGTCCGTGACGCTGACGTTCATGAGCGCTGACGGCGTGACCGAGGATGGACACGGCACATGGAGCATGGGCGCGTGGTACAAATACGCCAACAGATATGGCGACCAGGAAAAGCTGGACGGTCTGCACGTGAGGTTCCACAAGGGCCCCATGTACGCCGGCTGCAGCAATGACGAGTGGTACGCGGAGCTGGTCGGCGGCCCGGAGAACACGACGTACACCGTGACCGTGATCGACAACAACTATCTGGAGATGCACCGCCATGTGGAGGATTCGTATGTGGTATGGGTCGTCTACTGTGAGCGGGCGGACGGACAATGGATCGATGAATAACAGGGGCCTATAAGCCCTGCGGACAAATCACAAACACAGAAAAGGAGAAGAATATGGGACTTATCAAAGCAGCAATGGGCGCCGCGGGCGGCGTGATGGCAGATCAGTGGAAGGAATTCTTTTACTGC
>CAKTPV010000047.1 GCA_934591815.1 uncultured Oscillospiraceae bacterium
TTTCATCCGTCCTTTTGCAAACTTAGTATACTCATTCAACCTCAACGGAGGTTCAAAACAGCAGCGATTGCTTTTTTACCTTGTAATAAAGCAATCCGACTAAATCCGCCAGACCCCAGCCGATCGGGACAGACCACCAGATACCGGTGACGCCGATGGTGGGAATCGTGGACAGCAGGTAGGCCAGCGCGACACGGGTGCCTAACGAGATGACGGTAAGCACCACGCTCATGCCCGGCTTTCCCAACGCACGATACAGCCCGTAGAGCAGGAACAGGCAGCCGATGCCGCAGTAAAACGCGCCCTCAATACGAAGATACCGCACGCCCTCCAGAATGACCTCGCTTTCTCCGACATCCACAAAAATCGCCATAAGAGGTCTTGCAAATACGAAGACGAGGGCGGATATGACCACGCAGAAGGCCATGGAAATGCACACGGCGTTTTTCAGCCCCGCGCGTATCCGCGCGCTCTCTTTTGCCCCGTAATTCTGGGCGATAAAAGTGGAAAAGGCGTTACCGAAGTCCTGCACCGGCATATAGGCAAAGGCGTCGATCTTCACGGCGGCGGCAAAGGCGGCCATCACAATAGGGCCGAAGCTGTTGACCAGTCCCTGCACCATAAGGATACCGAGGTTCATGATGGATTGCTGCACGCAGGTCAGCGTGGAGAAGGAGACGATCTCCTGGATACGTCCGCGCCGCAGGGAGCGGAAATTCCATATAGAACGCACCTGCGGGAAGCGCACAAGCGTATAAGCGGCGATGCCGATCCCTGAAACATACTGGGCGATCACCGTCGCCTCCGCCGCTCCGGCAACGCCTCTGCTTAGCCCGATGACAAACCAGAGATCGAGGGCGATATTCAGCACAGCGGAAACAGCCAAAAAGCCCAGCGGGATAACGGAATTGCCGATCGCCCGCAAATAAGAGGCAAAGTAGTTATACAGGAAAACCGCGGGAATTCCCATGAAAATCACAAACAGGTATTCGCGCATATCGCCCCACACCTCGGCGGGAACCCGGAGGAAGGCACGAAGTCCGTCCAGACAGGCAAACGATAAGATGTTCAGGAGCACGGTGACGAGCGCGATAAAGAAAAACGATGCACAGAGGTTCTCGCAAAGAGCCTTCTCATCCCGCTGCCCAAAGCGCATGGAAAACAGTGCGCCGCTCCCCATGCACAGGCCAAGGATGATGGAGGTCAGAAAGGTCATCAGCGTAAAAGATGAGCCCACCGCCGCAAGGGCATCCCGCCCGAGAAATTGCCCGACGATCAGCGTGTCGGCAATGTTATAGCACTGCTGCAATAGATCCCCCAAAATCATAGGGATGGCAAACAGCAGCATGGACTTGGTGACAGAGCCTTGCGTTAAATCCCGGTTCATGGCGCGCCTCCGTATCGTAAGTTAAAAACTGCATTTCGTAAGTATTGTAGTGCTTTTAGTTCGCTCTGTCAATACAGCGTTTACTTTTTGAAGGAACGGTGGTATCATCAGAGCTGAAGATCATGGAGAAACCTGATTTATGGAGGAAGCTGTATGTACTTAGATGGACTGGACGGATTGGATCAAAAGATCGTGGGGCTGCTGATAGAAAATGCACGCATCTCCTACTCGGATATTGGTGAAAAAGTCGGCATTTCAAGAGTTGCGGTAAAAGCCCGGATACAGGCTTTGGAGCAAAGGGGCATTATCGAGGAGTATACGACCGTTATCAATCCTCAGAAGATCAGCGGGGCGGTTTCCTGCTATTTTGAAATCGAAACAACACCGCGCTGTCTGGCGGAGGTCACAGAGTTCTTACATCAAAACGATACCGTCACGCAGATCTACCGCGTGACGGGAAAAGACAAGCTGCACGTCCACGCCGTCGCCGCCTCCGCTGAAGAAATGGAGGTTTTTCTGCATGCGGTCATTGACACCTTGCCCGGTGTGGTCAGCTGCAGCTGTAATATGATTTTGTCGCGTATCAAGGACATAAAGGGGCTGCGTTTGTAGAACCTGTCGAGAGAGGACGCGGCGTAAAGAATGCAGCGACTGCCACTCGGCGGTAAGGGGCGGGGAGATCTCCCCTGAACACCACCCGTCGCTGGATGCCGCCTCATGAGGTTTTATGACGAGTCTTTCGTCGTATCAGCTTCAAGTCATTGTGAGCGATTTAGACAGATCACCAATACGCTTTTAATACGCACATAATACGCATTATTTTCGTGATGTGCCTGTAATACGCATTTAATACGGAGATAATGCGTATTAGTTTTTTCGCCGACCCAAAAGCGCGATATATCGGCATTTTCATATTGACAACCGCAATATATTGTGGTATATAAGAATTATTCAGTTATTTGTGCACCGCCCCAACGGGGTTTCCGAATACCTTTCGGATCGCACACGTTGTTAAGTTTGTGCTGAGGAGCATCATGCTCCCGTTTGAGATTAGGGCCATTGCGCCCTCGTGCTTTAATGACTATGCTGCGAGAAGTTTCTCTCGCGGCAGTTTCCACCTGTACGCCGCTTTGCCGCTATGCTATGATGTGCCTGTACTTAAGGCATCAAGCATTTAGGTCGGAGCAGAGCAGGAACGGGTGGAAGGCTATCAACAGCTTTTCGCTCTGATTAAGAACCCGAAGTATGTCAAAATGAACCCTCCCGGAAAAGCGGGGTGTCCATCAGAATTGAACAATACTGCAAACGCAGGAAGGATCGTATGAAGCCGAAATGGCAGGAAGATTCTTCCTGCGTTTTTGCTTACTATTTTTGTCGCGGCACTTGCCGACGCCGCGATACCGCAGGAAAAGAAAGAGCGCCGGAATCGCTTCGGCGCAGATCCGGAAAAAGAAGCTTTGTAAAAAGCCGTTGGGACGATACGGCAGGAAGATCGTCCAGGGAGAGGCAAGCTCCCGCCCCTGTATGCCGCAGTCAGAGTGCGGCGCCGGTCATACGGGGTTTCGCACATTCTCAGATCCGTTGCCGGGCGGATCACAGGACACCGGCGGAGCCTTCCGCAGCCGAGTTCAGCGGCCTAGTGTCCGCCACCGCTCTATCGGAGCAGGGCATATTTGCCCCATGTGGCAGCGTACTGACCTGGCACAAGTAAAGAGAGACAGACATACAGGCGAGCCGTGAAAAGCACGCAGCACCAAGGCTTTCCGCCTGCGGCAGTCTATCCTTTCTGCGGAGATGCGCCGGAAACGGCCCTCCTTGCCAACGGGTGAAGTGCGCCCATCTGAACACAACTTTGCATACAAGGAGATTTTTTGATATGACCACAAAAGGCATTTATTGCACCCTCGTTACCCAGCTGGACAAGCTGGCCCGGCACAACCGGCAAGGCAGCTTCCGCACGAAAGATCGCTACTACGAGGCAGTCAAGCGGTTCTGCGCCTACCTCGCTGTTCATTACCATCTGCAAAAGCTGGAGAACATCAGCGGCAAGCATCTGGTGAGTTACGTCCTCTATTTGCAGGAGCAGGGCAAGTCGGCCAGCACCATCAAGACTGACCTCTCCGCCATTCGTTTCTTCCACGATAAAATGTCCCATCCCCGCTACGCGCTGCCGGACAATGAAGAACTGGGCGTTGCGCTGGAACGCCGCCGCTTCGGGCAACAGGATCGTACATGGACGAACTCCGAGTTTGGCAAGCTGATCGGCCTCGCCATGGCAGAGGAGCGGGAGGACTACATTCTCGCCCTGTATCTGGCCCGCTACGCCGGTCTGCGCATCCACGAGTGCTTCCGCATGGACACTGCCGCGGCGGAACGTGCGCTGCGTGAAAACGCCCTCACCGTGAAAGGCAAGGGCGGCAAGGTGCGTATTGTTCCCATCGAGGACGACCGCATCACGATGATGCTGCAGCGGCTGCTGGAGAAAACCGAACGCGGTCACAAGCTGTTGGTGCCGGATGGCACCCCCACTGACCGAGCCATCAACGGTATGCAGCAGTTTATCATCCGCAACCGTGACGCCATCTGCGACCCTACAGCACCGGACAGGCGCATCACCTTCCATGGACTGCGGCATACCTACGCCGCCGAAAAGTATACATCTCTTGTCAGCGGCGGCATGACGCCTTTGGACGCCCATTTCACTGTGTCGCGACTGTTGGGACATGAGCGGCCCGATGTGACGGACATCTATCTGGCGTCTGTGAAGGGAGGCGTTGCCCGTGGAGAATAAATATCGCGATCTGCACGACCTCCCCATGATCCTGCGGGTAGAGGACTTAATGCCCATTCTCGGTATCGGCCGCAACACCGCCTATGAGCTGATCCGCAGCGGGCAGATACGAAGCGTCCGCATTGGTAGGCAGATTCGCATTCCGAGGGAAGCTTTGCTGGAGTTCTTGGATGGGAGGAAGTTTTAAATGACAATGCCGCAAAGAAAAAATTTGCAGGATGACCTCCTGCTGTCGTATAATAATTTTATGATCTTCCCTGCGCGGCAAAAGGAGGGAATCATTCATGCCGCGTAAACCAAGCAAACCCAAAACCACACGCCGTGGAAAGAACGAAGGCAGCGTCTATCGCCGCAAGGACGGCAAATGGGTCGGTCAGGTAACCGTGGGTTATCACCCCGATACCGGCAAGCCCATCCGCAAATACACCTACGCCAACACCCGTGAGGAGGCGGCGCACTGGATCGCCCTGACGCTGGTTTCCGAAACATCCAAGGCCGCCCCTTCACTGGCATCTGAACTGCTGCTGAAGGACTTTCTGCACCGCTGGCTGACCACGTTCAAGACCTATGAGGTTTGCAGCCGCACCATGGAACTGTATTATTCCTGCGAACGGTTACATATTGTTCCCGCATTGGGAGATATCCCTGTGGCGGCGCTGACAGCCTCCCGCATCCAGACGTTCCTCTATTATCTGCAAGCGGAAAAGCAGCTTTCCCGGCGCACCATTTCTTTGGTGCGCAGTATTCTGATTCAGCTATATGACTATGCCGTGGAAATGTCTCTGGCTCCGATCAATCCTGCCCGCAGCACAAAGCTGCCCCGGCAGCCGCAGCGCCTAGAATCGGAGGAAAAAGTCATCCCCATCGCCCAGCGTGAAGCGGTGCTGACCGCGGCGCAGAACGACCCCATCATGCGCCCCATCATCACTACGCTGCTGTTCACCGGCATGCGCATCGGCGAGCTGCTGGCCCTCCAATGGAAGCATATCGACTTTGCGGCCCACACCATCACCATCGCGCAGTCTGTGACACGGAAACTGACTTTCGACGAAAACGGGAAAACGGTGGAGATGACCGATGCGCTGGGCTCTACCAAGACCCGCACTTCCCATCGAATTATTCAGGTGCCGGAGCTGGTACTGACACGGCTGCGGGAATGGATGCGCTACGTGGCGACCCTTCCGAAAGGGTTGGAGGTGCTGATGCCGGAGGGCTTTGTTTTCATCAGCACACGCACCATGTCCATGCGGACGTACAGTGGCTTCCGCGCCAGCTATCGTCACTTTCTGGATCGCAACGGCTTTTCAGGCGAAGGCTTGAATCTCCATCGGTATCGTCATACCTACGCCTCCATGCTTTTAGAGCAGGAGATCAACCCCAAGATCGTCCAGAAGCTGCTGGGCCATCGGGACGTGTCCACCACGCTGGGCATCTATACCCACGTGGTGCCGGAGGTATTCGCCGGTGTTGCCGCCGCCGTGGACACTGCCTCGCAGCAGCTGATGGACGGCACCTACACGCCGAAGCGCAGCGCAGAAGCCGTCAGGGCGCAGTTACAGCAGATCGACCCGATGCTGTCGGAGGACATGACCGTGAATCTCAAGTATTTATAAGGTTCTCAAGGCGCAAAAGCCGTACAGCTTAATACAGCTAGAGACCTAAAACAAGGCAATATTTGAAGACACAAGGCGGTAAAGCGTCCGTCACAGGCAGACATTAAAAGTTCCATCAAAAACGAGAAAAACCTTGGAAACACAAGGTTTCCAAGGTTTTTTCTTGGTGGAGACTGCTGGACTCGAACCAGTGACCTCCTGCGTGTGAAGCAGGCGCTCTAACCAGCTGAGCTAAGCCTC
>CAKTPV010000048.1 GCA_934591815.1 uncultured Oscillospiraceae bacterium
CATGTCATCAAGCCCTATATCGGCGGCGGCTTCGGCAACAAGCAGGATGCGCTGTACGAGCCGCTGTGCGCCTACTGCACCACGCAGGTGGGCGGCCGCCCTGTGCGTGTCGACTGCTCCCGGGAGGAGACGTTCGTGTCCAACCGCGTCCGCCACGCCATCCGGTTCCACATCGTGTCGTGGCTCCGGAAGGACGGCACCTTTGCCGCCCGGAAGGTGGAGTGCTTCTCCAATCAGGGCGCTTACGCCTCCCACGGCCACTCCATCGTGGCCAAGGGCATGGGCTCCTTCGCCCAGCACTATCCCTGCGACAACATGGAGAGCGATGCGTGGACGGTGTTCACAAACCGCCCCGCCGCCGGCGCCATGCGCGGCTACGGTATGCCGCAGGCATCCTTTGCCGACGAGGCCAACGTGGACGACTGCGCCAAGGCACTGGGGATGGACCCGCTGGCCTTCCGGATGCAGAACATCATGCCCCAGGGCTTTGAGGACGGCTTCAGCCACAATGTGAACTACTACGACTCCTACCGCGACTGCATGAAGGTGGGACGGGCGTACATAGACTACGACCGGAAGGTGGCGGAGTACGCCAAGGAGACCGGCCCCATCCGCCACGGCGTGGGTGTGGCCACATTCTGGTACAACACCGCCGTGTATCCCATCTCGCTGGAGACCTCCAGCAACCGGATGCAGCTGAATCTGGACGGCACCGTCACCATGCAGTGCGGCGAGACGGAGATCGGACAGGGCGCCGACACCGCCTACGCCCAGATGACCGCCGATGTGCTGGGCCTGAAGAGCTATAAGGACGTCCATGTGGTGTCCTGTCAGGATACGGACATCACCCCCACGGGTCTGGGCGCCTATGCCAGCCGCCAGACCTATACGGCGGGCTTCTCCATCCGCCAGACAGGTCTGCTGCTGAAGGAGAAGATCCTGCAATACGCCACAGACCTGACCCGTCAGGCGGTGTACAACATGGACATCGTGGACGGCAACATTGTCCGCTCCACCGACGGCAAGGTGCTGATGAGCCTGCAGGAGCTGGCGATGACCGCTCAGTACAACGCGGCCAAGAGCGAGCATATCACCGCCGAGTCCACATTCACCATCCGCAACAACGCCTATTCCTTCGGCTGCACCTTCGCGGATATCGAGGTGGATATCCCCATGTGCAAGGTGACAGTGCGGGATATCATCAACGTACACGACTGCGGCAAGCTCGTCAACCCGGCGCTGGCCGAGGCGCAGGTACACGGCGGTATGTCTATGGCCATCGGCTACGGCATGGGCGAGCAGATGCTGTTCGACGAGAAGACCGGCAAGCCGCTGAACAACAACCTGCTGGACTACAAGCTGAGCACGATCATGGATCACCCCCATCTGGAGGCGCAGTTTGTGGAGAATCCCGAGCCGACGTCGGCCTTCGGCACCAAGGCGCTGGGCGAGCCGCCGGCCTGCTCCGGCGCACCGGCCATCCGCAACGCCATTCTCAACGCCACCGGCGTGGCCATTGACCAGAACCCCATGAATGCCCATATCCTCTTCCAGCGCTTCAGCGAAGAGGGACTCATTCAGGACTGAGGAGGGACGAGCTATGTATGATATGTTGGCACTGTACGAGGCCAAGAACGTACAGGACGCGGTGCGCCTGCGGCTGGAGCATCCCGAGGCGCAGATCATCGCCGGCGGCACCGACGTGCTGGTGCAGATGCGCGAGGGTAAGCGGGCCGGAAAGGCGCTGATCTCCATCCAGAAGTGTGATGAGATGCGGGGCGTTTCTATCGACGCCGAGGAGAATATCCGCATCGGCAGCCTGACCAGCTTTACCCACATCACCAATGACCCCATCATCCAGCGGTACATCAACGTGCTGGGCGAGGCGGTGGACATGGTGGGCGGCCCTCAGATCCGCAACGCCGGTACCATCGGCGGCAATACCTGCAACGGCGTGACCTCCGCCGACTCCGCCTCCACGCTTCACGCGTGGGAGGCTATTGTGGAGATCACCGGCAAGAACGGCGTGCGCCGTGTGCCCATCAAGGACTTCTACATCAAGGCGGGCACGGTGGATCTGCGGGTGGAGGACGGCGAGATCCAGACCGCTATCCTCATCCCTAAGACCTCCTACGACCGGACGTGGGGACACTATATTAAATATGCCATGCGCAACGCCATGGATATCGCCACGCTGGGTACCTCCGTCAACGCCCGTCTCAGCGCCGACGGCAAGACCTTTGAGCGGGTGCGTATCGCCTTCGGTGTGGCCGGCCCCGTGCCCATGCGGGCGGAGAGCGCGGAGGCGTTCATCAATGGCAAGGCCGTGACGCTGGAGAATATCGAGGAATTCGGCCGCAGGGTGCTGGAGGATATCCATCCCCGCGATTCGTGGCGCGCAAGCAAGGCGTTCCGCAGCCACATCGCCGTGGAGAGCGCCAAGCGGTGCCTCATCGAATCTGTGAAGCTGGCGGGAGGTGTACTGTAATGGCGAAGAAGCAGTATCAGCTGGTGACCTGCACCATCAACGGCAGGGAAGTGGAGCAGATGGTGGATGTGCGCGCATCCCTGACCGATATGCTCCGCAACGATTTCAGTCTGACCAGCGTGAAAAAGGGCTGCGAGGTGGGCGAGTGCGGCGCGTGCAACGTGCTCATCGACGGCGAGTGCTTCAACTCCTGCCTGTATCTGGCGGTGTGGGCCGAGGGCAAGCACATCACCACGCTGGAGGGACTGATGGGCCCCAACGGCGAGTTGTCCGACATCCAGCAGGCGTTCATGGAGGAGACGGCCATCCAGTGCGGCTTCTGCATCCCCGGCTTCCTGATGTCGGCGGTGGAGATCCTGGATCGCGGCGTGCTGTACAGCGACGACGAGCTGCGCAAGCTGCTCAGCGGCCACCTGTGCCGCTGCACCGGCTATGAGAACATCTTCAAGGCGGTGAAGAAGACCATGCTGCGCCGTCTGGGCAAGCTGGACGACCCGTTTTTGAATACCTGAGAATCAGAAAACAGCGCCCCGAGCCGTAAGGCTCGGGGCACTGTGTCGTATGGGTGGTTCTTACGGGTTGACGGGGATGGTCAGACTGCCGAAGCGGATGTGATCCACCTGCGTGATGTCAACGGGGGCCGTGAAAGGCTGGATCAGATATGCGAAGTCGTGATAGCCGTCTCCGTAGTTCCCGCCCAGCGGGACGGTGCTGCCGTCCTTGAGCACCACGTCCCAGCCGCCTTTGATCTCGCAGTACTTCTCCTCACGCTCCACACCGTCGGGATATGCCACGTCCACATACAGCGGGTCATAGCGGTACTCGAACTCCAGACTCAGGGCGGAGATGTTGAAATAGTCCAGATAGATCATGCGGCCCGGGTCGGTGCTCTCCTCCGTCAGGCCGGAGGCGTCGATGTGCAGCGTGGGGTGCTCCTGAGCCGGGGGCAGGTCAAAGCGCCAGTCGCCCTCCAGCAGGACGGAGTATTCGTGGTCATCGTTCTGCAGGGAGATGTTGTGGATGTTCACGGATTTGGGGGTATCGTCGGTGAAATCCACCCATACAGGGGCATCGGGGCGGTAGGGGTCGGGGTTGCGCTGGCCCTGGCCGTGGCTGCTGAGCCAGACCACCGTTTCCAGCACGTTGTCACCGGGGGTGTCGTCGTACCACGCGGCGTACCACGAGTAGAAGGGCGTCTCGTCACAACCCGCCACCTGCAGAACGTTGGGGTCGAGGGTGTGGCTGTCCAGCGCGGAAAGCTGGAGCCAGCCCTCGCTGGGGTCGGGGATGTGCAGCGCCGTGCCCGCCGGGGCCTCGATACGCAGGCGCAGGTAGTAGTTGTGCTTGTCGCAGATGGCCGCCACCGGGGTGATGGTGGTGCCGTGGCTGGTGACGGGGGCGGGGAGATCTGTGGTGCCCAGCGTCTCCATGACCTGCCGCTGGCTCTCGTTCAGCTGGCCGAAAAAGCCGCTGAAGGCGTCAGCCACGCCCAGCTTGGCGGCGGCCACAGTGGCGATGCACAGCGCCGCCGCAATAGCAGCCACCAGTAGCCCGCGGGTCACACGGCGGATGGGACGTGCGCCGTGCCCGTCCTGATTTTCCTGAATTTTATGCATAGTCAGCTCCTTGATCCGGTGGAGGTCGGCGGCTCCGTCCTCCGGCAGCGGTACGCTGTCATCCTGCAGTCCGCGCATCAGATCGTAGATATCGTATTCCATGCCGTACCTCCTTTTTCCGATACTTCGTCGTATGGCAACTCCCGCAGGAGGAAAGCTTTCAGCTTTTCGCGCCCGCGGCGCAGCTTGGATTTGACGGTGGACTCGTTCAGCCCCATTTCCCGGGATATGTCACTGAGCCTCTGACAGTAATAGTAGAAGCGGAGAAAGACCTCCCGGTCTGTCGCGTCCAGCGACAGCAGAGCCAGCTGTACACAGGCTGTCCGCTCCTTTTCTGTCAGCGCCGTTTCCGGTGTGCGGTGGTCTGCGATGACCGCGTCCTCCGGCAGCGGCTGCTCCGGCACGATCCGGCGGAGCCGATCGCGGGCGGCGTTGCGGGCAACGGCACTGAGCCACGGGCGAGCCGCGCCGCTGCGCACCTTTTCGGCGTTGTTCCAGAGGGAGAAGAACACGTCGGAGGCGGTCTCCTCCACGTCCGACTCCGTCAGCGCCGTGCCGAAGATACCGCGGATGACGGCGCTGACATAGGAACCGTAGCGGTCGATAAACCACGCAAGCGCATCTTGGGAGCCGCGCTTGATTTGGCGCAGAGCCTGTTCCTCGGTCAAATCGCTCACTTCCTTTACGGGGATTATTCTTGACGGCCGTCATCTATCATAACGCAAAACAGGCGAAAAAGGTTGCAGAAATGAAAATAAAAAAGGGACACGGCTAAACCGTGTCCCTTTGGCAGCGGGAGAAGGATTCGAACCCTCACATACGGAGTCAGAGTCCGCTGTGCTACCTTTACACAATCCCGCTGTGTCCTGACGAACAAAAACTATTATACAGATTTCACGGCGTTTGTCAACAGTTTTTTTCAGAAGATCAGAAATTTATCCGCACCCCGGAATTTGACGGGATATTCGGGGGGCGGTAGTGTGTGGAGCGCGGCTGCAAAGAAGGAAAACGCCGCATTCGGCAAGACGGGCCCTTCGGGATATGGCGCTTTGGATGCTTCGGAAGATGGCATACGTGTCGAACAGGACGGGGGCGTGAAGAGGCTGCGGCAATGCGTATATTATATATGTATGGGCCGTACCTCTCCGCGGCGTCTGTGATAAGTACAACTTATCACAGGAGCCGTATTATCTAAGGTGAGGAAAAAGGCAAAAAAGGGGTTGCAATTGTGAGAGGGCTGTGGTATTCTAACCAAGCTGTCCGCGAGGACAACAGCAGAGAGCCGGCAAGCGGCCAACGAAAATTGTCAAAAATAAGTAAAATTAGTAGTTGACAAGATGCCAGATATCTGCTATGATAATGACTGTTCCGCGTGGGACGTGTACCTTGTAAATTAAACAACGAACGAAACGAAAAGCACCAGACGGGAGCGCGAGAGAGCTTGTGAAAACGGGCTAAGGAGCGCAACTGAAAAGACTTGGTGGAGCCGGGTTAAGTCAATTACCGGCGAAGCTAAGTATAAAAAGTTTTAAGCTATGACAAATAGCTCTGTAAAGATTAGCTCGGCGGAGACGCCGTGTTGATACGATTTATAGAGAGTTTGATCCTGGCTCAGGACGAACGCTGGCGGCGTGCTTAACACATGCAAGTCGAACGAGAATCTGTGGAACGAGGATTCGTCCAAGTGAAGCAGAGGACAGTGGCGGACGGGTGAGTAACGCGTGAGGAACCTGCCTTTCAGAGGGG
>CAKTPV010000049.1 GCA_934591815.1 uncultured Oscillospiraceae bacterium
TTGGTACGCCTGACTGGATTCGAACCAGCGGCCTTTAGAGTCGGAGTCTAACGCTCTATCCATCTGAGCTACAGGCGCATATTTGGTTGTCTTCTGCGGGAATAGTAGTCAAATAGTAGTCAACGACCACGCATTTTTTCTCTGCCGTTCCCGCAAACGCAGGTACGGCAAGGCTTTGCGCCATGTCTCAACTGGAAGCGCCTGAAACGTCGGAGTCTAACGCTCTATCCAACTGAGCTACGGGCGGGTATTTGCTTGTCGCTGTATGTTCAGCCTTAGCATTATAACAGGTCTTGCCGAAGATGTAAAGCCGTTTTCCAAAAACTTTTTTGCCGAGAGATTGTTAAAAAAGTTGACAACTCGCCCGTCATGCTGTAAAATAACACCATTGTTTCAGGTGCCCCGCACCGCATCTCATCCCAAAAGAAGGTTTTTATATGAAAAAGCAGAAGATCTCCGACGCTGTGATCCACCGGCTTCCCCGCTACTACCGCTATCTGGACGACCTCTACAACAAGGGCGTCGTCCGTATCTCCTCCAACTCGCTGGGCGCGAAGATGGACATCACGGCCTCCCAGATCCGTCAGGATCTCAGCTGCTTCGGCGAATTCGGCCAGCAGGGCTACGGCTACAACGTGGCGGAGCTGCGCGCCGAGATCGGCCATATTTTAGGCATCGACAGCGGCCACAAGATCATCGTCGTCGGTGTGGGCCATCTGGGTCACGCGCTGCTCCAGAACTTTGACTTTGACAAGGTCGGCTTCCGCATCGACTCCGCCTTTGACGTCTCTCCCGCCCTGATCGGCACGGAGATCCGCAGTGTGGCCGTCCGCTCCATGGACGAGCTGGAGGAATATGTGGCCAACTACCACCCCGATGTGGCGGTGCTCACCGTGCCGCAGAGCGTGGCGCAGCCTCTGGCGGACCGGCTCATCGGACTGGGCGTCCGCGGCTTCTGGAACTTCACCAACGTGGAGCTTTCCACCGACGAGCCGGGCGTATTTTTTGAGGATATCCACTTTGTGGACACGCTGCTGACCCTGAGCTACCGCATTTCCCGCCAGTGACGGCACACTTTCCTGTGACCGGCATACTATGAGAATGAGACCGGCAAGACGGTCAAATCTTCATAGGAGGTCACACTATGTGTAATCAGAATTCCTGCTTTGGCGGCGGCAGCTGCTGCTGGATCATCATCGCCATCATCCTGCTGTTCCTGTTCTGCGGCAACGGCAGCAGCTGCGGCTGCGGCTGTGGGAACACCAACAACAACGGCTGTGGCTGCGGCTGCTGACCACGTCGGCGGCCGGTAAACGCCTCCCCCGCCCTACGGCGGGGGAATTTTTGCAGAAGGGACGTACAAGCTATGGACATCTCCGCACTGTGCCGGGCCTACACCGGCCACATCCCCACCCTCATGGGCGCCAGAGGCGGCTCCGCCGTGCTGGTGCCGCTGGCGGAAACGGCAGACGGCCCCGCTCTGCTCTACGAGATCCGCTCCGCCTCGGTGCATCAGCCCGGCGAGGTGTGCTTCCCCGGCGGCAAAATGGAGCGCGGCGAGACGGCGGCGCAGTGCGCCCTGCGGGAGACGTGGGAGGAGCTGGCTATCCCGCCGGAGGCCGTGGAGGTCATCGGGGAGATGGACTTCCTCCACATCCGCTCCGGCTGTCTGCTTCGTCCGGTGCTGGGAAAAGTGGACAGCGCCGCGCTGGAAGCCTTGCATCCGAGCGAGGCGGAGGTAGCGGACACGTTCCTCGTCCCCCTGCAATGGCTGCGCGGTCACCCGCCGGCGGTCTACGCACACCGCCAGCCAATGGACATCCCCGACTTCCCCTACGGTGAGGTGGGCGTCTCCGCCGACTATCCGTGGCGCGCCTACTACATGGAGGTGCCGGTCTACCACGGGCTGCCCCACCCCCTGTGGGGCCTGACCGCCCGCATCACCATGGACGTCGTCGCCCATCTGTAAACGCACAGCCCCCATCCTCCGGGATGGGGGCTGGTTTTTATGCCTGCTCCGGCGGCGGCAGACGGTACACCTCTGCGCAGGTGTCGAATTGCCGGCGGTACGCCTCGTCATTGTGGCGCACACTGCGCAGCGTCTCGTGGAGGTTCAGATCGTGCCGGGCGGCGTCAATGACGCAGCCCGCGATATTGGAGCAGTGGTCGGAGGTGCGCTCCAGATCCGTCAGCAGATCGCACCACACGAAGCCCGTCTCGATGCTGCACTGCCCCTGCTGCAGCCGGAGGATGTGCCGCGTCCGCATCTGCTCCTTCAAGTCGTCGATGACCTGCTCCAGCGGCTCCACCTGTCCGGCGGCGTCCATGTCCTTTTCCCGGAAGGCCCGCAGTGCCAGCGTCAGGATCTCCCGCGTCGCGCTGGACAGCACATCCAGCTCGCGCTGCGCCGCCTTACTGAAGGCCAGTCCCTTTGTCCGCAGCTCCTCCGCCGACTCCAGTACGTTGACGGCATGGTCGGAGATACGCTCAAAGTCGCCGATGGTCTTGAGCAGCTCCGTGGCCTCCTCGCTCTCCGCCGCGCCCATCTGCTGGGTGCTCAGCCGCACCAGATAGGTGCCCAGGGCGTCCTCGTACCGGTCACAGCGCTTCTCGTCCTGCCGGATGCGCTCCGCCAGCTCCGGCGTGTAGGCGGAAAAGGCGTCCAGGCCGCGGTTCAGCGCCTCCGCCGCGCAGGCCGCCATCTCCTCCGCCACGGCACGGCACTGCTGCAGCGCCAGCGGCGGCGTGGCCAGCAGGCGCTCGTCCAGCTCCACCGGCTGCTCCGCCGGCTCCCGCGGGCCGTCCGGCACAAGGCGCACCGCCAGCTTTTCCAGCAGGCCGCCGCAGGGCAGCAGCAGCGCCGTACAGATCACGTTGAAGCAGGAGTGGGCCACGGCGATGCCGTACATGGTGGCGGGTGCTTGGAGAATCGCGGGCGCAAAGACCGCCCGGACGATGCAGAACACCGTCAGCAGCACCACCACGCCGATGACGTTGAACATCAGATGCACCACGGCGGCGCGTTTGGCGTTCTTATTCGTCCCCACGGAGGACAACAGCGCGGTGACGCAGGTGCCGATATTCTGCCCCATGATGATGGGGATGGCGGCGGCATAGCTGACCTGCCCCGTGACCGCCAGCGCCTGCAAAATACCCACGGAGGCGGAGCTGGACTGGATGATGCCCGTCAGCACCGCGCCCGCCAGCACGCCCAGCACCGGGTTCTTAAAGGCGACGAACAGCTGGGCGAAGGCGGGCACGTCCTTCAGCCCCGCCACCGCGCCGCTCATGGTGTCCATGCCGAACATCAGCGTGGCAAAGCCCAGCAGGATCACGCCGGTATCCTTTCTCTTGCCGCTCTTGCAGGACATATAGAGGATGATGCCCACCAGCGCCAGCACCGGCGTAAAGGAGGTGGGCTTGAGCAGATCGATCCACACATTGCCGCTGCTGATGCCCGCCAGACTCAGCAGCCACGCCGTCACGGTGGTACCCACGTTGGCGCCCATGATGACGTTGATGGCCTGCCGCAGCGTCATCAGGCCGGAGTTGACGAAGCCCACCACCATCACGGTGGTGGCCGACGAGCTTTGAATGACGGCGGTAATGGCCATACCCGTCAGAAAGCCGGTCATGACCCGGCCTGTCATTTTGTCCAGCATCGTCCGCAGCCGCCCGCCGGCCCGGCGCTCCAGCGCCTGCCCCATCAGATCCATGCCGAACAGGAACAGGCACAGTCCGCCGATCATCGTCAGCACATCGAAAATACTCATATCTCGCTCTCCTTATTTTACACATTTCTGACCATCCGCAGGATAACACGCCATTGTCAAATCCACGGTAAGTATTCTGTAAAATCTGTGTAAAATCCCGGCGCATGAGAAAGGAGGGTGCGCCGATACGCACCCTCCCGCAATATACGCTTTTTTACAGCACGCCGAAATGCTCCAGCAGGATCTTCAGGCCGATGAGCACCAGAATGGCGCCGCCCACAAACTCCGCCCGGTTTTTATACTTGGCGCCGAAAATATGCCCCACAAACACACCGCCCACGGAGATAACAAAGGTGGTGCAGCCGATGAGCGCCGCCGCCGTGCCGATGGAGACGGATAACGCCACCATGGAGAAGCTGACGCCCACCGCCAGCGCGTCGATGCTGGTGGCGACGGCCAGCATGAGAAGCTCCCGGTGCCGCAGCTCCGCCGGCTCCGGCTCCCCGTCCTCCTCGTTTTTGGACAGGCTCTCCCGGATCATGCTGCCGCCGATCCACGCCAGCAGCACAAAGGCGATCCACGGCGCCAGCTTCGTCACATAGCCGGCGAATTGGGAGCCCAGCAGCCAGCCTGCCAGCGGCATCAGCGCCTGAAACACGCCGAAGTACGCCCCGATGAGCAGGGTCTGCTTTTTGTTGACCTGCGGCATGGCCAGTCCCTTGCAGATGGCCACCGCAAAGGCGTCCATGCTCAGGCCGATGGCCACCAGAAATATCTCCAAAAGTGTCATATCCGCTCTCTCCTCACAGGATCACCGGCACGGGCCGGTGGATGGTCATGCTGTCCGGCGTCACGCGGCAGCTGTAAGCCGCCACCTGCACCCCCGCGGCAGCCGCCTGCCGCAGCGCCGCGCCGAAGGCCGGGTGGGTCTCGTCGTTGGGGGCAAAGTCCGTCACGTCCTCCATCTGGATGACGAAGAACGCCGTGGCGCGGTGTCCCAGCTCCACCGCCCGCATCAGCTCGTGCAGGTGCTTGACACCCCGCTCCGTGGGCGCGTCGGGAAAGCGGGCGTGGCCGCCGTCCTCCAGCGTCACGCCCTTGACCTCCACCAGATGCAGGCCCTCTTGCCCCGCCAGACAGAAGTCCAGCCGGGACTGGCCGAACACGAACTCCGGCTTTACCGTCTCTGCCGCCGGGTCGAATGTCCGCGCCCACTCTGCAAAGGCGCGGTTGGGCGCCTGCGCGTCCATATTGATGAGCCTGCCGCCCTTCTCCACCGCGATCAGGTCATACGCCGTTTTCCGGTGGGGGTTGGCCGCCCGCTCCAGATACACCACAGCCTCCGGCGTCAGCAGCTCCCGGCAGCGCCCCGTGTTTTTCACGTGGCACACCACCGTCTCGCCGCTCTCCAGCGCCGCGTGGGCGATAAAGCGGTTGGGCCGCGCCAGAAACCGCGCCCGTACCACCTGTCCGTACTCCACTTCGCATCCCGCCCCCTTTTGATACAGACCTGCATCATACCACAAACGCGGCGGTTTGGAAAGCGATATTCTGCCGTTTCTGCCCATATAGGCCGCGCTTTGAAAAAAAATTGCCGCGATACGCAAAAAAAGTCTTGCAAAACAAAAAAGCATCGTCTATAATGACAATGCTAAATCGTTATGCACCTTTAGCTCAGTTGGTAGAGCACCTGACTCTTAATCAGGGTGTCCAGGGTTCGAGTCCCTGAAGGTGTAC
>CAKTPV010000050.1 GCA_934591815.1 uncultured Oscillospiraceae bacterium
GTGACCAGCGAGAGCCAGAACCTGATGAACTGGGTGCTGGGCTACATCTACGGCGACGGCGAGACCGCCCCCTTCGCCCACGCGGTATACATCTTCAACCGTCTGGTGGACGTGGACGCCATTACCTCCGTGTCCTTCGATGGCCGCTGGTTCGACTTCACCGCCGAGCAGCACATCCCCGTGCAGCTGACCTATCTGCCCTGACCGGCGCAGTTTTCTGCCAAGGAGGCGGCTTTGAACAGCCAGAAGCGGAGCGGCTTTTGCCGCTCCGCTTCTCTTTTTTCGATGGAAAGATTGTGCGCCCCCGCGCTCTCCCGTGGCTCGACAGTCTTATCAGCCGCAGGAGGCTCGGGCGTTTGCTCGGTTTGTCAGTGCTGCATCATATTTGCGGCGAACTGCGCCGCTTCCTCCGCGATATGGGGCAGCTTTACCAGACTGCCCCGCTCGTTGGCGGTCTCCAGCAGGCAGAAGTGGGGCGGCAAAAAGAAGGACTTGTTCATGTTCAGGGAGGAGATCAGCTGCCGTGCCAGCAGGTCGCCGCCGGAGTAGCCGGACACCACCAGCCCGAACAGCCGCTTATCATAGAACCGGCTTTGCCGGAACAGCGCCGTCAGCCGGTTGACGCAGGCGGTCAGGTTTGCCGCCAGCGCGTCGTTGTAGTTGGCGCACAGCATCACCAGCGCGTCGCAGCGGCGGATGGCGGGATAGACCTCCTCCACCATGGGGCCGCCGTAGAAGCAGCCGCCCTGCTCCCCAAAGTGGAGACAGGCGGTGTAGCTGCACCCGTTGCAGTCCGCCATGGTGCCGTTGCGCAGGCAGATCTCCTCCACCTCCACCGTGTCCGGCAGGGCGCTTTTCACCAGCTCCCACAGCGCCAGCGTGTTGGAGGTGCTGCGCTGGGAGGCGTGGAGCGCCAGAATGCGCCGGATGGGGGCGGGCTTCTCCCAGCCCTCCAATCGCCCGATCAGCTCGGCCACGGCGGTATGGAAGGCGGTGACCTCGTCGGTGCCGCCGATCTGCGCCTGGGTGCGGAAATTCCGCAGGGAGCCGGTGGCCTCCACCAGCGGGCGGCCGATAAAGGCGCAGCCGGACTGGTTGGCGGCGAACACCATGTCCCGCGCCACATCCTTGGTGTAGAACTCGCCCACACCGGTGACCACCAGCCCCGCCACACAGCCGCGGAGCAGCGTCAGGCTCCGGCGCAGGCGGGAGAGCATCCGGTAGTAGGACTCGTTGCAGCCGCCCTCGTCCAGCGCCACGGCGAACAGCAGCCGCCGTCCCGCCAGCTCCTCCAGCCCGTCATCCGGGTCGCGGAAGGTGCTGCCCGCCGGCAGCAGCGGCGTCAGCAGCTGGCGCAGCGGCGCACTGTGGCCGTTTTCCGGCAGAAGTACCGTCAGCATGGCGCATCCCTCCTCAGTCAATGGCGCGCAGCCGCGCCGCCGTCGTGCCGAGGCGCTCTTGCAGGGCGGCCGGCAGCATCAGCCGCTCCACCTCGATGCCTGACGGCGTCAGGCGCTGGCGGCAGCCCATGAAAATGCCGTCCATGTATACGGAGGCGTAGTGCCACTGTCCCCGCAGCAGCGCCAGCAGCGTCAGCGCACCGGAGCTGAGAGCCGGGGCCACATAGGGCTTATAGCCCAGCTTTCGCATTTCCAGATTGGCGTGGGCCACCTTATCCGTCAGCTCCCGGGACAGGGCGTCATCGTAGTGCTCGATGGAATTAGCCAGGACCAGATCCTCCCCGTGGGGGCCGAAGGCACGGCCCTCCGTGAGATAGCCTGCAAACCGCGCGTCCTTTCTGGCGAAGTACAGCGCCCGGGCGTGCATGACGCCGAGGCCGAAGCCCCGCACCTGACAGGGCCGCAGCCCTCCGCTGTCCGGTTTGCCGTTTTCGCCGCGATCACTCTCTTGCAGCACGGCGCGGCACAGAGGATCCACCGGGTCGCTGACCACGCAGAAAAGGCCCTTGTAGCCCTTTTCCCGGGCCATACGGGCGTAGACGGCGGCCAGCTCCCGGTTCAGCCCGTACTGCGCCATGCGTACATCGCCGCCGGTGACAGAGGTGTCCGGCACCATCCGGGAGGCGCAGAACAGAAACACGTCCCCGTCAAATACCTGCTCCGGCTGGATGATGTCCACCGGCGGCATGGACGCGCCGTCCGGCGACTGGATCTGGTTCAGCTCAAACTCCCAGCGCTGTGCCGCGCCGGGACGCACATCGCAGATGCCGATGGACGAGATGACGTCGCCGCCCATGAGACGCAGTCCTGTGAGCAGGGTGCTGCCCACGTCGCCCAGCGCCAGCAGGGTGACGCGCACCTTCTCCGGCAGGTGCAGCACGCCGCCGGAGGCATTGTCAAAGCCAAGGGTAAACCCGTTCATATCGTTTCTCCTTTCCCGTCAGTCCGCCGGGCGCATCCGCTTCAAAAGCTCGATATCCCCCTCCAGACAGGCGGAGGCGGCGCGGCTCACGTCGTAGGTGATGCAGCCGCCCTTGTCGGGACACAGGGGCAGCACCACCGCCTCGCCCAGCCGGTTCAGCGTTAGATTGCGGGCGTAGAGGCTTCGGAACTCCGTCTCCAGCGCCAGCAGGATATCCCGTGCGTTTTCCAGACAGCACAGGCTCAGCTCCCACGCGGTGCGGCCGTCCATGGGGGAAAACTCCGGCGCGGCGTAGGGCAAAATGCGGTTCACAGACGGCTGAAGCCCGCCGGGGAGCCGCTCGGTGCGGCGGACGGTGTCGCCGCCGATAAAGGGATACAGTGTGGATTCCACAAACCGCATCCGCAGGTTGGGCAGGTAGTAGATGCCGTCCACCGGATAGCCCAGCTGCTCCATAAGATCCCGGCCTACGCCGGTGAGATAGCCCACCAGCACCTGATCCACCGGTGTGTGCGTCTCCTCCAGCAGCGGCGCCAGACGGCGGATGCGCTTGCCGTCGTGGAGCATATCGTCCACCAGGATCACCGGCCGGTCGAAGGCGCGGATGGTGCGTACCTGATCGGCCAGCGGCGAGTAGTCGGGGTAGGCCTCAATGGAGTAGGCGCTGAGATCGGCGGCGTAGACCTTATCGGTACGCAGCGTCTTGGTGACGGTGTTGGGCACCGCCACGCCCCGCAGGATCTTGCCGTAGGGCACGCAGATATCGGGGCCGAGGACGCGGGGCGTGACGGGTACCGCCGGTACGCCGTTGCGCTGGGTGATGCGCTGGAGCAGCCGGTGGTAGATGACGCCGGCGGACAGACTCAGCACCAGCGAGCCGGGCTGGAGGCGGGTCAGCGCCGCCTGCAACCGCCGGTGGGCGGCGGCGACGGCGGCCACCACCTGGGGCGCTGTGTTCAGCGGCGCCTTGATGGCGGTGTCCACGTTGCGGCTGAGGACGATGGGGCGGCGCATATCCACGCCCAGCACGTCATAGCCGTCCCGGTGCTGGATGGGCACAAAGCCCTGCAGCTGCATGAGCTGCCTGCCGTAGCCGGACACGGCGCCCTCCAGCGGACAGTACAGCGCGTAGGTATACTCCCGGCTGAGGGCGGTGGTCAGCACCTCCGTCAGCAGCAGCTGGCCGAAATCCAGCTGCCGCTGACCCTTGGGGACGAACAGGCCGCTGAGCAGCAGGGTACGGCCTCCGGCGTTCTGGCGGACGATGCCGCTGAGGGTCGGGTCATTCAGCCGCGCAAACAGGTGCTGGGAGTCCAGACAGCGGTAGGACGCGGCGCCCAGCACCTCGCCGCTGACGCCGTCGCACAGCAGCATGAGCTCGTCGCCGCTGTCCGCCAGACGGCGGTACATGGCGGCGGCGGAGGCGGGGAAGATCCGCCGGAGCAGGGTGTCTGTCCGCTCCTCCGGGCCGGGGCAGGAGATGAAGGTCAGATCCTCCGTCCGCAGCACCGGCTTGTCCTGCGGCTCCCGCAGGTACAGACCCTGCCGGTAGATGAACTCCTGCGCCATGGGGTCGATGAGGTTGGACACGTCCCGGTTGGCGTCTACCGCCTCCCGGATGCGGGTGGAGCTGATCTCCTCCAGCTGGGGCGGCAGCGTCAGTTCCACCACGTGGCCGGTGATGCAGCCGTAGTCCGCCGGCTCGGCGCCCGGCTCGGTGCGGCGGAAGATCACATGGTCAAAGGTGTGGATGGAGTCCGCTGTGGGCGTCTTGCGGTAGGAGGAGGCGTGGGCCACCACGTCGCTGCCCACCACGATGGATACGCGCCGTCCCGGAAACGCCTGCCGCAGCCGGCGCAGGTTATCGGGATTGGCGATATTCACCGGGAAGTCCTCCGGGAAAAGGTGGACGTGGAACTCGTTGGCCACGGACATGGCCGCGATACGGCGGCGGATGCGGGTGGGCTGTGTACGCTTGGACCAGGAGAATTCGTCGATGGCCAGCAGCACCTCGAAGCCCGCGTCCCGGATGGCGCGGACGATGCCCTTGTGGGACAGGGTGAAGGGGTCGAAGGTGCCGGGGAAGAACGCCACAGGCCGGGGCGCGCCGAAATCGAAGCCCTCCCGGAACAGCTGCTCTTCCGTCATGAAGCGGTAGAGCTTGCCCAGCATGGCGGCGCGATAGTAGAATGTCAGCCCGTCGTCCGGCTCCTCGTCGTAGGCGGCCAGCAGCTTGCGCTCCGTCAGCACAAAGGCGCGGCACTTCTCGTGGTCGCCCAGCTCCGCTGAGCCGAAGACCCGGCGGCCCAGCACATACAGGGCCTCCTGCCGCACGGCGTTGTCGATGCCGTACAGACCGCGCATCAGCATACCCAGCAGCCGCTGCCGGCGGCGGCGATAGGCGTCGTCCGTCTCCGGAAAGCGGGTGCGGTAGGCGTCATACGTCTCGTAGATGATGCCCACGGTGTCCAGCACGGAGGCGGCCACCCGGCTGTCGGAGGCGCTGAGGTTGACCCACAGGTCGTCCAGCACCTCGTCCAGCTCGGCGGGGGGCAGCCACAGGGCAAAGCGGCCCAGATAGTCGGGGATATATTTGGTGAACTCCTGCTGTCCCAGCTCCAGACCGCGGCACAGCTCCACCGCCACCTC
>CAKTPV010000051.1 GCA_934591815.1 uncultured Oscillospiraceae bacterium
ATGCCGCGGACGGTGTAGGTGTACTTCACACCCGCCTGCGCGGTCTTATCCGTCCAGCTGGTGCCGGTCACGGTCGCAATACCCTTCCACTTGGGATTGGCAGCGTCCTTGCGGTACACGCGGTACTGCTCTGCACCGTTGGCCGCCTGCCACGTCACCTGAATGCCGTCGCTGACAGCCTTGGCGCCGGTCAGCGTTACATTGTCGGGTGCGGCAGGTTTGGTGACTTCAACGCTGCACACGTTGCTGCCTCCGCTCTCGCCGTTGGCGTTCACGGCCTTGATCATGTAGTCGAACTGTCCGCCGGACGCCGCCTTAGTGTCAACATAGCGGGTATCCTGGGTGACGCACAGCAGGGTGAACTCTTCCGTGTCGTAGTCCTCGATGCGGAACACCTTGTAGGATACGGCGCCGGGAACAGCGTCCCAGCTCAGGGAGACATTGCCGCTGGCGCTGCCTGCGGCGGTCAGCTTTGCTGCGGCCGGGACGGCTGCGGAATTCTTATAGTGGATGGCCGGAAGTGCGAACAGCCAGTCGTTGCCGAACTCCATCCGGATAGCATCCCACTGGGCGGCGGTACCGGCAAAGTAGACATCCGTGATACTTGTGCCAGAGGTGGCGTATCGGCCCACCGTTTTCAGGCTGGCGGGAAGCGTCAGCTCAGACAGCTGGTAGCACCTGGTAAAGGCATCGCAGCCCAGCTCCGTGATGCCCTTCTCCACCACCACGGTGCGCACACGGTTGTTCAGGCCGTCGGTACCCCAGGGTGTGGGCTTCGTACCCACAGCGACATCATAGTCGTACATCGCCCCGGTGCCGCTGATGGTCAGAACGCCGTCGGCGGACAACTCCCAATAGGCGTTGGCGCCGCATTTACCACTGCCGGAGCTTGTGGCGCCGGGACCTGTGGGATTGTAGGTAAAGGTATACTCGTTGCTGCAGATGCCGGCGGTCTCGTCCTTGTCCATGGCGCGGACCTTATAGACATAGGTTTCGCCCGCCTCCTGCCAGGAGGTGCTGAGAGAGGTTTGACTGCCGTCTACCCAGTCGTATAGGCTGTATTCCCAAGAAACTTCATACCCGTCGTCATATTTCTCAGTGCGAAAGATCTGATAACTGTCCGCGCCCTTGACGGCGGTCCAGTTCAGGGTAAGCTCCCCGTAGCGGTTTACGCTGCCGGTGAGCTTGGGGGCCGGCAGCATGGCGGCAGCCGCATAGTCCACCCTGGCCCGCTTCAGCGCGTCGTTGTCGGGGCGGACGGTCACGGCCTGCCAACCGGCCTGACTGCCGCCGAAATGCACGGTGGACAGCGCCGTACAGCCGCTGAAGGCGCTCTTGGAGATCTCCTGAATGCCGCCGGGCAGGGTGACGGTGGTCAGCGCCGTGCAGCCGTAGAACATACACCAGGTGACCAGATTCAGCCCACGGGGCAGCGTGACATTGGTAAGAGAGGCGCATTCAAAAAATGTGCCGCCGCCCAGATCCTGCAGGGAGTCGGGCAGGGAGACGGTCTTCAGGGAGCGGCACCCCGAAAATATGTCGCCGATGGCATAGCGGACGCCGTCGGGAATGGCGACGCTGGTCAGCTTTTCACAGTTGCGGAACACACCTTCACCCAGCCCCTCCAGGCCCGCAGGCAGGGAGACAGAGGTCAGGTTGTACAGATCGGCGAAGGCGCCGGCGCCGATATGTGTAACGCCCTCGCCCACGACGGCCCGCCGGAGCTGCTCACACAAGCCGAACCACGGCGCTTTGATATCTTCCCACTCTTCGCCGTTCCATATGAATCCGTAGTCGTACATCGCGCCGGTGCCGCTGATGGTCAGGGTGCCGCGATCATCCAGCGTCCACCGGATGTTGTCGCCGCACTGGCCGCTGGACACCGCAGCGGCCTCCGCTGTGTCCACCAAGCCTAACGGCAAAGCGCTGAGCAGCATGACAGCCGCCAGCAGGATGGATAGGAGTCTTTTTCTCAATTGTATCGTCCCCTTTCTGTGTTGTCGTATAAAACGAACTTGTGGCTACATTGTATCATATTTTTGTGGAAAAGCAATATGCAAAATGCATAGTAACGCAAAAACCGAGCCGTTCTCGCGTCGTGTCGAGAACGGCTCGGTTTAGAGCAAAAGCGGACGGTTTTAGCTCAATCGCTGTCCAGCTTGAGGACGGCCATGAACGCCTCGGTAGGCACCTGCACCGTGCCGAGATTCCGCATCTTCTTCTTGCCTTCCTTCTGCTTCTCCAGCAGCTTCTTCTTACGGGTGATATCGCCGCCGTAGCACTTGGCCAGCACGTCCTTGCGCATGGCCTTCACCGTCTCGCGGGCGATGATGCGGCCGCCGATGGCCGCCTGAATGGGCACCTCGAACAGCTGGCGGGGGATGTTCTCCTTCAGCTTTTCGCACAGCCGCCGGGCGCGGGGATACGCCTTGTCCCGGTGGGCGATGAAGCTCAGCGCGTCCACGCCGTCGCCGTTGAGCAGCAGATCCACCTTCACCAGATCGCTGGTGCGGTAGCCGGACAGCTCATAGTCCAAGGAGGCGTAGCCCTTGGTGTTGGCCTTCAGCGTGTCGAAAAAGTCGTAGATGATCTCGTTGAGGGGCATCTGATAGTGCAGCTCCACCAGATGGGTGTCCAGATACTGCATATCCTTGAACTCGCCGCGCCGCTCCTGACACATGGGCATGATGTTGCCCACATAGTCCTGCGGGGTGATGATGGAAACCTTGACATACGGCTCCTCCGCGTGCTCGATGGTGCCGGGATCCGGGTAGTTGTGGGGGTTATCCACCTTCACCATGGTGCCGTCGGACTTGTAGACGTGGTAGATCACGCTGGGCAGCGTGGTCACAAGATCCAGATTGAACTCACGCTCCAGCCGCTCCTGAATGACCTCCATGTGGAGCATTCCCAGAAAGCCGCAGCGGAAGCCGAAGCCCAGCGCCACGGAGGATTCCGGCTCGAAGGTCAGGGAGGCGTCGTTGAGCTGGAGCTTCTCCAGCGCGTCCCGCAGGCCGGGGTACTTGCTGCCGTCCTCGGTGTAGATGCCGCAGTACACCATGGACTGGGCGGGACGGTAGCCGGGCAGCGGCTCGGTGGCCGGGGCTGCCGCGTCGGTGATGGTGTCGCCCACACGGGTGTCCTTGACGTTTTTGATGCTGGCGGTGAAGTAGCCCACCTCGCCGGCCTGCAGGCAGTCCGTGGGCTCGTTGCCCAGCGGCTTGAGGTAGCCGCACTCCAGAATGGTGTACTCCGCGCCGGAGGCCATCATCCGGACGGCCTGCCCCTTGCGGATGGAGCCCTCCATAATGCGGAACAGCACCACCACGCCCACATAGGGGTCGTACTGGCTGTCGAACACCAGCGCCCGCAGCGGCGCCTTGGGGTCGCCCTTGGGCGCGGGTACGTTCTGCACCACGTCCTCCAGCACCGCGTCGATGTTGATGCCCAGCTTGGCGGAGATCTCCGGCGCCTCCAGTGCGGGCAGGCCGATGATGTCCTCCACCTCCTGCTTGGCCTTCAGAGGGTCGGCGGCGGGCAGGTCGATCTTGTTGAACACAGGCAGGATCTCCAGATCGTGATCCATGGCAAGGTAGGTGTTGGCCAGCGTCTGGGCCTCCACGCCCTGGGTGGAGTCCACCACCAGCAGCGCGCCCTCGCAGGCGGCCAGCGACCGGCTGACCTCATAGTTGAAGTCAACATGACCCGGCGTGTCGATGAGGTTCAGGGCGTAGGTCTCGCCGTCCTGCGCCGTGTAGAAGATCTGCACGGCGCGGGACTTGATGGTGATGCCCCGCTCCCGCTCCAGATCCATGTTGTCCAGCAGCTGGTTTGCCATCTCCCGCTCCGGCACGGCGTCGCACTTCTCCAGCAGGCGGTCCGCCAGCGTGGATTTACCGTGGTCGATGTGGGCGATAATGGAGAAATTGCGGATATGGGATTGGTCGAACATATAAAAAGCCTCCTTTGGAA
>CAKTPV010000052.1 GCA_934591815.1 uncultured Oscillospiraceae bacterium
CCTCCATGCTGGAGGGGCGGTTTCTGGCGCGGGCAAGAAAAATCGGCGCCGACAGCTTCTGGTATAAGGATTCCCCCGCCGGCGATCTTGTCGGCGTCATCGAGGGTACCCTGTCCGGTAAGCACTTCTGGCCGGACGGCGCCCCGTCGGTGCGGCTGGGCAACGCCCTGTCCTGCGATTTGTCCGATCAGGAGCTGGAGACGCTGCGCCTGCTCTGCGAGGGACAGACCAACGCGGAGATCGCCGCCCAGATGAACGTGGCGGAATCCACGGTGCGCACCTACATCAACCGGATGCTGGAAAAGACCGGCTATCCCAACCGCAACCGGCTGATGGTGGCGGCGGTGGGTAAACGGCTGGTGGTGCCCGGCAGCCAGCTTGCGCCGGTGGAGGAAAACTGAATGAACATACAGAGCGCCGCATAGAGCGGCGCTCTTTTCCGTTCTGCCCGCGCCGGAGAAACGGCGGCGGCACACCACAACTCGGCGGAAACGGAAAACACTCACGAAAAAACGAGAGTCGCGGCATGATATGTCCTCACTTTTGAGGACAGACGGGGCCGCGCTTTTTTGCTACAATGGGTATAAAGCTGAAAGTATACCGGAGTGGAATATATTCGATGAATATACAAGAAAGGAATGAGGGCGGTTCGATGCGTAAAATTGTGATCGATATGCAGAATTATCTGTTTGCAGACGCCGTAGCGAGTGCTTTTAAGAATTCGGAATATGATATCGACGTGATCCGTGCGGAGTCCCCGCAGGACACGGTGGAGCTGTGCCAGGTGTATGAGCCCTTCGCCCTCGTCATGGAGGTCACGGGCTACACACCGTGGAGGCTCAGCGAGCGGTTGAAGCTGCGCGACCGGGTACGGGAGCTGTGTCCCGGCTGCAAGATCGCACTGATGGTGGACTCCAACACCGAGCGGCAGGCCGCCAAGGACATCCGGGACGCCAAGAAGAACGGGCTGATCGACCAGTTTTTCTACGGCTCCATGACCGCCGAGTATCTGATGGACCAGATCTATGCCATGTGACGGAGGCAGCGCGGCCAAACCATAACGGGAATACCCCCAACACGGGAGATTCAGCAGGGAACCATAGAAACCATCAAAACCATAGGAACCTGCCGGGCGACTGGCACCGACTGAAAGGAGAAATGGATCATGGCGAACAAGTGTGGAATTTGCGGAGCGGACATCAACCTGATGCAGACCCAGAAGCTGGCGGACGGCAACTGTATCTGCCGTAAGAATTGCAGAAGCCGGGGCTTCAAGGTGTACGACTATGTGCATGGCAACCTCCCCGGCGTGAAGGCGCATCTGGCCCAGGTGGAACGGGGGACGAAGCTGTGGGAGCACTACTTTGTGCCGCGTCTGAAGACCAAGGATAAGAACCAGAAGCTGACGCGCTTCGGCGCGCACCTCTATGTGGCGGAGGACATCGGGCTGGTGGCCTTTACGCAGGTGGACTACAAGATCCTGATATTCGGCAAGACTACCCGCGCCTGCGTGTACCGCATCGCCGATCTGCGGAACTATAAGTATGAGGAGCAGATGGTGAAGAACGGCGATAAGACGGAGAAGAAGTCCACCGTGCGGATGGTGTTCATCAACACCGCGGGCATGAACGCCTTCAACCTTGAGGTGAACAACTTCAAGGAGTATGAAAAGCTCAGCAAGTATTTCGACACGCTGTTCGGCGTGCAGAAGACGCTGGGCAACGCCGCCAACACGTGGAAGCAGCAGATGACCGCCATCAAGGATATGGCCTCGGGTCTCAGCGCCGCCATGCGGGGCGAGGAGGACGCCGGGGAGAAGGCGGCCGCCGCCATCAACTCGCTGGACGCGGCGGTCTACGGCGACCGCACCGAGTGGATCCGCCGGGCAGATGCGGCCCTTGCCGCGTTTAACGGATAAAAGTATTTAGGAGGAAGGAAACATGAAAAAGCAATGGCTCAGCATTATATTGGCTCTCTGTATGGTGCTGTGTCTGGCGCCCGCAACGGCGCTTGCAGCGGAGGGTAAAACATGTGAATTAAAAATCACCGTGGAGGTGAACGGACTGACCGGAAGCGCGGAAGGCGCGACCTTTACATTCCAAATCAAGAAGGCCATAAATGAAGTGACTGCGCAATACTATGAATACGGTACGATGACTGTCACCGTCGGAGCAGACGGAAAAGGAACAAGCACCGTATCGGTCGCACCCGGTAAATATATCGTGAAGCAGGATGTACCCGGTAAGCCGATAGGGGAGTATGTATGGTACAGCATTTCTTATACGGGCGGCAACAACGAAAGCGGCCCGCAGAGCGTGTATGGCGACGGTAAAAGCATCGAATTCAAGGTATACAACACCTATAAACCGGCGAACGAGACAAAGGTGACCACACTGCCGATCACGGTGACCGGATATAAAGCGGACGCAAAGATAGCAGATGCCGCGGTTACGACGACAGAGCCTGGTATTAAACTTAGCTACTTCCAATTTATGGAAAAGGACTCGGCGGGTGATTGGACTTCCGCACCTCTAACCGGAACCTTCAAGGCGGATACAGAATATAGGGTAGAGGCATATTTTAATAAGCTCCTGGGGTGCGATTACACCGGGCTGAAAAAGGAGAACGTGACCGTAAACGGAGTTGAAGCGGATGCCTTTGAAACAACATGGAGTGGTTTTCCGTATAACAAGGATTATCAGGTGATCCGTGGCCTTGGCAAACCGGAGGTCGTCAAGACGGTGGAGAGCATCGAGATCACAACACCGCCTGCCAAGACCGAGTATATGGCCGGCGAGGATTTTGACCCGACGGGCATGGTGGTCACGGCGCATTATACCGATGGCACCACGGCTGACCTCCCTGAAACCGGCTATACGATCTTCCGGGGTACGGGGCTCATGCAGGGGCAGACGGATGTAACGATCCAGTATAACGATGGCAGCGGCAGCAGTAATATCAAGACCTACCAGGCCATCACCGTGAAGCCGTATGTGGGTTCCCATACCCATACCTACGGCGGTTCGTGGTATGCGGACGCAAAGAGCCATTGGCATCAGTGCACCGACAGCGCCTGCCCGGATCCGAGCGGCAGCACAAAGGATCTGGCGTCCCACACCTTCGTGTGGAAGGTAGACAAGGAGGCGACCGAGACGCAGACCGGCCTGAAGCATGAGGAGTGTACCGTCTGCGGGCATAAGCGCAGCGAGAATACGGAGATCCCCTTGCTGCCCGGCAGCGGTACGACTGAGCCGGGCAACAAGCCCGGCAGCGGTACGACTGAGCCCGGCAACAAGCCCGGCAGCGGCACGACCGAGCCCGGCAACAAGCCCGGCAGCGGTACGACTGAGCCCGGCAATAAGCCGGGCAGCGGTACGACTGAGCCCGGCAATAAGCCGGGCAGCGGCACGACTGAGCCCGGCAATAAGCCGGGCAGCGGCACGACTGAACCGGGCAACAAGCCCGGCAATAGACCCGGCGGCACGACGGTCTATCCCGAGAACAGACCGGACAGCGGCACGGCATCTCCCAAGACCGGCGATGCGGGCATTGTCCTGTATGCGGGGCTGTCCCTGCTGACGCTGGGCGGCAGCGGTTGGGTCGTCGGCAAAAAGCGCAGAGACGAGAAGAAATAACCACAAGGGCACGGGGCGGCGGGACACCATGTCCCTGCCGCCCTGCCGAAGCAGGTGAGACACGATCATGAGAAAAAGAAGTATCATTCTATGTCTGTTGGCAATGCTGCTGCTGCCGGTCACGGGCTGCGGGCAGAAACAGGACGCGGAGCCGCTGACCGTGACGCTGTGGCACGTCTACGGCGGCGAGGTGGATTCCCCGCTGAACGGCCTGATC
>CAKTPV010000053.1 GCA_934591815.1 uncultured Oscillospiraceae bacterium
GGCCCGTTGGTCAAGTGGTTAAGACAGAGGCCTCTCACGCCTTTAACATCGGTTCGAATCCGGTACGGGTCACCACAGAAGGAAAAGACACACGCTGTGTGTCTTTTCTTTTTATCATGGTGGGTCTTGTGTCTTTATCAGCATAGTGATATACTATGCATATCTCAAATGGAGGTCTTATCATGCTGGTTTCCACCAGAGGGCGCTACGCCCTGCGGGTCATGCTGGAGCTGGCCCAGCGCCCGGCAGGCAGCTTCACGCCGCTGCCGGTCATCGCGGAGGCACAGTCCGTGTCAGAAAAATATCTGGAGAGCATCGTGGTGCTGCTGTCCCGTGCGGGGCTGGTGGACGGCGTTCGAGGCAAGGGCGGCGGCTATCGTCTGACCCGCACCCCCGACCAGTACGCCGTGGGCGAGATCCTGCGGCTGACGGAGGGCTCTCTGGCGCCCGTGGCCTGTCTGGAGGGGGAGGAGAATACCTGTCCCCGGGCCGGTCACTGTCACACCCTGCCCATGTGGGAGAAGCTGGACAGCATGATCAACGACTATCTGGACAGCGTTTCGCTGGCTGATCTCCTGCGGGAGACGGACGGCAGCAGCCTGTAAACGCCAAAATACCCGCCGCGGACGCGGCGGGTATTTTTTTGCTCAGGATACCCCGTAGCCCTGCCCTTGGGTGATGATGTACGCCCACAGCACCGGCCCCACCGCGCCGGTGGGACTATACCCCAGCAGCCGCTGGACAGCGCGGACAGCGCGGGCCGTCTCCTGTCCATACACACCGTCCACCGCCACAGCGGGAACGGCGTCGTTCTTCGCAGCGATCTGGTTCAGGCGGGTTTGCAGCAGCGTCACCGCCGCCCCCGTGTCACCCGGTACCAGAAACCGGCCCGGATACACCTCCCGGGCAAACCGCTGGTAGTCCTCCGGCAGGGTGTGCAGCGTCTGCTCGTACACGTTTTGCAGGGCGTTCCATGTGCGGCGTCCCACCACGCCGTCCACCTTCAGACCGTAGGCTTTCTGGAAGGCGTACACCGCGTCCAGCATGGCCTGATCGAAGGTATCGCTGATGGGAATGGCCGGGAGCTGGGACAGAAAATGCCCCAGAAACGCCAGATAGAACCGGACGGTCTCCACGTTCAGCCCCGTATCTCCCAGCCGCAGCGCCTCCGGGTATACCCGCTGGGCCTCGGAGATGGTCAGCCCCTCGCTGGTGATCTCCGACAGGCTCTTGACGGCATTGTAGACCATCTTGATCTTGTACCATGTGGCCTTGCCCACCACGCCGTCCGGCTCCAGATTGAAAATGCGCTGGAACGCCCGGACGGCGTTCTCCGTCTCCTTGTCGAATACGTTGGACACCTCGGTGATCGGCGGGATGGCGGGGTAATTCTTACGGATGCGGTTGAGCTGCTGCTGGATGGTGCGCACGTCCTCCCCCACAGAGCCCCGCTCCAGCGGACGCCCCGGATAGGACGGCATACCGTCCCCCACCGGCGCATTGAACACAATGTCGATGTCCTCCCCGAAGTAGTGCTGCAGGATCTCATAGGGCGTCAGTCCCTGCTCCGCCAGCTCCACGCTGCCCCACTGGGACAGTCCGGCGCACTGGGTACGCACGCCGTCGCAGAACTGGGCGTACAGCGGCTCCACGTTGCCCCGCCGCACGATGTAGTTGTTGAAGATGTCGTCCACCAGCCGGTCGATGTTCTCGAAGGTGCTGCGCCCCGGTACGAACGCCTGATCGTAGCGGGTGGTGCTGGTGATGTCGAAGTCGTAGCCCCGGCTGCGGTAATGCTCGGTGTAGACCCGGTTCAGCGCCACGGAGATCTGGGCCAGGATATTGGCGCGCAGGGCGTTTTCCGGCCATGTGGGATAGACCTCACTGCTGGCCACGTTCTTGATGTAGGCGGTAAAAGGCAGCGTTACGTTCTCCGCCGCCTCGTCGGGCAGCCCCAGATGGACGGTGATGTACTCCGGTATCACGGGAAACGGCATGGATCCTCTCCTCCCTTCGTCACGCAGAGCCCAGTGACACTGCCAGCACCGTCTCGATACGGGGGAATACCGTCACCGGCTGTCCCTCCACCGCGCCGTACTGCGGATGACGCACCGACACCTGATACACGGTCCCGCTGATGCCCGCCGTCTCCGCTGACCGGGACCACCCGACGGGCAGCGCCGGCAGACGGATATCCTCCGCGATACCGGAGGCGTCTGTGACGCCCTCATGGAACACCGTCCGTTCCGGGCCGAAGTGCCGGTAGACCTCCACCCGCGCCCCCTCCACCGGGAAAAGCCCCCGCCCCGTGGACACCTGCACCCGCATGGTCCCCCGCTCAGGATGGGCGTCCATGAACCACTGCTCCTGGCTCTTCTGCATGGTATCTTTTTCCATATATGACCATCCTTTCCTGCTCGCATCGTTCCCTTTATGCTATGCGCCCGCTGCGCCGGAGGTGCCAAAAAAGGAGAAGGGCTGCGGCACAGCCCTTCTCCTTTTTTGTTTGTATGTGTGTTCTCAGAATGCCCAGCTGCCGTTGCGGAAGATGGGAACGGTCTTTCCGTCCTCGCACACGGCGTCGATGCTCATGTCGGCGGAGCCGATCATAAAGTCCTCGTGAACCATGGAGTCGTTGACGCCCAGTGCGCGGCACTCCTCCAGCGTCTTGTGCTCAAAGTCCCGGATGGTGTCGGCAAAGCCCATGCCCAGCGCCAGATGGCAGGCCGCGTTCTCATCGAACAGCGTGTTGTAGAACAGCAGGCCGGACTGGCAGATGGGGGAGTCGTAGGGTACCAGCGCGCACTCGCCCAGATAGGCGCTGCCCTCGTCCATGGTGATGAGCTTGGTCAGCAGGTCGTTGTTCTTCTCCGCGTGCCACTCCACGGCCTTGCCCTCGTGGAACTTGATCCAGAAGCCGTCGATGAGCTGACCCTGATAGCTCAGGGGCTTGGTGGCGTAGACGATGCCCTCCGCCTTGCCGCGCATGGGGGAGATAAAGCACTCCTCCGTGGGGATATTGGGGTTGAAGACGATGCCCTGCAGGCTCTTTTCGCAGCCGCCGCAGAACTGGGCCTCGGGGATCATGCCCACCTGAAAATCGGTGCCGTTGGCGCTCTTGTAGCGCAGCTCCCGGATGTGCAGGCCGTTGAGATAGGCGCAGCGGTCGTGCATATCCTTGTTGTGGGCGTCCCAGTTGGCCACGGGGTCGCCCTCCAGCGCACGGCTGGTGGACAGGATGGCCTCCCACAGCTTCTCCACAGCCTGGGACTTCCGCAGGTTGGGGAACAGCTTCTTGGCCCACGCCTCGCCGGGTACGGCGGCGATGCACCACTGGTACTTGTTCTCGATCTGGTCGCGGTACTTCTTGATGATGGGGTACTTGCGCTGCTGGCTCTTGGCCATCTTCTCCTGGTTGATGCCATTGAGACCGTCCGGGTCCTCGCTGAGCAGGTAGATGCGGCAGGGGATGGTGTCCACATAGTGCTGCCAGCGGGCCTCCTCGTAGTTGTCCAGCTTGGACAGGGTGGTCAGCGTGCGGTAGCGGAAGTGCAGCTTCTGGAGGGGCTGGTAGTTCCAGTCCACCACCACCTTCTTGGCCTTGCACTTGTAGCACTCCTCCACCAGCATCTTCACAAACTCCGGCTGATCCAGCTCGGCGGCGATAAAGACCTCCTGCCCCGGCTGGACGTTGACGCCGCTGCGGGCGATAAGGCGGGCGTACTCCCGCAGAATGCTCTTTTTCATGGAAACTGCTCCTTTCATGTCTTTCAATCGGGTACTATTGTA
>CAKTPV010000054.1 GCA_934591815.1 uncultured Oscillospiraceae bacterium
GGGGCAAACTCCTCAGCCTCCCTACTGGATGATCTAATAAAGCAACGACCGGCTCACGCCGGTCGTTGCTGTCACAGATCAACTTTTTCATACTGCGCCGCCGCCCTCCGGAACGTAAGCACCGGGCGTGGACGAAGCCGGTCTTGGCCACCGCCATAACGCCGGTGGTGCCCCGATCCAGCCGGTTCACGGCGTGAAAGCTGTCGCTTTGCAGGTAGTGCGCCACGGCCCCGGCGATGGTGACCGTCTCCTCCGTCAGTGCGGCGGGGTGGATGGCAACGCCGGCGGGCTTGTCCAGCAGCAGAAGATCCTCGTCCTCATAGAGGATGGCGAGGGGATAGTCCACCGGCAGGATGTGGAGATGCTGGCCGGGCAGGTCGGACACATCCGCCCCCAGCACGTCTCCGGCGCGGAGGATATGGTTCACCGGCACAGGCACACCGTTGGCGGTGATGGCGTCCCGGAATTTCAGACGGCTGAGCAGGCTGCCGGAGATGTGCCACAGGCCGCGGAGCAGCTGCTTGGCGGTCTGCCCGTCCTCGGCGGCGGCCACGGTATGGGTCAGTATGCGCACGGGCGCACCTCCTTTCTTTCTGAAAAACAGTATAGCACATCGGCGGGGAATATGGTACAATAACGGCAACACATTCTCAAAGGAGTACCGCTATGGATCTCTGCGACCGCAACGACATACAGGCTCTGCTGGCACGGCACGGCTTCCGCTTCGCCAAGTCTCTGGGACAGAATTTTCTCATTGAGGGCTGGGTGGCGGAGGATATCGCTGCCGCCAGCGGCGCGGACGCCGATACCGGCGTGGTGGAGGTAGGCCCCGGCATCGGCTCCCTCACCACACAGCTGGCCCGCCGGGCGGGCAGGGTGGTATCTGTGGAGCTGGACCGCCGCCTGTACCCCGTGCTGGCGGAGACGATGGCCGAGCACCCCAACTTTACGCTGGTGGAGGGAGACGTGATGCAGCTGTCCCTGCCCGCGCTGGTGCAGAAGCATCTGTCCGGCCTGCGCCCCGTGCTGTGCGCCAATCTGCCCTACAACATCACCACGCCCTTTCTCACCGCCTGCGTGGAATCCCACTGCTTCGACAGCCTGACAGTGCTGATCCAGAAGGAGGTGGCACAGCGCATCTGCGCCGCCCCCGGCACCGCCGACTACGGCGCGTTCACCCTGCTGATGCAGTACTACACCCAACCGGAGCTGCTGTTCACCGTACCCAACACCTGCTTCCTCCCGGCGCCCAAGGTCACATCCGCCGTCATCCGCTGCAAGACCCGCACCGCACCGCCGGTGCAGGTGCGGTCGGAGGCCGCCTTCTGGCGTACCGTCCGGGCAGGCTTCGCCCTGCGGCGCAAGACGCTGGTCAACAGCCTGCAAACCGGCTGGGAGCTGCCCAAGGACACCCTGACGGACATCGTCACCGCCTGCGGGCTGGAGCCCACCGTCCGGGGCGAGCGGCTGGGGCTGGAGGAGTATGCCCGCCTGTCCGACGCCCTGCTGGACGCGGCGCAATAAGTTTACATAAAAGTAACAGGTGTGCGGCCGCGCACCTGTTTTTTTATGCAGTCAGGAGAGTCTTCTCCACCGCCGCGCCTGCAACGATCCTGCCACCACCGGCACGGAGGACGCCCGCACGAACGCCTCCGCCCAGGACGGCGACACCTCCGGGTCATCCACTTGGTTTACATAAATCACGCCGCACAATCCCTCGGCGCAGATGACCCTTGCCGCCATTTCCGGCGTGATGACCGCCGACCACGGCGCGCCCGCCAGTCTGGCGTAGATGGCCGGGCGGTGCGCCGCCTGCCGGATGGGCTGTCCGAAGGCGGTGGCGCCCAGCACGCAGATGGTGCGCGTCCGCTCCGGCGGCAGCACCGGCTCCCACGTCTCATGGGCCTTGGCGGGCAGCCGCTTGGAGCCGTCCGCCTCCACCAGCACGAAATCCGCCGCCTGCTGCCAGCCGTCAAACGCCGGCGCCGTCAGCTTCCCCTCCGGCGTCAGGCTGCCCGCACAGGCCACGCCGTCCGCTGCCAGCGCCGCCGCCAGCTCCTCCGGCGTCTGGGCGAAGGGATACTGGGGCGGGCGCATGATGTGGGTGGTGGTGGCCAGCAGCACTGTGCCGTAGGGGCGCAGCTCCTCCGCCAGCTCATACAGCAGGCTGGTCTTGCCGCCGCTGCCTATCACCGCCGTCACGCCTTTTGTCACGCCCAGTACTTTCCACAATTCCTCCACGGAAACACCCCCCTTTTTCCCTATAATACCATGCAAAAGGTGGTGTTGCAACGAAAAAAGCGGGTAAAATTGCCAAAAATACCGGCAAAACTTGACAAAAAGGCAGGATGGTGCTATACTCCACGAGTATTTCTGATCGGTAACAAAAGTTACAAATAATTTCAATTCTTGCCGCTGCCCTGTTTACGGATGGGGCCGGGCGGCTATACTGCGAGGTACTATGGAACGAATCGAAACCGTGGCGCGGCGTCCGGTCCCTGTGCGCCGCCGCCCCAAGCTGGACCCCGTTTCCGTGTGCCAAGCCATCCACGACGCCCCCGATGGTCTTGTGCGCCTTGTGCGCCGCGGCGTCCGCGCCGTGGGTTACTGGCTGGCATGGACATGGGACGCTGTGGTCACCGACCAAAAACAGATGTATCAGAGCTTTCTCCGCTCCCGCTTTGCCCGGAGCTGGCACGCCCTTTTCCATGCCCCGGCGCTGGTGGGCTTCACCGCGGCGCTGCGGAACAACTGGCTGGTGCGCTTCACCGGTATGGTCGCCCTGACGGCCGCCATCTTCGTGGGCGTATCCCTGACGCCTGCCGCCCCCACGCTGGACGCCATCTGCATCCTTGTGGAGCAGGACGGCCCGCAGGTGGTGTCGCAGAACACCGAGGAACTGGACCGGGACTATCTGTCCCTGCGCCGCAGTCTGGGCGGCGACAAGGCCATGCAGTATATTTTGCAGCCCGGGTACACCGTCACCGTCGACCACGCCGGGCAGGTCACCACCGCCGTCTCCGCCGGTGAGCGCTTGCCTGTCTTTCTGGAGCGCTGCGGCATCAGCCTCGGCGATGACGAGATGGTGGAGCTGAATCTCACCGGCGACCAGCTGTCCATCCGCATCAGCGGCACCCTGACCTACCAGCACTTTGTGACTGTGGAAACGGATTACGAGATCAAGCGCACCCCCGATCCCCTGATGGACAAGGGCACGGAGGAGATCGTCCGCAAGGGCGTTTCCGGCCAGATCGTGGAGACGTATGAGGACACGGTGGTGCGGGGCGAGGTGGTCTCCACCCGCTATGTGGGCGCCAGCCACGACACCTCCCACGCCGAGCTGGTACGCTACGGCACACGGGTCTATGAGGTGGAGCGGGACGACACCATCGAAAAGGTGGTTCCCAACAGCAGCGG
>CAKTPV010000055.1 GCA_934591815.1 uncultured Oscillospiraceae bacterium
GGCCGGATGCACTCCGACGCCCAGTTCGCCGGCTCCAGCTCCGTCCCCGCGCACGTGGAGATGATGGGCTTCCTGGGTATGGGCAACAACCCCATGGTGGGCGCCACCGTCGCTGTCGCTGTTGCGGTAGAGGAAGCTGTAAAGTAAATCACCATTACACGAAAATATCCCCCGGCCGGCCGGTCGGGGGATATTTTATCTGCGGTCAGAGGATGAGCAATAGCCCGATGGCGATGAGCAGTTCCTCATCGGCCTCCTGCCGGAAGAGGAAGAACAACAAGAGCAGCAAAAGAATATCTCCCGCGTCCAGGTCGCTGAGATGCAGCTTTTCCAGCAGCCCGTTAAGCAGTCCCCGCTCCGGTGATGGCTGCGGCGGTGGAGGCGGCCTGTGGGGCGGGGGTGCGCCCTCCGGCGGGGAGGGAGACGGGGGAGGCGGACGCTGACCGGCGGGCGGCGGCAGCGGCGTGTCCTCTATGCTGACACGGGTGTATGTACCGCCGTCGCCCCGGATATACCGGTTATACATGGCCATCCCCCCAATCTATCAGGAATTTCTTGCCCAAATGGATGAGCCGCGCCAGCCGCGCTGCCCGCTCCACCTTGTCCTGCTTGCTCTCCTTGAGGAAGGGACGCAGGGCGTAGAGCAGCTGCATGGTCTGGCTGTTGGAGCGGCTGTACTCCTGCAAAAGCGGCAGGAAGCGGGCGGCCACCTGCGGGTCGATGCCGCCCGGTGGCATTTGTGTTGGCGGCGGCACGGCGGGGGCGGCAGCTTGGGCAGGGGACGGCACGGCGGCGCCCGCGTCCCCGCCCATGGTGGCGGAGAGCTGCTGCGCCATCTGCATGATCTGTGCCATGCTGCCGGGATCGGACAGCAGCGCATTCAGTTTTTCATCCAGCTCGGCCATGCCGCGTCCCTCCTCTCTTTACCGGCGCAGGGAATCCTCCAGCCGCTGCACCAGCGCCGCTCCCTCCGGCGTGGACAGCACCTGCCGGAGCATACCGGACAGTGCCGCCGTGTCGCCGGAGGCGGCCTGCTGGGCGGCGCGTCCCAGCGCGGCGGTGTCGCCGCCGGAGAGCATCCCCAGCAGCGCCCTGCCGTCCGCTGACTGCATGACGGACTTCAACGCCCTCGGGTCACTTTTCAGCTTCTGCATCATGTCCTGTTCGTTCATAGTCGGCCTCCTTACCACGGTCTTACAAGGCCATTGTATGTGGGCGGACGCAAAAACGTGCCTGCCGATCGCATCGGCAGGCACGTTCGAGATGTCCCTCAGTCGTAGATGGTATTCAGATGTTGGTAGATGGTATTCAGCGCCGCCATGTCCTTCTGACGCAGGCGGTAGAGCACGCCGTTTACCACGGCGCGGCCGTCCTCAAAAATCTGGATGGCAGCGGTCGCGGAGTTGTCCGACGACCGGGCGCGCAGGGTATACATGACGCCGGGATCGTGCAGTACGCCGCTGCCGGGCATGGGACGGTTGAGCCGCGCGGCGTACAGCCAGTCGCAGACCTCCTGCAGCAGCTCCGGCTCCCGCTCCGCCGTCAGGGTGTAGTCCTGACAGAAATACTCCAGCGTCTCATGGACAGGTTCGATCCTCTGGAAATAGGCCTCGCGGATACCCGCCGCCGACTTCGGCAGATGCAGGATCACGTCCGCCCGGCGGGGATAGAGGAAAAACAGGACGGCCAGCAGCATCAGCGCGGCGGGGATCAGCCAGAAAAGGTACTTGCGCTTGTTACTCATAGGCGGCTCCTTTCTCTTGTCCAGAGCCATTGTACCACACGGACGGGAGGATATTCAACTGCCTCGGGTGTGCATAGAACAGGAAATATGCAGAATATCTTGCATAAAACGGTTGTAAATCACCGGGAAGTATGATAATATACTATATTGCTGAACAGCGGCGCAGTATCCTAGTCAGATCTGCCGTCTTCTGAAGAGGGGCCTAAAAATCCCTTAAAGGGCACAACTGTGAAACCTCTGGTGCTTGCTTCTTACGCCCAGTTTGGGGTGGGTGCTGGAAGGGAGGCGCGGCAATTACCGCGCCTGCGGCCGTAGGGCGCCCTCCAATGGCATGGAGGACCCGACCCTGCGGTCGTGGAGACCTGCTGTTGTGCACAGGCGTACTCCCTTTGTGGTCAGCGACCTGTGTACGAAGCAGATTGCGAACCTGCATCGCGGTGCTACCCGGCCTTGTGCCGTGAACGCTGTGTGCAGAGTAGCCTGCCTTGCGTGGGCAGGGTGGATGGGAGAGTCAACGCGTCAAGTCCCCGGCCAGGGACGCAGCGCTATTTCCCTGAAACCCTGTTTGCAAAAGAGGATAAGAGATGGTTTGACTGCGGTGGAAATCACCTAGGCTGTCCTGACGGGGCGCCGGTGGGATTGCAGTGCGGACTAAGTGGCAGTCGGGTCTCACGGCGGGCAACACCGTGA
>CAKTPV010000056.1 GCA_934591815.1 uncultured Oscillospiraceae bacterium
GCAGGGCAGCCCCAGCTCGTCCCACGTCACGTGGCCGCCGAATCTGCGCCCTACCAGCATTTGCAGGATATATCCCAGCACCGAGGGGGCAAGCCCCGTCGTATAGCTGTTGAGGATGACAAACAGGGGGTTGTCCGACAGCACCTGCGCGCACAGCCGGACAAAGGGATACAGGTTCTCCTCCAGCTTCCAGACCTCCCCGGAGGGGCCGCGGCCGTAGCTGGGCGGATCCATGATGATGGCGTCATACGTCTTGCCCCGGCGGATCTCGCGCTCCACGAACTTGGCGCAGTCATCCACGATCCAGCGGATGGGGGCATCGGCAAGGCCGCTGAGCCGCGCGTTGTCCTTGGCCCACGCCACCATACCCTTGGCCGCGTCCACATGGCAGACGCTGGCGCCCGCCTTGGCGCACGCCACTGTGGCGCCGCCGGTGTAGGCGAACAGGTTCAGCACCCGGATGGGACGCCCCGCCGCGCGGATCTGCTCCATGGCGAAATCCCAGTTGGCGGCCTGCTCCGGAAACAATCCGGTGTGCTTGAAGTTCATGGGCTTGACCTGAAACGTCAGCTCCTTATAGTGGATGGGCCAGCTCTCCGGCAGCTTGCTCTTGTCCCAGTGTCCGCCGCCGGTGGAGGAGCGGGAGTACCGGGCGTTGGCGGTCTTCCACCGCCGGTCGCGGCGATCCGTCTCCCAGATGGCCTGCGGGTCGGGGCGCACCAATATCTGCTTATCCCAGCGCTCCAGCTTTTCACCGCCGCCGCAGTCCAGCAGCTCGTAATCCTGCCAATCCTTTGCGATCCACATAAAGGCCATACCCCCGTGTATTAGATAGTAAATCAGTTTATTATACAACGTGCCGCCGTAGCCGTCAACCATGGAAAATCACAGCGCCCCTCCGTCTGTACGGAGGGGCGCTGCCGGTCATTTATCGGTCTTGTCGCCCTTTGTCAGGCCGGTGATGGCGTGTTTCATGTCGGCCAGACTCTTTTCCGCTGTCTTCAGGCTCTGTCCGGCGGCCTTCTTCAGCTCCGCCTTCACGTCCACCGCCAGACGGCGGAATATCTCGGAGATGATCTTCTTGTCCTCCTCATCCGCGCCATTGTACTGCTTCAGCAGTGCCGCGCCGCCCGCCAGCCCGCCGGCGCGCAGATCGTCCAGCGTCCGGGCCTTACCGGACAGGCTCAGCACATCGAACAGGGCGTCAGAGAACCGCTCCCGCTCCTGCGGGGTCATGGAGCCGATCCACTGGCGCAGCACGTCGTCGCTGAGCTTGCCCATCTGAGAACGCTCTCCCAAGTGGATGAACCGCGGCCCCAGCACGTTCCACGACAGCGGCTCATGCTGCATGATGGAGCGGTTGCTGCTGTCGATAACGGCGTAATCCTCCGCGTGCTCCAGCAGGACACCCACGATGGAGGATTCCGGCACATAGGTGTGGAGCTTATCTGCCACCCGGCGGTACGCCTCGGAGTCCACCATATCGTGGGAGAAGCCGGGGCCATCGTTGTTGTAGGCGGCCAGCAGCCGTCTCTTTTGCAGGTTTTCCGGAATATGGATGGCGGCCCACGCCGCCAGATTGCCGCCCTTGCTGTGACCGCCGATCCGCAGCTTGCATCTCCGGCAGGCGGCAGCCATCTCCACGGTGTAGGCGGCGGCGCGCTCCTGCGCCGGTACAGCGGAGAGGAAGCTCATGTTGAAGTCCTCCTTCCACCCCACCAGCGAGGTGTCGGTGCCCATGAAAGCCACGAACAGCGTGTCGTCCGGCAGCAGATAGGATACGGCGTCAAACTGCATCTCCTTCGCCTCGTCCCACTCGTGGGTGAAGCCGAACATCCGCACATCGCGGAAGCGCTCCGTCTCTGCTGCCAGACGCATCAGTGGGATATACGCCAGCTCTGACAGGCCGCGCTGCTCATCCTCCTCCGTCAGGCGGGCGGCTACCTCCGGCAGCGCCACGGCCTTGGCAGGGTCGGTGGTCTTCAGATCGTCAAACCGGCGGAAATTGATATAGGAGATGATGCACAGCACCAGATTGTCCACCTCGTTGAAGCCGTCCCGGCAGAAGGGCAGATCGCCCCGCCAGCGCAGATAGTCCATGACCGTTCCGTTTTTCTCCATATGTACCTCCTGCTGTAGATCCAGTGGGTCGGAATACTGGTATTGTAGCATAGTTTCTCCGGGGAGACAAGCAAAAAGGGACGGCACAAGCCGTCCCTTTTCTGGTCATCTCAGCCCGGAGGCCACGTCATGTCGCGGCCGGCCAGCACATGGAAGTGCAGGTGCTTGACGGTCTGCCCCGCCTGATCGCCGCAGTTGTTGACGATGCGGTAGCT
>CAKTPV010000057.1 GCA_934591815.1 uncultured Oscillospiraceae bacterium
CAGTAGGCGCACAGCGGCTCGTACAGCGCATCCTGCTTGTTGCCGAAGCCGCCGCCGATATAGGGCTTGATGACATGAATATCCGCCCACGGGCGGCCCAGTGCCTGTCCCACTACCCGGCGGATGATATGGGGGATCTGGGTGGAGGTCACCACCACGATCCGGCCGTTCTCCTCATAGGCGAAGCAGCCGTGGTTCTCGATATGGCAGTGCTGCACGGTGGGGGTATCGTACCAGCCCTCTACCTTGATCAGTCCCGGCTCCTGTATGGCGGCCTGATAATCGCCCTTGTGCATATCCGTGTGCTTCAGGATATTGTGCGGATAGTTCTCGTGGAGCTGGGGTGCGCCGTCCTCCATGGCCTTCTGCACATCCAGCACGAAGGGCAGCTCCTCATACTCCACCTTCAGCGCCCGCACGCCCTGCATGGCGGACACCTCATCCTCCGCGATGACCACCGCCACATCGTCGCCCCAATACCGCACATGGCGGTTGAGCAGATGGCGGTCGGCCACGTCCTGATGGCCGGGATCCATGGACCACGGATGGCCCGCCGTGGGGAACACGATGTCCGGCACATCGAAGCAGGTGATGACCTTCACCACGCCCGCGATGGCCTCGGCGGCGCTGGTGTCCACAGACTTCACAAAGCCGTGGGCGATCTCCGCGTGCTTGATGCGCACATACAGCGCGTTCTGGGGCATCAGATCCTCGTAATACTTGGTGCGTCCTGTGGCCTTGTCAAAGGCGTCCACCCTGACTTGGCTCTTTCCTACCTCACCCATTCCGATACTCCTCCTTGTAAGCGAGATTTGACTCGGTAACAGTTAAGCCTGATGATTACCTTATCCTATCATAAACCCGCAGCTTTGAAAAGGTTTTTCCGTTATCCTACTTAGGATACAACGCCGTTTTTCTTGACAGCTTTTCCATTTTGCGGGTATACTACCGGCATGGAGGTGATCCCGTGGAAAAGCTGCGTATCGGCTGTGTCGTTATGGCCGCCGGCAACGGCTCCCGCTTCGGCCGGAACAAGCTGGCTGCGGAGGTGGACGGCAAGTCCCTCCTGCGCCGCGCGCTGGAGGCCGTACCCGCCCACCGGCTGTGCCGGGTGGCGGTCGTCACCCAGTATCCGGAGGCGGCGGAGGCCGCAAGGCGCTTTTCCTTCACGCCCGTGGAAAACCATCACCCGGACTGGGGCATCAGCCACACCATCTCCCTTGGCCTGGACGCGCTGGGAGACTGCGACGCCGCGCTGTTTCTGGTGTCCGACCAGCCCCTGCTGGAGCGTGCCAGCGTGGAGGGGCTGCTCGACCTCTACTGCCGACATCCCGCCTGCATCGCGGCGCTGGGACACGACGGCGTCCGGGGCAATCCCTGCCTGTTCCCCGCCTGCTTCTTTCCGGAGCTGCGGGCGCTGCAAGGCGACCGCGGCGGCAGCGCCGTCATCCGCCGCCACGAGGACGCCCTGCTGCTGTACGAGGTATCCGCCGGTCAGCTCACCGACGTGGACACCCGCGACGCCCTGACCGCCCTGACCGGGCGGCAGCTATAAGAAACGATTTCCGCCTGGCAAACAAGCCGCAGCGCTGCTGCGGCTTGTTTTGTTTTTACTTTTTCCGTGCGTAGGGCGTGTTTGCCAGCGGCAGCTCCAAGCGCCGCTGACCGTCCAGCCGGTAGTAGGCGTCGGCGATAGCGGGCGCCGTGGGGATGGACGTGATCTCGCCGATGCCGATGGCGCCGCCGGCTACATCCAGCCCCGGCTTCTCCACCACGATGGCCTCGATCTCCTGCTCCGGCAGCTGGTTGGCGCGGAACAGTCCCAGCGTGCCGTATTTGGCGGTGGGCTTGCAGTTCTCGTCGATGGGATACTGCTCCGTCAGTGCGTAGCCCATGGACATGACCACGCCGCCCTCGATCTGCCCCTCGATGCTCAGGGGGTTCACGGCCTTGCCCACGTC
>CAKTPV010000058.1 GCA_934591815.1 uncultured Oscillospiraceae bacterium
TCCATCAGACCCTCCAGCTGCACCAGCTTTGCCGCCTCCAGCGTCCGCTCCGCCATCTCCGCCTTTGTCAGCTTCTCCGCGCCCCGCAGGTTCTCCAGCGGGAACATGATGTTCTGCCGTACCGTCAGGTGGGGGTACAGCGCGTAGTTCTGGAACACCAGCCCCACGCCGCGATTCTCCGGCGGCAGATGGGTCACATCGTCCTCGCCGAAGAAGATCTGTCCCTCCGACGGCTCCAGCAGGCCGCTGATCAGGTTCAGCGCCGTGCTCTTGCCGCAGCCGGAGGGGCCCAGCAGACCGATGAGCTTCCCGTCGGGGATCTCAAAGGTGAAGTCATGGACGGCGACGACGTCACCGCCCGCTTTTTTGTTGCGGTTGGGGAATCTCTTGGTCAGATGTTGCAGCACGACCTTCATGGCAGTTTCTCCTTGCCTGTATTTGACAGCCCTCCTCCTTGTGGGAGGAACGGGCTGTCTGTGATGTCCGCACCATTGTACCACACTCTGCGGCGTAAATCTCCTGCTTTCGCAAAAGTTTCCGGAAATTTTTCCACCCTCCCGTCAGGCGCCTGCCTCGCCGCCGGCGCATAGAATGAGGTGAGCCGTTTCCGGCTCACCGATATCACCGCTTCAAAGGAGGAATTTCTCTTGTATATGGAGAGAACTGCCGCTTCGGCGGCAGCACAGGACGGTGCGTCCCGGGAGATGACGGCCCGCAGAGACGCGGTTTGCCGCGAGATGGACGGATGCCTGCCGAAGGGCTGCGGCAACATGGTCTTTCCCTATATCGCCATGCAGCGCGAGGACGCCCAGCGCTACGAGGACAGGGAGGCGCTGCTGCAGGGCACGTTGTTCCCCGGCCTGGATCTGCCGTTCTGCAAGGAGCTGCGCTCCCGGTTTCCCAAGGTAAATGAGGCGCTGCTGGAGTTGATGGCACTGGACTTTGCCATTGACGAGCTGGGGCTGTACCTGACCACCCATCCCAACGACAAGCAGGCGCAGGAGCTGTACTGGGGCTACATCCGGCTGGGCCGGGAGGGGCGTGCGCGGTACGAGGAGGCCAACGGTCCGCTGTGCAAGACGGCTATCACCGAGGGCGGCTTCCGCTGGCTGGATGACCCGTGGCCCTGGGACAAAGGAGGGAACGACTGATGTTTGTGTATGAAAAGAAGCTGCAATACCCGGTAAAGATCAAAAACGCCAACCCCAGACTGGCGGCGCTGATCATTTCCCAGTACGGCGGGCCGGACGGGGAGCTGGGCGCGTCCCTGCGCTATCTGAGCCAGCGCTACTCCATGCCCTACCCGGAGCTGAAGGGCTTGCTCACGGACATCGGCACGGAGGAGCTGGGGCATCTGGAGATGATCGGCACCATCGTCCACCAGCTGACCTGCAATCTGTCGGAGAAGGACATCAAGACCGCCGGCTTCGACGCATACTTTGTGGATCACACCGCCGGTATCTATCCCGCCGCAGCCGCCGGCTTCCCGTGGAACGCGGCGTCCATGGCGGTCAAGGGCGACCTGATCGCCGATCTGACCGAGGATCTGGCAGCAGAGCAGAAGGCCCGCGTCACCTACGACAACATCCTGCGGCTCAGCGACGACCCGGACGTCAACGACGTCATCAAGTTCCTGCGCGCCCGGGAGATCGTGCATTTCCAGCGCTTCGGCGAAGCAAAGCGTACAAGATGGAGAGTTACCAAAAGAGCTGCTGAACAGAACAGCCGCAAGTCATCAAAAATGGTGGCTTGCGGCTGTTTGACTCTGAAATCCATGGTAATGGGCGCACACCCTCTCACGGCAAGGTTTCTCCGTTTCCCTCAATGCGGCCATCTGCCATCTGAACGATCCTGTCACAGCGTTCGGCAATCGAAGGGTCGTGCGTAACGATGATCAGCGTCTTGCCGCTTTC